>JAUWIG010000021.1 GCA_030605475.1 Planctomycetota bacterium | reverse complement strand
AATGCCCTCGCCATAATCGGCAATAATATTGCCAACGCAGCTACTGACGGCTACCATCGTCAGGAAGTGAATCTGACACCCGCGTACGCAGAGCAGATAGGCGAGATTCTGCTGGGAGGTGGTGTCGATTTCACCAGCATTACCAGAAACATCGACAGTTTTTTAGAAAAGGAGATTCTTCGACAGCAGTCGTTATTAGCACAGGTTTCGCGGGAACTTGACACGATGCGCACCATTGAAATCGCCTTTGGAGAGTTTTCAGCCGGCAACAGCTTGAGCACAGTAATAGATGGATTTTTCAACTCACTGCAGGACCTTAGTGCCCATCCGGGGGAGATTGTTTGGCAAAGGCAGACTCTAACCGCTGCTGAGACTATGTGCGCTCAGCTCAGAACGTTAGGAGAATCGCTGGGCTCATTGGAAACCCAGATTATATTAGAGGCTGAAAACACCATCGGATATGTTAACACGCTGACAAATCAGATTGCCGAACTTAATGACAAAATAAAAACGATAGAAGTCAGCGGCGGACAGGCTCATAATTTGTGTGACCAGAGGGACCAGTACATAACAGAACTGTCTGAGTTGGTTGGTGTGGAAACCCAAGCCCGTGACTTCGGTGTTGTTGATGTCAGCATTGGGGGAATACCTGTGGTAGCAGGTAACTCTGTTACTGAACTGGAGGTGGGTTTGGATGAAAACGGCAAGCTGGGCATTGCCGTCGCCGGAACGCTCAATTATGACACGAATGTGCAAGGCGGTAAGCTCGGAGCATTGCTGTCGTTGAAAAACGAGCTTGTCTCCGAGGTCCACAGCGACCTGAATGGTTTGGCAAGTGCAATAATACAACAGATAAATCAATACCATGTTCAGGGAGTGGGCTCAGACGGCTCGTTTTCCGAACTGACCGGCTGGTCTATGACGAGTGAAAATTTAGCCGATTTCGACCCTCCTGTAACCGACGGTGAAATATATATAAGAGTCACCAATACCAATACCGGAGAAATAACACGACACAAAATTGATATTGACGTAGCGACCGACTCATTAACCACCGTAGCAGCGAAGATTGCAGCCATTGACGGCCTAACTGCTTCGGTAGTTTCTTCAAAGCTGCACATCCAGGCTGAGACAGATTATGAATTTGATTTCCTTCCATGTGTCCTCCCTGAGCCTACCGACAGCAATCTGACCGGAGCGTCACCACCAACTATATCCGTGTCGGGCATTTACACAGGCACGGAAAACCAAACTTTTACGTTCACGGTGATAGGTACCGGCTCGGTCGGTAACGGTACCTTGCAAATTGAAGTGAAAAATGGTGCCAGTGAAGTGGTTACCACTCTCAATGTCGGTGCCGGTTATGCAGCTGGTGATAAACTCGATATAGATGATGGAATCAAAGTATCCCTCAGCACCGGCGATTTGAATAACAATGACTGGTTCGAAGTCGATTCTTTTGCTACCACTGACACTTCGGGAGTCTTGGCTGCGGTTGGAATCAACACCTTTCTTTCCGGCAGCAGTGCTACGAATATAGCCGTTTGTTCAGACATAGCTGATACGCCTGGGCGGATAGCGACGGCATTAGGGGCAGATATGACCGACAATACCAATGTTATGCGAATGGCAGCCTTGAGGGACCAGACCGTAAGCGGTTTAGGTGCGATGACGCCCGGAGAGTTTTATCGTCAATTGGTTACAAATATCGGCCAAAGCGTCTTTGTTATGCAAGCACGCGAAGACAGTGCCAATATTATGGTCCAAAACCTTACCAATCAGCAAAGCGAGATAAGCGGCGTCAACATCAACGATGAAGCTGCCAAAATGTTAATCTTCCAACAAATGTTTCAAGCAATGGCCAAATACTTGAGCACTGTTCAATCGTCAATGTCAACTCTTATCGAAATGGTGTAAATGCCGGGCATCGCTCGTGAATCGAGCTATGAACCATGAGGTGCGAAAATGAGCGGAACACTGAGCAGTATTTACAATAATGTCAGCCTTGCTTTGTATCTGCACTCCAAGGAGATGGCTCGTTTGCAGGAACAAGTCTCTACCGGCTCACGGATAAATCGAGCCTCTGACGGTCCGTCTACCGCGTATCAGATTTTAGGACTCAACACTCAGGAAAGGTCTTTGGAAAATTATATGGACAGCATCTCGGAGACGATTAGTACGCTGGAGATTTCCTCCATCATTATTGAGGATATGATACCGGCTCTTACCGAGGCGAAAACACGTCTAACTCAAATTACCAGCGGCGTCTACGATGAAGAAGGACGAAAAAGGGCCGCAGACGGAATTAACGATATATTGGACCAGATGGCTTCGCTGGTTAATACCAAACATATGAACCGATACCTCTTCGGGGGAAGCGATACGGCCTCGGCACCCTATGCCATAGAACGCACTGATGGAAAAATCACCAGTGTAACTTACCAGGGTAGTTTTGAGAATCGAGTTATAGAAGTGGCGCCGGGAGTGGAAACATCGGCTCTTTATATAGGCGATGATTTATTTCATTTGAACGAACGCGGTGACCCAATCTTTCTGGGCGATACCGGTGCTAAGTCCGGCACAGGCACATCGAACGTTCAAGGATACGCCTGGCTGACTGTAATTCACGACGGCAGCAATTATAAACTCTCTATCGACGATGGGGCCAGTTGGACAACCGTCCCCGGCGGTGGAGAGCCTAACCAAGCTGTAACGGATTCACGAACCGGAGAGGTTCTTTACGTTGACACCACGGAAATAAACGGTACTGGAGTTGAACTGGTACACATACCCGGAACTCATGATATTTTCAACACACTAATTACCCTCCGGGACATATTGGGAAATGAAAGAGAGCTCTCTGAAGCTCAATTGCAAGAATTGAGAAATAGTTCAATAGATTCGTTGGATGAGCTGAGCACTCTTCTGGTACAAAACTCTGTTGCTGTGGGAGCAAAAATTGGTTTCCTGGAGAATCTTAAGGACGGTCTCCAAAACCTAAAGTACAATGCCGAGGATGAAGTAACTCGTCTGGAGGAAGCTGACATTGCCCAGATTGCCATAGACCTCTCTCGCCGTGAGATTCTATATCAAATGTCATTGTCAATAGCTGCAAAACTTATGTCCATGTCGCTGTTGGATTACATCAGATAGGGTCGAGTGGCTTGTAAGAAAGCTATGATGGTTAATCAAGATATTATGCCAATTTTGAAATTGAGGGTATAAGTGAGAGGGGAAACAAATAACACAGTGGACATCATATCGCTTCAGCCCGGCAGGGCAAAGATAGGGTTCTTTTCTGTCAGGTATGATATTAAGAACCTGGACGAGATTTATGAGCTTGCCGGGACCAAATTTCCTGTAGAGGTTTTCGGTGGTGGTACCCTCAGGGACGCGTTTGAGTTGATGAAGTCCAGCACCATCTGCTGGTTTAAAGGGCTTGGGGAGCTTATGGTGAGAGCATCACATTTCCCCAAGGTCTGCCGAAATATTGTGAGGTTAGACGAGAATGAGATTCGAAGTGAGTTGGTCGGGAAGATAAACTGGCAGAACATTGATACGCTTATTGTTGATGGACCGGCGGCTGCTCGCGGGCACATCCCGGATATTGGTGAACAAACACAGGTTATTACAATTGACCCGGATAGCAGTGTCGCTCCTGAAGAATGCAATAATGACTCTGGGACAAAAAACTATCGAAGCCAGGTAATTTCAAGAGTAAATGAACTTCTCCTTGAATTCGAAAGAAGGCCATTTCGCTACAATAAAGAAACAGACTTTTCCAGAGGTATACTGGCTCAGTATTGCCGGGGCAGAGGCCTTGACGTCGGTCGTGGTGATAACAAGATACAGCCAGACGCCATTGGTGTTGATATAGCCGATATGGCAAATGGAGTAACCCCCGAAGTGCGGCGGTTGCCCTTTGAAGACGAGTCGATGGACTATCTTTTTAGCTCTCGCTGTCTTGAGGCCCTTGAGGATACGGGAGGGGTGCTTGCGGAATGGATGAGGGTACTGCGACCAGGCGGCAACTTGGTGCTTCATCTGCTCCACAAGAATGTTTATCCGAAGGTGGAAACCCCCGCCGCCAATCCGACTCACAAGCATAGCCTGAATCCAAATTTTGTTTTGGCTGCCCTTTCTGAAACAAACGACTACGATATCCTTCATATCGACGAGTCCAATGCCGGCAGCGAACACAGCTTTTCATTGGTTGTTCGCAAGTTGCACCGAGAGCTGCCGCAGCGGAAGGTTCTTGTTGAATGTCATGCCGCTATTGGTGATGTTATCTGTATAGAACCTGCCATTAGAGCTCTTAAACGGGAATTGGGAGAGGATGTGGCGCTTATACTTCGGGTGACACATCCGGAGCTTTTCCGTAACCATCCGAGCGTCCGACGCGTTGAGAATACAATGTTTCCACCACGTTGCAATGACCACGAAAAAAAAATCGAGCTTTCGGTCAAACCCACAAAACAGAATCGCCGTTCGCATTTGGTTGACAGAGCAGCTGAGCAGATAGGAGTTACCCTGTATGACAGGATCCCCCGGCTTTACCCCGACCAGTGGGACAAGATGATGCTGGATAAATTTCACTTGCCGGACTCCGGCAGACTCAAAATCGCAATCAGCCCGCATGTCCGCTGGCCGTCGAGGCAATGGGCGGCTAGCAAATGGACTCAGCTTTGCACGATGCTGGAAAAGCACCTGGGCGCTACTATCATACAACTTGGGGCGGCAGGGACTTATACGGGTGGTTTTGGAATCGACCTTGTGGGGCAAACTTCACCCAGAGAGGCTGCGACGGTTTTGAGCCGGTGCGACCTTTTGGTTAGCCTTGATACGGGACTGGCACATCTGGCAGCGGCGGTAGGCACACCTTGCGTAGGCATTTTCGGGCCTATCTACCCGGAACTGCGGATGCACCCAGGCCTAGGCCGGGCGGTAATAGCAGCGGAGGCGGAATGTCGCGGATGCTTCCATTGGTATGATGGGGATGTAAGAAGTTGCCCGAAAGGCCATCATGAGTGTATGCGGCTTATCAGCGAAGAATCAGTGTTGAAGGCGATTTACAAGGTTCTTGGACAAAACAAGTTACGCAATTTGCCACAGACCGCAGAAAGGCATTAGTTTAGTTGAGTACAGCACTTAAACGTCCTGTGTGTTTGATATTTATACAAATTTGACGCTTGGGGCTGCGAAATCGCAAATCCCGACGTGCCGGGAGCCGTTTCGGTTAACGGCACGGAATTTGCACTAATTTTACCGGATTATGACCGTCAGAGGACCGGCTTTTAAGAATTTAGGAGTAAAGCAAATGACAATGGGGACAAATTCAAATGGACCGGGACCCCATTTGCGAAACACTGCAAATGGGAACCCGCCCCAAATGCAAAATAGTACATTTGGGAGCCCGGATTATTATCAAAGAGGTTTAGAATTAGCCGAGGCCGGCAGACATCAGGAAGCTCTTGAGTGCATTCAAAAACACATCCGCACAGAGCCCGAGGACGCACAGGCCCTGAACGACACAGGGGCAATTCTCCATTGCCTGAACCGCTCGGACGAAGCCATCAATCATTTTATCAAGGCAAGGAGCTTGCAGGGCGACAGTGCTGAAATAGTTTGGAATCTGGCAGAAGCATATCTCGCCGTCGGTAAACCAGACGAAGCAGCGCAACTCTTTGACGATATGGAGAGAATGGGCATGCTAAGTGCGGATGTGCTTAACAGAACCGCCAATGTATTTCTTAACCAGGGCAATAAGGCCGATGCTATCGAAATGCTGCTTCGCTCACTGCAAATCGCACCTAACCAGGAAGTTCTTAACCCTATGATTGAAGTGATTCGTAACAAAAGACCCAAAATAGCTTTCTTCTGTGGATTAAAGGATGATGTAAAGTTTCTTACGGATATTTACGAGCTCGCCAAACTCCGATATCCGGTAAAGTTCTTCGAAGGCCAAAATGTTGAACAGATGTATGACTTGATGAAATGGAGTGATATCTCTTGGTTTGAGTGGTGCACCGATGTAGTTGTGGAAGCATCAAGACTGCCGAAGGTCTGCAAAAATATTGTCAGGCTTCACCGTTTCGAGGCTTACCAGGACTGGCCAAGCCAGGTCCAATGGGAGAATATCGATGTACTCATCACCATCGGCAACCCATTTGTCAAAGACGCTTTGTTTAAACAAGTGCCTGACATTAAAGAGCGCGCCTGGCTTGTTACGATTCCGAACGGTGTTAACTTTGACGAGTTTAGGTTCATCGACAGGCAGCAAGGCAAAAATCTTGCCTGTGTGGGTTATCTGAATATGAGAAAGAATCCTATGTTCCTTCTGCAGTGTATGCAAAAGCTGCACTACATTGACCCTGAATATAAGCTGTTTTTTGCGGGAAATTTTCAGGACCAAATGCTTGAACAGTATATCAAGTATATAGTGGGGGCACTTGACCTCGAAGATGTGGTGTTTTTTGACGGCTGGCAGGAGAACATAAATTCCTGGCTGCAGGACAAACATTATATTGTCTCCTGCAGCATCGGAGAAAGCCAGGGTATGGGACCTTTGGAAGGTATGGCTTGTGGATTGAAACCGGTTATCCATAATTTTCCGGGAGCAAGCCAAATTTTCCCGTCAGAGTTTTTATTTAACATCTCAGAAGAATTCTGCGAGCAGATTTGCTCCGATACATACGAACCACAAAGCTACCGCAAATTTGTAGAAAAAAACTACTCGCTGAAAAATCAATTGAGCAAAATCAACGGTATTCTCACCCTACTCGAAGCTGAAATAGATTCGCAACAAGATGGGAATCTTATAGATGGCGTACCATCCGCAGAATCCACCACCCCGATGTTCGGAAACAATCGTGAAGCGAGAATCGTGGACCGAACCACGAAACACGAGATGTGAGACATGAGATGCGAGATACGAGACACGAGATGCGAGATACGAGACTTGGGCCGGTCATCAGCGTGCTCATTCCGACTTTTAATCGGCCACGATATCTATATGGGGCTCTTGCCAGCGTTTTGCACCAGAGTTACAGAAACCTCCAGATTATTGTAATCAACGACGGCGGTGAAGACGTAAGCGACGTAGTTAATTCGTTTAGCGACCCGCGGATAATATTTATCAACAGAAAGGAAAATCGCGGCAAGGCATTTTCGCTCAACCAAGCCCTATCCAGAGCCGAGGGTAAATACATCACCTATCTCGACGACGACGATTTATATTATCCCAACCATATCGAAACGTTAGTCAATGTTCTGGAAAATCAAACCGACTGCCAGGTCGCGTACAGTGATTTATACAAAGCATATTGCCGGGTTACACCGGACGGTAACCGGCAGATTTTAAGCAAAGTCGTTGAAATCAGCCGGGACTTCGACCGCTTTCTTATGTTGCACTTCAATCAGGCCCTCCATGTATGCCTGATGCACCGCAGAGACCTGATTGAAAAGACCGGGCTATATAATGAAGACCTCAACATTCTAATTGACTGGGATATGACCCGGCGGCTTGCTTTCTTCTCGGATTTTCACCATGTCTATGAAATCACGGGTGAATTTTACAGCCCTATAAGTGAATCTGACAGGATATCGGTCCAGAAACGCAAAGACAAGCATGAATATTTCAGAAATGTTCTGGCGATACGAACTGCAAGACCCGCCAAACCTTGGACGAAGATTGAGGATATGTCCATCATTTTTGTTGCAGACCAACTGAACCAACAGGTAGGAAAAACCATCGGTTCTATATGGTGGCATACTTTCTATCCCTACAAGGTTTATATACCTTTACCGCAAGCTGACCTCAACATGCTAAATACCGTTATGCCCAACATCATCAAGGTGCCCGTTAACTCCTTGGCATCCGGGGCTGAGCGGGTAGACACAGCTTTGGCCAGATGCGACGGCGAATATATCACAATAGTGCCAAATGGCTTCCCCGTAGAGAAAATGTGGGTAGAGAATCCGCTCTACGCTCTGATTAACACCCCTGCCAGCAACAAGCAGGGGCGCGAGGGATTTGAACTGGAAGGTTCAACAGATACACTCTGGGCAGCAGTGGTCAAAAAAGATGACCTCCGGTATGCTCGCAGAAGCTTTCCAAACTTACCGGTAAGGCAATCTCTAAAGGCCGCCGGCATTGCGCTAAGACAGCCGGACGCTGAAGAGCTGCCTTTCCAGTTTGACAATTTGCTTCAAGAAGCCCAGTTCGCAGAAAAAGATGGAAACTGGGCACAAGCAGCCCAGGTGTTTGAATATATCGCTGACCATTACAAAAACGAGTTGTGGATGAAGACGGAGGCTGCAAAGGCTTTTTTCAAAGCCGGTGCCCACACCAGAGCTGCTGAACTCAGTTGTGAAGTTAACCAGCAACGGCCTACCGTGGACACACTTTTGTTAGAGGCAAAGGTCAAGCGAGAAAAAAAGGATTTTAATTCAGCGATTGAATTACTTAGAAGTGCAGAACAAATACTTGAAGGCCACGTTTTGCAAAAAACCGCAAAATGGGAACCTGTAGAGGAAAAGAATCACTATGGACATAACACAAGATAATCTAACACAAGATAATATTGTTGGAGTGTTCAACTCGACCCAGCATTATGAAGTTTTGCAGGAACTTGGTGACTGTTACACTACTGTTGGCGACTTCGCCCAGGCACAAGGCTGCTACGAAAAAGCGGCGTCACTGGGGCCTGATGAGCCGGGTCCTTACGTTGGGCTTGGAGTAGTTGCACTGCAGAAAGACCTTCTTGATGATGCTGAAGTAGCCTTTAGGGTCGCTTGTCGACTGGACGTCAATTGCGCCAGGGCCTATGCCGGCCTGGCCATGGTCGCACAGCAAAGAGCCGACTACAAGCAGGCTTTTGAGATGTATCTAAAATGTCTGGAGCTCGATACAGACAATTTGACAGCCCTTTTAGGCTTGTTTCAAACCTCCTGCCAGATGGGTTCATTCGCAAAGGTTATTCACTATCTGGAAGTGTATTTGAGTATGCACCCGGGTGACACCTCCGTTATGTTCTCACTGGCAGCGCTATATATGAAAGATGGCCGGTTCGAGCAGTCCAGAAAAATCCTCCTGGACGTTTTAACTTTAGACCCCGCCAACAAAGATGCAGCCAATCTTCTGGAAGAGGTTGAACATAATTTGACTCAAATAAAACAAGGGACCTAAGCAGGGGTGCAAATTGGATGAGTACAGATAAACAGATATCCCGATTTTCATCGGCCTTGGATGACCTGCAGAGTCTGTTAGAAAAGCAGATAGAGCTGGCCCAGCAGGGTAACGTCAGCGAGGTTGAGGTGTTGAGCAAACAGGCTGGTTCTCTCGTAGAAAAAATCACACAGATGGGGATTCTTGAATCGGCTGAGTTTAAAAATCGACGAGAGCAATTGCAGAAATTATACGATCGTTTATACCTGGCCGTTACAGCTCAAAGAGCCGACGTTGCCCAAAAGCTAAGCCGGGTCCGCAAAGGCAAAAAGACCGTAGAGACTTATCGCAATAATATTTAATTATAAGCAAACTGATAGTCAGCAGCGCTCAGGAAGCGGGCAGGGCGAGAGCAAAATATGGAAAAAATCGAATTGGTGAAAAATGCAATTAGAAATGCTAAAAATCTTGATTCGAAATTAAATCAGGATATTTTAAATATCGACGGGTATTCTTCGCCTAAGGTCAGACATTTCCTAAATAATTTAATCAATAAAGATTCAACTTATTTAGAGATAGGTACATATAAAGGATCAACTTTAATATCAGCATTATTCCAGAATGACTTTAAATACGCTGTTGCTATAGATAATTTTAGTTCATTCGGTGGTCCAAAGAATGAATTCTATAATAATATAAAAAAGTACATAAGCTCCGAAAAGTTATACTTTTATGATAACTCATTTGAAAATGCTGATTTATCTAAATTTAGATTTAACACATATTTTTACGATGGTGAACATGAAGAAATTGATCAATATAACGCATTTATCTTAATGGATAAATATTTAGAATCCGAATTTATTGCAATTGTTGATGATTATAACTGGGAAAAAGCACAAAAAGGAACAAAAGATGCCTTCAGAAAATTAAATTATAAGATATTATACGAACAAATCCTACCAGCAAACATTGTCGGTGATACGGAAAACTGGTGGAATGGATTATATGTTGCAGTAATAAAAAAACAGCCAGTGACACCAAGAATAGCCGGTTACTCCATTGTAAGAAATGCAGAATATTTATCATACCCCTTTTATGATGCTATCTACCAATGTCTGGATAATGTGGACGAGTTTCACATTTTTTATGATGTCGGCAGCAAAGATGAAACTGAAAGTCTCACGAAGAAGTTTGTGAATGCGTTGAGCGACTACTACCCAATAGAAATGCATCCTATAAAGGTAGACTGGAAAGACCAAAGTGCCATCTCACAAGCCCAAAATTTGGGTGCCCAATTCCTTAAAGAAAAAGGGTTTGAACTCGTATTATTAAATCAAGCAGACGAGTTCCTTCCTGTTGGTATGAAAAAGTTCTTAAAGCAGTGCTACCGGAATAAGCAACAGGTAGGTTTCAAGACCATTCATACTTGGAAAGATGAATATACTATTACCACAGCTTCTTACTGCCGCTTTTACCGTTCTGATACTGAATTCACAGGTGATGGAGCGAATGTATGTGGTACCGAAGTAAAGGACTTCACTATGTACAAAGATGCCTCGCATCACTTCGGAACCTTGTTTCACCCTGAACGAAAGTATGCATCCCATTCCAAGCTATATAGCAGTAAAGACCAGGAATACATTGCAGCTAATGTAAATGACTTGGATAAGGTTCAGGAAGGTTTCAGGCAATTAATAGGAACTGAGAAGTTCATTAAACGGGACTTTCCCCTCAGGGAGAGGGAATATATAGCGGTTCGTTACTCAAAGGAGTATGACACATATCCATTTGAATTGGCATTACAGGAGATAATAGCCGATTGCAGACGCAAAAGGAAACGCAAAGAATCCCTTGCAATAACCTATAGTAATACGCAGGGATTCAGAGAAAGTCTGGTAGCAAGCCCTGCTTGGACAGATGCTTACGGAGTTGTGGAATCTCTAATAAAGAAATTTAACGTAAAAGCAGGGGCGGAAGTCGGCACTGGTCGCGGACATCATTCAGCTCACTTATTGGAAGCCAATCCTGATTTGAAATGGATTACGATTGACCCCTGGAAACATATTGTGGGCAGTTACGAAGACCCCTCAAACAAACCTCAGGAAGAAATGGATGAAACTTACAAATCCGCCTGCAAGCTTTTGCAGCAATTTGGAGACCGTGTAACTATTCTGCGAAAAACATCCAAAGAAGCATCGAAAATAATTCAAGAGAAGCTGGACTTTGCATTTATCGATGCTAATCACTCATATGAGTCTGTTAAAGAGGATATTGCACTTTGGTGGGATAAGATAAAACCGGGCGGGATTGTTGCTGGACATGATTACGACCATTCAGACTTTCCTAGCACAAAAAAAGCTGTTGATGAATTCCTGACATCAAAAGGATTAACTGCTACTATAGAAATCGGGACAGTATGGTGGGTGCAAAAACTTTCCGGGCATTTCCTAACATTTATCGTCCCTTGTTATAACTGCGCGGATACCGTCGGCGAGGCAATCGAGTCAATCTATCAGCAAAATCTTGATATTCCATTTGAAGTTGTCTGCACGGATGACTGCTCTGATGATTCAACTCGCCAGGTTTTGTCTTATTGCCAGGAGAGACACTCTAATCTTCGTATATATTACCACGACCAAAATAGTGGCGGAGCTGCTGCAAGGAATACCTATGTTGAAAACTCGATAGGGGATTTAATTTTTTGTTTGGACTCAGACAATATCCTCGCACCTGATTCGGTTGGCAAATTGATTAAGCTTTTGGATGATACCGGCTGCAATGGGGCATCATTTAGTGAACTGCGATATTTCGAAGGCTCTGCGGGCAGCTACACTCATACTCACTCATGGTTCTTTGAGGCACCGAATAATATTTGCGATATAGACCATATCCTTTCAACCGAAAAAACTCCTGCCGCTTCCGGTAATTATCTGTACACAAGGGAAAGTTACGACCGTGCAGGGGGCTATCCCGATGGCAGCGGTGCCATGGACTCATGGGGGTTTGGTTTCAGACAGCACGCCACAGGGACGAAAATTGCCATCCTGCCCGGTTCTTTTCACTGGCACAGAATTTCTACTGACAGTTATTGGGTAAGGGAACATAAAAAAGGAACTAATGGTAAAAACGCGGCAAGTGTTGTCAGAAAATTTCCTGAGTTGTTTACGGATGAAACCAACCGTTTTTTAGCTACTGCCGATTGCGAGAAAGATTTCTTCGAACACCTTAAAGCTGGTCGGCTCAAAACAGTATCCAAACAGTCGCGAGTGTGCCAACCACAGGGTGCAGTTGTTAGAACAAAAAACTGCCAAAGTTCGCTGCCGGCTCAAAACGATGGATTCAATTCTGCTAATTTGCAGACAAGGTCTATCACGGCTGAAACCGGCCAGACATCGCATGTGTCATCGCAGATTAAAGCCACCAGCTTAGAACAGAAAGCTCGGCCTCTTCGGCTACATATCGGCTGTGGGCCAAGAGTTCTCAAGGGCTGGGTCAATATCGACCTGGTTCTCGTACCTTGGGAGAATTTTATGCAATATTACACAGATGAGTTTTACGGCCCGGACGTCAGAGGTACAAAAGATGATTTTCTTGCGCTCGATGTAACCAAAGCCCCATTGCCTTTTGCAGATAATAGTGTTGATGTTATTTTCAACGAAGATTTTATAGAACATCTTGACCAAAGGCAAATTATGCTCTTTCTTGCCGAAGCTTTTCGAATATTAAAGCCCGGCGGTGTTCACAGAGTTACCACCCCTGACCTAACGTGGATAATGCAAAACTATAGTGATTTCAGTAAGGGTTACTCAGGGGTGTATCAAGAATCATGGCACAAATGGCACCATAAAGACCATCTTACCCGTAGATATCTTGAAGACATTGCTACTATGGTAGGTTATCAGGTGGTCTTTCAAAAAAGAAATGTTAGTTTGTCGCCGGATATCCCGAAAGAGTATAGGCCTGATAAAAATAATGCCCCGGACGAAGGTCATATTTTTGCGGATTTAGTTAAGGTAGATTCTATCTCTAAATCAAATGTTTTGGATAGTAAAAATTGTCTTTATAACAATCTTGCCCCCGACGTGGATGCTGTGAAATCCGGCCTTGAGAAGTTTTATGAAGAAAACCTGGTCTGCCCTGAAAGCCTGGAGGACTTGACATTTGCCAATCAAACAATCACAACTTCAAGTGAAAGGACATACCGTTTCGAGAACAGCATACCTTGCTTTTTGTCCTCATCTGTCTTAACAGAGCATCAAAAGTCTGAGCTTGAATCTACCAAAGTGTCTATCCAGGGTATCATGAATAATTCTAATCCGCATTACTCTCCAGAAAAACCTTTCATACAGCCCAAAATTTGTTGGGATTGGTCTGAAAAATGGCTTAACTCTAAAACCGTACACTCTAATACAAAAATTGTTTGTATCGGTGGCTCATTTGCTGACGACTTGCCACACGTACACTCGGATTACAAGTTTAATATTGACCACCTTGCAAATGAATACTGTAAACTGCTGCCGGAAATTCTGAAGGCAAATACACACTATATCGCCTGTGTAGCCGAAAAAATGCCGTTCCGCAATAGTTATGCAGATTTTGTCTATGCCCGTAACAGTTTGGATCATGTATGCAATCCAGTACAAACACTAAAGGAAATTTACCGTATTCTCAAGCCAGGCGGAAAATTACTAATCGGGGTATATTTTAATTCTACATTTATTAATGAACATGAATCAACTGTCATAGACGATGAGTTTATAGACAAGTGTATTAAGCCGATATTTGAAATTGAACATCGTGTCATATATGGCGCACCACAAAAGCAAGAGATATTTGGAAGCAAAAAAGCCGGCTTTATCCACCTTGTTTGCCGAAAATTGCCTCACAGTGACCTTTCGTTCACGCAGGAGCAGATTCAAGCGGTAGGAAATATTCTTTCGAACTTTCATTCTGCATTATATTGTGAAGCTCGTGATGAATTCGAACTTGCCAAAGACAAATATGGCCATTTGCTGAAGATACAACCTGTTTTAACAACGGACATATGGCGTATGATATATTCGCTCATTCGATTTTTTGGTATGACAGACCCAAGAAAGTTTAATGACTTGAAGCAAGTAATCGTAAACTTACTTGGACACGACCTCTTCTGGGAGAAAGTTTTAAACAAGACGGCTCAGGATTATGCTGCTGCAATCAGCAGTGACCCCATCAAGGATGACTTGGCAAATTGCATGAAAATTCTCGATGCTCCCGGCATTATTGAAGGATGGCGGATTCTATGGTATTTGGCAATGGCGGCACATAAAATTGGCCGAGTTTCTGCCGCAGAACGAGTGGCCGCCACGGTCATACATCACGAACCAAACTTTATGGATGCACATCTGTTTCTCAAAAAGCTTGATAGCTCGGCTGTAGCTCATCAGCATCGTACGGATATTAACTCTAATATATCTGCTGGTCATCAATTATCATTAGGAGAAAATATAGTCGAGCAACTTAAAAGAAAAGGGCTTTTGCATACCAACCAGCCGCTTCGTTTACATCTCGGCTGCGGTGGACAGCATTTAGAAGGTTATCTAAACATTGATTATCCACAATCCGAACATAATTTGGTGCAGGTAAAAGCCGACGTTTGCGCTGATATAAAGGGCCTGGATTTCCCTCTTGGTTCGGTTGACGAGATTCGGCTCCATCATGTTTTTGAGCACTTTAACCGCGTTACAGCACTTGCTATGCTGATTAAGTGGCACAAGTGGTTGAAAATTGGCGGCAGGCTCCATATCGAAGCGCCTGACCTGATAGGCAGCGCAAAAGCGCTGGTTTCTAATACCTCATGGAAAACTAAAATGGGAGTTGTTCGCCATTTGGCTGGAGACCAGGCAGCCGACTGGGGTTATCATATTGACCACTGGTTTCCTGAGAGATTCGAACACACACTCGAGGCATTAGGGTTTGGGGAGGTTCAAACGCTGTCAAGTTCCTGGTCTAAAGAACCTTATTTGTCGAACGTGAAGGTAGTTGCTATGAAATCCAAACCCTTTTCCCTGCAAGAGCAACTAAAAGCAGCGGAGGAATTGTTGTGGGAAAGTACTGTTGCCCCGGAAGAGAGGCCAACCTGGGAAGTTTGGAAAAACCAACTTCGGACGGCACTGGCGGGCGATTATGTCCCTCAGCTATCGAGTGCTCAAAAGGGTTCGAATTTTGCGAAGAATTGCAAAATGGGGCCCGTTCCAGATGTCTCCTCTATTTCTCAGGCTCCGGCCATACTTTCCCGGAATAATACCCAGCTTCCGCTTGATGAAATCACTGACTTCAACCAGAGAACACGAAATCGATGGGTCCAGGCAAAAGCGAAAACTATCCCAGCCGGCTCGCGAGTGTTAGATGTCGGTGCGGGAACCTGCCCCTATCGTCCATTTTTCGCGCATTGCGACTATAAGACGCAGGATTTTAAAAAGTACATTGGGATAAAGAAAAATAAAACGACCGAGTATGGGAAAATAGACTACGTATCAGACATCACCAGTATCCCTGTGCCGGATGGGTCTTTTGATGTGATTCTTTGCACGGAAGTTTTGGAACACATTCCCAAGCCTATAAAGGCAGTGCGTGAAATGGTAAGAATAGTACGACCGGGGGGGAGACTATTGATAACTGCTCCACTCGGTTCAGGGTTACATCAGTTGCCCTACCATTACTATGGTGGATTATCGCCGGAATGGTATAGACACTTTCTAAGCAGTTTCGGCTGCCGGATTGTAGAAATGACACCTAACGGTGGATTTTTTAAATTACTTGCCCAGGAATGTGCGCGGGTTAAATGGACGCTTCCACAACATCAGCATCTACATGGGGACAACGTTGAGTTTATTCGGCACCTATTTGGAGAATGGCTTCCACGCTACTTGTTCGCACTTGAAGAAAGGTGCTTTATTGACCAATTCACCGTTGGCTATCATGTAGAAGCTATAAAAAACACAGATATTGACTCGGTTAACAGCACTCCGATTCTCGAATAGCAATAAAAACAGAGCATTTGCAATTAGTGAGGAAATATACAATGGAAAGAGGAGGACAAGGGAGCTTGTTTATCGATAAGTTGTGTAACAATAAGATTGAGGGTGAGCTCTGGCGCAAAAAAATACTGTTCCTGACCGTAGGTTGTATAAACTATAACTGCGATATTAACTTCTATGAGCCTCTGAAGCAGATTTTTTCACACGTAATCAATTACAATTACATTGAAAAAATTAAACAAATCGGGAAAGATTCGATGAATGCGGAGGTCATCGAAATAGTAAGAAAAGAAAAGCCCGATTACGTTCTGCTACACACCTATCAGGATCAGATAGAACTGAAAACGTTAGATGCGATTGGTGCCTTAGGAACAAAAGTAATCGCCTGGTTTTCCGATGACCATTGGCGATTTGAAAACTATTCAAAAACAGTAGCCAGACACGTTTTTTGTTCAGTAACTACGGATAAACATTCAGTTGAGAAATATGTAAAATCAGGTCTTAATGTTGTAAAGTCTCAATGGGCATCAAATCAGAATTATTACAAGAAAATCGACTCCGAGCGCATCTATGATGTTACTTTTGTAGGACAGAATTATGGAAGGCGACGAGAAAATCTACTTTATCTAAAAAATAATGGTGTGCCGATTGTTGTATTTGGAAGAGGATTCGGAAGATTTTTGGAATTTGATGACATAATTAAGACATTTAATGCCAGCAAAATCAATCTCAACTTTAGCGGGAGCTCATCGAATGATGGCATCAAGCAAATAAAGGGTAGAGTTTTTGAAGTGCCGATGTGCGGCGGGTTTTTATTAACGGAATATGTTGATGGAATAGAAGAGTATTATGAAATAGGCAAGGAAGTAGAATGCTTCGAAAATATTACCGAAGCCAGCGAAAAAATTTCGTACTATCTAAAGCACGACGATAAACGAATAGAAATAGCAAATCGTGGTTATAGTAGAGCATTGAAAGACCACACTTGGGTGAAAAGATTGAGAGGACTGTTTGATGAATTGAACAAGATGCAGTTGGCTCAATCAAACGTGAGTTGTACATTTTTGCCTCAAGAGAAAGAGGCAGTTAAACCGGTTAACATATCTCATCATGTTCTCAGGAGACCACGAAAACAAGTCCTGCTTACGACATCTGCAGCCCCAACTCAGTCTCCCTTTTCAACCAAAGAAAAAAGACCACCTGTTGGGATAGGATTCCTGATTTCTGTATTGCGTAACGCCGGACACGAGGTTTTCTTCATAGACAATTACTTACAGCCGAGTAACTTTCTTGAGACGGACTACCTTCAGAAACATGAAATAGATTATGTCGGTATTTATGCTAATACAATTTGCTTTCGCGATACTCTCCGGATGATATATAAACTCGAACATCTAAGGCAAACACGCAAGTGGAATGGAAAGATAATCGTAGGAGGTCCTCATGCCGCCGTGGCTCCAGACACAATCCCTGGCTTTGTCGATTACGTTGTACAGGGAGAGGGTGAACAGGCAATTCTCGATATCGTTGATGGCAAGGTCGCCGATAGGATTGTTAGGTATCCTCGCATAAAAGATTTGGATACGCTCCCTATGCCCACATGGGACTATTTTGTCGGTTTACCCTACGACTGGAGTATGAAGTTTATCAGCGATGGTCCTGTGTTCACAATGAATACAAGCCGAGGCTGCCCTTTTAGATGCGCATTTTGCTCGGTAGGCTCTATTTGGGGTAAGAAATATACGTATTTCAGCGCTGAGAGGATTGTTTCTGACGTTGAATATCTTGTCAAGAATTACGGAGCAAAAGGAATCTATTTTCGAGAGGACAATTTTACACTCAACGAGGAAAGATTGAGGCGGTTTTCTAATCTCCTTATAGAAAAAGGGATAAATATATCATGGGTTTGCGAATCAAGAGTGTCTAATCTGAGTAGGGACCTTGTGGAATTAATGTCCCGTGCCGGTGCAAAAGGATTCTACCTCGGCGTAGAAAGTGGCTCCCAAAGAATACTGGATTTCTTACACAAGGATATTACTGTTGAACAAATTAAAAATGCTTTTAAGTGGTGCCACGAATTTGGCATAAAAACCGCAGCCAGTATTATCATCGGGGTTCCGGGGGAAACAGAGTCAGATATCTATGAAACCAACGAGCTATTGAGAGAAGCTAATCCCACCGCGGTCTGGCCTAACGTGTTTGTCGGGATACCTTATAGCGACTTATATCACTTTGTAGCAAATAACAGGTTGTACCAATATATTGATGACCGAGGGCTGGTTTATTTGCCAGGCCACAATAGTAGAGTCAAACATTATTATCGTGATAGTTGGAACGCATCCATACCTGATACTGAGGAGAACAAAGACTGGGCTAACAAACCTAAAGTAAGTGTGTTAATTTGCGTTTATAATGGTGAAAAATTCGTTAGGCAAGCCTTGGAAAGCATATACAACCAGACCTACCAGAATTTTGAGGTAATCATAGTTGATGATGGAAGCACCGATAAGACTCCTGATATACTCGTTAATATGAAAGACTCAAGAACGTTTATTTACAGAAACCCCGAAAATCTGGGGCTGACAAAATCCTTAAATATTGGGCTGAAGTTATGTAGAGGTCAATACATTGCTCGAATGGATGCAGACGATATTTCTCTGCCTCGAAGGTTTGAAAAACAGGTGGAATTTCTGGAGAAAAATTCTGATTACGCTCTTGTTGGAAGCTCATACTACCATATTTCCGAAGATGGAAAGATAGCATCACTTACTAAGGTTTTAACGGGCGACTTGGAAATCAGGCAAGGGCTTAAAAAACAAAACTGGTTTGGACATGGCACTGTTATGATACGCCGTGATTGCTTTGTTAGCTTGGGAGGCTACGATGAGAAATATAAGTTTGCTCAGGACTATGACCTGTGGCTTAAAGTGGCAGAGAAGTATAAAGTGGGTAACATAGATGAGTCCCTTTATTGCTGGAGAACAACACCTTTATGTATTTCTAACGCTAAAAAACAGGAACAGAAATATTATAAAAATCTTGCCATATCAGAAGCGCAAAATAGGATGAAAGCCAAAAATCTGGCAATGAAAGGAAACACAAAAAGCGGCAAGGTCTCTGAAAAGGAATCCATTCCAATGGTCTCGGTTATAGTTCCAACATACAATCGACCTGCGTCGCTTGTTAAAACCTTAAAGAGCGTTCTAAATCAGACCTATCAGAATTTTGAAATAATCGTGGTAAATGATGCCGGTACAAATGTTGAGGATATTGTAAGAAAATTAAATGCTAAACAGAGTATTGTCTATTCAGCGCATGATACCAATAAAGGACTGGCTGCCACAAGGAATACAGGTATCAAAGCCGCAAAGGGCAAATATATTGCATATTTAGACGACGATGATATTTATTTGCCGGACCATCTGGGGACGCTGGTTAAGATTTTGGAGAGTACCGACTATAAAGTAGCGTACACAAATGCTTATCGTGCGCATTATGAGAAAGTAAATGAGAACTACGCAGTAACAAAAAGAACCGTCCCTTATTCCTTTGACGTCGACCATAATCAGTTACTTGTGCGCAATCTCGTTCCGGTGCTCTGCGTTATGCATGAGAAATCCTGTCTTGACGAGGTCGGTTACTTTGATGAAAGTCTTCCAACACACGAAGACTGGGACTTATGGATTCGAATGTCAAGGAAATTTAAATTCTTCCACATTAAGAAAGTGACTGCTGAAGTTACCTGGAGAACAGATGGAACTACTATGACAAGTGAACAAGACGCACCTTTTCTGAGGATTGAGGCGGTATATAAAAAATATGAAAAGTACGCAATAAATAAACCTGACATAATAGAGCGACAAAAAAAGTACATACAAAGTCTAAAGCAAGAATATAGCAAAACCTCTCTACGCCCAGCTCAAGGTGATACATTACCTGCGGATAGTAAATTCCAGGAGAGTAAATCAAAAACAGTTTCAATTATCATCCCCGTCTTCAACAATGTGGAATACACAAAACAATGTCTCAAGACTCTTATTGAAAACACGCCTAATAATCTTTATGAAGTCATTATTATTGACAACGGCTCAACAGATGGCACAAAGGAGCTTCTGAAATGCCTTAGTGGAAATGTGAAGATTATTTCGAACCGCGAAAATCTTGGCTTCGCCAGGGCTTGCAATCAAGGGGCAGCTGCAGCTGACGGAAATTATCTTGTCTTTTTGAATAACGATACAGAAGTTCAACCTGGTTGGTTGGAAGAGCTTGTAAAAGTCTTGGAAAATGATTCGGAAATCGTGGCTGTCGGCAGCAAATTGCTTTATCCCGACGGTTCTGTTCAGCATGCCGGTGTTGTAATACTTGAAATCGAGGGGGTAAATTCATTGCTGCCGAGACATGTTTTTGTACAACAACCATCTGATAGTAATTTTGCTAATGTCCCGATGGTTTTTCAGGCTGTTACCGCTGCGTGTATGGTGGTTCGCAAGTCTAATTTTGAGAGCGTGAACGGCTTTGACGAGAGTTATTGGAACGGCTCTGAAGACGTGGATTTGTGTTTCAAACTAACTAAAACACAAAAGAAGATTGTATATCAACCGAAAAGTGTAGTAATTCATTATGAATCGAAGAGTGGAAAAGAGCGGCGTGAAGGAATCAAGCAAAATAACAAATTATTACGCCAGAGTTGGGCTAATAAAATAAAACCGGACATTGTAATTAGTGGTAACCAAGCACGGGCAGGAATTTCACAGGCAATTCAACCTTATTTAAAAAACAATGAACTTGCCTCAATTTCAAGGTCTCAGTACATAAATGCTTTAATCCCCTGGGTGAAAAAATTCTTTGTAGATGGCAACCGATTACCAGTCAAAAAATTAAGATTTGCCGCTAAAACGTGCACCCCTTCAAGAGAAAAAAAGCGTTGGGGAGATACTTACTTTGCCAATAGCCTAGCAAAGGCCTTTATGAAATTAGGTCACAACTGTGAAGTTCACTTTCGGGATGAATGGGACCAGCCTGATAATCATATAGATGTAGTTATCCATATAAAAGGAAGATTTCGATATATTCCCAAACCTCATAATTTTAATATACTTTGGATAATAAGTCACCCGGAATTGCATACCGTTGAAGAGATAAATCAGTTTGATGTTGTATTTTGCGCCTCAAAATTTCACTTTGAAAATCTGAAAAACGTGGTGAAAATTCCATGTTTTTATCTTCCTCAGGCAACGGATGAAAACCTTTTTAAACCTCCCAATAACACGCCACCCAAAGATATTGATGTCCTTTTTGTTGGAACTAATTATTACACCGGAAAACGCAGAAAAATCATACAGGATGTTCTTGATACCGGCCAAAAATACAATCTTTGTGTAGTAGGTAAATTCTGGAATGGCTTATTGGACAAAGAATATTATAAAGCCGAATATGTGGAACACAGTGAATTGCCGCAGTTGTACTCTCGTGCAAAGATTGTATTAAATGACCATCATGAAACCATGAAACAATTTGGTTTCATAAATAACAGAACGTTCGACATTGCCGCCTTAAAGGTTTTTCAAATCAGCGATTATGTTAAAGGTATAGAAGAATTAGGAATAGTCACTTATCAAACTCCGCAAGATTTGCGGGAGAAGTTAGACTATTTTCTACAAAATGAGAAGGAAAGGGAAAGAATTGCCGGCATAAATAACCAACTATGCAAAAACTTTACCTTTATTAATGTCGCACGACAAATATTTGATGTTGTAAATAAATTGTCTGATGAGAAAAGCTCAAGAAAAATAAAAGATAAGAGGATTTTACCTTCAGAAGGCAAATCAGCTGATACACTTTCTGCGGTTTCCACGAGCCGCTCACATCCGAAGGTTTCAGTAGTGGTATCTTGCTGCAATGCTGAAAAATTCCTGTCCCAGTGCCTCGACAGCATCAGAAATCAAACTATGCACCAGTGGGAACTGTTTCTACTCGATGATGCCAGCACGGATGGTACAAGAAGTATAATCGAAGAATATTCTCGGATGGATGAAAGAATCAGGCCCTATTACTTCCAGGATAACAAAGGGCCTTATGTGCGAAGGAACTTCGCAATTGAGCGGGCCGGCTCCGATTTTATCGTGATACAGGACGCCGATGATATTATGTGCCCGACCAAATTGGAAATACTTTACAACGAGATAACAAAGGACCAGCGGCTTGGGATTGTGGGCTCGTTCTACCGCAGATTTCTGGAAGAATTTAAGGCGATTGAATACACTGAAAAAACCGAATTGTTAGTTACGCACGATGAGATAATCGAGGGATACCGCTCACGCTTAAAATGTGACTTCTGCTGGCACGGCTCAGCCATCATTCGCAAAGAGCTGTTTGAGGCAATCGGACTGTACGATGAGAACCCATTCGGCTCGGATTCATTCTGGCTGGCCAAGGCCGCCGAGTACGCCTACTACAGCGGCGACGCAAAACTGAAAAATATTCCTGAATACCTGACCTTGAGAAGGATGCATCCGGCCTCCCAGATGAGGATTCTACCATCTCTCGACCCGCGAGGCAGAAGGAGGAGATACTGGCAGTATTGTGAAGACAAGCTGAAAAAGATGAGACAGAGACTCGAGAGGCCGCCGCATACGGATATAAAGACTGAATTGAAAAACTGCGTATGTTCAGATTTCATCGAAAAATATAGTCATCTTTTCACTCAATGGGAGAGTGAGCCGCTTGATGACAATGTTCTCCTTGGCCTGATGAGCAAAGCTGTTGAGTTGTTTAACAACCGCCAGTATGTAACCTGTATCGTCAGGCTCAACGGCATTGAAACAATAGACCGCAATATTGCAAAGAGGTTCAAAAACTACGACCTCTTAAGGGCTATGGCTTATTTTGCAATTGATAGAAAAGAGCAGAGTCTCCGCTATCTAAACAGAGAAATACAAAACCACAAAAGTCACACCGCAAAGCAATTTACCTCTGATTACTTTGAAAAGCAGTCGAAAACCACTGTCCAGAACTGGTGTCAGCAAAACAGCAGGCTTTACGACCTTCGGCTGATTGACACCGAGAGCGAAACTGACACTGACCAGAAAAGCCCAACCGTCTCCGGCCAGCAAGTCGCTATCAGGCAGAGTAATCAAGGCGAACGCAATGCCCAAAATAGTGAACAAGTAACCCCATTGGTTTCCATAATTGTATCCTGCTACAACTGTGAAAATTTCCTGCCGGAATGCATCGAAAGCATCAAAAATCAAACTATGCACGAGTGGGAACTGTTTCTACTCGATGATGCCAGCACGGACGGCACAAGGAGTATAATCGAAGAGTATTCCCGGATGGATAAAAGAATAAAGCCCTATTACTTCCAGGATAATAAAGGGCCTTATGTTAGAAGAAACTTTGCAATTGAGCGGGCCGGCTCCGATTTTATCGTGATACAGGACGCTGACGATATTATGTACCCCATCAAGCTGGAAGCATTATGCCGCCAGATAACCAGCGATGAGCGGTTGGGGGTTGTAGGTACTTTTTACCGCAGCTTTCTTGACGAATTTAAAGGATTGCAATATACCGACGGCCACGAATTGCCGCTCGAACACAACGAGATTGTTGAGGGATTTTCATCCTGGCGTCACGTAATGAGTCACGGCTCAGCTATTATTCAAAAGAAGCTCTTTGAGGAAATTGGATTGTATGATGAGAACCGGTTCAGTTCGGATGCATTCTGGTTTGCCAAGCTGGCCGAATATACAAAACACTGCACTGATGTAAAATTGAAAACCGTCCCTGAGTATCTGACCCTGCTGAGAATACATCATAGCTCACAAACGCAGCTTCTCCCCGGGTTTGACCCACGCAGCAGAAGAATACGCTACCAGCGGTACTGCGAAGACAAGCTGAGAAAGATAAGACAGAACCTTAAGAGTTCACCGGATATGGATATAAAGACCGAACTGAAAAACTGCATATGCTCAGATTTCAACGAAAAGTATAGTCATCTCTTCGCTCAGTGGGAGAGCGAGCCGCTTGACAACAATATTTTAATTAACCGGATAAACTGGGCTGTTGAGTTGTTTAACCGCCACTGTTACGTAAGGTGTGTCAGCTTACTTAACTGCATTGAAACAATGGACCGCAATATTGTAAAGAGGTTCAAAAACTATGACCTCTTAAGGGCTATGGCCTGTTTTGCCGTTGATAGAAAAGAGCAAAGCCTTAGCTATCTAAACAGAGAAGTACAAAACCACAACAACCCCGCTGCAAAACAATTCATTTCTGATTGTTTCGAAAGTCAGCTAAAAACCGACGTCCAGGACTGGTGTTCGGAAAATGGCAAGCTTTACGACCTTCGGATGATTGACACCGAGAGCAAAGCTGACATTGAGCAGAGAAGTCACACTGTCTCCGACGAGCACATTGCTGTTCAACAGGACGAGAAGGGACATAGCCCCCAGAAACTTTCCTGTAAACAGCCGATATCACGGGGTTCGGCAATTATGACTGATACTGATTTGGCCAGGGATATGTTGCTGCGCTTACAAAAAAAGGACGATAGCACAAGCGGCAGGCTAAAAATTCTGTTCTATTTTGACAGAATAGGTAACTTCAGCAGAAGCAGCCCTGCCGGGACGGTGATAGCAGTACTGAACTTTGCGAGAGCACTACTGCGTAGCATGCCTGAGGCGTCGATTCATCTAACCGGCAATCTTGTGCGTTATACGGAGCAGCATGAATCCTTCCAAATTATTCCGCTGCCGCAGGCCGACAAAAGAGGCCAGTTTATTGCAGATTATGATGTGGTGTTCTTTGCGACACACGTTAGGTATTTCCAGGGCTTGACCAAACCTTCCGAGCAGGTTTGGGTATTGTATCAGCACTGTTGGGAGGCTGACGACCCCGTATCATTGGCCCATATGAATGACTTTGATGCGGTGATTTGTCTATCCGAACTGCATAAGACCTCACTGCTGAGCCAGGGTATTGGGGCCGAGAAGTTAGTGGCTGTTCCAAACCTCGTTGATACTGACATATATTCGCCTGGAGATGTCAGCAGGAACAATCAGTCTATTATGTATGCGGGTGGCATTCATCCGCACAAATGTATCCACATATTGCTGGATGCTTTCCAATTGGTCCGTCAGCAGACACTTGAGGCCGAGCTGCACATTTATGGAGATGGAGCAATGTGGCGTGGCGGTGATGACTATGGAAACTACCTCAAGAGTATAAAACCGCAGGGCGCATACTTCCACGGCTATATTGATAGTAAGGATATGCCGCAAATCTATTCAAAGCACGGTGTATTATGCCTGCCGTCTGAGCTCGAAACTTTTCCGATGGTAACAGTGGAAGCGCAGGCTTGTGGATGCATCCCGGTGGCACACAACGTCGGAGGTGTAGCGGCTACACTCGCTGATGGGCAGACAGGTTTTCTGTATTCGCCCAATACGCCTGAAAAACTGGCCGAGACAATAATCAAAGCAATGACGACGATTGACACCGACCCATCTATCCGCCAGAGGGCAATTGATTTTATACGCGATAATCTCAGCATCGCCAGAGATGCAGAGTATATTTCAAAGCTGTGGGACAGACTTACCATCGCCAAGGATATCGGGACGGTCAGGGCGTTGTTTGAAAGTAACAATATGAAGCTGGCCGGTGCCGGATGCGAACGACTATTGCAGAAGTACCCGGACCAGCCAGATTTGCTGCTGCTGAGGGCACTGATTGCGCTCCATCGAGGCGATAAGGACGGATGCAAGTCCATATTGCTGAGTATGGTCGAAAAATTCGGTCCGCATCAGATGACGCTGAACAGTCTCGGTGTACTGTCGACGAATGAGGACGACCACGATAAGGCTTTAGAATATTTCGTCAAGGCATATAACGTCAATACATCTGACAGGAACACCGCTCTTAACTGTAGTACAGCTTGGAAGATGTGTGGCAAATATGAAAAAGCGAGAATGGTTCTCTTTATGTATTTGACTAAAGTTGGCGCCGATGCACAGGTATTGCAGTTACTCGAGGAGATTAATAATCTTATTACTTGCGCAGGCTTGGAAGTTAACGTAATGGCCCAGCAGCAGAAAAGTCTTAGTGAGCATAAAACCGGTGATAGACTAACGGTGATTCCGCATTATGAGCCTGGCCCGAGCGACCCATTAGTTTCAGTGATAATGCCTGTCTATAATTGCGCTGAGTACATAGGACAATCAATCGAAAGTGTGCTGATTCAAAATTATCCAAAATTTGAGCTTATAATCGTCGACGATGGCTCTATGGACAATACCAGAGAGGTGGTTTTGCGTTATGATGATGAAAGAATCACATATATCTATCAGCAAAATAATGGTCCATCCAGTGCGCGAAACCGGGCCATAAGACAAGCCAAAGGCCAATATATTATGCCTCTGGACGCAGACGATATGATGACACCGGACTGCATTATTTTGCACCTGCAGGAGTTTAAAAAGTACCCGGAGGCCGACCTTATATATTGCGATGTCTTACTGATTGATGGCAACGGTAATCCGATAAGGGTAATGAATAAGCCCGAATATCACGACCGCAGGCACCTCATCAGGGACCTCTTCCGCCAGGGACATCCGATAGTACCATTTAGACTCGGTATAAGAAGGAGCGTTTTCGACAGGATAGGCTTCTACGATGAGCAACTGGCCATGCCCGAGGACTATGATATGGTACGCCGTTTCGTAAAAGCTGGTCTCAAGGAACATCATCTGCGTCAGACTTTGCACCTGAGGCGAATGCAGCCGGAGAGTCTCTCAAGGAGCATGAATATTAACAAGGCCAGGGACCATTTTGAGGTCGTCTCACGTATTGTTGAGACCTTTGATTGTGAGCAGCTGTTCCCGGATGTTAACTGGAGTAAGATACCCGCAGAGAAGAAGGAGTTTCACGCTAAGTGCCTTGTCGGAGCTACATACTTGGACATAGGACGCCGCTACATTGAGTCCAAACAGCCGATAATGTCCCAGATTGCTTTCGAACAGGCCCGCTTAGAGCTAAACGGCTACATCAAAATCGACCCGGGAAACCGGCGAATCCGGCAGTTACTGCAAAAGTCTGGGCTTTTACAGGCCGGATATGAGCAGGGCGTACAGCAGGCTGTCTGTTGACTAAACTGAAAGATAAAGATAAGGAGTTAAGTAAAAGTGCTCTTTTAGCGATAATAGACTGGGGCCCCGATAGCGCACCTGTAGTGCATTTTTAGGGCCCTTTTGTAAAAACATTGTAGAAACTGGGAAAGGCAGACAAAAATGTCAACCTTACGTCTTCCAGGCCTCTTAACAGGAATTGATACAAGTACCATTATCCAGCAACTAATGGCTCTCGAGCGCCGTACGCTAAATATGTACGTGCAGCGCAAAGACATTTGGGATGAAAGAAAAGACGCTCTCAGCACACTGGAATCCAAGCTCAGCACCTTAAGGAGCACCGTTCGTGCCCTTTCCGACGCCGATGAACTCCGTGCTTTTACAACCGCTTCCAGCGATACTGATAAACTGACTGCTGAAGCGTCCTATAACTCCTTCGAAGGCAATCACACAGTTGTAACCAACCAGTTGGCCACTGCCGGACGCTGGGTCCACACGGCAGGCCTCGAATATGCCGACGACAACGTCGGAGCCGGCACTTTTATCTACTCATACAACCATCAGGAAACAACCATAACGACAACTTCAACCACAACGCTGGAGGATTTCGCCAGCTTAATCAATAATGATGCAAATAACCCCGGCGTTACAGCCAGCCTGCTGTACTACAACGATGCTTATCATCTCGTGCTAAATGGCAACGATGCTGGCACGGATTATAAAATCTTCGTCAATTCAAACAGTACCGAAGTCTGGGAAGCTGACAGTGCGTTTACGGTTGACAGCGATAATGCCACACTGAGCACTAAAATTACAGAGCTCGACCAGTTCAGTGGGTCACTCTCAGGTGACGAAAAGATTCAAATAACCGGTACGGACCACAATGGCGCCGCTATAACTCAAGTGAATCTTGATGTTACCGAGAATACCAGACTCGAACATCTTATCGGAGAGATTAATGATGCCTTTGATGGAATTGCTAAAGCAACTCTTGAAAACGGCCAAATTATATTGACGGATAATACCTCCGGCTCAAGCAGTCTTTCAATCACTTTGACTTATGACCAGGGCTCAGGTTCGTCAACGCTGACGTTACCTGATGAAGCTGAAGACTGGGATGTAACAGAAGGCGGTAGCACACCGGCATCGGGCCTTAACAACAATTTTGAACCAGACGACTTTACCCTCACCCAAGCTGCCCAGGATTCGAAGATTAAGGTTGATGGCTTCCCTACAGACTCACCAGTTGCCGAGGTGCAGCATCTGGATTTTGTTAACGAGGCAACCGCCGGTACATTCACCTTGACTTATGACGGCCAGACAACGGCAGCGATAAACTACGACGCCACCATAGCTGATGTTCAAGCCGCGCTTGAGCTGTTACCAAACGTATCTTCCGGCGACATAACAGTAGGTGGCGATAGATTGACAATAAATAACGGTACCATGACATTTACATTTCGCGATACCGCAGGTGACGTTAACATGCTTGTTATAGATTCAAGCAGCCTCACTCCTTCGACTCCTTCGAATTGGGTGATGACAGAAAACACAAAAGGCCAGGATGGTTACATCAGCAGAAGCTCTAACACTATAGATGATGTCATTAGCGGCGTAACCCTGCATTTGCACGATACCACTGACACCAATGGAGAACAGATAACTCTCACCAGAGATATACAATCAGTCAAAGACAAATTAACATCTATGGTTACCGCCTATAATGCTGCCGTCGTCTATATTCAGGAAAAAACCGGCTACAATGATATCTTAAAGACCGCCGGCGTGTTAATGGGAGATTACATCGTCTCAATCATAAAGAACCAGCTTCGCACACCTCTTTACGCCCAGACCAGCGGATTTATAGAGGATATCGATACGCATCTGGTGCCTGCCCATATCGGCCTTGAGCTTGACAGGGACGGGATATTGAGTCTGGACACAAACGTCTTTGATGAGGCCATAGCCGAGGACTATATGGGTGTACTTGCAATAATCGGAGCGAACAAAACCGGCAGCAGCACCAGTAATACAGTGGAGTTTTACGGCGCCAGCAGCAGATATACCACAGCGAGCACCTATGATGTTCAGGTGAAGATTACCAGCGGGGCTATCGAGTGGGCAAAAATCAAACTCTCAACCGAATCTACATACCGCGATGCAACATTCAGCGGCAATATTGTCACCGGCGATAGTTCCTTCGATGATAATGGTGACCCTGTGTATCCTGAGAATGCCCTTCAGCTCAGCGTCGACTTAAGTCAGGATGGCACTTTCACCACCACCGTCAGGGTAAAGCAGGGCTTTACCGGTGCGATAGAAGACGCTCTCGATAGAATGCTCAAGACAACGACCGGCTCCATCCAAATCGACCAGGAACATGTGAGCGACCAGATAGAACTGCTGGAGGATAAAATCGAAACCGAAGAATACCGCCTCACTAAAAGAGAAGAAAGATTGATAGCTCGCTTTGCACGCCTTGAGAAAACATTAGCTCTGCTGCAAAACCAGATGGCTGCCTTAGGTTTCGGTATGACATAAGTCTGAAAAAGCACTCCGATAAAGCTAAAGCTCAAGACACCTCAGCAAGAACCTCCACCGGCTTGAAAATAGCACAGCCGAAACTAATCAAAAGTTTGTGAAACTGTAGCAGGAGGCGAAGGTTCCCGACGTCGTTTTGGAAACAGGGACGTTTCCAATTCGGAAAATCACTAATAGAGCCGCCTTCAAGTTTGCTCCCTGGGCCGAAAAGCATCGCTGCCTGAACACCGCTGGCTATTCTGCCCCAATCAGCCGATAGCTTTATATTCGGAGCATAAATAATCAAATGGTCATACCGGCTTTCGAGACCGGCAATTACCTCCTTCACATTCATTGTATCGGGGTCCCCGAACGCCTTTTTTTGCGTTTGGGGTTCCACTTCGCCTTTGCCAAAATTATTCGCCGGCCATATCCAAAGATTATCGATGCAGGTTGGCGTCTCCCTTACAATCGCTCTTGCCCCCACTTTGTCGCCGCAGGGCCCCCCACAGTCAACATCAAAAACCCTCGATATGGCATCCCTTTCCAAATCAAGGTCTATCAGCAAACACCTCTTCTTTCTCTGTGCCAGACGCATTGCGACATTTACAGGCACCGTTACGCCAAGCTCCTTGACGCTTTCAGCGGCCATCAATATCGTTTTGGCCTTATTACCCTTACTCTCAATTAGCTCTGCGATTGCCTCGTAATAATCACTATCTTTAATTTCTTCCCAAGCCCATAAATTCAAATCATCCTTTTCGTTCTCGTCTTCAGCTTGTTGGGGTTCATTGAGCCATTCGAGGTCTTCACACACTATTCTCTCAGCCTCGACATTAACATTTGCGACAGGATTTGCAGTTTCAGCTAATTCACTCTCGATACATCGGGGCTCAGCCGTTCCCCTTTGTGAGGCACTTACATCGTTACCATATTGCAATTCTGCAGACCGAGGGGACGCTACCTCACTGGCAACTACCTCGATTCTCTCGACGACTTCTTCTTCCGCAAACCCATCATTCGCAGCAGGGGGCACAGAGCTTCTTCGAACAAAATATGCCGAGGCCACAGCGGCAAGTAAAGCAGGCACCTGGGTCGTCATACCTGCTCCAACAGCCAAAGTCACATAGGTCTTCGCCGATATTCCCGCAGCAGCTCCACCGAGCACCCCTGCAGCCATTCCGCCGACGATATTGACAACGGCAACAACGAGTTCGATAACAGCATCGCAAAGTATAAATCTGGCGGCACCACCCATCGCAACGAAAAAACTGGCCTCACGACCAATTTTCTCTTGCAGCCCAGCCGCTTGGCTCTTATCGATAACATCGGCATTAAGGTCACCGTCAATACTAATCTGCTTGATAGGGACAACATTTGCAGTAAACTCCAACACGGTGCGGCTGATGCCCCTGGCAGCTTTGCAAATAGTTCCAAAGATAACAACCGTCAGCACACCAAAGACCAAAATTGCGAGCACACAGTTGTTCCTGACGAAAATAGCCCCGAAAAGACTGATTATGGTACCGGCGTTACCCTGCGAGAGTATCAATTTACCTGAAGCTACACTTAGTGCCATACGCAGCATCGTAGCCAGCACAATTAACAGAGGAAACCCTGATACATCCAGAGCTCCTCGTGCTGAAAAAGTAATTATCAGCACTGCCGCTGTTAAAGATACGCTAAAGATTAAAAGCACATCGAGAATATGGGCTGACAGTGGAAACAAAAGCCCGGCCACAACTGCAATTGCGCCCGCTACGAAAAGCAAATCGTTGCGACCAACGATTCTTGACTCACATCTCATATCTCGTGTTTTGTATTTCGTATCCCGCTTCACGCTTCACACTTCACACTTTCCTATGCCGCAGCCGATATATCAGAGCCAGCACTTCCGCTACTGCCACGTACAAACTCTCTGGTATAGGACTGTCGAGTTCCACCGTTGAATATATTGTCCTGGCCAATTCCGGTTTTCTTACGATAGGCACTCCGTAAGCCCGTGCAATTTCTCTTATCTTTTCTGCCAGGTGGTCTGCTCCTTTGGCCACCACTACGGGCGATTCCATCGTCTTAACCTCGTAACGCAGCGCAACGGCTATATGTGTCGGGTTGACAAGAACCACACTGGCCTTGGGCACTTCCCGCAGCATACGCTTCATGCTCATCTCAAACTGTATCCTTCGGACCCGACTCTTGACTTCCGGCGAACCTTCTCTTTCCTTGCGCTCTTCTTTTACTTCCTGACGTGTCATCTTCAAATCCTCGATGTATTTCCACTTCTGGTAAAAAACGTCGGCAATTGCTAAGACCAGCAGCGCAATGCAAACACGTATCATCAGCCCTAATATTATCTGTGCCATACTTGCAAGTATTTGTAATGACCAGCTCCATCGAAGGCCCGCAAGCACATCGAGCTTACTCCGAAGATACAGCCAGGCCACGATTGAGACAAAAAGCAATTTCAATATGGATATTAAAAAGTGTACCATGGATTGAGCATTCACCAGTTTTGATAATCCTGCCACCGGATTTATTGAACTCCATCTAAACTTTATGGCTCCTGACGCGAAATTCAGGCCGCCGACCGCAACACAAGTCAGAACAGACCCGGCCAAAAGCGCCGCAAAAATAGGGCTGATAAGAAGTGTCGCACTGATAATCTTTGTGTTAATAAAGTTCACAAACGTCTGGCTGTCGGCAAAAACAGAACTTTGCCACGACATCCCTTGCCTCATTTGCATTATGAACCATCGCATCAGGCCCGGTGCCAATAAAGTTAGCATTGCTACCAGTATTATAAGCGTCACGACAGAGGTCAGTTCTCGGCTTTGTGGAACCCTCCCTTGCCCTCTGGCCTTTGACAGCCTTTTTGCTGTTGGCTGTTCTGTCCTTTCGGTGGCCGGCTTATCTGCCATACTACCTACCTATCAAAAAGCAACACATAACTCATAAGTGATAGTGCTCTTGCGCTCCGGCGCACTTTGCACGCTGTCCGCTATTAAACGGGCAGCAGTTTGCCCATCCAATCAGCGAATTCAGCCACAAATCCGTCAATAAACGGCACAAATATCGCTACCATTAACAACCCAAGCCCTACACGCAATGGCAAACTGATAAAGAGAATATTCATTTCTGGAACTATACGTGCCAGCACAGCCAGCACAACCATCAACACCAAAAAAGCTGCCAGCAGTGGTGCGGCCAATCTCAGGCCAGCCACAAACATCGTTGAACCGGCTGTTATTACTCCCTCGGTCAGGACCGCTATTGTCGGAATACTACCAGCAGGAAACGCATCGTAACTTCGGGAGATAATTAACAAAAACAAATGGTGACCGTTGGCGCTCAGAAACAGGATTATAAATATCATCTCCAACAAGCTACCAACTGGTTGAGCTCTCTCGCCGGTCAACGGGTCTAAAATCTGGGCCATAGCTAAACCCATCTGTCGTTCGGCAATTCGCCCGCTGAATTTAACCACGGAAAATATAAGGACAATGACCAATCCCAGAGCCAATCCGTAGCTGGCCTCGTTGGTCAGCAGCAGTACTGCCTCCAATACAGAGACCTGCCTGGAATCAACAGCAAAGGGTGTTATCATTGAGAAGAAAATCGTCAGCAGCAAAGTCATCGCAACTTTGATTCTGACCGGGATGCTTTTCCAGCCAAAAACAGGAACCACCAAAAGAAATGCTGAAATCCTTGTCAGCACCATCACAAAACCGAGCAGTTTTTCTATTATCAATTCCATAAAAAAGTGTAAAACTTGAGAGCACAATAGTTGGCAGTTCGTAGTCTACAAACTCACAACCACGAACTATGAACAGTTTCGTTTTTCGCTTTGCGCTCTTAATTTTAATGTTCAGTATCTAATATTTTGGATATGTCCGAAAATTTCGTTGGCAAATCTAAGTATCGTCTGAAGCATCCACCCGCCAAAAATTAGTGCCACGGCGCCAACCGCCAAAAGCTTGGGGACTATCGTCAGACTCATATCCCGCATGGAAGTAACCGCCTGAAACAGTGTCATCATTACCCCAACCACCATACAGGTCAGCAGAATCGGGGCAGCTAAGACCAAAGCTGTCTCGAGCGTGTGTCGGCCAAGATAAAGAACGAAACTGCTATCCATCGCCAAATCCCTACAAAAACTTAATGTCTTATTTGAAACCCATGCTAAGGCTCCTTGCCAACAACCCCCACCCGTCGACAAGAATAAATAATATCAGCTTGAAAGGCAGAGAAATCATTACAGGCGGCAGCATCATCATACCGGCACTAAGCAGAACGCTTGCAATAACCATATCAATCAACAAAAAAGGAATAAACAAAAGGCAGCCTATCTCAAACGCCGTCCGAAATTCACTGATAATAAATGCCGGAATTACTATATGCATACCGATATCCATCGGACCGGAAGGAGGTTCTATCTTGGCCATCTGCACAAAAAGAGCCAAATCCGATTCTCGGCTCTGCCTAAGCATAAATCCCTTGATACAGCCGCCGGCTCTGACCCCTGCTGTTTGAAAATCAATTTCGTCCGCGAGATAAGGCTGAATGGAGCAATCGTTTATCTTGGAAAATGTAGGTGCCATCGTATATAGCGTCAAAAACAACGCCAGACCCATAATCGCAATCGTAGGCGGTATGGTTTGTGTGGTCAAAGCCCGGCGAACAAAAGCCAGAACGATAACTATTCGAGTAAAGGATGTCATCATCATTAAAAGACTTGGCAAAATCGCCAGGCCGGTAAAGATGATTACAAGTTTGACAGGAGTCGACCAATCTTTGCCTTCCATCTCACTGGTGGTTGCTTTGTCTATAACTGTCATCAAATCGCTGATGCTTGGAACCGTATTTCTTGGCATACTTGCTGTGGAAGCATTGCCGGCCTGGCCAAAAGACAAATCTGCCGATGCAAAAACGATAAACGACAGAAAAAACATTCTGACAAGCTTATCAGTCATTTATATCCTCAATTATTATCATCTGTTTCTTGCGCTGATAAATCCGCCGATGCATTGGTTACATCGGCCAGCATCGTAATGCTTTCACCGGTGCTGCCTATAAGGAGTCGTCGATTATCTACTTTTAGCAGATGGACTGTCTTACGCGGTCCGAGGTGGACCGTCTCGATGATGCGAATTACTTTGCCGGGCGCGTTAGTAATACTTGGCAAAAACTTTTTTGAAACATAAATCGTTGCTACGCCCAAAGCAACAACAAGCAGAACCGAAAACATCATCTTAAAGAACAGCTCGCGGGTACCGAGGCTGCTGCCAGATTCTTCAGAAAAATTAGGGTCATTCGCGAACAGGGAACTGGAATTATCAAATAATGCCTTCTTCGGCACGGTTGTCCTCGATTGAGCGAGGCATACCATCACCCCACCGCTGCACAACGCAACCACTGTCAGAAACGCAGAGATTTTTTTCTTATATCCCGTCACGCTATAAAACGCACCAAATATAGTTATTGGGAGCTCGTTATGATTATCTGGTACGCAAATAGCGTGCCGAAACACCAAATTGACGTTAATGCAACATTATCAGCGTTTTTTGGTCAAAATCGACCGAAGAATCAGACACATTGTCGAAAAACTTGACAAGGTCATACAGCGTTTAGAAACCATCTCAAAAGCTGTGCCACCGTGTAGGGTCCGGCTTTGCCCAACGCCGAACCTCTATGTGCTATACGCTATTCACCTGCCCTCAGAACGGCAATTAATATCTGTGACTGTTTGGAAACTGGGCTATCCCGGGCCACCCAATCACCTCCAGGCCCTGCTCCCCACGAATAAACAGGCCATTTGGCCTCTGAAGGCAGCGCATCTTGTAGGAAGTCCGCAACCACCTGGCTTCGCTGCGACGAGAGTATCCACTGCTCTTTCTCACTCGCCTCATCACCAGCTAAACCAAGCACATAGAGCTTGACGGCTTCGCGACCAGAGGTTCGCTGCAAGTCCAGGCAGAATTCCGTTAAAAACCTCTTTGCCGACTCATTCAAAGTTGCGTTACCAGCTGGAAAGCGAATATTGGTTACAGAAAAATTGGCCCTTTTCCCAACTATCTGGGAGGGCATAGTCTTCATAGACCGGCTCACATTCTTAAAAATCCGGCGAATTTTTTCTCCCTTTGCGTCTATAGTTCTGCCTTCGAATAACCTATCAGGCCTGCTTATGAAGTACTTGATTTTAGTATGGCCGAAATCAGGCCCTTGCTTTCTGCCAAAAAGCACACCAAGTCCGAGTTGTCTCATTGATTGCAAAAAAGATGCTCGTCCCCTATGGAACAGTCCCTCGTCCCGGACGCTCGCCAGGCTTAGCAGCATCACAAAGAATGTCAGCAGCAGCGTAATCATATCCGAAAACGTAACGATATACGCTGGGACTTTAGGACCTTTCTCCTCGATTACTTGACGTTTGCGAATCAATTGTAAATGCTCCGTTCCAATAAAACAATCTCAAGCATACGTTCGGCTTTCGCACCTGTGCGGCCCACGCTGCTGGTTTCCAAAGCTTTTTGGCACATGCTTGCAATCGAAATGCTGAACCGACTTTTGCTAAGGCCTCCTTTTGTTGTAAGATACTTTATGACCGCCCATGCACGTGACGGACCAAGCCGCTCGCCGCCCTTTTCGTCCACTCGCCTGTTTTCACTGATAACTACCCGACTGGGCACTTCTTTCAAAAATGACGCCATAGTAGACAGTGTCCTGCGCCCCTGAAGCGAAATCACCGTTCCTTTACCCCAAAAAACCTTATCGGATGAGATAAAAAATACCTTTCGGCTGCGGAAATCCATAGGCTCTGTTTCTTCTTTCAGATTGTCCCACCCTCCGCTTGCTAAAGTGGGTTTTTCGCTGCCTTTGCCGAGGTTTTCCGTGGGCTCGATTTGCTTCGCCCCCAAAAATGCATCTTTATCTTTTTCCTCTGGCTCGCCGACCGTGGGCAGGGCGTTGACGAAAATGCTCTCCAATGTCTGAAAAATATGTTCATCGAAAGACGAAAAACTCAACAGAAGAACAAAGAACGTCAACAGCAACGTCATACAATCACTGAACGTTACCATCCATTGTGGCGCACCTGAAGCCTCATCGGCCTCTACCTGTTTTCTCTCACGCCCCATATTTAACTCCGTCCAGGAAGATACCAGATAGGAAAAATGCCGCACGCTAATTTATATAGTAGCCTTTACTTCTTCTCGCTTGCCCTGAGAGACAAATGCCTGCATTTTTTCCCGAACAACGGTTGGATTCTCACCTTGTGCGATAGCGCAGACACCCTCTACTATCATTTCCATTGCGGTTGTTTCTGCCTTGGAATAAAGTCCCAATTTCCCGGCCAATGGAATAAAAATCAAATTGGCTGCCAGTGCACCATAAAAAGTGGTAATCAAAGCCACCGCCATTCCACCCCCAATTGATTCGGGGGAATCCAGGCTTCTGAGCATCTGAATCAGACCGATAAGCGTACCTATCATTCCAAAAGCAGGCGAGGCCGCACCCATAAACTCCAGAATCTTTTTACCATCTGAATGCCGCTCTTGAAGGTGCTGGATTTCCATAGTCATAAGTTCCCGAATATCTTCGGCTTCCTGGCCGTCCACAAGAACCTGCAAACCCTTGACGAAAAACAGGTCCTCTATCTTGTGCATCTCCTGCTCCAGAGCCAGTGCCCCGTCGCGCCTGTTGATGGCGGCATAGTTAACCATTTGTTGAATCAGTTCCGATTGTGACGGTATCTTGGTAACTATCGTCTTCTTGACCACGGAGAATATTCGTAAAAACTGTGGCAGAGAAAAATGTATAAGCGTAGCGCACAGCATCCCACCCATGGTAATCGCCATTGAGGGAAGATGGATGAATATCTGCCAACCACCACCGGCAATAATGGCGGTCGTAATCACCATAAAACCAAGAAGTGTTCCAACTATTGTTGCAATATCCATAGAACTATTCTCTTACAACTATCTCTTTTAATCTCTGGCACAAAACCGCCGCAAGCTTGGGCTCAGAAGTGACTAACTCAGCTAATAGTTTCGCCTTGGTCCTTTCGCCCATACAGTGCAGAATTTTCACAGCGTCGTCAAAACCACTGCCGCCGCTGCTGTCTTGCATCTTGCTCATATTAGTCAATATCTTGCCAGCACTGGCAGCGTCCATCTTGTCATAAGCGGCTGCTATTGATATCAGGCTGGCTTTTTCAGCCCTGGAAATCTCAATCCTGCTCTTAAGCAGCTTCCCATGCTCTTCTTTAAGATTGGCAACGGCTGAAGCAACCTCGATTCGAAGATTATCGAGGTCTTCGGTATCCTTTCTTAACATATCCTGAGCCATCTGTAGTCTCTGCTCGCACGACTCAAGCTCCTGCAGTCTATCGTTATACTCTTCTATCTTTTCACGCACCTCATAAACAAGACCCTTGAGTTGTTTCCCCGTCATACCTTTTTTCACCTCGCTATCGCCGACGGCCCTCATTGTACCGGCTATCGGTGGTGGAAACGCTCCCTCGGCGGCAACTGTTGACTCGTCTAACTCGACACGCCGGTCTGTTGGAGTTGTACGGGCGATTCGAGAATCGCCCGTAAGCCAGGCAAAGATAAACGTCCCCGTAAAGCTTACCAGACCCGCCGCCGATATCATTATTATTTGTTTCTTATTCAAAGCTATCTCCTTAATTCCTAATTTTTAATTCTTCTGTGGTTAATCTTTTTCGAGCAAAACCAATCGTAGCTCCTTCGTCCAGCTCTTTCTGCTCGAGCTTTTCTTCCGACCTTATAAATTCTCTTTTTGCATCAGCTCGTAATTTCTCCAAACCTTCTTTAAACCGCCTGATTTTTAAGACCTCAGCAATTTTTTCTATCTGTTGTGATTCCAGTTTGCGTTCTTTTTCTTTGAGTCTCTTGATTAGCGCGTCGCTTGTCGCCGAACATTTCAAAAAAAACTCTTGTTTGCCCAATCGCTTCTTAGGTCTTTCCTCGCTTATACGCGAGATTATATTTCTTAATATATTTTGTTGTGTCAGCAGTTCCCCTCGTGTCTCAGCCAGCTTTTCGGTCAATGCGAGCAACTCTGCTCTTTTCGCTTGTTCCTCTTTTGTCTTTATGTCAAGGACACGCTGCAACCGCCATACAAATCGTTTCATCTAATTTCTAAGTTTTCAGCTTTCAACCTTTAACAGTTTATCCCAGGATTCGGTAATAGTAGTCAACCACCTGACAGTTTCTTCAAAACCGGTTCTTTGACGAATGGGCTGAATAAGAAAGTTATTTATCTTATCAATCAAAGCAATCGCTCCGTCGATACGTCGGTTGCTGCCCGGCGAGAACGCACCAATGTTTATTAAATCTTCTGCATCAACGTACGTGGCGTATATTTCCTTGAGCTTTTGTGCAGCGGATTTGTGCTCTTCGCTTGTCACCGCAGGCATCAATCGGCTCACGCTTCCCAGAACATCCACAGCAGGATAATGTGCCCGGTCGGCCAATTTTCTTGACAGAACTATGTGCCCATCCAGCAGGCTCCGGGCGCTATCAGCAACAGGGTCGGTCAAATCATCGTTTTCAACCAGCACCGTCAGGATACCTGTTATACTGCCTTTCTCGGCGCATCCCAGGCGTTCGGCGAGTCTCGGCATCAGTGAAAAAACGCTCGGACAGTAGCCTTTTGCTGCCGGCGGCTCACCCGCTGCAAGCCCTATTTCACGCTGGGCCTGGGCAAAACGCGTAAGCGAGTCCATCATAAACAAAACATTCTTGCCCTTATCCCTGAAATATTCGGCGATTGTAACGGCCACAAACGCCGCCTTTACACGTTGAATCGGAGGCGAATCTGACGTAGCGACAACAACCACACTGCGGGCCAGACCTTCTGCTCCGAGGTCTTCTTCGAGGAATCCGCGAACTTCCCGACCACGTTCGCCTATCAATGCCACAACATTGACAGCTGCCTCACTCGAATTGGCAATATCACCCAGAAGCACGCTCTTGCCAACTCCACTGCCAGAGAAAATACCTACTCGCTGGCCCTTACCACAGGTTAGCAGACCATCTATTGACCTGATTCCCAAAGCCAGAGGTTCGGTAATCCTTTCTCGTCTCAACGGTGGCGGACTGCTTGCATCTAATGCTTTCTTTTCTGTCCCGCTTAAAGGCCCTTTATTATCGATAGGCTCTCCCAACCCATTTAAGACTCTGCCAAGAACACCCTCACTCAAGGTAATATAACGCGGAGTAATCCGGGCCGTTACCGCATCGCCCGGCGATATACCTTCTATATGTTCTAACGGCAGCAGGATAAGGTGGTCATTTTGGAAACCCACCACCTCGGCCAGCACACGCCGACCATCGCGAATATGGATACCGCAAAGTTCACCTAAGCCCAACATCGGGCCGGTAGATTCAACCGTCAGGCCAGACACTCGCACTACGGAACCATGGCAATCCAACAAATTCACCGCACGCAGCGCCGAGTGAAATTTCTCAAAATCAATTGCGCCGGTTGGATGGTTTGACGGCTGGGCGGTTTGACGGCTGGATATTTCGTCATTTCGCTGTTTTGCCGTTTTGCCGTCTGACCGCTTCACTGTTACCTCACTTGCAGCCATAAATTATTCTACCTTTCGGCGATAGCGATTAGCGCATCCGTTATCACTATCCGCTGTTCTCAAGCGCTTTACCAATTCGTTCGAGCTGTTCTTCAATCAGCGATTTGATTATTCCTTTTGGAGTCTCAAGCAGGCACTCTGCCCGCCCGATATTGGGGTCTGAAACAAACTTAATACCGGCTAAGCTCCCGGCAGAATCATCTTGCTGGACCTTTTGGCATCGAACAAGGTCTTCGGGATTCAAATGCGCCACCACATCCTGACGCGTTGGCGCGCTTTTAAGCGCTTCTTCAACGATAGATTCTATTTCATAATTCCTTTTTTGAACCTCCTGTACTAATATCTTTCTGGCGATTTCCACTGAAAGTTTGGCGATTTCTTCTTTATGCTCGGCAAACGCTTTGTCGTAAAATTGATTGAGCTTATCGACGAGGCCTCTAAGCGTTTGCAATAGTTGGGAAAGCTCCGTTTTCTGGCCCTCCAAATCCTGCCTCAACCTGACTTGTTCGGCACCAACCGCCGAATTTACGCACGGCTTCTCGGATAATTCGGCACCGCCACTGTAACTATCCAGGACTTTCGCCGATGTAGTCGGCCTTTCAAGATGGACTGTAACTGTCTGCGACATCGTGCTACCGCCCTATAACTCTAAGTGTCCCCGCCTCATTAGCTTCCCGCAGCGGCTTGACAACTTCTTCCCTCGCATCGAGAATTTCTCCTTCCAGCGGCTCCTGCATCAGCGATGTCTCTTCGTCAAGCATAGCTGCAACACGCTCAGATATATTTGAGCGTATCTTTTGCACGACCTCTTCATCTGCCCCATAAAGTGCAACTGCCAATTTGCTTGGTTCCACCGTTCGCAACGCTTCCTGCATAGACCTGTCTGCTATTGAAGGAATATCTTCCCACGTTATCATCAAATTTCTTACCATCGTGCAGGTCTCTTCATCATGTTCCCTTATGTTATCAAGTAGTCGGTCTCGCAGGTCTTTCTCTAAACCACTTAGCACGATAGCCAGTCTTCGTAGGGTTTGCTCCCGCCCTTCCGGCAGAGTTTCACCTTTGAAAGTCTTAAGCCGTTCGCCAACCATAGACGCTATTCGCTGCTTTACTTCCGACCCCAGCAGTTCCAGATTTGTCATCTTGCACACGGCCCTGAGACGGGCCTCTTCGTCCAAAAATGACAGAATCTCTTGGCTCTTCTTTGGAGCCAGCTCCGACAGGACCACCGCCACTGTCTGTGGGTGCTCACCCTCCAACGCAAGAACTAATTCGTCCGTGCTGGCTGAACGAATAACCATAAACGGGTCTCTTTTTTCTGTCGCTTTTCTAATCTGAGATTGAATTTGCTCAGCCTTGTCTTTGCCGAGGATGCTTACAAGCATTTCGCTGAGAAAACCTTTTACGCTAAATCCCTGAGTTTGCTTTTGAAGCGAATCACAGAACTCTCGGGCAACTTTTGTTTGCTCTTTTTCATCGCGATGACCTGACGCATCGATTTTCACCAGTTCCATGGCAACCTGTTGTATCTCCTCCGGCGGAAGTCCTTTGAGCAGTTCAGAGGCCGTCACCGAGTCTAAACCCATTAACAGCATCGCAGCTTTCTGTTTACCACTCAATTCCATTTTCGTATCTCGTATCAGGTATTGTGTATTACGACGTACGTATCACACTTCACGATTTTTTCTACCCTTTTTCTTCGAGCCAACTTGCAAACAATTGCTTCGCCTGCTCAGGATTGCTCTGTAAAGTCTCGGCTACCTGTCTGCGCAACGCTAACGATTCAGAGCCTTCAACTTCGGTCGGGAGAAGACCGATAGAACCTTCGGTTCCAAGCAACTGCCTCGCCGGAGCCACCGAGGATGCTTTCTTCCTGGCACCACTAAATACTCGAAGAACAAGAAGTGCGCAAATCGCCATAACCCCTAAAGACATTTGGCGAGCGATTGCTATATAACGAGGCCACTTCGACGGCTCTTTATCGATAACAATCAGAGATTCGATTGGGCGATGAAATTTGGCCTCAACCACTGTAAGCGCGTCCGCCTGCCCAAGACCAAGTGCATTTCTAATAAGGTCTTCCACATCAGACAATTCCATTATCTTTGCCGCCCCAACCTCAGCCTCTGCTTCATTCACGTCAGCAGGCGACAAGTCAACAACAGCCGCAACTTTCAGAGATTTTATTTCACCAGGCAAATCAACCCTTTGTTCAACCGTCTTGCCAACCAGGTATTCGGTAACAATTGTTTCATCTTTTTTGGTACCGCCTGGTATGGTCCGCTCACCTTCGGCCGCTACACTGCTGGCCTCAGTCTCAGAATTGCTTTTAATCTCTTCTTTGGTAGTTACCTTTTTGATTGGGTCGTAGCTTTCTGTAACAAGATTGATGCTGGTCATATCAATAACGGCACTGACTTTTACCGTGGCTCGGCCGGGCCCTAAAACTGCAGTGAGCATATTTTCAACCTTGCCAGCCAGATTCTGCTCAACACGCTCCTTATAATCGGCAACGGTGTCTGCTCCACGGGCCACACCTTGGTCCGAAACACGGGAAAGAAGACGTCCTTGACTGTCCACCACGATTACCTTCTCGCACTTAAGTCCTTCGACGCTACCGGCCACCAAATGTGTGATTGCTGCTATATTCAATGCGCTTAGTCGATAACCTGGTCTTAGTCGAAGAACCACAGAAGCGGTGGTCTCCTCAGCTTTAGAAGCAAACAGTGTTCGCCCAGTGCTTACTATATGAACCCGTGCATGAACCACACCATCTATCATTTGGATGCTCTTGGCAAGTTCCTCCTGCAGTGCTCGCTTGAGGTTGACACTCTGAACGAAGGGACTAACACCGATTTTTTCATCATCAAATATCCTGTAACCCCCCTGAGTACCCCCAGGAAGACCCTCTTTGGCCATATCCAGACGAAGTTGAGGAACTTCATTTTTCGGAACGTAGATAGTTGAACCGTTGTTTCGCAGTTCGTAATCAATGTCCTTTTCACTGATTTTTTCTGTAATCTTCGCGGCTTCTTCAGGGTCAAGATTTGAATACAGCACCCCCATATCAGGTCTGACGGCCCAATTAGTAAGCAGCACTCCGCCGATAACGAATGTCAGAGCAATTGCAATCAGCAAAGCCCGCTGAACCAGGCTTACATTTCGCCAAACTGCCCATATCTTCTGAAAAAAATTCATTTTTATCGTATCTCGTATCTCGCGATACGCTTCACGCTTCACACTTCACGCTTCACGCATCATATTGGCATATTCATAGTTTGTTTGTAGGCTTCGATTAACTTATTTCTAACGCCCACAAGAAGTTTGAAACTTATATCAGCTTTAGCCACCGCTGAGACCACCGAATTAATGTCCCCATTTTTGCCGGACAACAACTCCTTTATGGACGTATTTGATGACTGTTGAACGTCATCAACCTTGGATATGTATTTTTCAACGGCCTTAATAGTATCAGCAAAGTCTGATTTTTTATCATCGCCATTACCGGATTTTGGCATCCCGATTCCATCGGTATTGATTTTGGGCAATAACGAGCTTACATTGGCATTTAGGTTAATCATTATCTTATCCCTCAAAAAGTAACGGATAGCGTTTAACGTATCCGCTGTACGCTATCTTAATAATTCGAGCGCGGTTTCCACCATTCTCTGATAACGTTTCAGAACCGCTGCGTTAGCCTGATACATCCGCGTTGCGATATTCAGATTTATCATCTCAGTAGGCAAATCCACATTGGGCATTGCCAAATACCCTTGCTCATCCGCATCGGGGTTGCCGGGGTCTAAAATCCTCTGAAAATCACTCATGTCCGTCACTATCTCGTCTATGCTGACGCCACTAATATCATCATCGTCGTCTGTTTTGAACACCGCCGCGAGTCTGCGGTAAGGTTCACCCTTGCCGGCGTCAGTTGTGCGGGCGTTGGCAACATTCGATGAAATCACTTCCATCTGTTTGCTCTGTGCTCGCAGGCCTGAAACCGCTATATCTATGGGGCCGAATGTATTGCTCACTTCCATTTACTCTATCCCTCTCTCAAATCTTCATAGCGTTTAGACAAAAAATAAAAAACCGAAAGCGAAAAGCCATAATTCAAAATTATCATTTAGTCCTTATCGCCAGTTCAATTTGTTTGTACTTCTTGTTGAGCGCTCGGATATATGCCTTATGGCGAAGAGTATTTTTGACCATCTCGCCAACTTCGACCTCTAAGTTGACGTCATTGCCGTTTGCTTTTACCAGAGTCTCTTTAGGCTGGTAAATCTCCGCCTCGACTTCACTAAGCTCAACTGACCCGGGCGAATCCAGGGCCTTGGCAAGTAACTCTTCGAACCTAACGTCAATCCTGCGGTATCCAGGCGTCTCAAGATTAGCAATATTGTTGGCGATCGCCTTCTGGCGAAGGCCTTCAGCTTTTATACCGGCCTCAAGATAATCCAATATGCTGCTTGTTTTGGACATCTGGCTTTCCCAATATCTCTGTACGAACTTTGTCTGCGCAACAAAAGATTAGCAATAATCGTGCCAGCTCCTTAAAATCGCCCGTTTTCAATATATTAACCGCCTAATTGACGCGAAAAACCGCCCAAAGCTCGAATATCGCCTCTTCAGATAGCACCGGAGGCGTCAGGATTCTATACAACCAGGCGTGTTTTTTTACATATCAACACCGCTGGCAAACTCTTTCGATTCACCTCGGTTCCCATCTTGCCAGGGTCACCATTTCGCAACTTTTTGCGAAATGGGAACCCGACGTATCGCAAAATGGGGTCCCGCTCATAACACAAACCGGAAATTCTTTCCTCAACCTGGGAATATTTCGCCGCAACCACAGCCAACGGCAGGGCATTTTCAATGAATCGCTATCTTTCAACGCTCGTAACTCCTGTATTGGTAAACACTTATCATTTATCAGGAGTTTGCCAACAACTGCTGGCACGCCGGTTGCTGAATATCGGGGTAAGTTGGTTTTGTAGGGGATATTGTATGGATACTGGTTCGTTGGCAGTCAACAATATGTTCGTACCCAGTACCGGTCCAGCTTCACCAAGGCCCGCAGCAACCAAAAATACAAAACAATTTGCCCAGGCCACGCTTGATAACCCACACACCGTTAATGCCCAGGAAAAAACAACGACCGATAATACCGCCATTAACGCCCAAAATGAGCCTACCAGCCAGCAGACGCAGGACTTTAGCTATACGCTTGGTGAAAAGACAGCGACGCAAACGCCCCGCGAACCCCAGGACAACACAAAATCACAAGAGCAAAGCCCCACCTCCGCCGCAACCACCCAGCCGAATTCAGCAGACTCTCACTCGGCTCAGGACTCTTTGGACGTGGCGACCGGCAAAGACGAAGATGCCACAAAAGTGCTTGTCAAACCAGAAGTTATGAATAAATCTGCCCAATTGCTCGCTGATTTAATAGTCTCCAAATCCAATCTTGCCGCAGGACAAACTGCCAAACCCGCCCCTACAAAACTTGGCCAGATAGTACCCGCCACATCACAGCACAATACAGCACCAAAACGCAGCGCAGCGGAGGGTCTTTTTGGTGCTGGACAATCAGCCGTTGACCAGAGCAAAATTGGGCTTAAAACCGTTTTACCTAACGCCCCTAAGGAGCCGCTTACCACCAATAATCGGTCTGGAGGGGGTGAAAACATCGATAAAACACCTGCATCAAATGAAATAGTTACAGCCACAAAAGCACACTCCTCACGGGAAAGTAGCGAAGAACTGACGGCCGAAGTACTCAACAATGGCAGCAAAACGACCATTGCCGGCAAAAAACCGGCAACTGGGGGCAATTCGGCTGCCCAAGGCAGCCAAAAAACAGCCCAATTGAGCGGAAAAGAATTGACGCCCGAAGCTTCCAGTGCAGCCGAAAAACCGCATACAGCAGACAAACCAGTCGTTTCCGGCGACCAAAAAGCACCTATATTAAATGACAACTTCACTGCGGTTCAGGAAAAACCTTCTGATTCCCAGTCTCGACTTGTCGGCATTGGCTCGGAAAAATCCGCCCCTGTAGCAGAGAAACCAACCAATAGTAAAGCCGATGCAAATCAGCATAGCTCTGCACTTTCAGAGTCGTCGCACGATAATGGCACAAAGCAGGGCACCGCTCCCTCAGGCGAACCACTCTTCAAGGACCTGAACCTGCAACAGCTCCAGATATCCACCCAAGCGAAAGACCGCAGCAACTCGACCTCCAACAATAGCTCTGATTCAGATGCCGGCCACACCGAACAGATGCTCTCTACCAGCAACGTCCAGACCCCAATTACAGAGCAATCATCCGCCTCTCCACAGGCTCCAAAGCCCGCCGGTAATGCTTCATCAAGCGATGTCTTCACGGGCGTTAACGAACAGATTCAGGAATCTATCTATACCTCTCTACGCCGCGGCGACCAGCAAATAACCATTCGCCTAAACCCGCCGGAATTGGGCAAGGTCATTATAAAATTCCAGGAGCAGCAGGACCAAATCACCGGATTACTGCAGGTCAGTAACGCACAAACCAGGGCAGAGATACAGCAGGCACTGCCACAGATAATCCAAAACCTTGCAGATTCCGGCATTCAGATAAAACGGCTCGAAGTAGTACTCACAGAAGACCATTCAGAGCAGCAGCTCCTTAAAGACCAATTGCTGCAGGACGGCTGGTCCGGCCGCAACGGCTCAGCCGAAGACAACAATTACAATCCAGATAACATCGGGACCAACGAATGGCTGACAAATGCTAACGGCTACCAGCGCATTGACGAACCACAGGAGATGCTTGTTACCAACAACTCCATAAATATGTTGATGTAGACAAATCCCCTCCTGTCCCACCTAATCTGAGTAGAAATCACCCTTTTGTCATCAAATCCATCAGGGATAAGAAGCTATCTCAAAAACTGTACTACTGCATACGGACTTCGTCCCACGTCGAATCCGCCGATTTTGCAAATTTCCAGGCAAATCACCTCATTTTTCATAAACTTTCTCGATTTTTTCGACATCTCTAACAGCTCATCTGCAATATCAGTGTCCGCAGCAACAATATTACAGGTCCAACTATTCTGTAGCCATTTTCCATAAAGAAACTTCTTAAGTCCATCCTGTTCTTAATCGATAATGCCCATTGAAAGCATATTTTGCACGGTGTGCCTGTTGCACGCTAAACTTTCTGATGAAGGAGGCTTGGCAGGGCCTAAAAAAGAAAAAGGTTTGATTAGTATTTTTTAAGGAGTCAAAAATATGTTAGCAATTAAGAACAACATTATGGCAGCAAATGCTGCTCGGCACTTGGGGACAAGTTATGACGCCCTGGCCCGATCTGTCGAAAGGTTGTCATCCGGCTTGCGCATCAACAGTGCAAAGGACGATGCAGCCGGTCTGGCTGTCCGTGAGTTGATGAGGGCCGACATCGCTGTACTGCAGCAGGGTACCCGTAACGCACTGGACGGCATCAGTATGTTGCAGACAATGGAAGGTGCTCTGGCAGTTGTCGACGACGCCCTCGTGCGTATGAAACAGCTGGCTGAGCAGGCAGCTACGGGTTCGTATTCGTCTGACCAGCGAGCCATTATGAACAGTGAGTTCGACGAAATGCGCCAGGAAATCGACCGTATCGCAACTTCAACCAAGTTTAACAGCATCGCAATGCTCGACAATTCTGCTACAGTATCGATTCACTTCGGTGGTACGACCGACTTGATTGAAGTCGAGGGTGCCAATATGACCAGTGCTTCGGGCGGCCTTGCTATTACGGGTCTGACCATCGCCAACGTAGATAGTGCCAAGGGGGCTTTGACCTCTCTGGACACCGCAATCAGCACCAAAGATACCTCTCGCGCCGCGTTCGGTTACAAGATGAACCGTCTGGAAGGCACCGTATCGGTTCTTGACATCCAGGCCGAGAATCTGGTAGCAGCCGAATCACGTATCTCGGATGTCGATGTGGCTACCGAAATGGCAGCGATGACCAGAAACCAGGTATTGGCACAAGCCGGTACAGCTATGCTGGCACAGGCTAATTCAATACCTCAAATGGCCTTGACACTGCTCAGATAACGTAGCAGCATCCGAATATTGAACGACCGTTGGGGGAGATGACTGTGGCGCAAAGCAACGGTCTTCTCCCCATACTTAAACATCCGGGAAACAAAGCAACGCCGTTCGGCTACTCAGAAGTAACCGTCATCCCTGCGAAGCTTATGCCCGCGAAAGCGGAGAGCAGTAATCCATTTGAAAAGTTATAATCAAGGCTTAAACCTTTTCAAACATATAACGGAGTAGTACTATGAACGGATTCACAGCATATCAAGACACCGCTGTTACCACACAAAGCAAAGGTCGCCTCATCGTATTGCTTTATGACGGCGCAATCAAATTTATGAAATTGGCGCTCGAGGAATTGGAGGCGAATAACTATGAAGCAAAGGGCCGATACATAAACAGAGCTCAGGACATAATCAACGAGCTCAATGCGATTCTGGATATGGACGCCGGAGGCGAAATAGCCACCAACCTTCGCAAGCTCTATTGCTTTATGAATAATCGCTTATCCGAGGCAAATATAAAGCACGACCCTCAAATAATTCGTGAAGTAATCACTTTGATGGAAGAGCTTAATCGCAGTTGGAAGGCAATCGCCGGCTAAAATCGCGTCCTGCCGCACCGCCGTTGCACACCACAAAAGAACTGCCTCTTTCACCGCTGCTGGCCGGATAACCAAACTGTGCCAGCCTAAGTTTGTCAATTCATTCAAATCGACATTGATTTTAGTTTTGGCCTGCACACCCGCCGCACTATCTTATTCGGAAAACCTGGATGGTGGGCCATGCTATCGGGGGAAACGTCGATTACGACTTCCAGCAGGCTGTAAGGGTTTGCGTAGCGCTGTACTCACCTGAATCCACGGGACGTTCGGTTCCTTTGGAAGCCCTGACTGACAAAATGACCTCGACGGCTCCATCACCAGAAACATGCGCCACTGTTGAACCTTTACTGAGGAAAGAATCGTACTCGCTCCACTCCGCCGTGCTGCCACCCGTTTCGTTTACTCCGGAGGCATCATACTCCAGCTTGTACTCTGTAACGAGCTTATGGAGGGCACCTTTTGAAAGTTGAGCCGCATCTGAGTTATCAGCGGTGATTTTCACGTCTCTGTTCGTGTAAAGGTAAAGTCTCGAGCTGCCGGAAGCTTGTTCGTTCTGGGGGGTAAGCTCAGGGAGCTTGATGGCCGGAAAACTTCCCTCTGACCACTCTGCGACCTCTGCGACAGTGCACGATATATGGCACGTGGCGCTGACAGACGGTTGGCCGGCCAACACCGGATTCGGCACCAATGACAAGGCAAATACCGCCAGTACCGTGATAAACAAACAGCTTTTCATCCTCCAACCCCCTTCTTCCTTTAGCCAATTAAGCTACTTCCTGAAAGCGTCAGATAAATCAGACTGTATTATACCAGAATCAGGAAAGAAAAGTCAAGAAAATTCGAAAAGGAATCAGATTTATAGGACTTATTAGAACTGTAATTGAAAATGATGTAACTTGTTTTATAAAAAGCAGATATATCACCTCACGGCAACAGCCGAATACAGCAAAACTGTTGACGGACGGACTATAACAGATATACGGACTATAGTCCTGAATCTTTGCTCAAAAACAGCGCACACTTCCGCCTTTATGTACAGGACTTACAAACCTCGCTGGTCCTATAAAAATGCCAAACACCAGGGAATGTATTGCAAATAACTGCGAAAAGGCTTGGAAACTAACTGCGAAAAGGCAAATCTGCGTAAAGTGGCAATCTGATAAGACCGATAGCGAAAATATGAAAATATATAGCTGTGGTGTAAAAACGAAGTATTGTGGTGAATTAGGAAGTGGGGGATGAATTATGAGTGAGAGGTTAAATTATGAAAATTTTAGCTAAGGTTTTGCTACTGGCAGCGGTAGCGTTGTGTCTTATTCCTAATTTGGCAATGGCCGCAGAACCTAATGATACAGCCACATGTGACATATACGTAACTGTCAATCCGATTATGGAATGGGCAGGTAACTTCACAGATATTACCCTGACCGCCATTAACGCTCAGGCTGATGCCCCGGATGCTAATGAAACACAGACAATCTACACAAACTGTAATTTTGAGATTGACGCAGACCAGACGACGACGGCTCAGTTGTCTAAAGGCGCTCCAGTCGACGACCTCGTCACGAAGTACAAGCTGATATACGATGGCGATGGAGCCAGTGCCACAGGTGGCACGGATGTGGATACCTGGACGGAGTACAATTCGTTCCTCAGTACTCCATCGGCCGTGACACACTTCGACGGTGATGGAAATGTTGATATCACATTACACGTCCAGGCGACTTGCCCTGCCGCTGAGGTACCTAATTCGGGAGCCTACAGCGCGACGCAGACCCTTACGGCCATCTGGACAAGTGATTAATAGAGTTTAGCTTCAATAAAGCAGGCAAAAAAAGCAGCTTTTAGCAGGAGATTTTTGTTGGCATCTTACATATGAAAAGGAATTCAAATGGGAAGGAAACCAAATTCAATTTGCTGGATTGGTGCAGCATTACTCACATCTTTTTTCCTGACACTGCCTTGTGAAGTTATCGCCGGAATGGCAGTTAGTCCGCTCCAGCAGTGGGTCACGGTCAAGCCCGGAAAGCAGGCCACTGTCGCAGTGACTGTAACCAATACAAACAGAGGCCCCGAAACTAAGCCCTGTACGATTAGTGTGGAGGTAGTGGATTTTACAGTCTCACCGCAGGGTAAACTCTCTTTCGTCAAGGAGGCAGGACACAGCCGCTCAGCAGTTGACTGGCTGGAATTCGATAGCGGTCCATTTGTCCTTGAGCCGGGCGAATCAAAAGAGTTAGAAGGGAAGGTATCGGCCCCGGCCGGTGCTGATGGAGACTACTGGGCCGCCGTTCTGGTTAAATTAGGCAACCCTCAAGAGTCCAAAGGTGGTGTGGCCGTCAGATTGCAGACCGCCTCCGGCATCTTTGTCCACGTTGCGAGAAGAAATTATACCGAGCGAGGAAGTGTTATTGATGCCAATGTAGTTCTGCCAGAATTCGACAGTGAGCAAGCTGTTATTGAAGAATCAACCAGCCAGGCAGGGGCCAAAAATCAGAACGAGCCAACGTTTAAGATCAATGCGGAGTTGAAAAATGACGGGTTGGTAGCTTTCCTCGCAAATGGAAAAGCGTTTCTCTATTCCGGAAACTGGCACCGGGTAGCATCTATCCCAATGTATACAAACCGCAGACGAATCTTTCCCACTCACAGCCGATGCTTTACCGGAGTAATGTCACAGCCGATACCGGCAGGGAAATATAAACTGCGGCTGGTCTTTGAACCGATCAGTTCAAGAAACGGCGGTAGCACAACTAAACACAGCCGTAAAATAACCAAAGACATGGAGCTTGTGGTAAGTGATGACTTGGCTCAACAATGGAGTGAGAATTTTACAGATGACGGTATCCAGACACTGGATGTCAAACCGCGAGAACTTAATCTATCACTAAATCCCGGGCGTTTCACAACGAAACGATTCCAGGCTATCAGTCAGTGTTTAAGCACGGTTTCAGTTCGCTGCCGAATAGAGGCCGATGGGCAAATAAGAAATTGGGTTGCGTTAAGATCAGCAGATTTCGCTTTGGCTGCAAACACGAGACGAAGTGTGCTTTGCTGGGTGAGAATACCGCCCGATGCAGAACCGGGCCAATATTGCGGGACAATTTGTGTCGAAGCGGAACGCTCAGGCTTAACAGCTCAACATGCCGCTAATGTTGAAGTGCAAAAAATCCCCATTTCGATTGTGATAAATCAGCCGGATAAGTATGCCGCAGT
>JAUWIG010000022.1 GCA_030605475.1 Planctomycetota bacterium | reverse complement strand
TTCTTTTTCATCACTCATCCTTCCAAAAGAGGAGAAATAATTTGACTGTCCCCGCTGTCTGTTCCCAGCTTCTTCGGGAACGTTTATAGCCGCATAAAACGGGTGCAGGGGAAGCATCTTATAAATCGAATTTTAGCACTGCATTGTACCAAAAATTGGCTGGCGCGTCAATGTTCATCTGGCAAAAATATAGTATAATATAGTATAATACGCACCCGCTATGCCCTATTATTCTTATATTGACTACAAAGGATATTTTTGTTAGTCTGCCTGGTCTTTAAGGGAGCAGTTAAATGAAAATCGACCGTTTCGTTTTGGGTGTGTATCAAACCAATTGTTATATCCTGCGTGATAACGTAACGGTCAAAGAATGCCTTGTCATCGACACGGGCCTTGATTCGGGCGAGATGATTGACTTTCTCGTTGAACATAAATTAAATCCGGTTGCTGTGGTTCTCACTCATGGCCACGCAGACCATATTACAGGCTTAGCCGCATTTCGCGAAAAATTCTCCGACTTAAAGGTCTATATTCATAAACTCGATGCCAAAATGCTTACAGGGGCGCAAAGCAATCTATCAGAATTTTCCGGCGAACTTTTCAGTACCGAACCTGCTGATTTTCTTATTGAAGAGCCGAGCGTAATCGAGCAGGCTGATATAAAGCTGGAGGTACTTCATACCCCCGGTCATACGGCAGGCGGTATCTGTCTATATTCAAAGGATGAGCGAATCGTCTTTAGTGGCGATGCGCTGTTCGCCGAGTCGGTTGGGCGGACAGACTTTCCAGGCGGCAGTATGGCGCAATTGATAGAGAGCATAAAAGAAAAGCTTCTTACACTGCCTGATGAGACTATCGTTTATCCCGGCCACGGCCCGGTGACAACAATAGCGAAGGAAAAGGCACATAACCCATACCTGCAATAATCGCTTGTCTGTCATTCTAAACGAAGTGAAGAATCTCTATTTAGTTTACGGTTTTACTGCTAACTCTATTTGTGGAATAAAGAGTTGCAAAATTAGTTGATAAGCTCTATACTTATTGCTTCTCATTTCCTTTTTGAAAGGGTCGATAAATGAAATACGATATAGCTGATTTGTCATTGGCGCCGGAGGGCAAGAAGCGGATTCTCTGGGCTGATAATGATATGCCGGTTCTGGCATCGATACGCAGGCGGTTTGCAAAGAGCAAGCCATTAAAGGGCAAAAACGTTTCAGCTTGTTTGCATATAACCGCAGAGACGGCTAATCTGGCCAGGACTCTGAAAGCAGGGGGAGCAAATGTTGTTCTCTGTGCATCTAATCCACTCAGTACCCAGAACGACGTGGCCGCTTCGCTGGTAAAGGATTTTAAGATACCGGTCTTTGCCATCTGTAGGGAAAATCGAAGCACCTATTACAAACACATCAACGCAGCAATTGATAATGAGCCTGTTGTTACGTTTGACGATGGGGCTGATTTGGTAAACGAATTGCATACCCGCAGAACCAAAGATGCACATCGGATTGTTGTGAGTATGGAAGAGACCACTACCGGTGTTATTAGACTGCGGGCGTTAGCGAATGTCGGCAAGTTAAAGTTTCCCGTTATCGCGGTAAACGATGCTGCAAGCAAACATCTTTTCGACAATCGCTATGGCACAGGCCAGTCAACGGTTGACGGTATTATTCGCGCGACCGATTTTCTAATGGCCGGTACAAAAGTCGTTGCGGCCGGGTACGGCTGGTGTGGAAGAGGCTTTGCTATGCGAGCAAGAGGAATGGGAGCCATTGTTATCGTTACAGAAGTTGACGCGATTAAGGCCATTGAGGCGGCGATGGACGGCTTTGAGGTTATGCCGATGGCGCAGGCGGCAAAAGTGGGTGGGCTATTCGTAACGCTTACGGGTAATAAAAACGTTATACGGACTGAGCACTTCCGTGCAATGAAAGACAGGGCGGTTGTTGCCAATAGCGGGCATTTCAACGTTGAGATAGATATACCGGCCCTGAAAAAGATGAGCAAGAAGATAAACCGTAATGTGCGTAACTATGTTGATGAATATATCCTGAAAAATAATAAGCGAATTTACCTTCTGGCTGAGGGGCGATTAGTTAACCTTGCCGCTGCTGAGGGTCATCCTGCAAGCGTGATGGATATGAGCTTTGCCACGCAGGCGTTAGAGGCTGAATATGTTATAAAAAGACAGAGCAACCTTGCTGTTGCGGTCCATGATGTCCCCATCGAAATAGAACAGCAAGTATGCCAGCTCAAACTGAAATCAATGTCGATTGGAATAGACAAACTTACGCCTGAACAGGTTGAGTATCTTGCCAGCAGCGGTGAGGGGACATAATGAACTCATAGCTCGTGAAGCATATCTCATAAGGTGAGAAACAGAGTACGAAGTACGAGATTGAGTCTTATGGATAATAAGCAGGCGGAAAAAACACCCGAAGTAGCCTTAAAGTCTTTTATGACCGTTGGCCCCACGCTGCACTACAGCCATAAAAATGTTCAGAGGTGCTGGCTGCTTGCAGTTGTGGCATTTGGTATAAGCTCATCTTTCTGGTCTAAAATACTGACCGGCTCATTCTGGGCGTTCAGCTTTGGTGCTGTAACTTCTCCGGAACTTATGTCTTTGGGTCAGGCTGTTACAACCGGCGTGAGCATATTTGAATATCCTTGGCAGATTCTTGTCTTAGGGCTGCTTATGGGTATTCTGGCAATTGTTCCGGTGTTGATATCGCAGCTTATGAGCCTGAGCTACAGTTTACCTTTTATATTGGCAGTAGCTTTCTTGGCCAATTTACCGGGCTTTGCAATTTGCCTTTTGATAAGTTGTGTTGCCGTAGCGTGTCGTCCGCTTCGTTTTCGCTCCCGCTTTACCGCGATAGCGTTATGCACGGCGCCGCAGCTTCTTTATTGGGGATACTTTGGTGGCGCGAAGGTGATAGAGCCTATTAAATTGGGATTTTCTTTTACGCCCTGGATTTGTGCCTGGCTTATTGGTTTAGGCATAGCGGGATTAGTTCTTGGTATAGGCCATTTTACACGTTATCGGCCGGGCCTGGTCTGGACGTTTACCTCTCTTTTCTTGGTGATAGCTTTCGCCACATTTGAAGTAAAAATCGGCTTTGACGAACTGGACTATCAACTTTATGTGGCCAAGAATAACCCGGAACAGGCAAGCGAATTTCACGACCACAGCATAACAAAAACGCTGGACAAAACAGTTACAAATCCTGCAGTGAGAAAATACTTGGCAGGTTTCTTTTACCCGACCGAACCAATACCTCTGCGTACAGAGCTGAAAACGGAAATCCAAATCCAGTTAAGTCGCCACGACCGTTGGCCAAGCTGGTTTGTAGTACCAAAAGAGTTAATGTATCAAGCGAAAAGGCAATGGTTTTTTGAACAGTATGACCTGTTTATAACTCGGCGTTCGAGAAGCCGTCGGATGCCCATAGCGCTTTACTACAAAGCACTTCTGAGTGAATACAGTCCGGATATCGAGGTTCTTGAGCAAAAAGAAGTATTGCACTTTTACAGTGATTACCAATACGAAAGGTCACGGGAGATATGGTATCGGCTGTACAGTGAATTTGGCCAAAGTCCGGAATCGTTAGAGGCACGGTGGCGTATCGCAAAGCATTGGGCCGGCCAGGGTAAATTTGAGCAGGCTGACAAGCTTCTTGCAGAGGCCCAAACTATGGTGGCAGAGCGATTGAAGCTACTCGAAAAAGAACAAACACAAGGCGGTACGTTCTTTGGTCCATTTCGTCCGCCGGTTGATTCGGCAATGACGGCGTTTAAGTTGGACGACCTGCAAAGAAAATTAAATCAGTTGCGCAATCTTATTAGCTCGGAAAACAAAACTGGCGAGCTGGCGTCAGCCGAACGTTTGGCGAAATTCGTTGTGCTGAGCCCGCACGCCTCCGATTATGCTCGGCAGCTTGGTGGATTGCTGGCACAGATGAACGATAATGACCCCCTACGTGACAATGTCCTGTTGGCCCGGACGAAACTTATTGCTGATGAGCAATTGCGAGCTGAAAAATTAGACCAGCTGCACAAGGAATTCCAGGATACTGATGGTGGGGTGCAGACATTATATGAGCTGGGGCTTTTGAAAATTAGTCTATGGCGTCAGCAGAGTGAATCGAATTTGGAGCAGAAGAAAAAGTATTTAGCTGATGCGAGAGCAACTCTGACGAGCTTTATCAGCTTGTATCCGGACAGCTTCTGTGCCGAGCAGGTCAAAAAGAACTTGGATGACCTGCCGACAGTCGACTGACGCGAATATTGGTGACGCAGGGGAGTGAGTTTTGTCGTTATGCAATGTCAGGAGTACTTATGATACGCTACACTGATTTGGTCGAAAATATCACACCCGAAATGCTCGAAGGTTTTTTTGATGGATGGCGTAACCGGCCATCAAGGGAGACGCATCTGAAGATACTCAGCAACAGCGCGTTTGTCGTCCTTGCCATCGACGATTCCAACGGTAAAGTGGTGGGATTCATAAATGCAATTTCCGACGGTATTTTGTGTGCTCACATCCCTTTATTTGAAGTTTTGCCTGAATACCGCAACAGGGGAATCGGAACCGAGCTGGTCAGGCACATGTTGGCAAAACTGAAAAAATTCTACGGCATAAGCCTTATGTGCGATGAGAAGCCACAATCTTTCTATGCTCGTTTTGGAATGTGTCCAGGAACAGGTATGAATATCCGAAATTATGAAAGGCAATCTGGAAACGATGTCTAAAAATTCGCTGCATCTGACTCACATTTAGCTGGCATCGCAGGGGGGATTAGATTTGACTTTTCTGCAAATTATGTTAGCATAAGGACCGATAATTAACCGGTTTTTGTGCTTTTTTACGCCTTTTATCACAAAATTTTAACGGGAACAAAAAAGATGGGAAAATTCGACTCCAGTTGCCGGTTGCAAGCGATAGTAGTTGGCAGTTCCGCTGATGAGTTTGTCCGTGATACGATGAGTTTGCTTGGTGACTATAAGATTGAGTTTGTCCTCTGCGAGGATGTCTATTCGGCTGTCGGCCGGTTAGCAAAAAATAACAGTGATGGGAATGTTCTGGTCATTGGTCGGATTGAACAATTAAGTAGAGAAAAGGGACGATTCTTCCATATAGCCGGCGAAAATCGTGTCTCCTGCTGTTGCCTTGTAGATGGCAATTTGGTCTGGAAGCGAAGGTATCCCGGCGTGCCTGGATTAGCTGCAACAGAGACAGGAGCTTTTATCATAAATGAACCGGTTGAGATTGAGAAAGTGATAGCCGGATTACTCGCAGGCGGTTTGACATCGTCATCGAATAAATTTGAGAATAATAAAGCGCCAGCCTTTATCAAAGATGAGTTTCTCGCCACTAAGGCCGAATTGGATGCTTTGCTTGGGGCTTAAATAGATGATAAACTCTGATACAAACATTCGGAAAATTTTGCTCATAGGCGATATTAGCAGGGCCTTTTTAGATGCCGATGCTGTTAGTAAACTGCCCTGTGAGGTGCATGCCAATATACTTGATGCAATCGATGCTGCAGCGAGGAATAGCTTCGCAGCAATTGCTGTTGTAATGTCCGGAACATCGGCTAATGAATTAAATTCAGCTCTAAAAGCCTTGAGAAAGGTTAATTTGGATGCGAAGATTGTCCTTCTGGCACAAATGTATGAGGAGCCGACAGCAATGCAGATGGTTGGGTCGGGGTCCAACGGGACGAGTGTGGCTGATGATTATTTGATCTGTCCAATCCGGGCAAATAGATTTTGCGAATCCGTTATGGATTCCCGTTTTGCAACTTATGGTAAAACAGGACCTCTGCCTGCCAAGGTCCGGCTGGCAGCCGGGATTGCTCGGCCTGCCACTATCGATGCAGAGAAAGAAATGAAAATAAAACAGCTTGAGAAACTGGCCACCGAGGATGAGCTGACGGGCCTAAAGAACAGAAGATATATATGGGAATTTTCCAGACAAATTATAGAGCATGTCAGGGGAGAAAATGGGCGGGTGACATTGCTGATGTTCGATATTGATAACCTCAAACATTACAATGATATTTACGGTCATTCAGCCGGCGATGAAATTTTAAGACAAGCTGCTATTCTGATGCGGCGCTGCTGCCGCCAGCATGACATTGTCGGAAGGATTGGCGGCGATGAGTTTGCGGTTGTTTTCTGGGATGACCCGCAGCGAAAAACTGCAGGCGCCAAAACCGAGAGACGCTCGGCACAGGCAGACCATCCTAAAGAGGCTATCTTTATTGTAAAGCGGCTTAGAAGAGAGTTAGAGAAAGCGGAATTGCATTTGTTGGGACCGGAAGGCAAAGGGGTTCTGACAATAAGCGGCGGGCTGGCGAGCTTCCCACGTGACGGTTCAACAATACAGGAGCTTTTTCAGCAGGTAGACAAAGTGCTGTTGGAGGCAAAACACAGCGGTAAAAACAGAATCTATCTGGTTGGTAAGCCGGAAAGTGACATCTCCGATATCGAATAACCTCATATCTTGTAAACGGTAAATTGTGTAAGCTTGCTCACTAACCCAAATATTTTAGGTCTATCTCAACTTTCACTTGCTTTTTAACCATCAATTAATAAGGGTTAATTGCCTCTTGCTCTCGCACAGGTTCCTGATAGGGTTTTGCCTGCTTGTAGAGTTCCAGTCGCTTGTGGATGCTATTGGCCAGTTCGTCATTTTGGGCAGCAGAAGCCAGTTCCAGTGCTGCCTGCGCGGTCGTCACGGCCCGGTCGAATTGGCCCGCCGACGCATACGCCGCTGCCAATGTGTCAAGGATATGCGCGTTCTGATACCTTGTTAATTCAGCTGCGCGTTCAGCAAGCTCAACCGCCCGACCGGCATCGCGCAGCGCCGGCTCCGGATGCACAGCCAGAACCCACGCTATGCCGTTCAAGGCAACTGGGGAGTCGGGCTTCAAACGCATCGCCTCTTGAAAATGCTCAAGCGACTCATCGAGCTGGCTTGACATTTGTAGTACTATGCCAAGGTTGCTGTGCGCCTCGGCATAGTCGGGCTTGAAATCCAGTGCCTGATGGTAGTGGCTAACAGCCTCCTCAAGTTTGCCTTGTAATTGAAGCACAACGCCCAGGCGGCGGTGCGCTTGGGCAAAGTCGGGTGCAATCTGCACCGCCTGACGAAAGTGGCCGGCTGCCTCGTTAAGCTTGCCCTGTGACCGAAGTGCAACACCTAAATTGTAGTGCGCCTGAACAAGGTCGGGCTCAATTTGCACTGCCTGACGATAGTGGTTGATTGCCTCGTCGAGTTTGCCCTGCGATTGAAGCACATTGGCTAAGTTGTTGTGCGCTGTGGCATAGTCGGGCATGAGCTCCAAGGCACGCCGATAGTGCCTGACCGCCTCGTCAACCTTGCCCAGTGAGTCAAACGCGATGCCCAGGCTGTTGTACACATCGGCAGAGTCTGGCTCAATCTGCAGAGCCTGACGATAGTATATGATTGCTTCGTCGACCATACCTTGTAATCGAAATATGGTGGCCAGGTTGTAGAGCGCGTTGACACTATGAGGCTTGGCTTGCAGGGCCTGGTGAAGGTGGCTAATTGCCTCGTCAAACTTGCCCTGTGCTTGAAGCGCCACGCCCAGATTACTGTGTGCCAGAGCATAGTCGGGCTTAATCTCCAGGGCCCGACGATAATGACTGATTACCTCTTCAAGTTTACTCTGAGATTGAAGTGCGGAATTCAGGTTACCGTGCGCTAAAGCATAGTCGGGCTTAGGCTGCAAGGCCTGGTGGTAATGTTTAATCGCCTCGTCAAGCTTGCTCTGTGATTGAATTGCAGCACCCAGGTTGTTATGTGCTATCCAGGAATCGGGATTCTTCCGAAGCGTGTCACGCCATAGCGTTTCTCTGTCCTTGTAGATATGGCCCTGGCGCCAGGTAAGTGTTCCAAGCATCCCCAGAACGAAGACTGCGACTGTCGTTGCGGTAACCTTTCCCCGTCTGCCGAGTCGAGCAGAGGTAAGACAACCGATTGCTACAACCAGCGCGATGATACCGATGCTGGCTAAGTACTGAAAGTGGTCGGCAACGAACGAATAGCGCATCGGGAAGACATCAAAGAACCCAAGCGCGGGGAACAACGTGCCGGAAAAGTACAGCACAGCAACCAGCGGCCCATTACCAATCCGTTTGCGAGCAAGCCAGGACGCTGCGATAACACCAACTGAGATAACCGGGTAAAGGTACAGCTGACATGCTCCGGCGTCAATCTGCCACTGCGGATAGATAAAAGTCAGTTGCCTTGGCCAGAAAAGCTTGTCCACATAAAAACAAAGTGCTTGTCCAGCGACTAAACATCGCTCGACGAGCGACAGGTCCCATTCTTCGCCCACGGCACCGACACGATACTTTTCCATCCAGACGGTCAACAGGCCCATCGCTATGCCAAGTGCAAAAAACGGTACCAACGCACGCACCTCCGGCCAACCGATACGCTTGCGCTTCCACCAAAGCAACAGCAGCAGCACCGCCGGAAGCGTACACGTTACCGTTTTGCTTAATAATGCGCACAAGAACAGCACCAGCGAGGCCACGTAGAACTTTCCGGACCTATTGTGGCCTGATTCATTTCTCGGCGCCAGGGCGTACCGTAAGTACAACAGTGCAGCACCGAGATAGAACACGCCGGAGAGAACGTTTTTGCGCTCTGTTATCCACGCAACCGACTCAACGTGCACAGGGTGCAATGCGAATATCGCTGCCGCCACCCACGCTCCCGGCACCTGAAGGACCCTCAGCACACGCCACAGCAGCACGGCACCGGCGGCATGCAAAAGAACGTTGACTACATGATAACCGGTCGGATTCAACTTCCAAAACCGATACTCGAGCCAATAACTCGTGTGCACCATTGGGTAGTATTGAGGTGTTGCGCCGAGCTTGAACCAGATTTGGCGAAGCCCATCAGCCGAACGCAGCATTTGGTTATTCTGGACGTAGTCATCGTCGTCCCAGATAAATCCACCACGCATAGCCGGGATGTACGCTATCAGGCACGCCACAACGATAAGAGCCAGCCTCGCTGGCAATCCGATTTTCAAAGCTGGCTGCTCCGAGAGGCCTTTGCTCCCTTGGCTGACGACTTCTTGTACTGGTTGGTCAATATTCTGCTGCATTTTGTTTCCAGGCGTTCAGCGTATTTAACTAATTTAACCATATTACCATCAGACACGCTTTGGTACAAGAACTCGGCGGGAATCCAACGGCCAAGAATTTTTGCCCTGTGAGCTAAACAACCTTAAAACAAAAGCGAAATATCCGGCTTAAACCGCCGTTATACATCGCGACTAACCACTATCGTCTCGGTTGGCCCAAGGAGTTTATAGCGTATCCCTCGCCAGCAAATAATCCTGCCGAAAGCCGAAGAGATAATAAGAAATAGCAGCAGTAACGACCATACCCAAAAGAAAAGGATGTCAGCGACACAAGTAGCCCTCATTTTCGGAAGTTCTTCTTTAAGTAATTTACTAATCATTTTCTGACGCAGTATAGCTGCGGCCATCTGACTTGCGAAAAACAGGATAGGTACAGCAGCAAGAAGGGGCAGGTTTTCTTCGCCAATCGTTGCGGCGTAAACCGCCAGGGCTGCTGTGCCCCATAAACCTAATATTGAGTATAGACTGCCGCACAATCCAAACCACCACGTCCCTGGGGCGCTTATGCGGGTGATTAAAAATTGTCGCCGCCCAAATTTAAAAAGCTTACCCCAGGTTGTGGTTTCGTAAGAAGCCACCAGGCAGGCAGGGACAAAAACCACTTTCATACCGGCCTTTTTAACGGCGTAGCTCAGCGACAAATCATCGCTTAAGGCTTTTGTCCATATCTCGTCAAGGCCCAGTCGGCGAAAGACGTCAACCCGGATAGCCATAGACCCGCCCCAGGCTCGATTGAAACGGGTGTTACCAAGCAATTGAGCGACCTTGGCGTTCACCGCTGATAGAGCCAAGCTGGCCAGATTATTCTTTTTGGGTATGAACCAGCGGTAGCCGCTGGCAGCGCCGTTCTTTGGTTGCCTTAGAGGGTAAACTATGTGACTTAGCCAATCGCTGCGAACACAGACATCGGAATCGGCAAAGGCCAATACATCCACATCATCGCCAATCCTCTCGTAGCAATAGAGCAAATTGTGAACTTTTTGACTGCAGGATTGCCCTTGGCCTGCCCTGTTGGAAATCTTCCCTTTTTGTACCATATTCCTATTTACCGCGTTGGAATTTCTAACAGGGCTTGCAACCAACACTTGTACATCGTGAGCTTTTGAGTTTTGGCTTAATCGGTTTTTCAATTTGCATAATTCATCATAGGCGGGGTCTGACTTATCGGCAACCACAAACCACAACAAATAATTTTCGTAGTCCTGATTAAAAAATGATGTGATATTTTTTTGAAAAGCTGAATCCAGGCCCTTGCACGGCACAATAAGTATAGCTTTTGGTCGATACCATAAACGCTTTCTTTTATATTTTTTCAGCGCATAGCGATGGTTGCGATACATCTGGACCAGGAAGACTAATTGCGACAGGATTGCCGCCAGGGCTATATAGTAATACCAAACCATATTAGTTTTTAGTCTTGAGTTTTTAGTCTTGAGTTATAACTCAACGCCCAAAATTCTTCAGGATATGGAAGCCAACGGCACTATTGAGTCGATTAGCTTGTCAAGAGTATAAGATTTTGCCAGGTTGATGGAGAGCAAGCAGCCGTGATTGTGGTCAGAGGCGATGATTATCAGATTTTTGCCGGCTCGGCTCCACCCTTGTTGCTGTGGCTGATGGCCGAGAATAAAAATATCGACGTCAAGGAGTTCAGCCATTTTATCGACCAGAGTCTGACTCATGTTTCTGCCCCATGTTAAAAGGTAGGCTGAACCCGGCTTGACCACATCGTTGATTTTCAGTTGCCTGTCCAAAATCTGCCGGTCGAATTTATCGACGTAACGGTCGCCTGGGAGTGAATGTGATAGCCATATTCTATTATCGCATCTGACCGCTAACGGTTGTGAGAATAGAAATTGTCTTATCGCCAGTTTTATGTCAGTACTTGTCTCTTTGAATTCTCGGTCCAGAGCTAAGCGCATTGAACGGTTCATCTCTTTGCCGTTTTTCATCACTTTGCTGTTATTGATGAAAGCGGTATCGTGGTTTCCCATAATGATGTGGACGCGGTTGGGAAAGCTTAATTTATAACGGACAACATCGAACAACAATTTATAAGATAAACAACCCCCTTCAGAATCTTCCGGGCCTCCGTGTATGATTTCCTGCAGGATGATATGCCTGTCGGGGTTGTTGCCCAAATCGGCAAAGGCGATTAGCCTTTCAAAATTTCGTCGGTGTCCGTGAATATCGCCGGTTGCAATTAGGCTGCCGTCAGCCGGCAAGCGGATTAAATTGCCCCGCCGAAACCTATCTGCGCTGTTGGCTTCTACACCCTTGTTCAGTAAATCAATTATTGTTTGAGGCATTTTTGGCGGAAAAGCGTAAAATTCAGAAGTTTTATCTCGATTTTAGCTTTAAGTTTTTAGCTTTTCGTTTTTGTTTTGCCACTCAATATACTGTGTATCATCAGGTCCAGCCTCGATATAACCGTCATCATATTACGTGGGCGCTCCAAAGGGTCGTCTTTTGCGCAATCCATTACCAGTTTCGAGATTCCCACAGGTATTTGTTTTTTCCGTTCGTGTGGTGCTGGACAGGGTTCGGGTGCAACCAGGAGAAGGTTATTCTTTTTCTTTGGTATCAAGGTTGGAACGTTATGTCCGGTAAGGGCCCAGTACATTGTCGCGCCCAGATTAAAGATGTCGGTTTTTGGACCGAGGTGCTTGCGCCTGACCTGCTCAGGAGCAATGTAGTCCGGCGTGCCCTGAATACGTGGCTTTGTCGTTCCAATTTTGCAGCTCTGACCGAGGTCTATAATTTTAATTGAGCCGGACTTGCTCAGAAGGATGTTATTGGGCTTTATATCGCAGTGTATAAATCCCTGCTGATGCATAGCATTAAGACCGGTTGCGATCATCCTGAATACGAGCAGCACATCGAGCAAACTCAAAGTGGGTCCTTTTTCGAGAGTCTGGCCATCGAACATTTCCATAGAAAGCAGTAGCTCTTTTGCCTTGAACATACGGCGTATTTTCCTTAATTTGTAGCACTTGCGAACGTAGGGATGGTCTATCCGGCGGGCCACTTTATATTCGGTTTCGGTCTGCTCGAATATCCTCGAATCCTCAGGCCTTTCAAAGATGACTCGTTTTAGAGCAATTTTAGCCCCGTTCTGCTCGTCAGTTGCCAAATAGATTGTGCTGCGAGCACCGGTCCCAAGGCGTTTGATTATAGTAAAGCCACCGACGTCAAGTATATCTTTAGCCATATTACGAACAGCAATCCAGAATTTGAAAATTTAACATTCCCGGTATGGCCGGGACAATGATATATAAAAAACCGCTCTTATATAAAACTGCAAATCGATTTAATCGAGCCTTATGACCTTAGTAGTTTACAATATAATCGGTTGCTTGTCCAGTTATTATGGCGATTTTTCGTAGCATCGGCTCAAAAAAGATGAGGCTTGACAGGGTTGTTGAATTTTAGATAATGCCTTAAAGTGGTTTAGACGAAAACAGTTCTGAGAACGCGACATATTGATTTGTAGTCTGCTATTCCCCGATAGCTCAACTGGTAGAGCGAGCGGCTGTTAACCGCTAGGTTGTAGGTTCGAGTCCTACTCGGGGAGATACAGGGGGCCTTTGGCCCCCTGTATCTCCTTCGAGAGTCGAGAACCTATGTGAGCTTGTCCCGAGCAGCTTTGCTGCGAGGGAAGTCCTACTACGAAAAATTAGAAAGCACTGGCCTTTCTGGACGGTATTTTTTTGATTTTCTTCGAGAGTCGAGAACCTATGTGAGCTTGTCCCGAGCAGCTATGCTGCGAGGGAAGCACTACTCACAGTAGTAATATGTGGCACCTTTACATTATCAAAAAGAATAATAAGTACTACACAGGCATTACCACCGACCTAAAAAACCGCCTCCACCAACACGGCAACCCGCCTTTGCTCTACTCTGAGAAGTTCCCTGACAAATATGCTGCCGCTCGTAGAGAGAAGGAAATTAAAGGTTGGTCAAGGTCGAAGAAAGAACAGCTAATCGCAACATTCAACGAGCCGGTTTCCTGAGTTACCAAACGACGAAGCCAGCCCTACGCGGGAGGTTTGGGGGTTCGCAGGTCGGTTTTATTGTTGAGAGGGAGTGCGAAAAAACCCCTAAGTTTGAGTTGTTTATTCCTTGATATTTTCATATTAAATTGATAAACTGGTAACATGTATAAGTTGCAGGAGAAGGGCAAAAACCCATCTTTAGCAACCTTACTGTAGTAAAGAGAAATAAACTATTGGAGGATAGAGTGATGAAAAGGTTCAAAATAAGTTCCGTTTTAATTTGCTTGCTGTCAGTTATTCCTTGTATGGGGGCAACAATCATCGTAGATGCAAATACAGCCAACCCCTTGGCAAATTTTAACAACATCAAAGACGCTATCAGTTCCCCTGCTACTACCGATGGTGATATCATAGTGGTTAACCCGGGGATCTACACTGGTGCGGATAATCGCGACTTGGACTTTTTGGGCAAGGCTATTACACTGATGAGTACGAATCCTAATGACCCAGATATAGTTGCAACGACAATCATTGACTGTGAAGGCTTGGGAAGCGGTTTCTTTTTTCACAACAGCGAAGACGCAAATTCAATTGTGGACGGTTTTCACATAACAAATGGTAAAGGTGACTCTGGTGGCGGGATGCAGATTGAGAACAGCAGTCCAACAGTAAGAAATTGCATATTCAGCGGTAACATCGGTAACTATGTTGGTGGTGGAATATACTGTAATCAGAGCAGTCCGACAGTGAAAAATTGCATATTCAGCGAAAACAGTTGCACTTTAGCCGATGGCGGGGGAATGGCTAACTTCTTCGGAGCCTCCCCCAATGTGAGCAATTGTATCTTTATCAATAACTTAGCCCGTAGTGGCGGCGGGATGTGTAACCGGAAATCTTCAACAAATTCGAATGTAACCAACTGCGCCTTTATCGGTAATTCTGCTACACAATTCGGCGGAGGAATTCTTAATAGCGAGGGGGCAAACTCGAATGTAACCAACTGCACCATCGTTGCTAATTCAGCCGGCAGTGGCGGTGGGGTATATAATTACTATTACGGCACTTCGACCATTGTTAACTGTATTATCTGGGACAATAACCCTGACGAAATACCCAGCTACGCTCCCAATTTCACCGTCAGCTACTGCGATGTGAAAGGCGGTTATCAAGGGGGAACTAATATTATAAACCTTGACCCCTTATTTGTGGACCCGAATTCTGGTGATTATCATCTGCTTCCGGATTCACCTTGTATCGATATGGGAGACCCATGTGGCGTCTATACAGGACAGACGGATATCGATGGCGAGCCGAGGGTGTTTGGCAATTATGTGGATATGGGAAGCGACGAAGCCTGGCCGGTAGATATTCTGACTTTCATCGATGAAGCTGTCAGTGAGCAAACGCTTTGGGGAATAGGTCCGGGCAAATCAGCTAAGGGTCGATTAGGTGCACTTAGAAATATGGTTGAGACGGCCGACAACCTGATTGAGGATGAGTTGTTTGAAGAAGGATGCCAACAGTTACGAGATGCCTATAGGCGAACCGATAGCGAGCCGGTACCTCCGGACTTTGTCTCAGGACCGGCAGCTCCAGAGTTAGCAGGTATGATTGAAAATTTAATGCTGGATCTGGGGTGTGAATGACGGGAATAAACCGGAACTTTTGGCCATTATGATACGTTATTGATTCACCAAGTGATTGAGGACTTGGGTTACTCTTGCTCTGGATATACCAAGGTGCCTTGAAAGATCAGCACGAGTTTTAATACCTTTGGTGCCGATTAAGGCCTGCCAATCCATTGAACGCTGAATTCCCTCCGCTTTAATTTGAGCACGTGTTCTACGTCGATTTTTGGACTCGGAAGTGGGATTTAAGGCAAATATGACGGATTGTCGCCTTCGATATGTGTAAAAAGTGAAATTTAGCACGACCGTGTGATTTGTGCGTTGAGTTTCTAAAGTGTTGACCGGCCAATACCTATCAACGCATGTGCGGCCAGTGTATGGACCGGGGAGCACTCCGACTGGGCTATTGGGCCTTGCTCAGTACGAGGGCAGGATGGCCGTTTTTTTGTGGACCGCAACTCCAAAGTGAACTACCACCGAACCTGCTCAGTGGTAGTTCACTAAAAAAGCCAGAGGTTATTTTGACCATGTAGCTGCCGAGCCGGCCTAACCAAAAGCCTTAAACTGTGCTACTTCCGAGGACGGGAAACAAGTATGGCCCTATGCAACAGCTTTCTTTCTATAGAACAGCCAGAGAATGATGCTCAGAGCAATCAGACCAACAAGACCATTTTGGCCGAGAGTGTTAAGCAATGCGGTAAGATTGCCAACAATTCCTCCAAAAAAAGGAACTGCGCTGCCAAAAAGGATTTCAACTGCAATCCCAATGGCAATCAACAATAAGAAAATTTCGGTAACCTCACCAAGCCACTTTTTTAGTTCTTCGAGAAAATGCATCATTAACTCTCCTAAATAAATATAAGTTTTAAAGAAACCCGGAAATTATTAAGAACTCTGCATTCTACTCGGCTTATCTTTTTAGAATACTTTAATATTTATGCCTAAAATACTAAGACATATTGTTCACAAAAGAATTCTATGCACCTAAAGCCTCTAACAAAGATACCACAAAAACCGCCTTTTCAGTATTGAAATCGTGGTTAATCGACCATGTTACGGGCGTAAAACACCTGTGAAGGTCTCTTTGTGCAAGTTTAACGGCTTTTGTATCGCATTGGGTCTATCCGCCGAGACTTGCGAGAGGCTAAAGAAACCTTTTGACCGTTCCTGAACTGCCAAAAGGCAAATATACAGTGATATTGCCGACGGTGAGTTACCCCCTACGTTGCGGACTCCCCATTTTTTACTCGACCTTTTTGTTGAAATAGGCAATTTTTACTTGACCTTTCTTGTTAAAATAGGCATAATACATCTATGCTTGAAAGTATTCTATCCTTTGCTTTACACATATGGCTTATCGCGGCGTTTTGGGCCTTTATATGGCGGTTTGTGGAGCCCAGAACACAATTCATGCGAATATTGAGAGCCGCATTGCTCGTGCTTGGTCTTTCAGGTATCTTGGCCGTGTTAAGATTCACGGGGATGTGATTACACTCGCGGGCTTTATGCTAAGCTCGGAGACCTTTGGTCATTTCGTCATTTCACGTCGTTGGTTCATCAATCCTTTGAGAACACTGGCTACTCTGGCTCTGGATACACCGAGGCATCTTGCCAGGTCAGCACAGG
>JAUWIG010000052.1 GCA_030605475.1 Planctomycetota bacterium | reverse complement strand
GGATTGCTGTGCCGTCAAGCTCGGTCTCTTTGACCCATCGGTCCACGACGTAACCGAATTTAGCCATCTTCAAGAGCTTGTCGGCGGGAACTGATTCGGTGGGAATGTAGTTCTGAATAGCATTTAATTTTCTCTTAACGCCCCTGTTGTTATCAGCCAGTCGCTCAACTCTTCCAAAGATTTCAGATAAATCTATCGTCTCTACCGAAATGCCTGAAAGTTCGAGGATTTTTTCGCTGTAGCGGACGGTATTAAATGCACCGGTGCGGGCGCCGATGGCACCGAACCTGGCATTCTTAAGTCCCTTAACAATCCTGCAGACTGAGGCAAAATCGTCCAGCTCTTTTTTGAATTCGGCTGATGTAACTTTGACGGTGTGTGATTCTGTCAGCGAGTAAGGAATCCCAGCCTGCCTGAGATTGTTGCAGACGCTGATTTTTCCACAGAAAGAGTCGCGTCTGTCGGCGATGGTCATTTTCCCCGGGGTGTCCGGCTCAGCGTGGACCAAAATCGGCACGCCCAATCCGGAGCGTTTGATAGCTTCTGCAACGCCTTTTTCATCACCGAAGTTCGGCAGCGTTACAATTATGCCGCTAATATTTTCACCCTTTTGTGCGAAAAGGGCGGCACACTTTTTGGCATCGGCAAAGGTCTCAACCGCACCGTATTTTGTCTGCTGCATCGACAGAGTCACGGAGCCGAAACCATTTTTTTTGAGCACTTCGAGTATGTTTTTGCGTCCCTCTTTTGCCAGGACATCAGGGAAAAATCCTCTGTTTCCAATAATTATTCCAAACGTAGTTTTATTCATTTTCGTCTCTCCTTAATGTTTTCTCCAGGACATTTAGCCAATTTTCGTAAGCGGCTCTGTAAGCTGATTCCAAGTTGTTATTTGGCTTAATAATGCGCTTGCAGTCCAATCCAACAAATGCATCTTTGTAGTCCCTGTAAATTCCCGCTCCAATCCCCGCTCCTCTTGCTGCGCCCTGTGAGCCATCGGTGTTGTATAGCTCTACAACGGACTGGGTAACGGTCGCAAAGGCCTCGCAGAATAGAGGGCTGAGGAACATATTTGCGTTACCTGCGCGAACGGTCCGTACCTCCACACCCATCCTGCGCATTATTCCAACGCCATAATTTAATGCGAAAACAATACCCTCCTGCGCCGCCCTTAGCAAGTGCGGTCTGTTATGAGTGTTAAAGTTCAAGCCCTGAACGACCGCGCCGATATCCCTATTCTCCAGCGTTCTTTCAGCGCCATTGCCGTAAGGCAAAATCACAAGTCCATCGCAGCCCACTCGGACCCGGCTCGCCAGTTCGTTCATCTGGTCATAGACAAGCGTGTCGGCAACGTTGTGTCGCAGCCATCTGTTCAAACTTCCTGTGCCGTTAAGGCACATCAGTACTCCATACCTCGGCGCATCCGGAGTGAAATTTACGTGAACAAATGTATTGACCCTTGATTTGCTGTCGTAATTTGGCTTATCGCTAATGCCGTAAACCACGCCTGAAGTTCCGGCATTAGCGGCTATTTCACCGGGGTTTAAGACGTTAAGAGACAGAGCGTTGTTCGGCTGGTCTCCGGCTCTGTACGAAACTATAGTCCCGGCCTTTAAGCCCAACTCATCAGCCGCCTGTTTGGTCAGCTCGCCCTGGATGGAAAAGGTCGGCAAGACCTCAGCAATCAGCCCATCGTCAATCCCATAGTGGTCCAGTACTAATTCAGCAAGGCCGTGCTTTTGAAAATCCCACATTATGCCTTCAGACAGTCCGGAAGGGGTGGTCACAACTTTGTCTGTCATCCGCATGGCAATATAGTCGCCTGGCAACATTGCCTTATATATATTTCTGTAGACATCGGGCTCATTTTCCATAACCCATTTCAGTCTCGATGCCGTAAAATTGCCCGGGGTGTTAAGCAGACGCTGGAGGCATTTAACTTCGCCAATCTCCTTAGCTGCCCGATTGCCGACTTCAACGGCCCTGCTGTCACACCAGATTATCGCAGGCCTTAGCACCTGCTGATTTTTGTCGACTATAACCAGCCCGTGCATCTGGTAGGAAATTCCTATTGCCTTGACATCAGCAGGGTCAAACGAGAAGGCTGATTTTATCTGGGCCGTGGCCGCCTTGACATTCTGCCACCAAACTTGCGGATGCTGCTCAGCCCAGCCTGGCCTTTCGGCTATTATCTCCATTTCCTTCTTTGGCGATGTTGCTGACGCGACCGCCTTGCCACTGTCAGCTTGCATTAATGTTGCTTTTACCGAAGAGCTGCCAACATCATAACCGAGTAAGTACATAGACTTTCCTTAATCCAGGTTAATCGTGTATGCTTAAATAAATTATCAAAAAAATGCTTGAAAGCGATTATGAGACGGTCAATTAAGCCAGAAACTAAAATACAGATACATCCCAAGTACCAGCCCTAAAACCACAACTGTCCCCAGGACGTCGACATAGTTCCAGCTTTCGCGGCTTTCCTTCTTTTGCTCAGGTGTTGTCGTGGCATAGGTTAGGTTGGCAATCTGCTCCTTGTTTGGAGGAGCCGTCAACAACGAAACCCCGACAATGACAATGATGCTGATAAGCATCAGCCAGCCGGTAGCATAGAGAAAATTATATTCTCCAATATATACGAGGAAAGCCGGCGATGTAATTACAGGGTTGTTGCCGCCTGTAAGTGCCTGGATGGTCAGCTTGAACATTCCTGCGATGAAACCTATAGACAAACCTGCGACGGCCCCTTTGCCGTTAATACGTTTAAAGAAAAGCCCAAGAAGAAAAACAGCCGTAATCGGCGGGGCTAAATAGCCCTGAACATTCTGGAGGTATTGATAAAGGCCGCCGCCGGAGATAAGTTGCATTACAGGAATCCATATTATTCCCATCACTACGACTACCACAGTAGCAAGACGTCCGACTGTCACGAGGTGACGCTCCGATGCCTTCGGATTGATTTTCTCATAAATATCCACGGTAAACAGTGATGCACAGGAATTAAAAAGCGATGACAGAGAACTCATCAATGCCGCGAGCAGCCCGCCAACAACCAAGCCCCGAAGGCCCGCCGGCAACAGCGAGCTGACCATTACCGCAAAGACACGGTCGCCATCGAGCACTTCTGCGCCATTGACCATTTTGGTAGGAATTGTCATTAATCCTTTTTGATATAATGCGTAGCCTATCAAACCAGGAACAATGAAGATCATAACCGGCCAGACTTTCAGAAAAGCACCCCAGATTGCACCACGGCGGGCATTACGTAAATTTTTAGCTGATAATGTTCGCTGAACGATGTACTGGTCAGTGCACCAGTACCAGATACCAACAATAGGCGAGGCAATTAATATACCCAGCCATGGAAAAGTCTTATCCGTATTTGGTCTCCATAAAGCGAAATTGGCGGCGTTCTCACGGCATATTGATTGCAGCTCGCCCCAGCCGCCGAGTTTGTATAAACCAAAAAGAGTAATAAAGAATGAACCGATTAATAAAATCGCCGTCTGGATAGTATCGGTATAGACCACAGCACGCAGACCGCCGAGAACGGTATAGACGCCGGTAAGAATCACTGTCGATAGTGCCCCGACCCAGAACGCATCAAGGACAAAATTTTCTGTAACCTGTATATGAATCTCAGGCAGAAGCACATTGAAGACCACCCCACCTGCGTAAACTGTTACCGATACCTTGGTAAACACATAAGCCACAAGCGAGACGATAGACAATATCCAGCGTGAGGTCGGATTAAACCGCCTCTCGAGGAATTCCGGCATAGTAAAGACTTTTGAGCGGTAATAAAAGGATACGAACACCCAGGCGAGTATTATCGTTATCCATGCATGCATCTCCCAGTGTGCCATAGCCATGCCGCTGGTTGAGCCCTGTCCTGCCAGCCCGACAATATGCTCTGAACCGATATTTGAGGCAAAAATTGAGGCCCCAACCACAAACCAAGGCATGTGTCTGCCTGCAAGGAAGTAATCAGTTGGTGTTCTTTGTTTCTGTAAAACCACCCACCAGACAATTGCCAGCATGACACCAAAATATGCTGCAATCGCTATCCAATCTAATGCCTCAAAACCACCCACGATTTAACCTTTCAATTATTTGCCTTTATATTATCCGATATTCTTATAACGCTTAGCGCCGACCTGAAAACCCTCTATTTAACCTCGGGGGCGGGATATTTCAAGGTTTTTCCTATCTTTTGTTTATTTTTTCCATGCTGCTGCCAAATCAGGAGGGGAAGTTAAAGCAAACCGTCAATGGAGGCCCCCAATGCCGTACGGCATGGGGTATAAATAATTTTTTTGACATTTTATTTTCCGGGCGTTATATTCCAAGTGGGCTTACAACTTTATGCAAACACGCTTAAAGTAGGGAGTTAAAAAATGAAGGTAAGATTTTGGGTTGATTTTGTTTTGACGATAGCGGTAATCTGTATATTTGGCTGCGAAAAGCAATCGTTTGCTTTAGGACGACACCAGGCTGAAATTGAAAAGAGGGCAAAAATGAGCATTAAAAAAGAATCTTTTGGTCAAACCCCCGACGGCAAGCAAGTCGATTTGTATACCCTGACTAATATCAACGGACTCAAAGCCAAGATTATGACCTACGGTGGTATTCTGGTTTCGCTTGAGGTGCCCGACCATGACGGCAAACTCAGCGATGTTGTACTCGGCTACGATAAGCTGGACGACTACGTCAAGAACAACCCCTATTTCGGGTGTATTGTCGGCAGGTACGGCAATCGCATTGCCGATGGCAAGTTTAAACTCGACGGCGTTGACTACCAGCTTACTCTCAATGAAAACGATATAACACATCTGCACGGTGGAATTAGAGGCTTCGATAAGGTTGTCTGGAATGCGCAAGAGGTAAAAACCAAAGATGCAGTTGGGGTCAGACTGACCCATCGAAGTTATGACGGCGACCAGGGATATCCCGGCAACTTGTCTTGCACAGTCACCTACAGTCTTACAAACAATGATGAATTGAGAATAGACTATGAAGCGACAACCGATAAGGCCACGCCGATAAATCTGACAAACCACACTTATTTCAATCTTACAGCCGGCAAGCGTGATATTTTAGGTCATGAGCTTATGATTGATGCCGACAGATTCACCCCTGTAGATGATAAGCTGATACCCACTGGAGAGTTAAAATCTGTAAAGGACTCTCCAATGGACTTTACTAAACCTGCTCCTATCGGTTCCCGTATTGCCCAGGTACCCGGCAAGGACCCCGGCGGCTATGACCACAATTATGTGCTCAACAGCGGCGGGGGGAAAATGGCCCTGGCTTTGAGGATATCTGACCCGGACAGCGGGCGGGTAATGGAAATCCATACCACTGAGCCGGGGATTCAGTTCTATTCGGGCAACTTCCTGGACGGCTCAATAACCGGCAAATCGGGCACGGTATACAAAAAGCACTATGGCCTCTGCCTGGAGACGCAACACTTTCCGGATTCACCAAATAAGCCCAATTTCCCGTCGACGATTCTCAATCCGGGCGAAAAATACACGTACGTAGCCGTGCACAAATTTTACACTAGGTAAAAAAGTGTTCATAGTTCATAGTTTGTAGACGGGGGGAGTGGCCATCCTCAAGCTGCGCTTGAGGCTGCCACCCATCAGTTCGCGCTTCGCGCTTATTTTTTTCGGAATTCCATAATTGTTACGGAATGAGGTTTGAAGTTATAACTAAAAGGACTGGTTATGCCGCTCAGTGCATTTTCTTTTATAGTTATTTTATCCGGATGCTCGAAGGTATTTTCAGTCATATAATCGTCATCATAAAGCTCAAAGATTTTTACTACCGAAGAAAAATCCCATTTATCAAACGACATTTTGGTCTTAATATTTTTATCTGCGTGTAAATTGATGACCGCTACGTAGACGATATTTTCATGCTTGCTCATCGTCGCTGAAACATCCAGATAAGGGATACAGCCTTTTGCCTGAGGTCGTCCTCTTTCGTATTCCGGGGCAGGGTAACTGTCACACTCGACGCCGGTCTTGAGTAATATCGGCCCGCAGTGGTCCAGGTACATCTTGAAAGCAAGATACTGGGGATTAAGGAACATCCCGCATTGTTTTACCTTTATCAAAGGCATTGCATTTACTGTTTTGGAAAAATTCGCCAAAGTCACCGCTTTGTGTTGTCTTCTGAATGCGTGAAAAAAGCCGGCTGTGTAAAGAGCATCTCTTAAGGCAAAATCGACATGCTCGTACGGCTCGAGATACGCCCAGCAGTTCCACTCGTCGAAAGCCACCTTTATGTCGGGCCGATTAGGCAAAGCGGCTCTGATTTCTTTGTCGGTTTCGTAAATTTGCTCTTCAACACCGTAAGGTGATGAGACGATGTAATAGTAAAATTCCTCTGCAAACTTCTTATCTTCGAGGTCTTTCTTTTTCATATGTCTGCGATACTTTTTGGCGTATGAATGAAGCGACAGGTAATCAAAATAGTCACCGGCAATCTTAAAAAGCGCCTGGTTCCATCGCGGATACTTCCAGTACCTGCCGCCTGTCGCTACAATCTTTATATCCTTATCGACGGCAAGCATCGCCTTTGCAAATGCGAGATGTCTTCTTGCGTAAGTTTCTTCATCCACGTGCCCATTCTGCCAGTTACCGAACATCTCATTGCCGATTCCCCAGAGCTTGATTCGATAAGGTTTGGGGTGTCCGTTCTTTGCTCTTAGCTTGCCATATTTGGTATTCGCGCCGGCGTTGCAGTATTGGACCCAATTTGACGCTTCTTTGGCGGTGCCGTCCCCGGAATTCACAGCGATATAGGGCTTGGTATCTATCAGCCGGCAAAGCTCGATAAACTCGTCGATACCGACATCAAATGGGTCCCACAGCTCTCTGATAAACCGCGGGGGTCTTTTGTCCCTGTCGCCTATACTCTCGGCCCAGCGGTATTCGGAAACCATATTACCGCCCGGCCAACGTATATTTGGCAGATGGAGTGCTCTTAAAGCTTCAACAACATCCTTCCTGAAGCCGGAAATATTATCGTCCGGCATCAACGAGGCACTACCCATCCACAGTGTCCCGCTGCCATAGAATGATATTGTAAATTTACCATTTTTATCCGTTTGTGTTGGTTTTAAATTAAATGAAAAACGATTCCAATCAGTATCTTGAAGAGAGATTTTGTATGTTGCATAGACACCTTTTTTACCTTCTAATGCAAAAACTAACGGGGTTCGTATCTCATTTTGCTTGACGTTAATTCGAACTTGGTAGGTTTTGCCTTTTTCGAAAAAGAGTTTTCCCTGGCCTATACCAGTTTTATGGTGTGGCTTTTCCCAACTTATGATTTTTTGTGATTGGTTTCCGCAGTAATAGGTGCTGTTATCATGCATAAAGTGTGTGTTTTGTGTTCGTCCGATGGGGTACCAGGAGCCAACGACCCCGTAGCGTTCATCCCACCCGTCATCTCCGGCAAACTTTCGGCTCTTCAGCATTTCGGCCCACATCCCACTGTTAAACTCGTAAAAGCACATCTCCGTAAACAGGCCGTAAATGTCAGGATTTATAATGCCGATTTTTTCAGATGTTGAAACTACAACCTCTCCTTCCAAACGCTTTCCTATATTCAAAAAGTCGAATATTGAAAATCCTTTTGTGTCAGTTGAGCCGCACCCAATCATCCCAAGAAGAAAAATGATTACTAAAATAGATGTTCCAATTGTATTTTTCCCGTTCATAAAGGTTCTCCTATTCAATTAATTACGTGACAATTGCAAAGTTGTACGCTTTTTGCGGAATTCCATAATTGTTACCGAATGAGGTTTGAAATTATAACCAAAAGGACTGGTTATATCATTCAAAATATTTTCTTTTATAGTCAGCCTGTCCGGATGCTCGAAAGTGTTTTCAGTCATATAATCGTCATCATAAAGCTCAAAGATTTTTACTTCTGAGGAAAAATCCCACTTATCGAACGAAATCCTGGTTTTGATATTTTTATCAGCGTGTAAATTGATGGCCGCCAAATAAATAATGTTTTCATCCTCGTTCATCGTGGCTGAAACGTCCAGATAAGGGATATGACCTTTTGCCTGAGGTCGGCCTCTTTCATATTCGGGGGCGGGAAAACTGTCGCATTTTACGCTGGATTTGAGCAGTGTCGGCCCTGAATGGTCTGCATACATTTTGAAGATAAGGTATTGAGGGTTAAAGAACATGCCGGAGGGGTTTACGCGAATCATTCCATTGGTGTTTATAGGCCCCCAGATGTTTGCCATAGTTGCCGCTTTGTGCTGACGTCTGAAGGCGTGGAACATTCCGGCGGTGTAAACGGCGTCCCTTTGGGCAAATTCGATTTCTTCGAAGGGGCCGGAGCGGTAGTAATAGGCGTTCCATTCATCGAATGAGATGGTGAGGTCTGGTCTGTTTGGGAGAGTTTGTCTTATTTCTTTATCTGTTTCGATGATTTGCTCTTCGACGCCGTAGGGAGAAGAGGCGAGGTAGTAGTAGAGCTCTTCTGCCATTTTGGGGTCTTTGAGCTCTTCTTTTTTAAGTGTGTTTCTGTATTTTTTGGCGTAGGAATGCAAAGAAAGATAGTCTATATAATCACCTGCTATCTTGAAAAGTGCCTGGTTCCAGCGAGGGTATTTCCAGTATCTGCCGCCGCAGGCCACAAACTTTATGTCTTTGTCCACGGCGCGCATAGCTTTGCCAAATTCGGCACATTTTCTTGCGTAGGTTTCTTCATCAACGTGTCCGGGTTCCCAATTGCCGAAGAGTTCATTTCCGATTCCCCAGATTTTTACATTGTAAGGCTCGGGATGGCCGTTCTGTGCGCGGAGTTTTCCGAACTTTGTGTCGAGTGAGCCGTTGCAGTATTCGACCCAATTGGCCGCTTCTTCGGCGGTGCCGTCGCCGGCGTTGACGACGATATGTGGTTTTGCACCGGTGTAACGACAAAGGTCCATAAATTCATCGATACCGGCATCGTGAGTGAGCCATTGTTCTGTTTTTGGGAAGGCGTGGTTGAACTGAGCGGGTCTTTTGTCTCTGTCGCCTATTGTTTGCTGCCAGCGGTAGCAATCAACATTGCAGCCGCCGGGCCATCTTATATTCGGCGGCCGCAGTTCTTTCATTGCCTCAATGACATCTTTTCTGTATCCCGAAACATTATCACCCGGCATAAGCGATGCGCTGCCGACCCACAATGTGCCGCTGCCGGGGAACGTGATGGTGAATTTACCGTTTTTGTCTGTATGGTTTGGTTTTAGCGTGAAGGAGAATCGTTGCCAATCTGAGCCGGTGATGGTGATTTCTTTTTTAGCGTAAACCTTATTCTCACCTTCCAGAGCAATGGTGATGGGAACGGTAATGTCTTTTTGTTTTAGATTAACTCTTGCGTGGTAGCTTTTTTTCTTATCAAAATACAATTGTTCCTGGGCGATTCCGGTGCGCCGGTTGGCTGGGTCTTCGCTTATAATTTTTTGGGATTGGGTGCCGGTATAATAGATGGTATTGTCGTGGGCGAAGTGTGTTTTTTCATTTCTGCCGATTGGGAACCAGGGCCTAACGACTCCGTAACGTTTTCCTCCCCTGTCGTCTTCGGCGAACTTTCGGCTTTTCAGCATCTCCGCCCATATGCCTCCGTCAAAATGCCGAAAGACCGTCGCCATAAATAAACCGTAAATATCAGGATTTATATTGCCAACCTTTTTAGATACTGAAACTACGACCTCACCTTCCAGCTCTTTTGCTGCAGCGCCGACCGTGCCAAAAATAAAAATGATGGTGATTGCTAAAACGGATGTTCTAATTATATTTCTGCTGTTCATAAAAATTCACCTATCAAACCGATTGTCTGACAATTACAAACCCGTGTCCTTTTTATGAAATTCCATAATGCCTACCGGATGAGGTTTGAAATTACAACTAATCCAATATTGAAATCTCAAGGTTTGTCTTTTTCAATGGAATAATCTTAACAGGACCCAAAATGCCGGAACTGAGTCTGTCCGGCTCTCTTGATATACCTAAATCCTGGACCCACCTCGCACGGAGAGTTGTCAGGGATTCATCGAAAATATTCCATTTCATTTCATTGGCAATCAAGTTGGCAATGACAAGATTAATAGTATTCTCGCCGGCTTTCAAATAATCCTGAATTTCTACCTGAAAAGGAGGCCATATTTTATTACTGACAAGTTTATTGTTTATCCAGACCTCCGCAAAATACTTTACTTCACCAAGGTCTAAGACAAGTTTAGTATCAGGGGCAAGATAATCATCGGTTATCACAAACTCTTTCGAATACAAACATCTGCCCGAATACCAATCCAAACCATAGTTTTCCCAAAGGTCTAACGTAACTTTCAGTGGTTCACATATAACCGTGATTGGCTCAATTATCCCTTCTGAATAGTCTTTTACGTTGACTTTGACGAGAAGTATATTTTTCTCATCATTTAATAGTTTTCTAAAAATTATTCGCTCCTGGCCACGTTTAAATTTAACTGTTTGGCCATTAACAAATATTCGACAATCTCCTTTTATCACTGGAGCTGTCATTCCAATTGCACCGGCCGGCAGCTCCCGGCGGTACCACACATTGACGGGAAATGGCAGCGGTTGCTTTTTCAATTCAATATTACCCCAGGGCCCTAAAGGGGGATTTACGTATTCAAAAGCTTTTCCCCAGATGCCACCTTTACTGGAAACCTCCCACGTTCGGTTGGAAACTACCTTAATATTTCTGTCATTTGCCAATGCAATTTCGGCCTGCAGAAGCAGTGCACCAGCATCCTTTACAGAAACCTCAAAAAGATTTTCTCCCGTTTTCAAATATGGTGCTATATCATACGTTTCAGGAATTCTCCAATCGTCATCTTCTCCAACAATTTTACCGTTGATAGATAATTTATATTTTCTATCAGCGGTTATAGATAGCCACGCATTTTTTACTGTGTCGTTAATAATCACTTTCTTTCTGAATTTAATTTCATTTCCGCCAAGAGTTCCCCAGTGAGGCTTCAAATCACTGTATGTTATCCACCAGCCGTCCCAGCAGCTAAGATACCGCCCACATCCTGCAACCTTGCTCCACGTATCCTTAATCTTTATCTGTTTCCAGTAGATGTTCTCACTCTCCGGTAAAAGCAGTTCTTCCATTTTGATTGTATTAACGGTTCTTGCGGGATAAAATTCCATTACAGGCAATTCGAGTTGTGCATTTTTTACTGTTGGCTGCCATTTGTAATCAAGCATCTTGCCGACGGGGATAAAATCCCATTTGCCGCCTAACTTAATTTCCGATAACGAATTTTTACTTTCCCATTTTTTCGTTATCTCCTTTTTGGGAAAGCCTTTTGTTATGTTTACGTAAAGAGAATCGGTTCCGGTCGGTTCCCATCCCTGGATTTTTATTTTGTTTTCCTTTATATCTGCTATTTTAATATTTTTCAGATTTGTGCCGCCCAAAGCAATGTTGTGTTTTATATTCTCGCTCTTATCGAACACCACGTAGTAAGTTTCCCAGGGTTTAAATGAAAGACTTATTTTTGTTCTATCGCTGTCATCTTTGAGGCCGTATATCTTTTCTATTTGCCCTGTTTCAGGATGCCATTTCTCAATTCCTCCGGTGCACCGAAAACTAACCGTCCACTGCCTCGGGACTCTTTGGCTGTTTACAAGATAGTAAATATCATAGTCTCCCGTAGTTCTGTGTAGAAAATGAAAACCGGCAGGGGCGCCTTCCTTGATAATAATGTCCCTGTCCACGGATTTTTCGACTATCAGAGGTACATTTTCCACTTCCTTTGTAAAATAAGCTTTTCCGTTTTTCCTGCTTGCGTTAGTAATGAATTTATTTGAATATGTTTTGTCAATTTCAAAATATCCCGAGCGCAGGAAAAGCGGATTAAAACCAAAAATATCATTAACAGTTTTTATAACAAACGGGTCCCTTCTGCCTGCTTCCATCGAAGAAAGTGGCAGTGTATTCAGCGCGATGACCGTCCCCCCGTTTTCGTAGAAATTCCTTATCCTTTCAAGAACATCTCTTCTTATCACAGACAATGGTGGCAGAATCAGGACCGAATATTTTCCTCCTGCGATTTCAATTTTCCCTTCTGATACGTTTGATTTTAGAATCGAAGCGGGGTCAATAATGTCATAGTCAATCTGATTATCGAGCAGTGTCTTCTGCACGTTAAAATATTGAAGTGAAAGTATATCATCTAATTCTTTGATGGTATATTTTTTGCCGAGGCCCAAGCTGCCTTCATATCGTCCCGATGTCCACTGACTTGTGATTGGAAATAATATGGCAATATCACAAATGTGTCTGCCTTCACTGCCCATATATGAGACCCTTTGTGCGAACTTCGCTACTTGACTAAAGTATTTCCAGTAAGGATTCTGATAGAACCAGCTTGGCGGGTAATCTGCGGATGCCCATGGGACATCAGTGGTATAATGAAAAAGGTGAAGGGCCATAAAATTAATTCCATAGACACCAAGCATTGAAATACCATAACGAAGCTCCTCCAGAGTGTATGACCCGCTGCTGCCACCCAGAGCTTCAGCGCCTGCAAACTTTCTGCCATTCAAATGTGCAATCGAGCTTAATTGCTTGGGCTTAAACCATTCGATATGTCTTGGAAATGAATATCTAAAATCCTCGTTATCTGTCAATGGTATCTGCAGGGGGGCAAGTGTCCTGAAGTAATCACCCTGTGTTACGTAACTAAAAATATCCTCATACGTATGTCCCGTTAAAGGAATATTATGCTCGCTGCACCAATCGCCAATCTGCTTAAACCACGCTTCAACATACAACGACGTAAATACATCATAATAGTCGCATCTTATCTTGGGGGTTACATCACCCCCATCATAAATTAATAGTGGCAGATATTTTTTTAAGTCATATTCTTTTCTCTCTTTGAACTTTTCTAAAAAGTCGTCTGTCCAGACAAAATCCGCTCCCGGCAATTTCGCTGAAATCTCATCAAAAAAGATACCCGGGATAACACTGCCGAAGTGCTCACCGAACCTCTTGTAATATTCCTCGTGCGTAATATTTATAAAAGCGGCAACGGCCTCTTTGTCCAGATAGTCAATCCCTCTTTGTGGCCTCGATGTCGCTTCCTTGTCCCTTATCTGTCGGAAGGTCATAATCAGCCATTTACCCTCAGGTACACGCCATTGCTTTCCTGAAAAGTCGCTGATATCCGTTAGAGACCGCCCGTCAATAACAGACCGCAAAGCAAATTTAGCTGCTATTATGCCGACTAACTCATCAGGAGAAGGTAGTTTTATACTCTGTGGTCCTTCTATCTCCATTCTGGAATATATTAGACCTTTTTGTGAGAAATCTTGGGGATTGACAGCCACCGTTCTGCCGCCGGCGCTGCCGCTGGGCCACTTATCCTCATCATAAATCCAGGGATAAAAACCAACTTCTTTTCCGTAAGTAACCGCAGTATTAACAGCGTCCCACCAGCCCGGCGAAAGATATGGAGTTTTACCCTTGTTAATACCTACTCTGGCGTGCATGAATGCTCCGTAAACACCCTTCTCGACCATCTGGTCAATCTGCCACTTTAGCTTGTCCGGCTCGAGCGTATCATTCCACGACCAGAGAGGCAAAAGCGAATATTGCCGGGGAGGATTTTTGAAATTATCTCTTAATCCCTTGTCATATCCGGACACATCTGCTGCCGTAAATAAAAATACAAGAAGTAAAACAAATATCAATCTTTGTTTAATCATTTCTGATAATCCCTCATTAGTGCTATAGTGAGAATTATTAAAACATTTCTACATTATCTATTATGGTTTATATATAAGCAGTCTTAAGCTTGCGGGAGTGTTGTTATAATGAAAAGAGACTTTTTCGGGGTCTTTTTCTTCTACCCAGGCAACAAAATATATTGTTCCATCTTTGCCTGTTGCTGCACCTCCGCTTGGCGCCCTGGATAGGAAATCTACCACAGGTTCACCTTTGTCTGTAAAGACAGGTCCTAAGTTCTGCTTCTGGCCGGTATTAAGGTCGTATGTTATCAAGTTGGCCTGGCCTACCCAGTGGATAGGGCCTGCCCCTTTGTTTCGCTTGTTTTCCTCCATTGTGCCAAATGGCATGTAATAGATTTTTCTATCCAGTCCTATGGTGAATCCAAGAGTTGCATAATGATATTTTTTAACCTCTTCGGAGTGTTGATACGGCATTAGTCTGGCCAGTACCTTAATCTGCCCTTCTTTGCCTATTTTGGGGTCATATTCGAAAAGTATGGATGTTGCACCTTCAACTCCGTACATCTTTCTATTTATATCATCCCAGAGACCTGCTCTCATAAGCTTGTTTTGGATAGAAGCGGTTATAGTATAAGTGGTCGGGTCTGTAGGAAGTCTTAAACTAAGGTCGAGGACCCTGCCGGATTTGGCATCATATTTGAATATCCTGTCCGGAACAAAAGTTCCATAAACATTACCCTCATCGTCACAGACTACTGTTCTCGCCACCCCTCCGCCACGTGCACTGACCCTTCCTTTATCAAATGTCTGACCGGTTTCGATGCTGTGGACATAAAAATGGCCGTCAAATCCTGTTCCGAGCAGCAGGTCTCTTTCTTTGTCGATGGCAAGACCATAAATTCCTGTGTCAAATGCCACCAGCCCAAGGTCTTCTAACGTATCGGTTTTAGGATTATATCTGCACCAATGCCCCCCCTCCCAGCTTCGAGGGTCAACATCAATGGGGCCAGCACCCATGTTAGCGGTTGAGAAATAGATGTTACCATTTTTATCTTCACAAAACTTTGTATGAATTTTTCCCTGGGTTCTTATTCCTTTGGCAGCTCCACCTAAAAATTTGGCCATATCTGCTCTGTGTTTGATTTGGCCTGTGTCGGGGTTATAGATATAAAAGTGGGCATGTCCCCCGCCTTCAGTGCAGAGACCAAAATAGATTTTGCCGTCCGATGCGCAATATATACCAGCCCAGCAGCCATCTTCCTTGTAATTGCCTGGAAATTCGATGGCCTTCATAACAACCTTCTTGCCGGTAATGTCCTGGCTGAAAGTCTGTGTGCAAGAAAGCAAAGAAAAAGAACACACAGTAATCAAAATCAGAACATTTTTAACTGTCATGTTAAACCTCTTGTTAAAAAGTTAGCAATCTAAATTCCCAATAATCCTATGGATAATAAATGAACAGATGCGCCCTTCTGTCGGATTCTCCTATGTAGATAACACCATCTTTACCTGTCAGCATTGCATCAAACTGCACACCGGTCGTGTAATAATACGGTTCTCTGATAACCTTTAATACCCCAAGGTCGTCGAAATGGCTTTCAGCAGGGTCATATCTGAACATCCGGCAGTGCTTTGGTCTTTCTCCGCCTATTCCGTAAATACAACCGTCCTTGCCGATTGTAAGGCCCCTTACCCTCATCTGCACAAATGGCTTACCAAGATTAGACAGCTTCATCTTTTCAGCGTCAAATCTGAATAAGTACCCTTCAAGTGTCCCTCCATAGATTATACCATTTTGGTCTTTTGCAAAGGCCTCGACAACGCTGTAATAAACTGCCGGGATTTTCACGTCAAGTTTCGTAATCTCACCTTTATCAGGGTCATATCTGAAAATCCTGCCGCCATCGGTTGAACCGTAAACAAAACCATTGTTATCACAGATAAGGGACCTTGTTATGCTTCTGAGAGTTCTGTTATTGGGACCGCCAAAGACCTTATTCTTGTAAACTTCACCTAAATCGGTGAACTTATTCTTTTTAATCTGATAAACAAAGAAATGACCGTGAGGATAAGTTATGCCGTAAATTTCCCTGCGCTGATTATTTATTGTCATAGTGTAGATTCCATCGTGCGGAACAGGTATTCCAAGGTCTTCGGCGCCGCACTCATCTTCCGGTCCAATCCATCTTCGCTTTTCCTTAGAGTAGTCGAATCTGAACAAGTGGCCGCCCTCATAATCAGAATACCTTTTTTCAATATCGGCCCAGAGGGATTTCATAATACCGGCATGGCCCGGCTGTGGGAATGAGATTGAGTGCTGCTCAAGTTCATTTAGGCCTGTTCCAAAATAGATTATTCCATCTTCGTCGGCAACAAGGCTATGATGGATACTTTCATGGCCTGAGATTTTACCTAAGTGCTGGACCCTGTTCGATAGGTACTTGACTTTGCCAGGCCGATAAGAATATACAAACAAATGACATACACGGCCGGTGGTTCCTCCGAATATGTCACCATCAGGACTTTCAACAAGAGAAGTTATTTTACTTTCGTCAGCCGGAATTAAATCGGCATGTTCAAATCCCAAATCCCTCAGCTCAAGATGATGGTCGCCAGGCCTGAATCCTTCAGCAAATTTCACCCTGTGTCTGTTTACAAGTTCTTCGTGGGTCAGTATTGGGGCAAAGAGCTCCTCGCCAATTAAAAATACAGATAAAAAGACAAGGAATGCGGTTACATGCCATTTTGCTTTTCTTAATTTCATAATACATCCGATTTAATTTATTTCGACTGTCTCGAGCCGGACGATGTCTTTCTGCAAGGCTCCAAATTGTGTTTATTTCTCCGGCTTCCAGAGGGGCGGTCTGTCGTGAATCATTTCCGTTCTGATATTGTAATAAGCAGAGCCGGGCAGGAACGGGTCGTTGGTCTTCTTAAGCCATTCATCTAATTTAGCCCTCATCTTTTCCTTCAACCCGTTGTATTCCTTGTTATATATCAGATTTCGCCTCTGAAATGGGTCCAGCTTATTATCCATCAAAATCCAGTCCTCATCCCTGAACCTTGCGTATGTGTATCGTTTTGTTCTGACCCCTCTCCAGGCACGCATGCCGGTTCTATCCATAACGCGACCACACGGAGTTATTACCTCTATAAGAACCGAATCCGGTTCCGGTTCTGTTGCATTTCCTAAAATAAAACCGGACAAGTCTCTTCCTTCCACCGTCTTGGGAATCTCAACTCCCATAAGCCCAAGAAGAGTCGGCATAATATTAACACTGCCGAGAAGAAGGTCATTTACCTGGCTGGCCTTTATTTTCCGTGGCCAGCGAATAATAAAAGGTACCGAGATAGATTCCTCATAAGGCCACTGCTTATGGTAAAGATAAAGCGAGAAAAGCTGAGTACCGTGGTCGGATGTAAACACCACTATCGTATTATCTGCAATACCCAACTTGTCCATCGCCTCCATTAGACGACCCATGTTCCAGTCCAGCGAGGTTATAGCGGCATAGTAATTTGCGATAACCTGTCGATTTGAATAAGATACGCCTTCTGTGGCATCAAAAATATTTCCTCTAAGTTTTAGCTTTTCCGCATCGTACATCTTCTGGTACTTTTCAGGAGCGATATAGGGGTCGTGCGGCGGACCCCATGAAAGAAACAGACAGAAAGGATTGCTATCGTCCCTGTGCTCTTCCATATATTTAATGGCCAAGTCTGTTTGAGTATCCGGTTCCCAGCCCTTGATTGGTATTTTCTCATCCGTATCACGATAGTAATACGACTCAAAGTAGTTATGGCTAAAATTTATGGCAGCCCAGTAATCAAATCCCTGACGCTTTGGCCCCGGCGGCACAAATTGTCTATTCGAAAGCTGATGGCCGTTCAAGTGCCATTTGCCTATGTATCCGGTCTGATACCCTGTTGCCTTCAGTACTTCAGCAATACAAAGCTCGCTTTCCGGAAGAACAGGCCCATTTGTTATAACGGTGTTGCTCAAGGGAAACTTTCCCGTCATCAACATCGCACGATAAGGACAGCATACCGGAAACATGGAAATAGCATTGGTTAAAAGGGCGCCTTCTTTTGCTAATTTATCCAGGTGTGGTGTGATAACCTGTTCGTTGCCGGAACAACCCATAGCTTGGCTGCGCATCTGGTCGGCGAAAACATACAATAAGTTTGGGCGCTGTTGTTTTGATTTTTGCTGACTTCCAAACAAACCGGGTGCGGCGGACAACGTTACGCCGCCTGCCATAAATTGTGAGGACTTTTCCAGAAACTGCCTTCTGGTTATCTCGCTTGACTTATCCATAATTATTCCTTTCCTTCTTTTTTCAGAGGTTACGCCTTATTTTGATTTTACGTAATTTTCACAATGCCAAATTTCAGTTATTCTTTCAGAATTAACGTTGTTAAACGGCCATTTTGATGATTTCGGCCTTCCTCAAAGCCGCGGTTCTCGGCCAGAGTGTATGGATTATACGCTTTTTCCAGGACTTTTCAAAATAAAAGAGCTGCACCTCTGATATGCGTGTATTCGGGGGGATTAAGGTCTGGGGCATAAGCTGAAGGCCGTTTGACAGGTAGATGAGGAAATTTTTTGTTATTTGCTCGCGTAAACACGCCAGGTTTTTCGAGGGCCAAAACCAGTGAGGTCTTTGGTGTTGGCCTTGCCCAAAACGCCGACTAATTAAAGCGAGCATAATGATTGGAACAGGACAGTTGTTGGCAGGCCGGCAGGCCTCAAAACAAAAAGTATCTTTCGCAATAGGTTCAACGCCTTCTTTTGGGTCGTTGCTCTTTAAGGAAAAGAATAGATGAGTTACTGATTGAGAGTTCTTAATTGCTAACGGATAGTACCGCTGCCCGAGTCAAACGGCAAAGGTCCTGCCAAATCCAAGCCACAAAGGGCAGCCGGTACTATCCCTAAGCGGTGTTTTGAATAATTTTTAAGGAAAGAAGTGATTGTGAAAAAGGGAATGGCCTTATTAAGTGTTGTGGTCTTAGTGAGCGTGATGAGTGTTTGCCAGGGGTGGGGAATTGAAGGAAACAAGCCTCGAATTAGTTTGAGTACCAGCTTTGTTAGCAAATACATCTGGCGTGGCTTCGACAAGTTTGATGACGGTGGAGCAGTGCAGCCAAGTATTGATTTAGGCTGGCCTGGGACAGGTTTTAGTTCAACAGTGTGGAGTTGCTGGGCCCTCTCAGGCGGCTCCGAGGACCAGGAAGAAATGGATTACATTACAACATATAGCGGCTCTTTTTTGCAGGACACGCCTTGTGCCACCGACTATTCGGTCAATTGGACCTGTTATGACTACCCCAACATCGGCTCCAAGTATAAAGATATGCAGGAAATTGGCGCAGGTTTCTCGTGGCCAAATCTCATTGTCATAGGCGGCAATCCTTTAGTGCCGAGCTACTATGTCGGCGGACTATGGCCGGCCAAAAGCGATGCGGTTAATCGCAAGGCCGGCGGCTGGGTTCACATTTTAGGTCTTGGCTATGATTTGTCGGTGTCGGACTTGCTGACAGAGGGCCGGATACAGATGATTCATCTTTCCGCTGAGATGGTTTACAACGGCGGTATGGGTGGCGACAGGATAGACCACGACTGGTCACACGTTGTTTTAGGCGCTTCCACCAGTATCGCAGTTGGCGCTATAGCTATTAGGCCGGAACTGAACTATCAGATTTCGATGGATGATTCTGTTAATGAGGAGAATGAACTGTGGTGCGGCTTAAGTATCTCTTACAGCTTTTAAGCAGTCTGAAGAATGTTGTCTCGTAAAAAGAAGGAGACCCAGGCCATAAAAGGGCAGCCGGTACTATTCCTAAGGCGATATTTTGAACAATTTTGAAGGAAAGAAAATGATTATGAAAAAGGCAGTGCTTCTATCGACAGCTGTAGAATTAAATTAAAGGGGTGAAAAAATGAAGATAAGCCAAAAATTGGTTCTGGGATTTGTAAGTGTTGCTTTGTTGGTGGGAGTTGTTGGGATTATTAGTATTCTTCACAATAAAAGTTCACAAAATATTGCTGAGCAAGAAGTGTATGGGTCTGTCTCACAGCTTGATGATGTATGGCAGCTAATGGAAGCACAGGAGCACCAGGAGATTGCAGCAAACAATTATCTTTTTTTAGATGTGGGCTTAGAAGAAAGAAGGGCTGATTATTTCTACGAAAAGGAACGCTTAGAAAAGATTTTCCAGAAATACAGCAGAGATGCTTGTGAACATGCAGAACTCTGGTTGGAGAGATATTATGACAATATGAAGATATACCATACTAAAATAGAGGCCGCTTTTGAACTCCATAGGCAAGGGGCTGACTTAGAACTTATAAAAGAAAGAGTAAGAGAAGCTAATAAATACGTAGAGATTGCACACGAGGATGCATTAGAACCACTCATTGAACATGTACATAAGGAACACATAAAACCGGCAAAGGAAAGTATTGCAAGAGGGATTAGTAGAACTACCAATGTTACCATTATAATAAGTGTTATCGCCGTATTTTTAGCTATAGGCTTAGGGTTATTTACCTCCCGTTCCATCTCTGCACCCCTCACAAGACTTAAACACGCCGCACTTGAAATAGGTAATGGCAAATTAGACACCGAGATAAGGATTACCTCAAATGATGAAGTCGGTCAACTGGCTGGTTCTTTCAGAAAAATGACCGAGGATTTAAAGAAGACGACCACATCCATAGACAATCTCAACGCCGCCAACCAGCAGTTGCAGGCCAGCGAACAGCACCTAAAGGCCGCCAACCAGCAGTTACAATCCGAAATGGACGAGCGCAAGCGGGCTGAGGATGCATTGGTAGCTTTAAATCGAGATTTACGAGAGACGGCGGACAGGCTCGAAGCGTCTAACCGTGAACTTGAGGATTTCGTTTACATAGCATCGCACGACCTTCACGAGCCACTGCGAAAAATATCTTCCTTTGGGGAACTGCTGAAAGAGTCTCTGGGAGGCAAGCTTCAAGAAGATGGGAGTGAGAATCTGGATTTTATGATAGACGGTGCCGACAGGATGACTCAAATGATAGAAGGCCTGTTGGCATATTCGCGACTTAATACGAAAGAAGCCCCATTTGAAGCCGTCGATTTGAATGAAATTGTCCAGCAGTTACAGCAATTGGAGCTTGCAACGATGTTGGAAGAAACAAATGGAGCGGTTGAAGTTCCACAGCCTCTGCCAAAGGTCAAGGCCGACCCACTGCAGATGAGACAGCTACTGCAGAATCTTATTGCCAACGGTATTAATTATCGCCGCCGGGGGACCCCGCCGCAAATTGCTATAACAGCCAAACGGCTTAATAGCGATAAGGTCAGGATAGAAGTCCGGGACAATGGTGTTGGGATTAAGGAAGAGTTCCGCGAGGATGTTTTCAAGATGTTCAAACGGCTGCAGTCGAGGCGAAAATACGAAGGTGCAGGAATCGGGCTTGCGGTGTGCAGGAAAATAGTGGACAGGCACGGCGGCCGAATTGGGGTCGAATCAAAAGAGGGTGAAGGCTCAACCTTTTGGTTTATTCTCTCAGCGGCAAAAGAGCCGGTAGCGATATCGTAACGCTTAGAGAATAACAGAAACAACAAATAAAACAGAAGGGAAGTCAAAATGGAGGTATTAAAAGAAGCAATAATACTACTGGTGGAAGATGACCCGGGAGACCAGAAGCTGATAAAGAAGTCGCTGTTGAACCAGCGGATAAGTAACGAGCTTTTTGTTGCTGAAAGTGGGGAGGATGCTCTTGATTACCTCTCCGGCAGCAAAGCCGGCGACAGCGAGCATCCTATGCCGGACTTGATTTTACTTGATTTGAATATGCCGGGAATGGGAGGGAAAGAGTTTCTCAGGCGTATCAAGGCCGATGATGAGCTGGACACCATCCCGGTTGTGATTCTGACGACTTCGGATTCGGAGCAGGATGTTATCGACAGTTACAAATTGCACGCATCAGGCTACATAAGGAAGCCCGTAAATTTAGAAGGCCTCCGGGGTATGATGAGCAAGCTTGAAGAGTATTGGTTTACTATATGCAGGAAAGTTTCGAGGAGCTAATTACAATGTACAAGGAATTGATACATATCCTTTTGGTGGACGATGACCCCGGCGACTGCAGATTGGCAAAGCTTACTCTGGCGGAAGTGAAGCAGCCGGTTAAATTTGCTGTCCAGACAGCTGAGAGTCTGGCTGAGTGCCTGGAGCGTCTCAAGAACAACAGCTTTGATTTGGTGCTGCTTGACCTGGGACTTCCGGACAGTCAAGGCCTTGCGACAGTTGATAGGGTTTGTGAGGTCTGTCCAGATATACCCGTTGTAGTGTTGACATGTCTTGCGGACGAGGAAATGGGGGTTGAGGCTGTAAAGAGAGGGGCCGGTGACTATCTCGTCAAGAACAAGGTTTTCAAGGACCTATTGGTTCGAACTATTCGATATTCACTCGAACGCAAGAAGGCAGAAGAGGTGCTGCGGGAAAACGAAGAGCGTTTGGAGGTCATATTAGGTTCTATACAGACTGGAATTGTGGTCATCGATGCGGAAAACCATACGATTGTGGATATCAATCCAGCTGCAGCCGAGATGATTTGTGCACCCAGAGAAGAAATTATTGGTCGTGTATGTCACCAATTTATCTGCCCGGCGGAAGCTGGGAAGTGCCCGATTACCGACCTTGGACAGGCCATTGACAATTCGGAGTGTGTGCTGTTAAGACCTGACGGTACGGAGGTGCCGGTTCTCAAGACCGTTGTTCCTGTAATGCTGAACGGTCGCAAGCATCTACTTGGCTGTTTTGTCGATACCACCGAGCGCAAACAGACAAGAGAGAGGCTGCAATTATTTCGAAATCTAATGGACCGGTCAAATGACTGTATTTTTGTAATGGAGCCTAAACAGGGTCGTTTTCTGGATGTAAACAACAAAGTATGTGCCAGTCTCGGGTATACGAGAAAAGAATTACTCGATATGAGCATTAAAGACATCGAGGAAACTATACCGGATGATTCTTCGTGGCGGCAGCGCCTCAAAGAACTAAAACTCAAGGGGGATATTGTTATAGAAGGCCGGCATAAGCGCAAAGATGCAGCGACATTTTTCGTGGAAACAAGTCTAAAATACGTAAGTCAAAAGAAAGAAGGCTACATAATAGCCATCTCTCGCGATATCACGGAGCGCAAGCTGGCACAGGAGCGTCAGGACCAACTTCTTGAGGAGGTGGAAAACGCTAATCGAGAATTAAAGGATTTTGCGTATATAGTGTCGCACGATTTGAAGGCGCCGCTGCGGGGTATCGAAACACTTGCGAATTGGATATCAACTGATTATGCGGATAAGTTCGATGAGGACGGCAGAGAACAATTGGATTTGCTTTTGGGCAGGGTGGGCAGAATGCATAGTTTGATCGATGGAATCCTGCAGTATTCGAGAGTCGGACGTATTGAAGAAGGACACGTTGAGATGAATCTTAATGAGCTTGTTCCGGAAATTATCGATATGGTTGCTCCGCCGGAGAATATTGAGATTACGGTTGAAAACCAGTTGCCGGTACTTGAGTGTGAAAAGACCCGCATTATTCAGGTTTTCCAGAATTTGCTGAGCAACGCCGTGAGATATATAGATAAACCACAGGGCCGGATAAGAATCGGCTGTACCGAAGAGAACGATTTTTGGAAATTCAGTGTTTCTGATAATGGCCCTGGAATTGAAGAAAAATATTTCGAAAGAATCTTTCAAATATTCCAGACATTGTCGGTGCGAGATGAAGTTGAAAGTACGGGGATAGGTTTGAGTTTGGTGAAAAAAATTATTGGGATGTATGACGGCAGGATTTGGGTAGAGTCAAAAGTCGGGGAAGGGAGTACATTCTTCTTTACATTGCCAAAGCAAGAAACGGGGGTTAAGGCATTAGAATCCGTTCGTTGAAAGAGAGTAGGTAAAATGGAGGAAGATTTGGTTGTTACCGGCAGGGATGCCGACGGTGGATTTATTGACAAGGTCTACACCAGGAACAAAAAAATAGATATATCTGCGTTGATATGCATATTTATTGCTCTTGGGTTTGTTGCCATTGGTCCTGAGGTGGCTCTTTCCAACTGGGTTAGTTCCAGCGATTTTCATTCCTGCATTAAAATAGTAGGTTCACTTTTTGCGTTGCTCGCCGGGGGTGCCTGTCTCGTGTATTTTTTTGCTTTGAAAGATTCTTTTTATTTGGTTGTCGGGCTCGGTTTTTTAATAGGTGGCAGCGAGGATTTGGTCCATGGAATACTTTCATGGAGCCGTCTGTTTGAAGACGTAAAGGTCGACCTTTCAAGATTTGTTCCGGCGACTTATGCGGGTGGAAGGATTGCACTGGCTCTGATGATAATAGCAGCCCCGTTCTCAGAGCGACTTGTGAAAAAAGTTGCGAGCGAAAAACGAGAGGTGTATATTTTATCCGGTTTGGCGCTCCTGCTTGGAGGGGGCATCACGGGATTGGCCTTTATGCTTCCGCTGCCGCAGTTTATCTTTGCTGAAAAACTAATCTCAAGACCTGTTGATTTCTTTTCGGCTATTTTGTTTTTGATAGCCTTTTTTCTCATCTTAAGACGGTATTTAGCACAGGGCAATATCTTTTGCGGCATGCTTCTTGCCAGTATCCTGTTTAACGTAGGGGGGCAGATTTATATATCCTTTTCCAAGAATCTTTATGACATTTTCTTTGATGTGGCTCATTGGGCAAATGTTTTCGGCTACGCTATGCCTATATTGGGTGTCGCGATACAAGGTCTTAAAGAAATAGAAAGGTCGAAGATAGAAGTGGTCAGGCATGAGCAAATTGAGGAGGTGCTTCAAAAAGCTAAGGAGGAAGTGGAAGTAAAAGTGACGGAAAGCACCGCTGACCTTAGGGATGTCAATAATCAGCTTCAGCAGGAAATTATAGAGCGCAAGATGGCTGAAGAAAGGCAGACAGAGCTTTTGAAGGAGGTGGCAAGTATCAATCGGGAACTGAGGGAGTTTGCGCATATAGTGTCGCACGATTTGAAGGCACCACTGCGCGGTATAAGGTCGGTTGCAAATTGGATATCAACTGATTATGCGGATAAGCTCGGCGAAGACGGCAAAGAAAAAGTGAATTTGCTGGTTTCCAAAGTGAAGCAAATGCATGATTTAATTGACGGGGTTCTTCGTTATTCGAAAGTCGGACGTGTTGAAGAAGAAAAAATTCAGGTGAATCTGAATGAGCTTGTTCCGAAAGTTATCGATACGATTGCTCCGCCGGAGAACATCGAAATTACAATCGAAAATCAACTACCTATAGTTGAGTGTGACGAGACCCGCATTGTGCAGGTGTTCCAGAATCTGCTGAGCAATGCTGCGAAATATATGGATAAACCAAAGGGTCAAATAAGAGTCGGCTGTGTCGAAGAGGACGGCTTCTGGAAGTTCAGTGTTGCTGATAATGGCCCTGGAATCGAAGAAAAGCACTTCGAAAAAATCTTCCGAATATTCCAGACATTATCACCTCATGATGAATTTGAAAGCACCGGCGTCGGCCTTACTGTGACGAAGAAAATTGTAGAGTTATATAAGGGTAAAATCTGGGTGGAATCAAAACCGGGCGAAGGAAGCACATTCTTCTTTACATTGCCAAAGCAAGAAAGGGGGGTTAAAGATGACGCGAAACTCAAAGAAGCCAATATTGTTTGTTGAGGATGACCACGTGGACGCAATGACCGTCAAACGGGCTTTTAAGGACCTTAAAGTTGCGAACCCGTTAGCTCATACGATTAATGGTGAGCAAGCTCTGGAGTATTTAAGAAACGAGGGTAATAGAAAACCGTGTGTCATTCTTCTGGATTTGAATATGCCGAAGATGAACGGCATCGAATTTCTGAAAATCGCAAAAGCCGACGATACGCTGAGAAAGATTCCTGTTGTGGTATTGACCACATCCAGGGAGGAAAGGGATATAGTTGAAAGCTTTGAGCTGAGCGTTGCGGGCTATATAGTCAAGCCGGTTGATTATAAAAAGTTTGTGGAGGCAATCAGGACAATTGACTTTTACTGGACCTTAAGCGAATTGCCAGATGGGGGCTAAGAGTATGGAAAGTATAAGACACAAAATTTTACTAATTGAAGACGATGAACTGGACCAAATGGCCTTTAAGCGGCTAACGGAATATGAGGAGCTTCCATATGATTGCACAATAGCCGGGTCTGTTTCGGAGGCTCAAAGTATATTGGATTCCAAACAGTTTGATATTGTAATTGCTGACTACTTACTCGGCGATGGCACAGCGTTTGATATCCTGGATTCGGTGAAGAATACCCCTGTTATATTTGTCACCGGGGCCGGCGATGAAGAAATAGCTGTCAAGGCCTGGAAGGCCGGCGCTTATGATTATCTGGTGAAAGACCATGAGCGAAACTATCTTAAAACTGTTCCAATCACAGTCGAAAATGCCATCAAGCACAAGAGAATTGAGGCGAGACTGCGATTGCTGTCACATGCTATCGTGAGCACCGATGATAGTGTCTATATTACCGACCTTGAGGACAGGATTACATTCGTCAACAGGGCATTTTGTGAAACTTATGGATATCAAGAGGAAGAAGTTATTGGAAAAGACAGTAATATTCTCTGGAAAGAAAGTCCTCTGAGCACCGGTGCAGAAAGCACTTATCAAGCTGTTGGCGGTTGGGAGGTTGGGTTCTACCACAAACGAAAGGACGGCAGCGAATTTCCGGTTTCTCTTACCAGGTCTGAAGTTAGAGACGAAAACGGAAACGAAGTTGCGCTTGTCGTAATAGCTCGCAACATTTCGGAACGAATGTATGCGGAGAATGAGTTCAGGGCCTTAAATCAGAAATTGGAGAAACAAAATCGGCTAAAAAGGGAGCTTGCTATTGCGGTCTGCCATCGATTAGAAGCGGCGGTGGATGAGCTCAAGAATAATATCTCCAATGCTATTATGAGTGCTCCGGGCCGGACTGGTTCGAAAGATGATAATCTGGAGTTAGCCGACAAAAATATTGACAGGGTCAGAGAGATTGTCAGTAACTTTCTCGATATTTCACAAGTTGATGCGGACAAAATGGAATTGGACCTGACTGAGCTTGGTCTTCGCTCGGTAGTTTCGCAGGTTCTAAAAGCCTTAGCTCCGCTTGCGGCTAAAGGAGATATCGACTTAGAAGGCTTTATGCCTGATTCCGAGCTTGTTATCGACCCAAATTGGGACAGGATAGTGCGGGTGCTGACTGACCTTGTTAGCAAGGCGACAAGCACGGTTGCTGCGGGTGGCACCGGGCGAGCAGGGGAAACCGGCACTACGCAATGAATTTTGGGACATTGGGCCTTGAAGGGTGGAAAAATTATCGGGATATATGGGGGCAAGATTTTGGTGGAGTCTGAAGTTGGTAGTCGCAGTATGTTCTTTTTGACACCGCCAAAATAAAAGGGGGTCGCTGTAAAACAAACAGTTTTAGTTGATGGTACAGAACTGCGGCTTGAATGAGAGCGAGCCGTTAAAATAATTTTGAATTAAGGAAAGCACTCATGTTTGCGAAGGAATATTCTTTAATACGCAAATTTGTGTTTATTCTGATGCTCTTGGGCTTGTTTAGCATTTGCCCACCGGTGCTTGCAGAACAACAAGAGCCAAATGAACAAGGGGACTTTTTTGAAATGCCTCTTGAGGCTTTGATGGAAGTGCCGATTGTGGTTACCACCGGCGCCAGCCGGCCTCTCAAAAAAGAGCAGATGCCCGCCACCGTTACGGTAATTACCGCCGATGAATTGAAACTTTTGGGGCTGCGGCATCTAACCGACGTGATTAACTACATCGTTCCCGGCGGTGTCGGCGATATCCACCGCTCCCAACGAACCGGTCTTTATTGTTTTAGAGGCATAGCGGCCGACAATAACGGTAAATACATCTTTATGATTGACGGGCTTAACTGCACTTCCCTTACTTCCTGGGGAGCATTCAACGAGAGATACTTAGGGCTTCTGGATGAGCTGGACCGAATTGAGATAACTCAGGGAGTCGGCTCCACGCTTTATGGCTCCGGGGCCACATCGGGTGTCATCAACTTCATTACCAAAACCGGCAGGGACTTTCAAGGAACGGAGCTCACCTCCGGCTATGGAAGATATGATAGGTTTGAATCGTCGATAAAGTTTGGTGAGAGAAAAGCAGATGATTGGAATTCTTTTTACTACTTTGGGTATAAACAGTCCGACGGCTTCACTCCCAAAGGCGGAGGCTGGAACCCCGGCACTACAAGCGACTTGAGGAGGAGAAACAGGGATAACCACGCCGACGCTGGAAGACACTGGGACCATTTCTACCCCTCGTTTAAGTTCCACGGCAATATCCAGCGGGGCGACCTCACTGTGAGGATGAGGTACGTTCAGGACAAATTCGAAGAACCATATACCAGCGGCAGCCGCCCTGGACAGAGTCGCTATATGATGAACACCGCCGACTGTTATTGGTTTCACAACTGGTTCTTTGTCCAGCCTGAAATCAAACACAAATTCAGTGAAAACAGCAGTATAAAAGCAAGCCTTGCCTTCGGAATGGATGAAATGGGACAGGAGAAGGCCAGAGATTGGTGGAGTAACAATCTCAATGGCGATGGTACCAGAAGCTTTATTGCGGAGGCGGGCACGAGAATAGCAACCCGTGGCGAGAGAAAGCTGAGGGGCCAGTTCTTCCATTATTACGATGGCTGGGCCAATCATAAACTTACCAGCGGGCTGGAACTTTTCTGGATGCATTCCGGTCCTGATTTTAGAGGCGGGAATCGAAGCGTCTCGAGAAGGAGCACGGGAGCAGGTGCCGGCAAGGTCTACTATAGAAGCGATAGTCGGAGCATAAGACCGGAAAACCTTTATTTTGCTGCTTTCCTCGCTGAGGATATTTGGCAGATTGACGAACGCACCACCTTTTTTGCCGGCGTGCGAGTAGAAAACCACAACAAAACCCCGACGAGTATTACGCCCCGGTTTGCCATCTCTCACGACCTTAGTGAAAAGACGAACCTGAAATTCCTTTACAACACCGGTTACCGAACGCCTCCCTGGTCGCATTATTCGGCAGTCATCGGCACAACAAAAGAAAAGCCGGACCCGGAAAAGGTCCAGAGTTTTGAGTTACACATCTTGCATAAGTTCAGCCCAAAATTCAGCACATCTTTGATAGGTTATTACACTATGTACAAGGACTTAATCAACTTCTGGAGTAGGAATCAAGGCGGCCCGGGCTCCCAGTACAATTGGCCGGAAGTAAAAGCCACAGGATTGGAATTCTCAGGGGACTATCGAACCAAAAATCTAAAGCTTAAATTAAGTCATAGTTTCAGCCGGCCGGTGCACTTCGCCGATGTCGAGAGCAGCTTCGATGCAACTTATCTATCCTACAACCACCATGACTGGGCGCAGATGCCTACGCATATGACCAAGGCGCAGGCTATTATTAATCTCATCGAGGATAAATGCACCTTGGGGCTTACGTACTTTCGTCCCTGGGGAATCCGTGGCCAGCGCAACGCTGACTCCAAATTGAAATGGCCGGCAAATTACTTAAACGCCACCCTTACGTTAAAGTTAAATAAAAACTTTGAATTTCAGGTAAGCGGATACAATCTTACAGGTGAGGACCACCCATGGTGGGGTGGTTATACCTATGATGGGGTTTCCCGCGACATCAACCCCCACACTGAGTACTTTATCAGGCTGATATGGAAGTTCTAAGTTGGAGAATTAGTTATATAGGGGTGGGTAATACGAGAGATTCAATAATTGCAAAAGAATGGGAAATAAAGTTTACATCTTTGTAGTTTTAGCTCTGGCTTTGTTTGTGGTACCGATTGCAGCAGAGGCCCTGCCTGAATCTGTACAAAGCCGGGAGTATCAAATCAAGGCCGCTTTTTTATATAACTTTATCAGGTTTGTTGACTGGCCGGAGGAAAAAACCGCTGACAGTAATGAGCCGATAATCATAGGCATCATCGGCAAAAACCCGTTCGGAAACGCCTTTGAGCCTATTAAGGGCAAAAAGGTCAAGGACGGGAAGATTGTTGTAAAGTGGTTTAAGAGTTTCGAAGAGCTAAAAAAATCCGGTAAGAAGGGTAAGCCCTCGTTGAATCGTGAAATCGAGGCTCTCAGGGAGTGTCACCTGCTGTTTATTTGTTCTTCTGAAAAAAAAAAGGAAATTATAGAAGCGCTGAAAGATTCGTATGTGCTGACAGTGGGGGAGACGGCCGATTTCCTCGAGGTCGGCGGTATTATCAATTTCATTGTGGAAGAGAAAAAGATTCGTTTTGAAATCAATGTCACTGCTGCCGGGAAAGCTGGCTTGAAGGTCAGGTCTAAGCTTCTGAGACTGGCTAAAAGGGTCGTTAAAGAAAAACCATCGGAGAGGACAAAAGAGTAACTATGCCTGTTATGAAAAATATGACAATAAAACATAAGCTGGTCTTAATTACTATGGTAACGTGCATTGCTGTGTTGTTGTTAGCAGGAACTGTGCTTATTACGTTGGAATGGACCAACCTTCGCCGCACTATGGCACGAAATCTCTCAACACAAGCGGAGATGATAGCAGACAACTGCACGGCGGCTGTGGCCTTTGAAGATGCCAAGGACGCAGAGGAAACGCTAAAAAGCCTTCGTGTGGAACCTTCTATTGTTCTCGGCTGTGTTCGTACCGCCAGCGGTGAGGATTTTGCACATTATTATCGTGACGATGTCGATAGCAGCATCCATCCGCCTGAATTTCAAAAAGAAGGACGCAGTTTCAGCGGTGGCTTTCTAACCGTGTTCAAAGGGATTGTTCTCGATGGTGACACAATCGGGACAGTTTGTCTTCGGTCAGATTTGTATCCTATGTATGCAATGCTCAAGCGTAATACCGGTATAATTATTGCCGTTCTATTATTTGCCTCTTTGGCGGCTTATTTCGTGTCGTCAAGACTTCAGAGGATTATCTCCGGACCGATTCTAAATCTGGCCAAGGTCGCAAAAGTCGTTTCAGAAGAGAAGGACTACTCTGCTCGAGCACTAAAACAGACTAACGATGAGGTGGGCCTCCTTATAGGTGCATTCAACGAAATGCTGGAGCAAATCCAGCAGCGTGATTTGGCGCTGGTTGATACCAACGAGCAGCTGGAGATAAAGGTCCAGGAGCGTACCGCAAAGCTGACCGAGGAGGTCGCCGAGCGCAAAAAGGCCGAGGAGTCCCTGGAGAAGCTGAACGAAGACCTGGCATTAACCGTTCAAAAGCTAAGGCAGTCGAACAAGGAGCTTCAGGATTTTGCCCACATAACAGCTCACGACTTAAAGGCGCCGTTACGGGCAATTGGAACTTTGGCCCACTGGATATCAACAGACTACGCCAATAAGTTTGACAAACCGGGCCGGGAAAAGGTTGAGCTGCTCGTGGGAAGGGCAGAGCGAATGAGCGAATTAATAGATGGTGTTCTGCGGTATTCAGAGATCGGACGCACCAGGTATGAAGAGCAGGAAGTGGATTTGAATACGCTGTTATCAGAAGTGATTAGTGAGGTTGGGCCGCCGGAAAATATTGAAGTAGTCGTCGAGGATGAGTTGCCCACCGTAAGATGTGAAAAAATGTGTATGATGCAGATATTTCAGAATCTGTTAGTCAATGCTGTAAAATATATGGACAAGCCCGAAGGTCGAATTAAGGTTGGTGCCGTCGGAGAGGAAAACTTTTGGAAATTTGGCGTTGCCGATAACGGACCCGGGATTGAAGAAAAATATTTTGAAAAGATTTTCGAAGTGTTTCAGACGCTTTCCACGCGTGATGAGGTCGAAGCTACCGGTATCGGTCTTTCGATAGTTAAAAAAATTGTTGAGACGTATGGCGGTAAAATTTGGGTGGAGTCGGAAGTTGGCAGTGGCAGCACTTTCTTCTTTACGTTTCCGAAAACAATCGATGCGATGGAAAGGGACAGACAACTTCTTGGGTTTTACTATTGAAGGAGGAATAAGATATGGATAATACAAGATACAAAGTTTTACTAATAGAAGATGACGAGACCGACCAGATAGCCTTTAAGCGGTTGGTGAAGGATGAAAATCTTTCATACGATTGCACGATAGCCGGGTCTGTTTCAGAGGCCAATAGCATCCTGGATGCTGATGAATTTGATATTGTAATTGTTGACTACCTCCTTGGTGATGGTACGGCGTTTGATGTCTTTGATTCAATCAAAGATATTCCAATCATTATCACCACAGGGGCCGGTGATGAGGAAATTGCTGTAAAAGCTATGAAAGCCGGTGCTTGTGATTATCTTATAAAAGACCGCGAGCGTAATTATCTTAAGGTTTTGCCTTTAAGAGTAGAGAATGTGGTCAGACATAAAAGAGCCGAAGAGAAACTGGAGGAGTACGACCGCCTCAAAAATGAGCTTGCTGTGACGGTTTCGCGGGAAATTAGAACATCCCTGGATGTTTTCAGCGGCATTGTTTCCGATGCAATGGCTGGGGTGCTGGGCCCAATCGGCGATGAGCTTCGGAAAAATCTCGGAATCGCAGATAAAACCATCGACAGGCTGGCAAAAATTATTAGCGATTTTCTTGATATTTCAAAGATAGAGACCGGAAGAGTACAGCTGCGAAGAACCAAAATTGATATGCAGCAAGTTGTTTCTGAAGCACTGTCCCTGCTTAGCGAATCGGCTGCAGAAAAAAAGATAAAATTGTTGGCGGCCTACCCGCCTGACCCTAATTTCACTGTATATGCCGACCACGGTCTGATAAGGCAGATATTTGTGAATCTGATTGACAACGCAATCAAATTCTCTCCGATGGGTGGTACTATCCACGTTACTGTCAGAGATTTGGAGGATGAAGTCCAGATCAATATGCAAGATACCAGCATTGGAATAGGCAGCGAAGATATAAGCGAGGTTTTCAACAGCTTCGTTCAAAGCGATAAATATGCTGGTCCAGGTTCACATCAGACCGGCCTGGGACTATACGTAGCGAAGCAGTTGGTTGTAACGCAGGGGGGGCGAATCTGGGCAGAAAGCGCGCCGGGTCAGGGAAGTATCTTTTGCTTTACTTTGCCAAAATACTCAGAGCAGGGTGTCAGTGCTGCTGAACCTGTGAAAATTTCACAAAAAAGTTGAGCTTTCACATCAAGAGAAACGTTGCCTTAAAGACCGCCGTGTGTTAATACTTCGAGACCGCGATTATGGCACTGACCTGCTCGCGATTCATATACCAAGTAACAGTTACAGAGAGATAAAAAATTGTTACTTGGACAAATTGCTTGGTCAAAGCCTTAGAAGGCTCCCGAAATCATAAAGTATTCAGGTCAGGTATACGCGCAGGTCAATCCCTCGCTTATGGCATACTTAACAAGCTTGGCTATGCTTTGTACTCCTAATTTTTTCATAAGCTGGCTGCGGTGCCATTCGATAGTTTTGGTGCTAACATACAATTCTTTTGCAATTGCTTTCGTCGATTTGCCCTCTGCTATTAGCTGGAGCACTTCGCGTTCCCTGGCTGTTAATACTGAGTAAGCTGAGTCATCATGCTCCGGCGAGCGATGTATATATCCTTCAACAACTATTCTACTTATCTGAGGGCTCAGGTAAGTTTGGTTTGAAGCAACCTTCTGTATGGCTGAGACCAGCTCCTGGAAGGTACAATGCTTTGGCAAATAACCCGACGCACCTGCTTTAAGCATTTCACGCACAGAGCGTCGGTCCGAATATGCTGATAGGGCTATTACCTTGATGTTGGGCAGTTCGTGGATTATTTGGCGGGTGGCCTCGATACCATTTAAATTGGGCATTGCAATCTCCATAACAATGATGTCCGGTTGTAGCTCTCGGGCAAGTTGTACTGCGGTTCGACCGTCCTCTGCCTCTCCGATGACCTCCATCCCGAGTTCATTGCCCAGTAGAGAACCAATGGCTTCACGCACAATTTTATGGTCGTCTGCTATCAGTATTTTTACCCCCATAATTGTCCCCTCTTTTTCTTCCGGAAGTATTTGGGAAGCAACGTTGAATAGCAAGGAGCTGATTAGTCAAAGAATCCTTTCAAGAACCTGTAAAAAGTAAACGGATGCCAGTTTCCGACCTTAACCCTGGGTAGCTCATAACAATTTGTTCCTTCTGCGACACTGACCGTACCGTAAGAGCTGCCGCATGCCAGGCTGAATCCCAAATCCTCCAAAATATTAATAGTTTCTGCAGTATAGCTATTGTCATTCCCGAACGGATAAGAAAAATATTCAATGCTGTGTCCTAATACTTCCTCTAATATATTTTTGTTTTTCGATATTTCCTCGGCTTGTCCCCATTTAGGCAGCGATGATAGCTTTACGTAATTGTGCGTGTGCCCCCCAATTGTAATCAGTCCACCCGTATCGAGCTTTCTGAGTTCCTGAGCACTCATTGTTCTATGGTTATCGAGCTCTTCAGCTTGCAAGCCTAAGCTTTGGGTGATTTGACCAACAATCGCTCTTTGTTCTAACGGTGTTTTGTTGGATAAAATTGAATACAAATCATCATAAGTCCGAAATCTATCGGGCTGGGTCATCAGGGGCCAGTTATACAATTGGTGGTCTATCTCTACCTCCAGTTGGCCCTGATAACGGTTTGCAATAAGAAAGTTTTCTAATTCATTACACCATAATTGACCTCCTTCTATAATGTTGGCTGAAACAGCGAATACTGTGGCAAAGACTTCACATTTTTCAAGTACCTCTTTGGCGGTGTAAAGTACGTCGGTATAGCCTCCGTCGAATGTTATCACCACGGTTTTCTCTCTGAAAGGCGTTGCAGTTTCCAAATGCTGCTTCACTTCATCAATCGATATAACATTAAGATTTCGTGCCACATACTCTATCTGCCTTTCAAAATTGTACGGCTCCACCGCCAGCTGCAAAGGGTCATGGCATAACAATGCCACTCTGTGGTACTGCAGCACAAGACAGGTATCAACTTTAGTGTGTGAAGGATTCTTTATATCAGCCGAATTCCTTGTTAAATTTTTGGACAAAAAGTCAGGCATTTTCTTGGTCCACGCCTCCTGATTAAGTTTTCCAAAGCTGAATTATCAGACGGTCTCTAAGGGAAGGTCGGGTTCTTATGCTATTGGAGGACTCCTTGTGTTGGTCTTTGGTTTCATAATCGAAGTTTCAAATTTTTTTTGTCAAAGATAGTCAGCGGCCTATTGCCCCCCCCACAAGTCACTGCCCGAACGACTTGTCACTTAACAACCCGTCCTCTACATAATAAGCCGCTGACCAAACAACTTGTTGCTTACTGTATTATCGCCCATATAGCGGAAAGTTGTAGATGGGATAATCCTTTGTTTTGAGAGATAAATCCGTGGTTTCTGAAAGAAAAATCCGTGAGAGTACCGGGATAAATCCTTGGATTGGAGGGGGGTTTTTCTTGGTGTGGTCTTTGGGCCAAGCATCGTGCGAATGGAAGGACTGATGAAACGCCCTTTAGGGTATGGTATTGCGTCTCGGTATGGCCGGTTAGAATTCTACCGATGTCAAGCCTTCGCGGATAGCGTATTTAGTCAGCTCTGCGACGTTGAAAATGCCGAGTTTATTCATAATTTGGCGACGATTTGCGTCGGCAGTCTTGGGGCTTATGTTTAGACGTAAAGCGATTTGCTTGGTTGACTGGCCTTCTGAAAGCAGTTGCAGAATTTGACGCTCCCTGTCTGCCAGCCCGCAGGGAGTTGATTTATCAGATGCTGGCAGTTGATTTATATAGTCTTCGACCAGTACAGCGGTTACTCGAGGACTCAGATAGCGTTCGTTGGCGGCCACCGCACGTATGGCTCTGACCAGTTCATCAAAAAGATAGGATTTGAGCACATACCCTAAAGCACCTGCTTTGAGCATCTCTATTATAAGATTCCTGTTGAAATACATCGACAAAGCTATTATCCGGGCATCGGGGGCTTCGTGAAGAATAAGACGAGTAGCCTCAATTCCATTGAGATTGGGCATAGATACATCCATAATTACTATGTCCGGCAGCAGTTCTTTTGCGAGTCGTGCCGCTACCAGTCCATCTTCAGCCTCACCAACTACTTCCATGTCGGGCTGCTTCTCAATTAAAAATCTCAATCCTTGCCGTACGACTCCGTGGTCATCTGCAATTAAGATTCTCATATTAATGCCCCCCTTAAATTCAAACCGTTGCTTTATCGTTTTAGTGGCGCACTCATTGTAATACGAGTCCCCTGTCCCGGTGCGGATTTAATCTTCAGTTCACCACCTAAGTTATCCAATCGTTCCCGTATGCTGAAAAGACCAAAGCCGCCCGTTTTACTTTGTAGCGGAGACGAATCCAGCTTAGACTGCGGAAAACCAACACCGTTGTCTTCAACGGTGATTCGTATTCTATCACTATCTTTTTGAATATGTACCCCCACTGTATTTGCCTTTGCGTGCTTTATAACATTGACCAGCAGTTCTCGGACAGCTTGAAACAAAATGACGCTAATCTCGTTGTCAAGCTTTAGCGGATGCTTATTAGTTGTTAGTTTACATTTGACCCCATATTTCTCCTGGACTTGTTCGGTGAGCCATTGTTTCACCGCTGCCTCGAAACCCAGCTCATATAGCACCGGGTTGCTGAGTTCAAATGTCAATGTACGCAAATCTTGAATTGTCTGTTCAATTGTTGCGCATACCTTATCCAGCGACGCCGACATATCATAGCTCAATACCGATTCCTTCAATGATTGTAATGTAAGCTTGGCCATGACCAGGTCTTGGCAGGTGTGGTCATGTATTCCAGCCGAGAGACGTCGCCTTTCACGCTCCTCGGCCAGAAACAATTCGGAGGCCAGTGTTTTAAGCTGAGCTTGGTAGTCAAGGAGTTTTTTCTCCGCTCTCTTGCGCTCGGTGATATCTCTATGAACAGCAATTATTTGGTAGGGGTTATCCTCGGAATCCTTCCGAAGAGACAGGTTAACACTTACTGGGAACCGTGTTCCGTCTTTCCTTTTAGATAGATATTCTTTGGCTGTTACTTCTTTACCTAAAGCTGCTGCTTTCAGATATTCAATAAATTTCGGCACATCTTGTTCATCTATGAATAATTCTCCAGGAGTCTTTCCGATACATTCCTCTCTTGTATATCCTAACTGCAGCGTTGTTGCTCTATTAATGTAAGTGATTATTCCTTGCGTGTCAGTAATAGTAACCCCGTCAATCATGTTTTCCATAATATCTTCTAATTTCTTCCTTTCAGCTACAATTCTTTGCTTTGCCTTCTTACGTTCGGCCTTGTGATGCTCAACTTTTTCCAGACGCCAGCGTAAGGCCCGTCTGCGCTCAGCAAGCTTTTTCTTGGTACCATTCATCGATTTACCTCCTGCTCCCTATAAGAAAGTACTTGGGCTCAGTCCACAAAATTTCTCTGCGGCCGTCACTTAGCTTGCTTGTGCCGGGGCTGCTCTCTGGGAAGAAAATCCCTTCAGCACTGACTTGACTATTGAACTAATGGTCCCCGCCATATTCTTCACCTATACGGCAATGAATATATTACAGTGAATATATTGAATATATTACTCGGAAAAGGACAAGTCAAATAAAATTTTTGATTGATGCAACTTTTTTTTTGACTGGCTTCAAAAGACGAAACCTCAGTTTTTGAGCCAAAATGTGGGCCGAGGGGTTTACTTTTTGGCACATTACTACCCTGTGGTAAAGCGGTTGCTTGTTCCTGAGCCAAATGTGCTAATGTTTGCTTGGTTGTTTGAAATTGGGGCTGCCACGCTCGGACAAAGTCGTCAGAAACCTGAGCGACGGGCCTATGAAACGAACGAGAAGGCGATATAACGTTGGGGGCAGTAAGGCAGGCCGCATATAGAAAAAGGCTGGTACAGGTAGGGTGTCTTTTTAGGCAGCTGACTCCTAATCAGATGCTCCCAGGTTTGAGTTCGGCCTCGCTTATTTTTCTGCTGCTGTCAGCTGCTAATATACGCTCCAGAGGTATAGTACCTCAGGCATACTAAGTTCGTACAGCGTGGCTTTGTCGATTTTTAGAATGTTTCGGTTGCTGGAGCGTAAAAAGCCGGCCAATGAGAAGGGCTTGGTATATTCCACTACTTTAGCCTCTTCAACCCCTGCCAGTGAGCAGGCCATCTCTATCGCCTCATCGAGATACCCGATTTTGTCTATTAGCTTTTCGTCGAGCGCTTCCTGGGCGCCATAAATACTGCCATCACTCAGGCGTTTAACGTCGGCTAATGTAAGCGACGGCCTTCCGTCGGCAACGATTTGCACGAACCTCTCATAGGCAGGAGTTATCAGCTTGTCCTGTATATATTGCCTTTGTTCTTCAGTAGTTGGCTCGAAGGGACTGGGCCAATCTTTCTTTAACCCTGACTTGATAATGACCGGATGAATACCGAGCTTTTCCTCCAGCAGTTTCTGTAAAACAAAGTGTCCCATTATTACGCCGACCGAGCCGGTAATCGTGGTCGGCTCAGCTATGATTTTGTCGCATGCAACTGACGTATAGTAGCCGCCGGAAACAGCAACGCCCTGCATAAACGCGACAACCGGCTTACCTGTTTCGTCCCGGCATCTCAGGATTTCATTGTAGATTTGGTCGCTGGCCGAAATCGTTCCGCCAGGCGAATTTACACGAATAATCAACCCCTTTACACGCTCATCCTTCCGGGCCAGCTTTAGCTGCCTGTACACATCCCGAGCCTTTTCACCATCTATTATGCCCTGCAAAGTAATTACCGCAATTTTAGTTCTATACGGCCCTTCACGTACAACTTCTTCGGTGAAAATTCCTTTTTGTCCTGTCGCAAAGACCGCAATTACACCGATTAGCATCAAAAATAGTGCGATGTTTGCCAGAACTGACAGCGCTAAGATAACGCCCCAGAAAATCCTCCAGCCCGTTCGTTTCTTCGGCGTTTTTACCGTTGGTGTTACCGGAATCGGTGGAGGCATTGGCTGCGACGGTTGCGGCTCTAATGGCTTTGATAAATTGTCGTTCTGCTCAAAATCCATAATAAACCCTTTCCAAAAAGTAAGAGCACAAGGAACTTGTGATTGGGACCCCAAACGCGATAAAGAGCGTTTGGAAACTCACTTACCCACTTATAATCTGCTATTCGCTGATTTTACACTTACGGTAAATCTCAGGCAGCTTCTCTTGGACTTTTGCCCGAACATCAGCGTAAAGGTTATTGCCGTGAGAGTCCATAGCAACAATCAAAGGGCCGAAATCCTTTACCCTGAATTTATAAATCGCTTCGGGATGGAGCTGCGGCCAATAGACTTCTTCGACTTCTTCTATCTGGGTTGTTTCAATAGCGGCAGCACCGCCGACAATGGCCAAATAGCAGGCGCCAAAACGCTGCATAGCTTCGAGACTGCCCTGATAAAGCCCGGATTTGCCGATAATAGCACGTGCCCCATACTTCTCCATTAAAGGCGGCGAGAATCTATCCATCCGCGTGCTTGTGGTTGTGCCGATGATAATCTTCTCCCATCTGTCACCAGCTTTCTTAAGACTTGGAGCGGTATGAAGAATCGGAAAACCGTCTAAACTGACGGGCAGTTCATTGCCTTTGTCGAAGCAATGAATCATAGTTTTGTCACGCATACCAAAAATATGGCCGTTGATGGTTACGAGGTCGCGCACGTGAAGAGAACGCATTAGCTTTTCATCAAACGGCGTATTCAAAGTATAGGATGCCATTGCTGGTGCTCCATTAGAAACCATATTCCACTCGGCCGTCAGCCCGGATTTTAGCCCGAGCGCGTCTTGCCGCCCAGCACTGGGTATTAACTGCTACAGGGTTTTGCGTTATATGAGTATAGGCCCACTCGATGTGAACGGCAAGGGTTGTAATGTCGCCTCCCAAACCCATAGGACCGCTTCCCATACTATTAATTGCTTCTTCCAATTCCTCCTCCATCGCCGCGAAAGAAGGGTCGGGATTTCTGCTTCCTACAGGACGCGCTATTGCTTTCTTCGCAAGGGCGGTTACCAAATCGGAGGTCCCGCCGATGCCTACACCTATAATTCCCGGGGGACATGGATTGCCTCCTGAAGCAGCTACGGTATCGATAATGAATTTTTTTACGGCACGTAGGCCTTCAGCGGGGGTGAACATCTTCATAGCGCTCATATTTTCAGAGCCTGAGCCTTTGGGTATCATTAAGATATCGAGGTAGTCGGCCTCTGAATTAAAATCCCAGTAGATAATCGGCAGTCCTTCACCGATGCTTGTCTGCGGGTTGTCCCGCGTTACAGGGTGCAGGGAGCTGCCGCGGAAAGGGTGCTCAAGCGTAGCCCGCTTGGCACCTTCGGCAAGAGCGGCTTTGACCTTGGCACCGTCAATAGGAAACCGGCCGCCAATTTCAACCATATAGATGGGAAGGCCGGTATCCTGACAGATAATCATATCTTTTGTGTCGCACAGCTCTATGCTTTTGAAGATTGTTTCAAAGATTGTCCTGGCGGTAGGGTTTGTTTCACGCTCGTACGCACGCCGCAGTGCTTCTTTGACGTCGGGAGGCAGAATTTTCAAAGCGCGGATGTAAAGCTCTTTCGCAACATCCTCTACCAGTTGGTAGCTGAATTTTCCCATTTGCTGACCCAACCTTAAAATCGTAGATAACTACCGAACGCTGTGAGCAGCAACCAGCTGACAATTCCTACAGACAGTGCAGCAATCAAGCCGCACACGAAGGGCTTATAACCGAGTTTTGTTAATTTCCTGATATCCGTATTCAGCCCTACGCAGGCAATAGCTACCGCAATCACGTATGTCGCCGAAGCTTTTACAAAATGCCAGCAGCTGTCCCACGCCGCACTGTCTCCAAAAATACCATCGCCCAGAGACCTTACAGCTCCCATCACAACGTAACCGATGACAAAGAGAGGAACATATCTCATAACCTCTATTTTCTGCCCTGAAGTTTTCCGGGCGGTTTTCCTTGCGAACCAGAACCCTAAAAGCGGAATAACGAGCACCATAAATGTATTTCGCACAAGTTTGGTTGTAATCGCGATGTCAGCACCCGTCAAACCGCTTGCGGTTTTATTTGACCAGAGCTGGTCATATATCAATGATGATGCTGTTACCTGTGATGTGTCATGAATCGATGTGCCGAGGAAAAAACCCGCCTTTACTACCGGCAAACGCAATACCAGTTCAGTCAGGTAGGGATAAAAAATGGTAGCGAGAATGCCGAATATTGTGATTGTCCCCACGGCATAAGCGATTTCTTCTTCCTCGGCTTCGATTGTTGGACCGGTGGCGACAATCGCGCTGACTCCGCATATACTTGTGCCCGCGGCAATCAACGTCCCCAGCTTCTCACTTACACCTATTTTTTGGGCGATGAATATTGTTATAGCAAGAGCTGCTGCAATGCAAATAACGACCATACCTACTGCCAGAGCGCCAATTTTTAACACGGCGAAAATACTCAGGCGGATACCCATCAGGATAATTCCGAAACGCAAAAGCTTCTTTAGGCCGAATCCTATTCCTGCGTCGAATGTCTTGCTCGGCGATGCCGTGTTTCTAAGTATCAATCCAAAAACTATCGCAACAAGAATCGGACTTAAAGGGTTCTTTTTCAATGGCAAAAGGCCGCCTAATATTTTTGTAAAAATCAGGGCCGCCAGCATTACAGCCACTGCTAAGATGACCCCCGGTATGATGGCGGGTATATTCTGGGTCCCGAACAACAGGTCTTTTAGCTTTGAGGCTTTTTCGTCAGCCATAGCATCTCCTTAGCTTACCCGACCTTGTGAGGTTCTTTTGTTTTATTACGGCGCTGCTTGATGTAGCATTCAAATCCTGTAATTATCCGGCGCATTTTCAGAGTTATGATATTTTTTCCAATCCTCTTTTCTCAAAGCGCTGATGGTATCTCCTCGCAGACCGCCTCTTAAAGCGCCTACGGACATTACATCTCTCGGCTGTACGTTGCCGATGTTGGCTTTTGGGCCGTGTCTCATATAGATTGCCTGCTGTTGGGCCTTATTTGGAGCTTCTATCATTGTTTTCTGCAGTCCAACAGCGTCAATAATGGTGTCCAGCTCTGCAAAATCAACCTCTCCGCTTTTACCCATAACGCCGATACCTTTTCCTGATTCGCGCGACTCAATAATCACCATCACAGCACCGTTCTCGATGTCCTTGTTCATAAGCTCGATTCGTTTTTCAGTTGTAATCAATGCGTCTTTTTCAGGGTCTTTCTTGCCGACCTCGGATATAACCGTAAATCCTTCATCGATACACATTTTAATAATGTCCCCTCTTTTGTCATCGGGGACATAGATAGTACCGTCGGAAAACTCAAGATGTGTGAATCCCAGGGATATTGCATATTTCAGGTATCCCTGTATATCCGCCTTTGAATAACCTCCTGCATTGAGTATTGCGACCTCAGTCAGGGTGCCGCCTATCATTGAGCTGATGCCGGCGTCTTTATAAACTTCGATTTTTTGTTTTAATATATCCTCATCATAAAGTGCCGCTGTGCCGAATGTGCATTTTACAATATCAACAAGACCGGCTGCCATCTTTGCCCAGTCTCTTGCGCCGGCCGGGCCGAACTCTTTCTCTATTACCATAACAACACCGGTTTCTTCCGGAACGGTAATGAACTTTTCAAATGCTCTTACCATATTTGGTTTCTCCTTGTTAATGTTGTATCCTGCTCATTTTAGGGTTCCTTCCCAGCAGTTCTGAGAGCCCGCGATTACTTTGACAATGCGCTCAGTGTGGTCAAGAAATCTGTCGACGGCACGAAACCGATTCTTCATAAGGACAGGGTTATCAAGGCCGGCAAAAGGTACGTTATCGTATAACAATACATTCTCCGCGATTTTATTACTGATGTTATCAAACAATGCTTTTCGCGCAGCTCTTCTGTCCTTGATGTCAGTGACAATACTTTTCTCGCGCACTTCTTCGATATGCGGCAGGATAACCGTTATACCCGTTTTTTCAATTAAGTCGAATTTTGTCTGCTCGGCCTTCAAATCAACGGGTATTTTCTTCCCCCATTCATCTGTGGTTTCAGGGAGTTTCAAATTTAGCTTTTTTGGCACCGTTGGGTAGCTGTATTTCAAGTTGGCAACTCTTATATTATCGATGAGAGAACCCTTATAAAGTGTCATCCCATTGTCAAAAGAGAAATGCGTCATTTCCGTGGAAAATATCTTCAGGCCCAGCTCGATTCCTTTTAATATAAGACAGGTCTTGCCGCTGCCGGCTCCGCCAGGCGCAATATACATCTGGTTCGTTTTTTCATCGTAAAGAGAGCACGCATGAAAGCTGTAAGTGTTATATTTCCACTCCAAAACCATCAGCGTATAGCGGAAAAGGAGACCTTCGTTGCCGAAAAGCGTAAATCTCAAATCCGATGCTTCGCTTGTTGCTTTTAAAATCGAGCCGGTAAGAGATATTTTTTTCTCCGAGACCGAAATGTCGAAAGGCACATTCGGCTCGTCAACCATAGTAATGTAGAAATCCAGGTTGTCACTATATTCTATCGGTTCGACGGCGTGAAAATCCGTGAGCAGCGATTCATAGTTGACCGAAAAAAATATATCTGGTATAAGTTCTTCCTTATTTGCGAGAACGCCGAATGTTGCCTTCAGTATCTTAAACCCTTTTCTTATCATACTGCTTTATGTTTTTATGATTACCTGGACTTTTGCGAGCTGCGTAAGTCTATATTTAGCAATTAGTTACAACCATCATTATATGTTCGGCAACTTTCGTAACAAAGTATAATACACATTAAGGCTCATAATTGACAGCAAATTTTTATGTTTGTATAAACCTCCTCATACTTACGGGACGATATATTGCATTGTACGTAAAAACCTGCAGCGCCGCTGATGAACCAAAATTAAACAGGAAGTACCGGCTAAAATAGGAAGAGTGAAAATGAAAAGGATGAAACATTTTTACTGTCTTTTTGTAGAAGGGAAGCAGTCGTGAAAAAAAGAATTTTATTAATTTCCGTGCTCTTGTTGAGCATGGTGGGCCTGGTTCAGGCCGAGGAGGGTAAGCTCGGCATTACTTTCGATTTAACTTATATGAGCAAGTATTTGAGTAAGGGCAGCGAGGGCTACGGTCAGCAGGGCGCACTTTTTAAGACCATAGACATTGATTGGTTTGGCACCGGTTTCGGCAGTTATGTAACTCATCGCTCAGCCACTTCGAGCGGATACGTTGACAAAGAGCGAATCGACTACGGAGTATATTACAGAGGTCAGCTCTTTGGAGACAGGCCTTACCTCACAAAGTACAAGGTTCGCTGGGCCTATGAACACTATCCAGGCCTTGCCAGAAACAGAGCTAATACCACGAATGAATGGAATTTCGCCTTTTCCTGGCCGAAGATTGTCCCCGGAGGCCTCGTCCCAAGATACGTTGCTTATTATGAATATCCGGCGGGCAGCGGCTACAGGCGTCACAACGTTACCGGCTGGGTACATCTCTTCGGCCTCGGCTATGATTTGAAAGTGCCCGGTTTGTTACCCCAAACAGCAGAGCAGGTTTTGCATTTGTCCGCAGATATTTCCTACAGAGACAACCTTGGCGGCAAGTCCAAGGACAATGATTGGTCACACGCCACTTTTGGCGTCTCAACAAAATTCAAAATCACCGACAATCTCTCTTTCGTTCCGGCAGTTTACTACCAGGCGTCAATGGATGACTCGGTCGCCAAGCGTGATGTAACATATTGCAAATTGAGTATGAAATATAAATTCTAATGACGTTTGATAAACTAACGGAACGCATTTGTAAGAACAAGATAAAGTCGTTTATGTAACGTTGTCATTGCGAGGAGCGAAGCAAGTTTACCCTGAGCGTAAGAGTTTACCCTGAACCAAAGCGAAGGGAATGGGCGGCAATCTTGTCTTTGTCATTCCTGCGAAGGAATGTCACCCCTGCATAGGCATGGGCAGGAATCCAGTCTTTTCGTCATTCTGAGCGCAGCGAAGAATCTATTTTTCATCACCCAACCTCCAAAGCCAGATTGAAAAACAAAACCTTGCAACTTTGTCGTAAATTCGTATAATCTGCGAAGAAAAAAATCGAATCGTCTGTTTAGCCTGTTATTCTAAAAAATGCGTTATTTAGGAGCCCTATGCAACATCATCAATGTCTTTTTTTTAAAGAAAGTAATAATAGTTGTAACGATATTATTACAAAGGAACACATTATCCAAGAAGGTTTAGCAGGTACTCTTTCATCTTCAGATATCATATGCGATAATTGTAATAATTTCTTCTCTCAAAACCTTGATATTCAGCTAACGGGGCTCTATGATCCTATTATTAAGATTTTATCTCCTTTCCTTTCTGGAAGGCTCAAATATAAAAAAAAGCAAACAAAATTAACTTTAAATGAGTCAGAACAATATGATATAGAATATACTAGGGGGACTGCTAATTTAAAAAAAATTACATGTAAATATGGCCCAAATGGACAACTTAATCTTATTGCTCCCTGTTTCTACTCAAGGGAAAGACTTGAAGAAATAGCTAAAAGTAAAGGAGTTGGGAAAAGTACAACCTTTTTAAAAGTGCCCTTTACAGAACTTTTTCCTAATGGAGTAGAAAAGACGTGTTTAAATGTTACTCCTGTTTTAATACGAGCAATACTGCTTGATATTCTCGAACTCGCTTATTACGTATCTGTTACCAAAGATTTTCCAAATATAGCCAAACATCACTGCCTGGATAAACTGCGCCTTTGGATAAGGACAGGCCGCCCATCCAAGCCGTCTTTTTTGAAAAATACATTTCCCTGTGCTCCAGTTTCTGATCTTCTCGACTCCCTGTTTGAACCAAGCATATTTTCACACAGATTGGCTATATGCTTTGACCACAAATCAAAAGTACTTACTCTTATTGCACAATTTGTAAACACTATGCCTTGGGTTTTTATTTTTGAAGATGTGGCCTTGTACTCCTGCTCTGTTTCAATTCTGTATAAAAAAACTTTGTTAGATGGAAAAGATCAATTAATAAACGAAAACTCCGCTGTTCTTGATATTAGGGATATCCGGTGGCGCAAATTTTCCACTGCTACACAAGATGCTGTTGAATTTGCAAAAACCAAGTGGAAACAAGAATTTGAAACCCAGAATGCAAGGGCACATTATGAATCTGATTTACGAAATGATAGCTTTATCAGTGAAAGACTTACATACTATGCTGATAATTGTCAAAGCAAAATCAGTGCATCAATAGATGCTATTGTGAAATTAATGCAAAATCGATACCAAGGAAGTCGATACCTCGTGGACATCTTAGAAATAACAAAGAAAAAAGCTTTAGAAAAATGGACCAATAGCGGTAATCAAAAGAAGCAGCGAGTTTTATTATATCAAAAATGCTTGAAAGACATTAAAAGCAAATTTGGTTATCCAAATATTTAGGAAGATTGTTAAAAAAGAATAGCTGGGTTAAGGTGTGCAACTTGTTTGCACACGCGGGCAATTAAAGCTGTCCGGCCATAAAATATCAAATCCGTAAAAATCCGCGTTAATCCGCGTCCAAAAAATCCATCAAAGTTTTAGCTGGCCTGCTTAATTTTAAGCGGCCATCACAGATGGCCAAGTGGATGAGAACAAAGCTGTAACAGAAGCTTGCTTCGAGAAAAGGTTTGGGTGAAGACACCCGGCTGGCTAAATCTCTCTGTGACCTCGGTGTACTCTGTGGCAAAAAATCCTGTCTAATTCTTCTTCGTGTCTTCGTGGCTTGGTGGCTAAAACTCTCCGCGTTCTCTGCGGTAAAACTTTTTTCGAGTATCAAGCATCCAGAATCCAGCATCGAGCTAATTTTTTTCTTGACTTTTGTTTGAAAATGTGTTAAAATTCCCGCCAGTTTGCAAGTAAGCAAACGCTCAACCGCCCCGTAGGGCAAGGTCTTAGGTCCCGCCGGCCCAGATTCGTGAATTCTAAATCGTAAATCGTCAATCGCAAATCGTAAATTGTAAACCCCTTAGGGGAATTAACCATTTTACCACTCACAACGTACCACGAAATATTTATCCGCCTCTGGCGGACGAGATACGAGAGAAGTTTACCCTGAGCTTGGGAGTTTACCCTGAGTGGAATCGAAGGGAAGGGAGATACGCTATACGAACCACTCACAACGTACCACGAAATATTTGTCCGCCTCTGGCGGACGAGATATTTATCCGCCTCTGGCGGACGATATTCGAGATACGCTTCACGAGATACGAGATACGAGATACGAAATACGCGATACGCAATACGAGATACGAAATACGCGATACGAGTTTTTATGCAAAACAAACCCAATTTGCCGGATGCCCAAATGAACGTAAATACTGTTAAAACAAAGGATTATGAAAATGAACGCCTCAGCTGACGCGGAAAAAACAAACCCAATCAAACCCAATTCTTAGCCCGCGTGTTTTACATATTAAAACCAAACAGGGGCAGCAGGAAATAATATAGCAGGGTAATTATTGCTGCGGTGAACAGATTGACAAAGAAGCCTTCGCTGGCCATTTTTTTCACAGTCACATATCCGCTGCCGTAAACAATAGCATTCGGCATAGTGGCGACCGGCATCATAAACGAGCAGCTTGTGGCCAGCACCGCAGGCATCATCAGTACGGCTGGGTCAATTTTAGCCGCCAATGCAACTGAGCTAAGCAGCGGCATAAGCAAAGCAGCCATAGCGGTATTAGGAATTAAATTCGTCAGGTAGCCGGTAGCAAAGGTAACGACAGCTATCATAATAAATGGATGCCAATCGCTTACACCAATCATGCAGTTGCCGACAGCATCACCGAGGCCTGATGTCCGGAATGCTTCTGATATGGTCATTCCAGCGCCAATCATAACCAGCAGGCCCCACGGAATTCTCTTGGCATATTCCCAGTTCAGGAGTTTGCCGCCGTGACCATTTGGGAATATAAACATGACCAGTGCTGCCACCAGCGCAACAGTGCCGTCTCCGATAAATTTATTCTGCGAGCCTTCAACCAGCAGCCCTGACCAGCCGCCAAATGGCTCTCTTCTGAAAGTCCAGGCTAAGGCGGTTATTGCGAATACAATAAGTACTCTGACTTCTTCGGTTCGCCAGGGACCAAGTTCCGGTAGTTTAACCGGCTTTGGCTTGCCCATACCGCGAGTCAGCCAAATCCAGATAAGCGGAAACATCAAGATAATACCAGGCAAAGTGATGACCATCCATTTGCCGAAGCTAATCACTCTGGCTTCTGCGTTCGGTAAATTTGCTATTGCCTGCTCGTAATTCGATATAAACAAAGGGTTAGGAGGAGTACCTATAATCGTTCCCATACCGCCGACACTTCCGGCATAAGCCAGACCTAATAACAGAGGCACTGCCAGGGCTTTTTTATCTTCGACTTGTTCTAATACCGCCAGAGCAACCGGAAGCAGCATTAGTATACACGCGGTATTTGATATCCACATGCTTAGCATTGCGTTTGCAAGCATAAAACCCAGTACAAGTCTTTTACCGCCAATCCCGCCTACCGCCCGTACCATTCCGATGGCCATCCGCCGATGAGCACCGCTTTTCTCCAGTGCCTGGGCTATCATAAATCCGCCAATAAAAAGCATTACCATGTGGTGTCCGTAGCTGGCAGCAACCTCTTTATGGTCCATTACGCCCACCAGCGGGAACACAGCGAAGGGAATAATTGAGGTTGCTGGGATTGGAATCGGCTCAAATATCCACCACACCGCGCACCAGGTCATAACAAATGCCGTCCAGCACGCTGCGGGCTCTAATTTGGCCGCAAAATATAGTGTCAACCCCATCGCCGTCGCGGCAACAGGCCCGGCGTACATTGCCCATCTCTTGTTCACCGTCTTGGTTGCACCCATAAAGAACCTTCTTGAAATATCCTTTGGCTTCATCCCGTTAGAAATTATTACTTGTTATGGAATTTCTAACGGGATTCATAGTAGCGAGCATCATTATAATACGCAACAAATCTTTGAATCTCGTTACAAAGTCGCTGGATGTGGCGAATGAGACGTTAGCCGGCAATGAGCGGGATTGATAAGGCGTTTGCAGCCGTATTTGGCCGTCGGTCTATACTGCGTTTATTTAGACCGCAAAGAGGAAATGTGCTGCAAAAGAAAAAATTGAAAAATTTCTGTTGCAGATTGAGATATGAATGGCATAATGAAGGGTTAAAAAATTTCGGCCGGCGACACAAAGGAGCGTAAATGGGTTCTGTATTGAACGGGTTGATAAAGCTTCAAAGTATTGAAAATCGCCTCCGGGCTGTAAAGGCCAAACTTACAAGATGTAGAAGGAATGTAGTCATTCAGGAAAATCAAATCAGAAGCCTCCAAAATGCTCTTGAAGCCAAAAAAGAGGAGATTCAATTAGCCAATATTCAGTCTGGCCGCCTGGAATTGGAGCTTGCGAGCAAGGATGAAGCAATAACCAGATTAAGAGCCTCTCTCAACGTCGCAAAAACAAACAAAGAATATGCCGCAGTCCTCACCCAGCTCAATACCACAAAGGCCGACAATTCCAAAATCGAAACCCAGGTCCTGGAGTTAATGAGAGATATTGAGGCCGACGAAGCCGAATGCGGAGAGATGCAGGAACAGATAGGCGAGAAAAAACGGGCGCTTGAGCAAACTCGAAAAGAGGCGGAACTGTTGGCAACCGGCTATGAGGCCGAAATCGAAAAAATCCAGGCTGAATGGGAGCAGGTTGCACAGACAATACCAGCCGAGGTGCTGGAGATATTCAAACGTGTCGCCGAAACATACGATGGTGAAGCACTGGCAGTGGTTGAGAAGCAGGGGGACAGAACGGAAACCTATAGCTGTGGCGGCTGCTTTATGGGCATTACCGTTGAGTCCGTCAATCTGCTTATGACCAGAGATGATATAATCCGCTGTCCCAACTGCACGCGAATACTTGTTCTTGGTAGTTCCCAATAAAACTAATCCCACATCAATTGAGCTTAGGCTTACGCCTGATTGGTGCGGGATTGAGGAGCTAATATTGCCGAGGCGAATAAAGCAAATAATCGCTTACGTGGATGGTGGCAGCAGAGGCAATCCCGGACCCGCTGCTGCAGCCTTCATTTTAATGGACAAAGATAAAAACCGGCTTCAGGCTAAGGGCCTGTTCCTCGGCAAGGCTACCAACAATGTGGCCGAGTACACTGCAATCCACAAAGCTCTCGAAGCCGCAAAACAGATTGGCGCTGAAAGGGTGGAGGTTTTCAGTGACAGCGAACTGCTCGTCAAGCAGGTTAATGGCGAATACAGGGTAAAAAGTGAGCGGCTCAGACCGCTTTTCCAGCAAACCGTTGAATTGCTTGGTGAATTCAAAAACTGGAAGGTTCAATTCGTTACGAGGCAGAGAAACGAGGAAGCTGACAAACTCGTAAACCAGGCCTTGAATCTCGAACAGGACATTGCCCCCGAACTGGTGCCGGTTGCCCGAAATAAAAAACCGATTCGGCTCGGCGTATTGATAAGCGGCGGCGGCACAACATTGATGAACATTCTCGAATACATCAAACATGGCCGGCTAAACGCCGAAGTCGCCGTCGTAGTGAGCTCGCGCTCAACCGTTGCTGGTGTCGAAAAAGCCAGAAACGCAGGCCTGGACGTGAAAATCATCCGAAAAAAAGACTATCCCGACGTCGATGAATTCAGCAAACGCATCGAAGAAGAGCTTGTTGCTGCGAATGTTGACCTCGTTGTCCAGGGTGGCTGGCTTTGCTTCTGGAAAATACCTCAGAGGTATACCAACCGCGTGATGAACATACACCCGGCGCTTCTGCCGAGCTTCGGCGGAAAAGGTATGTGGGGACATCGCGTCCACGAGGCGGTTCTTGCAGCAGGCTGCAAAGTAAGTGGCTGCACAGTGCATTTCTGCACAAACGAATATGATAAAGGACCAATAGTTGTCCAGCGCTCCTGCCGGGTCAAGGACAATGACACCACTGAAACCCTCGCCGCCAGGGTCTTTGAGCAGGAATGTATCGCATATTCGCAGGCCATAGAATTGTTTGCAGAAAACGAATTACTCGTCGAAAACGGAATAGTAAAAATAAAAAAGTAGTCGTGCGCCATACGTGATACGTATCACGCGAAACAATTTTAACGCAATACGCAAAGCGATGCAAAAAAGGGAAGGTTTCTAACGAGGTGAACAGACGCCAGAAAGCTATCTTAATAGAATTTGCGGTCGTAATAGCTGTTACAGCTATCGCAGTCGTGGCAATGATTAACTTCAGGGATTGGGTCAACCACTCAGAAGCGATGCGGGCGATGGAGCATCTTGGCCGAGAGGTCTTCCAGTACAGAGAAGAGCACAGCTCGGTGCCACCTGAATCTTATGTCGATAGCATTAAAAAAACTTTGGAAGGGTACGCCCGCCTTGGAGACCTCCGGTATAGGGCTCTATGGATCGATTTCGAATGTCCACCGGATGAGATTCTGGCTTACACTAAAAGAAATTATCATTCATTGCTCCTCGGCAAGGGGTTCATCGTGCTAAGGCTGGATGGCCGTATAGAATGGATGGAAAAACGGGAATTCAAAACGCTTTTAGCCCAACAGCAAAGCCCAGAAGAAATTGAATGGCTGGGAAAATGACTTGGCAAATGCTTCTGAGTTGAGCACCTTTCTTCTGTAAGATTTTTATAATGCTGCGTGGAGCTTTCCGAATTTACAGTGATGTGTAATACAATGGCCTAATTCTTCTTTTTCGATGGCGCAACCGGCTCGGCCTCTTTGCTCGGCTTGGTTGCCTTAAAGCCCTCAAGTTTCAAATGCTCTTCATCTTGTGCGTCAATCTTTATAAGGTTTTTGCCTTTGAATTCGCCTCGCAGCAAAGCTTCTGAAAGTGGGTCTTCTATGTAGTGCTCGATTGCTCTTCGCAAAGGCCTGGCCCCAAATTCAGGGTTATAACCTTTGTCGATGAGAAATTCCTTCGCCTGCTCGCTCAGTTCCAGTTTCAAACCGTGCTCTGTTAGTCTCTTAAAGACCTTCGCAAGCTCATAATCAACTATGGTTTGCAAATCTTCTCTTGTTAGTGCCCTGAAGACTATCGTGTCATCAATTCGATTTAGGAACTCCGGCCTGAAGTGATGCTCGACCTCCTTATGAAGCATCTCTTTCATTTTCTCATAACTCGCCTCGGCGCTCTTCTTGCCGAAACCAAAGCCCGATTGATTCTTAATCAAATCAGCACCGATGTTACTGGTCATAATAAGAATGACATTTTTGAAGTCTATGTTCCGTCCGAAACTGTCGGTCAACCGGCCCTCGTCCATAATCTGCAGCAGCATATTATAGACGTCCGGATGGGCCTTTTCTATTTCATCCAGAAGCAGAACAGCGTATGGCCGCCGTCTAATCCTTTCGGTCAATTGCCCGCCTTCCTCGTAGCCCACGTAGCCAGGTGGAGCGCCAACAAGCCGGCTCACGTTATGTTTCTCCATAAATTCGCTCATATCCAGCTGCATAAGGGAACTCTCATCGCCGAACATAAACTCCGCAAGAACTCTTGCAAGCAGTGTTTTTCCCACACCGCTCGGTCCTAGGAATATAAAGCAGCCCATAGGACGATTTGGGTCCTTCAGCCCGCTTCTACTCCGTCTGACCGCCTTGGCCACAGTATTGATGGCCTCATCCTGAGAAACAACACGCTTATGCAGTTCAGCTTCGAGTTCCAAAAGCCGCTGAGCTTCTTTCTTCTCCAGTCTCGTCAACGGTACGCCCGTCATATTACTGACGACCTCTGCGATAGTCTCGGCATCCACCACCCCGGTCGCCTCTTTATTCTTCTCGTACCATTTTTTGTGAAGTTGGGTCTTATCATCCAGGAGGTGTTGGGCCTCGTCCCTCAATGACGCCGCTCGTTCATAGTCAGCGTTTTTGACCGCCTCATCTTTTTCTTTTTGCAGCTTTTCTATTTCTTCTTCTATCTTCGTCAAATCCGGCGGCGGAGTCATATTCTTAAGTCTTATTCTCGCACCAGACTCATCAACCACATCTATTGCCTTGTCGGGCAGACACCTGCCGGTAATATATCTGGTCGATAACTCTACCGCCTGATAAAGTGCCTCGTCGGTAAAGTGAACCTTATGGTGCGTCTCATAGCGGCCCTGAAGTCCTCTGAGTATATCTAAAGTCTCATCCTTTGAAGGGGGCTCGACAATTATCGTTTGGAACCGTCGCTCGAGCGCACCGTCTTTCTCAACATGTTTCCTGTACTCGTCGAGCGTGGTGGCACCGATGCATTGCACTTCACCTCTGGCAAGTGCCGGCTTTAACACATTTGATGCATCGATAGCGCCCTCAGCTCCACCGGCTCCTACCAGCGTGTGCAGCTCATCAATAAATAAGACAACGTTCTTGTCTCTTTTAACCTCGTTAATGACCGCTTTTATACGCTCTTCAAATTGCCCACGGTATTTTGTCCCCGCCACCATCATCGCCAGGTCCAGAACCACAATTCGCTTGCCTTTGAGAAGTTCGGGCACTTGCTTATTGACTATCTGTTGGCTTAGACCCTCGACAATAGCAGTTTTGCCGACCCCTGCTTCACCTAACAGAACCGGATTGTTTTTCGTGCGTCTGCAGAGTATCTGCACCAATCGCTCAATCTCGGCCTTTCTGCCGATTACCGGGTCGAGTTCATCGCTGCTTGCTAACTCGGTAAGGTCTCTGCCGAAGCTGTCCAGCGCCGGAGTCTTGCTCTTCGACTTACGGCCTATGGCTGGTCCCATCTTCATTCCCAGACCAGCGGGTCCTTCATCCACTCCCGCTCCAAGCAGATTCAGCACCTCCTGACGCACGTCCTCAAGTTTCAAACCCAGATTCATAAGAACCTGAGCTGCTATCCCTTCGCTCTCTCGCAGGAGGCCCAGCAGGATATGCTCTGTGCCGACATAATTATGGTTGAGAGACCTGGCCTCTTCGATTGCGTATTCAATAACCTTCTTGGCTTTTGGTGTCTGCGGCAGTTTGCCCATCGTAACCATATCGGGCCCGCTCTTGACCAGTTTTTCCACTTCCAGCCGCAGCTTCTTTATATCAACGTCCAGATTCTTTAGAACCGTAGCACCGACGCCGCTGCCTTCTTTAACCAGTCCGAGTAGAATATGTTCGGTACCTATGTATTCGTGATTAAATCGCTGTGCCTCCTGGTTGGCCAGCGCCATAACCTTGCGTGCTCGGTCTGTAAAACGCTCAAACATCTTTTACCTCTTTAAGAAGGGACTAAATCGAAACCGACCTTTACAAATACCCATCAGTTACGCACTAATCGATTATTTCTCACAGGGTGCGGACAGCATACGCCACCAGTTATATATTATATCACGCTCGGTTCACCTGTCAAGTCATTAGGCCAGCCCGAATCCCGCTTTTTAATACCTGCGGTTCGCCTCTCTTTATATGCCTCAAAATGGGTCGATGTTCGGTTATCGGACCGACATTTTCCTTCAGTATACATTTTATCGACAAAAACGTCAGCCGACTTTCCCGAAAAACACGGGGCGGCGTTCCCGCGTAGTGGGGTCCCATTTTGAATTTTACCACATTAGAAGTTTTGTAACGAAATAATCCCCGTTAGAAACTTAGTGAAAAGTGGGGTGATAATATGGCGTAGATATAATACGAAGTAGGAAGTTTCTAACGGGGTAATGATATGGTACAAAAGGGGGAAATTTCTAACGGCGTTTACGTTTTTTACTTTCTTCTATCCGCTATACGCAATACGAGATGCGAATATGGCTTAGCCGTTTCTTTCCTCGAGCATCTTTCTTAGGTACTTATTTTCCCGGCGGGTCGCTTCAAGGTCAAAATGTTGATATTTAATACATATCCGCAAATAGTCCAGCAATTCTTGCAGGTGATTGACGCTTTCTTCAAGTCGTTTATGGTTGTCGTGAGATTGTTTGGCCAGCGTAGCTAACTTTTTGTAATGCGGGTCAACCATCCCCCCAAATTCTTTAACCAGTTCTTCAACTTTGTCTTCTAACTTTCCTTCGTCCATCATCCTCGCCTCTTCTTCTGAATTACCCTGATGAAGTTAGGGACTCTCCGAAGCCACTCTGCTGCCGGCGATACAATCTATTAAGCAAAATTCATACCAGAACGCACCCGAATAGATTTCCCGTGGAATTTCACTGGTTATTCTTGCAAAAACTTCTCGAAGTTAGGGTTGAAGTAGCGTTCTTAAGCTTTGTTTTCATTTTCCGAGATGCAGTCCTTATACTGGTTGGAGCTGTGCGTTGCGAAAAATCAACATTCCGGACTTGCCGGCATTTTCTTACTGGATGTAACGATTTCATTAGAAAACAGTTATGGATAATGTTGATTATTGTAAACATTAATGTCGTTTTATGGCGACAATTGTGCTCTATCAGCCACTTAAACAGCGATTGTTGTAGCTTATCACTCAGGTTGTAGTTGTCCATTTTCCGCCATTTCAACGTAGAGTTTACAGCGGCAAGCATAAAGTGCGGCTTAGAAGAAAGCCGTTCGCTTATTGCCTTGACAGCACAGACTTTAATAAATTAAGGTTACTCCCTGAGTGGATAAAAAATCAAGCAAATATTGGGCTCTTTGCATTTATCTGGCTTTGACAC
>JAUWIG010000013.1 GCA_030605475.1 Planctomycetota bacterium | reverse complement strand
GGCTGAAGACTTGCTAATACTGAAATTATTATCACTATTATTGAGATCGTAAGAATATCCTGTAAACTTATACTTGGGGTAAGCAAAAGCCCTTTTTGCCTGCCGAAATTAAAGGTGAGTTTGGCAACGTTGAGTGCAGAGATAACTGCAATCCCCAGAATATCTCCAACTACTGCACCAAATAGCCCTAAGGATAAACCCTCTATCAGAAACATTGCCACTATTTTCTCAGGCAGTGTACCTATGGCGGCAATAGTACCGATTTCTCTTATCCGTTCGTACACTGCCATAACCATAACATTCATTATGCTTACAAGTACTATGGCTATAAGCATCAGCTTTATAAAGAAAGTCATAACATCTATCATCCTCGCAATATTATAGAATGGAGAAAGCTTTTCCCACGTGTGTACCTCAAATGCAGGCTTGCCCGGCTTGTTTAGTTCGTTGGCGAGTTTATTCCTGAGTCTATCAAACACGCTGTGGAGTTCGTCAAAATCCTTCAGCCTTATGGCAATTTCGCTTATCTCCAGCGTGTCCATTCTCAGAATTTCTATAGCATCATCTATGTGGATATACCCATCTCTGCCCCCGGGACCTGTAACACTTTCAAGTATTCCCCCAACCTGAAATTGTTTGCCGTTAACAGAGCCGTCCCTGTTAGTTGCAATGACAACAACTGTATCACCAACTTTAACCTTCATCCCCTTTGCGAGGAGTTCAGGAACAAGAATCTCTCCTGATTTTATGGCTTTTTCTCCTTCTATTATCCTTGACAGGAACAGTGGAACAGTCTTGACTTCATCTTCAGGATAAACGCCGTTAAGCCTTACGTTGGTTGTTTCAACAAAGTTACTGAACATGCCGCCAAACTTTATTCTCTTTGAATATGCCTCTATTTCAGGGGTTTCACTTATTGCCTTTTCGACTTTTCCTAAGGTATTCGGCCCCATGTTCAATGTAAGGGGCAGGCTATCTATTGATGCCACATAACCCTTTTTGTGTATCTGGACATGCCCGAGAAACGAGTCGGTTATCTGCCCAATCATCATATTCTTAAACGACCCTGATACCGAAATAAACACTAATACAAACACAACCCCAATGGCAACCAGTGAAGCTGTAAGCAATGTTCTTCTTTTATATCTTATTAGGTTTCTTATGGCAATTCTAAATATATTCAACATGGCCTTTTAATCCCTTCCATTGGTTAGTTCTCCGTCTTCCAACGAATATATAATTTCAGCCTCTCCAACGATTTTCTGGTCATGAGTTGAAAAGATAAACGTTGTGCCAAGCTCATTCTTCATCTTTTTCATAATGTCGATAACCATATATGCTGTTTTGTGATCGAGATTAGCTGTCGGTTCATCTGCTAAAACAAGCTTCGGATTTGTAACCAAGGCCCTTGCCACAGCCACTCTCTGCTTTTGGCCGCCTGATATCTGGTCAGGATACTTGTTCTTCTTTTCAGCCATTCCTACTGCTTCAAGGAGTGTGAGAATGCGTTCTTTCCTTTCAAGCGAAGGGGTGTTTTGTACCATAAGAAGCGGATAACCCACATTTTCATACACCGTAAGCACAGGAATAAGATTGAAATCCTGGAATATGAAGCCGATTTTCCTGCCCCTGAAAGCTGCAGCCATCCGCGTATTAAGACCTGAGACATCTGTGTCATCTACCATCAAGACGCCTGAAGTTGGCTTATCCAGACAACCAATGAGGTTTAAGAGAGTAGTCTTGCCACTACCAGATGGGCCAACGAAAGAAACAAAAGAGGCCGGTTCAATTTCAAAATCCAAATCCTTTAGTGCCTCAACCTTAAGCTCTCCCTTTGCATATGCCTTTGATAAATTGTTTGCTGTTACCAAGCTCATAGGCTTATCCCTTCAAAACGCGTTGTCTGGTCTTCTTGTATCAACCGATTTTTCTTATAATTTGTTATTTATCTTGACTTAGCCGTTTAGCAAACTCTGCCAGGCCTCGTTCAATGGTAGTTCTGGGTTTATATCCCAGTTCTCTGACAGCTTTGGTAACATCAGCATATGTGCGTTCGACATCACCCGGCTGAGGAGGCAGGCAATATATGGGATTCGCGGATACCACAGTATGCGCTCGGAGACATCTGCATTATCCGGGCGACCAAGGCGGGTCAGATACACCAAGCCAAACAGCACGATTGCCGCAAATAGGTAATATTTTAGTCCTGTCGAGTGATGGGAAAGGATATGTGTAGTCGCATGAGCCAGTTGTTCCTGAGATATCCCCAATTCGCTGAGTGGTTTGTTCTTCGGCGTGTCCAGTGGCAAGGCAAGCTCACGTGCCAGGCCCTTACCGGTGACATCCAGTTTTGGTGCAATTTCCCGGATGCTCATACTTATCGTGAATTGGTTTGGTTCCTTACCGGACCTATCAGGTTCGCATAATATACCAAGAACGCTAATTAAAAGCACCGCTACTACGCTCACGATAAACCACATTTTTTGTCGTGGTGATAGTTTTGCCAGATATGTATAAGCCATCATATTGACCCTCTAATTTTATCAGAATTGTGTATTTCCCCTTCATATCCACTCAGCGGCGCCGCGCATGCGGCGTCCGATTGCAGCGGCTGGTTCGGTTTAACTTTAGTTGGTTATATTATGGTCGTGATTGTCGGGAAAGCAAAGAATTTTTCTTCGCTGGTCGCTCGTAACCCGTGGCTCGTGAGACGTGTGGGTGCGTTAATCCGTAGAGGTGTTGATGCGGCAACCACGCTCAAACAAGTTTGGGCGTGCCACCCAGTCGCTCAATGAGCGTTCGTTTTTGCATCTCTGTACAATTACTACTTTTTCGGATATCCCACCGATTGTGCGAGGACGACATTCTGGTCCTGTCGCAGTCTCATCACCTTCGCCATGGCCGGCCTGTCAATTGCTCCACGCACAACAGTCGCCAATCCTTCGGAAGCACAGTACAGGTAAACATTCTGGCTGATGAAGCCCGCGTGGGTAGCTGAATAGAAAGTCCTGTCCGTGGCTTTCACCCCGCCCATCTTCGAGAAATCCGCCACAAAGATGAGGTTCACAGGCGCATCCTTCACAAACGACTGACGCCCCGTTGCAGCCCTGATGTCTTCTGCCAGAACCGGCTTCAGGATGTGCGTCTTCGCATCATAAAGGTAAAGGCCGTCAGCGGTGGCGACGTAAACATCGATGTCCTGCCGGTTCTTCGCAGATGGTGCAGTACGCTTTCCCGAATCCGGCCGATTTACTCCGCACGCCGCCCAGAGCATATTTGAAAGTACCTGCATGGGCAGCTTCTTAGTACTGAATTGGCGCGAAGACTGTCTATCTTTCAACACCTGCATCAGCGGTCTGCCGCCGTCGGTTTGCGGCTTCAAAAGCTGTATCGGCTTGAGTTCCTGCGCGGAAGCTAAAGTGGGGCAAATAAGCAGAACGATCAACACCAGGCGAGCGGCTAAAAACGATATTGTGTTCATGATACTTCTCCTTTGAGTTTGATAATTATTTACGTGGTTACCGGCTTCTTAAACTCTCGCATCTTCCTGTTTGCAGCCGCTGGTTCGGTAGCATTAGCTCTCAATCACTAAACTGTCCTCTATATCATATCATTGGCTGAGAAACTATCAACCGAGATATTGGCAACTTCTTGATTATTTGGGCTACTTCATATGTGAAATCCTTGGTGAATAGTATTTAGAGGTTCGGCAGAGGGTAAAACCTCGCGCTGCTGATACTGGTGCTTATCGGCCTTTACAGGGGGTTTGAAAAAAAACCGAAGAAAAGGGCGGATATAGTGGCTGGCCTTACAATTTCCTGCTCGCCGCGGGACATCGAAGTAGTTCGATGGTTCCTATCATATCTTTTAACGATTGTACCAATTTTGTTGGCCTTAACTGCAGGGGGTATGAGATTTGACACTTATATCGCTTCGGATGCGCGTAGAGCAGATAGAGGATAGAAAAAGAAAACTATCCGCTAAGGGCTAAGCGCCAAGCGCTATAGGTAAAGACGCACACAGAAGAGGACGAAAGAATAACAGGAGTAAGGGCTTGTAGTGCGCCAAGACCCCGGTTTCATCGGTGTGAGAGGACGGTTAAGTAATGTCGCATTCTGCGAAGGAGGGATTCGATTACGTTATAGAATTTCGCTGTGACCGGAGATTGTAAATGATAAGCTGGAAATTGAAAACTTCAGGTTGCCGGCCGATAGGATTGGACATAGGTCATAATTCTATCAAGATGATTCAACTGGTCGTAAGCGGGGGACGCATAAGCGTTTTTGCAGCGGATAAAGTTCGCATTGACCCCAGTGTAAATGGTGATGCCGAAGAAAGAAGAAGCTTTGTTATTTCGGCGATAAAGCAAATGCTGGCGAGAGGCAGCTTTCGTGGAAGAGGCGTTGTCTCGTGTTTGCCGGGTGACAGGTTGAAAATAACAAGTCTGCGATTGGCTGAGGCGGAAAGCGGGGAAATAGAGCAGGTTTTGAGAAAAGAAGCCGCCCAGCGTTTTGGGCTGGATGCGGATAAAGACGCGATTAATTATTTGGCTGCCGGGACCGTTCGGCAGGGTGATGAGATTAAGAATGAGCTGATATTGTTCGCCGCGGATAATGAAGCGATAAAAAGCCATATTGAAATGCTTGAACAATCAGGCCTTAGACCGGTGGCAATAGATGCGGTTCCGTGCGCATTGTTCAGGAGCTTTGAGAGGTCACTGAGGCGTCAGGCGGACAGAGAACGCACGGTCGTTTTTGTGGATGTGGGGAGCCGGTTTACTACCGTGGTGTTCGGTCGCGGCGGAGAGATTAGTTTCATTAAGCAGATACCGATTGGCGGGGAAAAATTTAATCGCCAAATCGCGGCCAAATTAGGTATCAGCATCAACGAAGCCCAGATACTTCGAGGGACACTGCGACCGGAAGGGTCAACAGAAACGGTGCATGGTAACAGCGCAGAGCGGATAGGGAAAGAAAAGCCATCCGCTATCGGCAGGCTCGATGCATCGACGCGGCAGATAATAGTTGATGCGGTCGGTGCGGTTGCTGAAGAGCTGGCAAGAGAGATATCGCTGTGTTTTAGATATTATACGGTGACGTTCAGGGGAAGGCGTGTGGAGCGAGCGGTTTTGGCGGGCGGTGGGGCATACGAAAATATCCTGCTTAATGTTTTGAGGCGACAATTGACGGTTGAAATTGAGCTGGCCCAGCCGTTGAGAGGCTTCGATATGATGAATGTAAATTTTGATAGTGACAAGCGAGGTTTGCTTTGTGAATGGGCGGTAGCGGTGGGACTTGGTCTCAAAGAGACGTGAAGCGAGATACGAATTATGAGAGAAATTGACTTTCTTCCAAAGTGGTACAAGAGCGGCAGACGGCGGCAGGCTGGTTATCGCGCGCAATGTATCGCTTTGGGCGGTATGTTTGTGGTGATGGTGGTGTGGAACTTTATTGCCACCGGTTCGATTTCAAAGACCGCAGCAGAGCTTCCTCAAATGGCAACGAGACAAGCGAAAGCAGAAATCGCATCGCGGGAATTCGCCAGGATTAAAAACGAAGTAAGAAGGTTGAAGAAAGGAGCAAGTATCCTGGAAGAAGCTGGTTCACAAGCTGATGCTGGGAGCATTTTAGCTGAGATGAGTTTTTTGATTGATGAAAGGATAGTACTTAAAAAATTAGTTGTGAGTCCGGAGAAATCATCTGGTAGTTGGGAGGACTCGCAACTGCCATCTGCGAATGCTATTCAAAAGTTGTTTGATGACGTCAGATTTAAGGTGGTGATAAGCGGCTTTGCGGTGCCGACTTCAAGCGAAACATCAGGACAGGAGATAGTGGCAGAGCTGGTATGTAAGCTGGAAGATTCCCTTCGCTTTTGTGATGTTTACCCATTGTTTTCGCGACACGCCGAAGTGGAGGCGGGAGGCGGGCCTGGAAAAAAGCGCTATCAGGCAAGTGAGTTTGAGATAAGTTGTTATCTGGTGGACTATCGTCAGAAGAGAAAAAATTAACCGCAGAGGGCGCTCCCCGCTTCCGCGGGGACAGGCGAGAGCGCAGAGAAAGAAGTTGAGATTGAAGACTCTGCAGCCTCTGCGAACTCCGCGGTAAAGGGGAAAAAAGAAAGGTGCTGTTTCGAGGAAGACAACAAATAGTAATCTGTGTTGTGGCCGGTGCAATTGTGGGCGGATTTGTGCTGTTTCGATACCTGCCTTTGCAGCAGAGAATAGAAGCGGTTGAGTCCCTATTTGTTGGGACGCAGATTGCTGTTGCTAAAGCTTCGGCAGAGGGCGAGCAACTGCCAGCACTTAAAGAACAATTGCTGGGATTGCAAAGGACGGTTGGGAGCTATGAGGTGAGTGTGCCCTGCCATAGAAATCTTGGCGTGTTTCTTCGGCAGATAGCTGATTTGATGGATGAGCATAATCTCAAAGAGCAGCTGGTTGCGCCGGGTGAGGAAATAAAGGGCGATGTTTTGAACTGTATAGCGGTGAAGATGGAGTGTAAAGGTAAATTAACGCAGATATTCGAATTTTATAGACGGCTGCAAAAGCTGGACAGGTTGGTTCGCGTTGAGCAGGTAAGACTCGTGAACGGAAGTGATTTTGGCGACGAAGCAAGTATGCAGACAAAGGCCATCATTTATTACAGGCCGGATGAAAATTGAAAAACAAAGTTCGTAGTCTATGAACTCGCAACTCATAACTATGAACTTATATGGAGTTGGTGATTTGGAATTCAAAAGAAACTTATATGTGCTAATCAGCTGCATTGTGGTTTGCATTTTGTTCGCAGAGGGCCTCGCCGAGTGGCATTACTCTGGTTTTGGAGAGGGTTGGCGTTTAGTTACTTCGGTTTGTGGTGTTCTTGGGGCCGTGGGTGTGATTTTGCTCGGCTGGTATTGGCTGAAGCTGGCTTGGGGAATCACGTCCATAACCAGAGAGCTTAAGCAGGAGAGGGCAGGTGCGGGGGCCTGTCCCTCCATCAAACTAAATGGTAATGCAGTATTGAACGAATTGAGCGAGGCGATAAATGACCGCCTTGGCAACAGCGGCAGTTATATAGCTGAACTCGAAAAGCAAATCAAAGATTTGCAAATTCAAATTCAACTTTCAAAAAGACAAAAAGTGAATACCGAGGCGATTATATACAGCATTCGCGATGCTGTTGTCGTTATTGATGAGTTTGATAAGTTGTTGATGGCGAATGAGGCGGCAGGCAAACTTTTTAGTTTTGACTATAAGAATTCGCAGCACAAACCTATCGGGGAGCTGGTAGGGCCGGAGAGAGGTGGGTTTGTAGATTTTCTTCGCCAAAGCAGACGAAGCGGGGTGCGTCATACAAGACGCGAAATTAATTTTTCGGGGGACGGGAAGTTAAAAACTTTCGACTGCATTGTTTCGTGTGTTTACAACCCCAAGGGATGGGAGCCAAAGCAAATCTGCGGCGTCGTAGCGGTGCTGCACGATATTACGCGTGAAAAGGAAAAGGGTGAGATGAAAAATGACTTTGTAAGCCGTGTTTCGCACGAGTTAAAGACGCCCCTTGCATCTATCGCGGCCTATTCTGAGATGCTGCTTGACGGCGAGGCCAGGGACGGCCAGACAAGAAAAGAGTTTTATTCGGTGATTCAAAGTCAGACGAAAAGGCTGAATCGGCTGATTGAAGACATCCTGAATACTTCGCGTATAGAATCAGGCCTGATAAAAGTAGAAAAGAAACCTGTCAGCTTAACAATACTAATAGAAGAGCAGCTGCAAATGATAAAAGGATATGCTGATGAGAAGAATATTAGTCTATCGTGGGGAGATGCCGGAGGCAAGCCGATTGTTTTCGACCAGGTTTATGCAGACAGGGACATGATTTCGCAGGTCATTGTTAATCTGCTCAGTAACGCTGTTAAGTATACCCAGCCCGGAGGTTCGATAAAAGTTGAAACTGAGGTTGATGAAATCGCGAATCTGGCGCGAGTTAGTGTAACTGATACGGGAGTTGGGGTTGATGAAGAGAACATCGAACATATATTTGATAAGTTTTACAGGGCCGGCGCCGACAAGAGCCAAGCAAAAGGGACAGGGTTGGGACTTAACCTTGTTAAACAGATAGTCGAAAAGGTCCACAACGGCCGGGTATTTGTTACAAGCCAGGTCGGGGTTGGCAGCACGTTTGGCTTCGAGCTGCCGCTGAGCCCTGAAGCGTATCTCGTGAACAGTGAATCCTAAAGTACGAATAGTGAATCGAACTGCGGGCTGCGAGATACAAGATAAGTTTTTTGTGGAGGAAAAATGATGGCGGAAGGAAAAGTTTTGGTTGTGGATGACGAGGTACACATCATCCATGTGGTGACAATAAAGCTTCGTAATAATGGCTTCCAGGTTATATCGGCAGAGAACGGCGCTGATGGCTTTAAGCTGGCGTGCAGCGAAAAGCCGGATATTGTCGTTACGGATTTTCAAATGCCGGTTATGACGGGACTGGAACTTGTAGAGAAACTTCGGCAAAGCGAGGCGACAAAAGATATACCTGTGATTATGTTGACGGCAAGAGACTTTGCCGTAGAGGATGAGCAAAAACAAGAGCTTCAAATATTGGAGTTTCTTAGCAAGCCGTTTAGCCCGAAGGAATTGTTAAGAAGCGTTGAGGATATTCTGTATCATAAGGAAATCAAAGAACAAGATGTAAAAACCAAAATCACATATTAAAAATCAAGATGGGAAATTTTTTCTTCTCATTTTTAAATTTTGATTTGTCATTTTGCGTTTTGGTGTTTGAGTTTTAACGGAGGTCATGTTGGACGCGAACGGAAAAAGTTTAGACTCATTACCACGTAAGACCAACGGCCAACTTATGGTGTCACAACTGCGTGAGCTGGAGAAGTTTGGCGGCAAGGTAAATAAATTCGGCGTTAATTTCGCAGTTTGCAATGCCGATGGCGAGCTGGTCTTGCTGTGTGACGGCGGCAGAAAAATAGCGGATAGGGATGGCGTAGAGCGGATAGAAGAAGAATCATACGCTAAACACTGTGCGACGTACGCCAAACGCTGCGTTGAGACAGAGGCACAAGTTTGCCGGTTTGGTGAGCACAATGAAGTTTTGGCTGCTGTTGTAAAATCCGGTTCCGGCTCAGCTGGATATGTGGCCTTGATTTCCCCTGTCAGCAACAAGCAGAGTGAGTATTTGAGTGAGATGCTCGCGCTTTTAGCTGAGAAATTTCAAGCCGGTGCCAAAGCCGAGGAACAAATTGAAATGGTCAGCACTGAGCTGGCGCAAGTCTATGAAGAGCTGGTGCTGCTTCACAAGCTAAGCGCGAATATGAAAGTTACTGAGCCGGACGCCAACTTTCTGCAAATGGCTTGCGACAGCTTAACCGATATCGTCAGTGTCGAGGGTATCGCAATACTGCTGGAAAAGACTATAGAGGACGAAAAGCAGCTGGTTCTTGTTGCCGGGTCTGGGCTGATAGATGTAGATGAGCAGATGACGACTATTTTATATGACCGGTTGGTGGAGGAAATAGACAGCGGTAAAGAGGCACTGCTGGATAGTGAAGTGGATTCGCCTTTTGGATATGACTGGCCGGACAGCATAAAAAATATTATTGCAGTACCTTTATTCGGCAAAGACAAGACAGGAGCCCATTTTGCAGAGAGGACCCGAAGTGACAACCGCATCGTTGGACTGATGGTTGCGATAAACAGGATAGATAAGGCGGATTTCGACAGCACCGATGTAAAACTCTTTAACTCAGTAGCCAACGGATGCGCGGTGTTTGTCGATAACGGCAGGCTGTTCAAAGACCTCAAAGAATTATTTATAGGTTCCCTGAAGGCGCTGACGAGTAGCATTGATGCGAAAGACCAATACACACGGGGTCATTCTGAAAGGGTTGCATTTATTTCGCGATGGATTGCGGAAAGGCTCGGCGACGAGGAGCCATTAGAGCAAGAACAGATACACAAGATTTATCTTGCTGGTCTGCTGCATGATGTAGGGAAAATGGGGATAGACGAAGCGGTATTGCGCAAAGAAGGTAAATTAGCTGAGCAGGAACTCAGCCGTATAAGAACACATCCGTCGGTAGGAGCGGGCATTTTAAGTGAAATAAAACAGATGCGCGATATTGTGCCTGGGGTGTTGTGTCATCACGAACGAGTCGACGGCAAGGGATATCCCAACGGTTTGGTCGGAGAGCAGATACCGCTGACAGGCAAGATTGTGGGGTTGGCGGACAGCTTTGATGCGATGACATCAATGCGAACTTACAGGGACGCGATGACCGTGAAAGAAGCACTGGCGGAAATAGAGAAGGGCTTGGGTACGCAGTTTGACGAAAAAGTGGGCAGGGCGTTTATCAACAGCGATGTCTATCGGCTCTGGGATATTATGCAGGATGGATTTGCTGAAATTCATGGAACCGGCAGTTTATCAGAATACGGTACTATGGCTGTGGGGACGTTAATAGGATGAAAGTTAGAACGCAAGATTATGGTGATGTTACGGTCGTCGAATTACAGGGCGAACTGGACGGTGAATTTGCCGAGCTGTTCCAAGGTACTATCACCAATGTAATCGCCACGGACAAAGCCGGCATTGTGCTTGATATGAGCGATGTGGGATTTATTGACAGTGAGGGGCTGGAGCAATTGTTGTGGGCGCGGGACTACTGCAGCCGGAACAACTGCCAGCTTAGATTGGCGGGGCTTGACGAAACTCTCGCGAAAATTTTAGAAGTCACCGGCCTTGAAAATGAGTTTGACCGCTATGCGGAACTTGCCGAGGCGGTAAAGAGTTTTGCATAGAGAGCAGGCAAACTGATGCGTGAGGTGTGAAACACGATACGAGGTACGAGATACGAAATATGAGTCAGATAGCGGTGAAAAACAAGATGCAACTCGGGCAATTGCTTCTGGCGCGTGGTATTGTAACGGCTGAGCAGATTGAAAAGGCGCTGGCTGAACAAAAAGCGAAGGGCCATCGCAAGCTTCTCGGCGAGCTTCTGGTCGAGATGGGCTATTGTACGGAGAACCAGATAGCCTCGGCGCTGGCAGAGGCGTACGGCGTGCCTTATGCGCAGGTTGGGCCGAAAATATGTGATGCGAAGATGCTCGATATTTTGCCGAGAGAATTTTTAGAAGAACATATTGTTTTGCCGCTGTTTAAGGTTCGTAATGTGCTTACGGTGGCGGTGAGCGAGCCGACGGATGTATTTTTAATAGATGAAATAAAGCGTATAAGCGGTTGTAAGGTGCAGGTGGTTTGTGCGACGGCCAGGGACATCAGGGCCACAGTTCATACATATCTGCCGGCTGCCAATGTTTTTGTCATTGATGATATTATCGATGATGAAGGGCTGGAAGATTTTACGCTGATAGAAAAGTACACGGCGGATATAGATAATCTGGAGGAGATAGCCGGGCAGTCGCCGGTTGTGAAGCTGGTCAATTATCTGCTTGTAAACGGCGTTCGCGAGAATGCCAGCGATATTCATATAGAGCCGGATGATAAGAAGCTACGGGTCCGATACAGGGTCGATGGTAAGCTGTATGAAAGGATGCGTCCACCTTATCAGATGCACCCGGCGATTGTTTCGCGTATCAAAATTATGGCTAAGCTGGACATTGCTCAGCAGCATCCGGCGCAAGACGGTGATATTCATATCTTATTGGAGGGCAGGCCAATCGATTTGCAAGTATCGGTTATGCCGGGCAGCTTCGGGGAGAAGGTAGTTATTAAGATTGTCGACCCGCAGAAGGTGCTTTTCAATTTTGAGTCTCTTGGATTTACCTACGAAAACCTGCGGCAGTTCAGGAAAGTAATACAATCTGCGAGCGGTATGATTTTAGTGACAGGGCCGAGTGGTTCTGGTAAAAATACGACGCTTTATGCTGCTCTGTCGGAGTTAAATAGTGAAGAAGCTAACATCTGTACGATTGAGGACCCTGTGAGGTGCAATATAGCGGGCATAAATCAGTTTCAGATAAGTCATCAGGATGCAGACTTTGGATTTTCGACGGCACTGCGAAGTTTGTTAAGGCAGGACCCCAATATAATAATGGTTGGTGAGATTCGTGATAAAGCTACGGCGAATATCGCAGTGCAGGCGGCGTTAAGTGGTCGTCTGGTTCTGTCGGCTTTGCATACGAACGACGCGCCCGGGGCGGTGAAGCGCCTGCTGGAGCTCGACGTTGCTCCTTATCTTGTCGGTGCTTCGCTGATTGCAGTTTTGGCGCAGCGATTAGTGCGGAAGATATGTCCGAACTGTAAGACAGAGTACGAGCCATCTGCGGATATAAAAAGGACTGTTGAAAAGTTGGGCGGTGAGGTTGCAAGATTTTATCGCGGCGTAGGTTGTAAAAAATGCCGGAACACCGGCTATGCCGGCCGAATCGCTGTTCACGAACTGTTTGTGCCGAATGAAGAAATTATGGAAGTGATTAATGAGCGAGCCGATTTAAGAGAATTAAGGGATAAGGCGCTGCAAAACGGGATGGTTTCTCTTGAATTAGACGGCATTGAGAAGGTAAAGGCGGGAATTGTGTCTATCGAGGAGGTGTTGAGAACAATCCAGGGTTCCCAAACGCAATAAAATGCGTTTGAGCTCATCCAAACAGTGGGCAAAATTGATTGATTATTGAACAAGTCTGGCTTTGCTAATCGATTATCAATTCTGAGCGATATTATCGGAATTATTGCGGCAGCACCATTGCTGCCGGGATTTAAGATATCGGGTGTGATTATCAACTAATTGGCGTATTTCAAACGATATACGCGAGAGGATGTGGATTGGTCTTTGCCGGACAAAAGCCGGTTGTTTCTGTTTTATTACGTCTTTGTGGCAGAAAAAGCTTGCAAATATAATAATAACTGATTATAATGCGGAGTTTGTATTTCGTGGCATATTTTACACGAGATACAAGATACAAGGTAGAATCTTAGTGTTCTGGTGCCTTTGTGGCCATATTTAGGAAAGGATTTGTTCAAAGGATGTTAACGAAGCAGAAAAAAGAGGAAATTATAAATGATTTTGAGACGCACGATGGGGATACCGGTTCGCCTGAAGTGCAGATTGCGCTGTTGACGGAAAAGATTAATGACCTCACCGAGCACCTCAAGATTCATCGCAAAGACCACGCATCGAGGCGTGGTTTGTTGAAAATGGTCGGGACAAGGTCGGCATTGCTCAAGTATATAAGCAAAAAGGATGTCAGGCGTTATCGAGAAATTATATCCCGACTGGGCTTACGAAAATAAATTCGTATCTCGTGAATCGCGATACGAACAATGAGATACAAACAAAGAGGAAAGTATATGTTTGATGTATGTAGAGTGGAAAGGCAAATTGGGGGCAGAACATTATCAATTGAAACCGGCAAAATCGCCAAGCAAGCAGACGGAGCTGTCGTAGTTCAATACGGCGAGACTGTTGTTCTTGTAGCTGCGGTAACGGCACCACCGAGGTCTGAGGATATTGATTTTTTCCCGCTGAGTGTCGAGTATCGCGAGAAGCAGAGTGCGGCAGGCAAATTCCCCGGCGGGTTTATTAAACGTGAGGGAAGACCAAGCACTAAAGAAATCCTGACAGCGAGGATGATAGACAGACCTATTCGTCCGTTGTTCCCCGAGGGTTATTTCCAGGAAGTGCAGATTACGGCGGGCGTTTTGAGCTTTGACGGTGAAAATGACCCTGATGTGCTGGCAATGATAGGCGCCAGTGCGGCGCTTACCATAAGCAAGGTTCCATTTTTAGGTCCCATCGGTTCCTGCAGATTAGGCAGGGTGGAGGGGGAATTTGTGGTTAATCCCACGCATAAGCAGGTAGAAGACAGTGACCTGAATCTTCTTCTTGGCGGGCGCAAAGAAGCGATGAATATGATTGAGGTCGGTGCTAAAGAATTGTCGGAAAAGGTTGTCGCTGATGCTGTTGCAACGGCACAGGGAGCGGTCGGCCAGGTTTGTGAAATGATTGAGGAGCTGGGGCAAAAGGTCGGCGTTGAAAAGGAAATTTGCCTTGTGGAAACCGACGAGGAGCTTCATTCAAAAATTCGTTCGCAGATAGCAGATAAGCTGTACGAACTCAAGCAGATACCAGGCAAGCAGGAGCGTAACACGGCTATCGATGAACTACGTGAGCAGGTTATGACCCAATACTGTCCTGATGAGGATAATCCGCAGTTGCAAAATGAGGCTGCTCCCAAATACAACAAGGCAATGGTCAAGCGAATCTTTGAAAAGGTAGAAGGCCAGGTCGTTCAAAAAATGCTGTTGGATGGTAAAAGGTCTGACGGCAGAGGTTATAATGATATTCGTCCAATTATGTGCGAAGTCGGTGTTTTGCCCAGGACTCACGGCTCAGCGTTATTCACGCGTGGCGAAACGCAATCACTGGTGAGCGTAACCCTTGGCACCATCAGGGATGCCCAGATTATAGATGGTTTGTTGGAGGAGTACCATCAAAGCTTTACACTCCATTACAACTTTCCGCCATTTTCCGTCGGTGAGGTACGACCGATTCGCGGACCCGGTCGAAGAGAAATTGGGCACGGGGTCCTTGCTGAGCGGGCCTTGGAGCGGGTAAGACCGCCGGAAGATGAATTCGCATACACAGTCAGGGTCATCTCAGACATCACGGAGTCGAATGGCTCCAGTTCGATGGCCTCGGTTTGTGGCGGGACACTGGCTCTGATGGATGCGGGCGTTCCAATCGGCAAGGCGGTTGCCGGCATATCAATCGGTATGGTTAGTGACGAGAACGGCAGGTATGAACTGCTGACCGATATTACTGGGGGAGAAGACCATTTCGGCGAAATGGATTTCAAGGCCGCAGGGACGGTCGACGGTATTACGGCAATACAGCTCGATGTAAAAGCTGAGGGGTTGGCGCATAATATTATGGTCGAGGCGCTGGAGCGTGCAAAAGCCGCTCGGCTGGAGATTTTGGGGATTATGAACAAGACCATCAGTAAACCGAGGCCTGAGTTGAGCGCGTATGCACCGAAGCTGATAAGTGTCGAAATCGACCCTGAGTTGATTGGTAAAGTGATTGGGCCCGGCGGCAAGATGGTTAAGAGTATTCAGGAACAGACCGGCACAACGGTTGAAATCGAAGAGGACGGGACTATTTACATAAGCTGCCTCGGCGGCGATGGCCACCTCAAGGCCAAAGAGATTATCGAAGCAATGACACAACCGCCGCAAGTAGGACGGATATATGAGCAGGCAAAAGTAGTGTCCGTAAAAGACTTTGGAGTATTTGTTGAAATTACGCCGGGTGTCGAAGGACTGTGCCATATCAGCGAACTAAGCGATGGTTTCGTCAAGAACGTCAATGATGTTTGCAAAGTGGATGATTCGATACCGGTAAAGCTGTTGGCGATTGATGACCAGGGTAGAATCAAACTTTCCCGCAGAGCTGCTCTTGCTGAGCTGAACAAAGGGAAAAAAGAGGAGCCGGTCGGGAAAAAGTAATAATATTGGTTGGGGGGGCGGGTCAAAATATTTTACAGTATTGTAGTTTCCGCACCTGCTTGCGCAGGAATGAGAGAGAACCTGCGTGATTAAAGGCAGGGGGTAAATAAGTGCAGCAGTTTGTAGCAGGTTTTGTTGTTGCTTTATTGGTTGTTGTTCCGGCTGTCGCATTGTTTCTGCGCAAAAAAGCCTCCAAAAGATTAACCGCAGAGGACGCAAAGAACGCAGAGAAAGAATTAAAATTAAAGTCAGCGAACTCGGCGGCGAAGATAGGAGTTGAAGAATTAGGCAAGTTGACCGGCGAGCTTGCCCATGAGATAAAAAATCCGCTTTCTACTATCAAAATCAATCTAAAGCTTATCAGCGAGGAGTTGGAGGGTTCAAGTTCCGGCGCGGCGGGATTGCAGGATGACCGGAGATTTGCAAGGGCACTTAAGAAAATAGCTGTGATTCAAAAAGAGGCCGACAGACTTGAGCAAATCCTCGACGGCTTCCTGCGTTATGTCGACAGGACCGAATTGCAGCTGGCAAGTGTTGATATCAACGAGCTTGTCAGCGATATGGTTGATTTTTATTCGCCCCAGGGCCGTAGCCACTCAATAACCATTCGGCTGGGATTGTATAATGAGCCGCTGGTTTGCAAAGTTGACGCGGATATGTTAAAACAGGTAATGCTGAATCTGTTTATTAACGCCCAGCAGGCTATGAGCGACGGCGGGGAGTTAATAATAAGGACGGACCGTCAAAAAAGAGATGCTGTCATTGCGGTCAGCGATACAGGCAGTGGCATCGCCCCGGACAAATTGCCTAATATTTTCGATGTATATTATTCATCCCGGCCACGGGGAAGTGGGTTGGGTTTGTCGACGGCAAAAAGGATAGTCGAGGCGCATAATGGTACGATAGAGGTTAGCAGTGAACTGGGGAGAGGAACATTATTTACGATAAAGTTACCCCTGCCTGGGGTTCCCAAAGGCACTTGATTGCGTTTTGGCGCCCTTGCCGCCGGCGGGGATTGATTAAGTGGAAATTTGATGAGTAAAGGTGCCGTGATTTTGGTTGTTGACGATGAGCGTGACCACGCCGACGGAATTGCCGAAGCGCTTGAGAAGCTGGGCGCAAAGGCGATTGTTGTTTACAGCGGCCAGGACGCATTGGAGATTGTACGCGGTCAGCAGGTTGATATTGTTGTTACCGATTTGAAATTGGGCGGTGAAATTGACGGGCTGGCCATACTGGAAGGAGCCAAAAAACACAATCCAGATACGGAAGTTATTCTGATTACCGCCTACGCGACCATTGATACGTGTAAGGAAGCTATGAGACGTGGTGCATACGATTATCTTGTTAAGCCGATTGATATTGACCAGCTTCGTACGCTTGTGGCCCAGGCCGGCCGAAAGGTCAGCCGGATAACTGAGCGGAGGATAGAAAGCGGCAAAACAGACAAAGCGTATTTCGAATTTGAGTGGGTGCGAGGGAAAAGCCCCACAATGGAGGGGATATTCGAGGTGCTGCGGCGTGTGGCACCGGCCAATATATCTGTTTTGATTGAAGGTGAGTCCGGGACCGGTAAAGAGCTGTTAGCAAGAGCGATTCACAATAATTCACCCCGCGCCGGCAGGCCATTTAGGCCGGTAAATTGTGCGGGCCTGACCGAGACTTTACTGGAAAGCGAGCTGTTCGGGCACATCAAGGGTGCCTTTACCGGCGCAGCCGGCGACAGGAAGGGATTGTTTGAGATAGCTGATAAAGGGACACTGTTTCTGGATGAGATTGGTGATATGCCGTTGAATATGCAGGCGAAACTGCTGCGTGTTATCGAAGATGGCATCGTTGTACCGGTAGGCTCTCATAAATCAGTTGTTGTGGATGTGCGGGTGATTAGCGCGACCAATCATGATTTGACGAAGCTTGTAGAAGAGAAAAAATTCAGGCAGGATTTGTACTTTAGAATCAAGGGTGTAAGCATTCTGGTGCCGGCCCTTCGCGACAGGGCCGAAGACATACCGGTTTTTGTAGAATATTTTCTTAAAGAGGCCGCTGCGGAGACCGGCTCGGCGGTTACCGGTATAACAGATGCAGCAGAGACGGTTCTTATGAACTACGACTGGCCCGGTAACATTCGCCAGCTTCGCAACTGTATTAGGACAATGGTTGTAATGTGCGACGCCGATATGCTTGACGTTCAAGACATACCGCCTGAAATAGCACAGAGGCGGCAGTTGCCTGCCGGCAGCCGGGCGGCCGGAGATTTGGCGGGTGTGTCGCTGAATGAGCTGGAGAAACAGGCGATTATAGACACGTTATCTAAAACAGGCGACAACCGCGAAAAAGCGGCGAAAATCTTAGGCATCGGCGAAAGAACACTCTACCGAAAAATCAAAGAATACAACCTATAAACGCGCCTCGCCTGCCCCTTAGGGGCCAGCCTGCCCTGTGGGTACGCTTTGAAGAAAACCCTCTCCCAAGTGAGTTTACCCTGAGCAAAGGCGAAGGGAGATACGCTTCACGAGATACGAATTCTGTGCGCGAGAGTTGGGGTTAAAGATAATAATGAAATTCGAGGGGGATTTACTGACTGCTTGCTTTTATATAAAGCGAGGCCCCGCAACTTGGCGGGACCTTTGCTTTTACAACGCTTTGCTCTAAATTATCCCGGGATCACGTTGGTTGCACATGGGCCTTTTTTGCCCTGGCCAACCTCGAACTCGACCTTTTGGCCTTCATCGAGCGATGAGTAGCCTGAGGCCTTTATTTCCGAATGATGGACGAATAAATCTTCGCTGCCGTCATCCGGAACTATAAATCCAAAACCTTTAGATGCGTTGAACCATTTTACTATACCTGTACTCACTTACATTTCTCCTTGGCTCTGTTCAAAGAGCTGCTAATTGATATCTCTACCTTTGTTTAACGGGAATTACTATCGAGAGATGAAATAATATCCCCTTTCTTAATTTCCGCTATTAAAGCACAATAATCAAAATATGCAACAACTAAATATAACTTTACCGCCGAATATTGGCTGGATTCGCCGAAAAGACGCGTCAGCAAATAATAAAGGCCGTTTTTTTAGTATCGACCTCTGCCACCGCCACCACCGCCTCTGCCCCCACCGCCACGGCCACCGCCACCACCAAAACCACCGCGGCCGCCGCGACCACCACCACGATCGGTCCTTGGGCGGGCCTCGTTGACATTCAAGGCAAGTCCTTTCAGGTCCTTGCCGTTCATTTTTTCGATGGCTTTTTCTGCTTCCTCCTTAGAGGGCATTTCAACGAATCCGAATCCTTTTGATTCGCCGCTGAACTTATCCATTATTATACGGGCCTCTGTTACCTGTCCAAATTCCTCAAAAGCCTGGCGAAGCTCCTCGTCGGTCACCTGACGTGCCATATTGCCTACATAAATGTTCATAGTGGTTATACCCTTCTTTAAAAAACTCTTGCCGGATATGCCGGCCTTCATTAAATAGCCGCTCCTTTGCGGATATTATCTGTTTTACATACTGCTATGGTACTTGGCCTGTTCAAAATAGTCAATATCGCATATTCGACTTTATATAAAAAATTTTTTGTCCTTTTTACCCACCCCTGTGGTGGGGGGACAATCATCTTGCAACGAGGGAGTATTTTAATCGCGGTTTTACACTGATTTCGATTAGTGCGAGTTAAATCTTGCACTTTTTGACCAGAATGGTATAATTTCAAACCAGCTAACATCGGGGGCCGACAACTAGGAAGGCAGATAATTCGTGATTGGTAAATAGTGATTAGTGAATTGTATTTGGTGAATAACATCTGAGGCACCTTTCTATGGAATCATCCAGCTTACAGGAATTAGAACAAATCCCCGGCGTTGGTAAAACTATTGCCCGGGATATGCAGAATATCGGCATCCATTCTATTGATGCCCTTAAGGGCGCCCAAGCTGAGCAGCTTTATGATAGACTCTGCCAGTGTAAGGCCTCTCCAGTTGACAGATGTATGCTTTACGTATTCCGCTGCGCAATATACTACGCTTCGAATACCGAGTATGATCCTGAGCTATTATAGTGCTCACGATTGAGTTTTCCCGTTAGCTCGCGGGTAAGTAACCTTAGAACAACAAATTTCAATCTTACTCGCGGAAATTTATTACCCTG
>JAUWIG010000002.1 GCA_030605475.1 Planctomycetota bacterium | reverse complement strand
AGGAATAATAAGACCGGCCTTCGTAGTGTGTGCTATGTATGTCAGCGAGGGATGTTGCAGATGCATTCTGCACAAGTAATATTGCAACAAGCAACAAAACTAAAAACCCGATTTTCCTTATCACCCTCATCTTTCACCTTCTTTCATTTAAAAAACATTAACCATATTGCTTGTTTTCCATAGAAACGCAAAGAGCCTCCTGCCTGATACCCCTCCGATAAAACACCGGTACAATTCTAACAAAAACCAGCGGAAAAAACAATAAAAACCTTTTTTTATAGGGCTTTTTAGCTCTTACCCCCCAAATCCCACCTCATTTTGATAAAAAACCGCAAATTATGCCTTAGCTGGCTTTGAATGGCTACAGCTTTTCGTATTTTATCACGGCTCGGTATAGACCGTTGATGCGCGACCCGTCAAGGATTATGGGCGAATATTTCTCGTTTCGCGGCTGCAGGCGAACTTTATTATCCGGCTCGAAAAACACCCTCTTTAAACTCGTTTCGTGCGGCATTGCAAAACGAACAAAGCAATCATCACCGTTGTGAACCTCCGCTGCGGGCGAAAAGACCACTATATCACCCTCTCTGAACTTCGGTTCCATCGAATCGCCCACTACACGAACCGCAAAGGTGTTCGGGTCGTGCAAATCCGGACAGCGAACGTAATCGTCGGCAACACCAACAGGGTAGTCCAAATCATTGAAATCGCTCGGATAGCCGGCTGCGACTTTATTTATCACAGGCACCAATCGACCGGCCGCCAAAGGTGGGCTGCTCTTTTCGGCGTCCAATTCGCTTTCGGCAAGAAGGGTATCGAGCTGGCTTACATCGCTCTTTTGGTGAATGAGGTTTTTGATGAACTGCCGCCACCTCTGATTCTCTGCCTCTGCCGATTCGTATTCACCGCGAATATCAGTCGGCAGACCTTCCATATGAGCAATATGCAGCAGCAGGCCCGGCTCAAACTCAAGGAGCTTCTCGAGTTTCCTTAGCAGTTCATCACCGGGAGGGTTTTTCACCCTGCCGGTTTCAATGGTGGACAGGTACGGCTTGGAAAAACCAATACGACTGCTGACCTCGTCAAGTGTCAGATTCAGTTCTTCACGTCTTTTTCTTATTATTTGACCTAACGACATAATGCAAATTGTACCAGCATCTGTGCTGAATGCAAGCAAAAGTTAGATAAATATTTAACAAAATCCATATTTTTTGGACTGACATTTTTCACTCACTACTTTCTTGTCTGTGCGATTCATTTTGTCTCGCCAGCGCCGCTTCCAGCGCCCGCCGCGCTCGGATGTTATTCGGATTGAGCCGCAGCATCTCCTCGTAATGCGATATTGCCTCATCGACCCTGCCTTGTATCATCAACACTGTTGCTATGTTCAAGTGGGCATTATCATAATCCGGCTTCAAGCGCAGCGCCTCGCGGAAATGTTTCGCCGCCTCTTCCGGCTCTCCATGCATACCAAGAATCGCCGCACCCAGATTGTTATGTGCGGTTGCGTTATCCGGCTCGAGCCGCAGCGCCTCCCGGTAATGCCTAATCGCCTCAGCGTGCTTGTGTTTCGCCGCCAATGCTATCCCCAGATTGATGTGCGCCGACGAGGAGTTTGGGTCCAGCCGCAGTGCCTCGCGGTGCTGTTCGATGGCTTCATCCAGTTCTCCCCGCTTGGTCAATGCGGACCCCAGAAGGCTGTACACCGATGCCGGTTTTGGGTCCAGCGGCAGCGCCTTGCGGTAGTGTTCGATGGCCTTATCAATGTCACCACGCATGCCGCGATTCGACAATGCCAAACCCAGATTGACATGCGCCTGATGATTCCTGCTGGTAACAGCCAGTGTGTGTTCAAACAGCGTAATACTATTCCGCCAGTAACCAACCTGTCGCCATGTACATATCATTAACGCCGACACTACCGCCGCCACTATTACTCCCGGCACGATTCTGCGCACTCGCCATTTTGCTGAGAGGCTATGGGACCCCCACACAATCATGATAAACAGCCCAATCAACGGCACATACGTGTACCTGTCTGCCATCGACTGCTGCCCCACCTGTACCAGCCCAATCACCGGCACCAGCGTCCCCAGATACCACAGCCAACCCACCGCCAGATAAGGCCGACGCCGCAGGAGAAACACCACCGCACTGACACCTGCCAAAACCAGTCCCGCTGCGGCTATCTGCCATATCGGCCGGGTCGAGTCGTAGGGATAGAACACCGCCAATCGGCTCGGCCAAACCATCTTCCATATGTAATTACCGCAGCTGACAACCGCGTTAGCCAGACGCAGCTTTAGCCCAACTACCTTTATCAGCGCTACCGCACCAATGCTTTGTTGCACCAGGTATGTCACCGCGCACGAAACCACCGTCAGAACAAAAAGTGGTATTTTCTCAATCACCAAACCCGAAAATGTTGCTCTTTGATAGACCGAGTTTTTTGCCTGCTCAGCCCCAAAACGGCCCAACGGCCAGTAGTCCAGAAGGAGCAGCACAAATGGTAGAGTCACCAGCATCGGCTTGGCCATCAGACCTGAGCCGAAAGCCAAAAATACCAGCAGAAACCTGCCAATCCCCGGACGCTTGGCGTATCGAATGTAAGCTGCAATGGTTAGCATCCAGAAGAAAGTGCTCAGAACGTCCTTGCGCTCAGCCACCCAGGCCACGGACTCCACGTGCAGAGGATGCAGGGCAAAGACCGCAGCCACAAACCCGCTGGGCCAAACCGCACCGGTCATCCTTTGCAAAACCAAGAACAGCAGCAAGCTATTGGCTATGTGGAACAACAAACTCGTCAGGTGATGCCAGAGTGGGTCAGGCCCAAACAGCTCACAGTCCAGCATGTGGCTCAGCCAGGTCAACGGATGCCAGTTGGCTGCGTGCGGTGTGGTAAACGCCCACACAACGGATTTACGTGTTAGCCCCGCCCTGACCTGTGGGTTTTCGGTTACGTAATCATCGTCATCATAGTTGATGAACTCATTTTGGCAGAGAGGCCCAAAAGCGATAATAGTAGCCACGGCCAGTACCACGCAAGTCGAGAGGATATGTAGTTTTTTTGTTGTGCTCATATTTCTCTACTTGGCTTTTGTTATGACGTGCTCAGTCAGCTCTTCGATAATTTCTTGCGTGGACTACGGCCAGCGATAGGACCGTCCGGACTTATACAGTTGTAGCCGTTCCTCAATTTCCTCAGCCAGCCCTTTTTCGCCGGCCGGAGCGGCTAATTCGACCGCTTTTTCGGCGGTTTCTATCGCCTCATGAAATCTACCCGCCGCGGCGTAAGCCGCGGCTAATGTGTCCAGAGCTCCGGGATTTTCATAATTGGTAAGTTCACAAGCCTTCTCTGCGAACTTAACAGCCTCGGTGGGATTCTGAAATTTTGTATCTTCAGTGGTAGCCAGAATCCACGCCAGCGTGTTTAGCGCCCCGACCCTATCTGGTTCTAATTGCAGTATCTTATAACAGTGCTCCGCAGCCGGCTGAATTCTGCCTACCTCGGCCAAACTATACGCCAGATGAAGATGTGCGTTGATATAGTCCGGCTTTAATCGCAACGCTTCGCTAAAGTGCGAGATGGCATCATTATGTTTTTTTTGCCTGACCTTGGCCAAACCCAGATAATAGTACACATCGGGCTGGTCCTTACTTGTACGCAGAGCTTCGTTGAAACACGCTATGGCTTCATTAACTTTTCCCTGTTTGAGAAAAACCTTGCCAAGGTTACCACGGGCCAGGGAAAATTCCGGACTGATTTGAAGGGCCTCATTAAGCTGTACAATGGCTTCATTGAGTCGGTCTTCTTCAAACAGGGCGCACCCATAACTGTTCTGTATAATGGAATTGTTTTCAGTTACCGCCAGGGTATGCTCGTACAGGGTTAAATTATTCTTCCACAGTTGAACTTGCGTCCGTGTACAAGTTACCATTGCCGCAAGCAGTAATCCAGCCGATATTCCCAGCCAGGCTCCTCGATATCGCCACTTAGCCGGAAGTTCGCCACCCCCCCACGCAACCATAATGAAGATTCCGATTGACGGCAGATAGGTATAGCGGTCGGCAATCGCCTGTGAACCTACCTGTATCAAACCAATGACCGGCACTAAAGTCCCAAGGTACCACAGCCATCCCACGGCCAGGTAGCGTTTCTGCCGGGCCGTATAAATTATAGCCGCAGATACAATAGCCAGTACCGTAAAGCAGACTATCGGCTGCCACAGCGGCAAACTATCGGCCGGGTGGGGATAGAAAACCGCCAGCCGGCTCGGATAAATCATCTTATCTATATAGCTGATATAAGAGACGAGAGCGTTTGCTATCCGGGAATTTAAAGACAAATTCTCCACCGGAAGCATCGCCCCTCCACTTTGCTGAGCGATAAACGTAACTGCGCCAAAAACGACTATGAGAACAAATAAGGGAATTTTTTCGCCAACCAAGCGGTATATCGTCGACCTTTGATAACTTACGTTTACGGATTTCGATAGCGGCGAAGTTTCCCTCCTGTTTTGGCGTCCCCATTGAAACCGGCCCAGTGGCCAATAGTCCAGCAGAAGCAATACGAACGGCAAGGTCACCAGCATCGGCTTGGCCATCAGCCCCAGCCCGAGAGCAAAAAATACCGGCACGAACCTGCCAATCCCCGGACGCTTAGCGTATCGAATGTAAGCCGCTATTGTTAGCATCCAGAAAAAACCGCTCAAAACATTTTTACGCTCGGCTACCCACGCAACCGACTCAACATTCAATGGATGCAGGGCAAAAACCGCCGCCACAAACCCACTGGGCCAAACCGCACCGGTCATCTTTTGCAAAACCCAAAACAGCAGCAAAGTATTGGCTGCGTGAAGCAATAAGCTGCTTAAATGATGCCATACAGGGTCAAGCCCGAACAGCTCGCAGTCCAGCATATGGCTCAGCCAGGTCAACGGGTGCCAGTTGGCTTTGTATGAAGTTGTAAATGCCCAAAAGATGGATTCACGCGTTATTCCCGCCTGCACCTGCGGGTTTTCGGTCACGTATGCGTAGTCATCATAGCTGATGAAATCGTTATGGCGCAGCGGCTCATAGGCAATAATAGTGGCCAGAGCCAAAGCCAGATAAATCAAAGAGACATACTGTTTACTGCGTGCTTGCTCCATATAACATTTCCACTAAACATTGTTGTGCTGCAGAAGCAGCGCCACAAGCATAGCATATTTGAGTTTGAGGCAAAAGTGTATAAGTTCAAGACTCAACATTGTCTTGCGCTGATAATGGTAACTTGCAATAGGGCTGACCGTCTTTTTGCAACTGTTCAGCCTGGTGAAGCAGTATGCCAATTATATTGTTTTTGAACCCAGTTGCAACAGAGGGTTAGACAAATGCCTAACAATACCCGGTGCCCACAATTGCTAATTGAGTTCTATAAGCTCGTAATTAGTGCTGCCCAGGCCGATGCGCTCGGCGTGTTCGATTTGGTAACAGGGCCCAAGTTTATCATTTTTCAGCAATTTCACTAACTTCTTCCCCGCTTTGGCCTCCACCAAATCCACCGCCGCCTTATCAACAGCCACAGGGTCAGTCGAGGCAGCTATGCCGATATCATCGACTATTTTACTCATATTCGGCGTCTTGAAACAATCGCAGTCTTCGGTAACCGACATAACATAATTGAAAAATGCAGCTCTGTTCTCTTTGCCCTTCAGTGCTCCCATTGCATGTTCAGCGATACTTTTTTGTAGTATTTCGTTCTCCTCGCCCCAGTCATATTCTACAGCACCGAATCTGCACACGGCCAAACATTCTGCACAGCCGATGCACTTGTCTGCGTCGATGTGCGCCTTGGGTTTCCGCCCGCCTCTCTTCGCAGGCGCGGTCCCCTTGACATCATCGAGGCTGATAGCATCAGCCGGGCAGTGTTTAACGCATTCGCCGCAACCCGTGCAGTCATCGCCGATACTAAGTTTAAGAGCCGCGTGCTGTCTCATCTTGCCCTTTTTGCTTGCACAACCCATCCCTAACGTTTTTAGAGTCCCTCCCATACACGCCGCAACATGGCCCGTAAGGTGTGCCACCGAAAGAATAGACTGGCATTTCACGATATCGCGTGCAATGAAAACCTCTTTATTGAGCTCGCCGTTGACCTCCACTACCGTCTCAGCCGTTCCAAACAATCCGTCAGGCACAATAAAGGGTATCCCCAATCCCTTTGAACAGAAGCCGTGCTCGGCGGCCAGAATACTATGCTCGATAGCATTGTGCCTTCGGCCGAGGTATAAAGTACTCGTATCGGTCACAAATGGTTTCGTTTTCAATCGGAGCAGCTCGTCCACCAGTCCCTTAATGCACGAGGCCTTTATATATGTGGTGTTACCCTCTTCCCCAACGTGGACCTTAACAGCCGTAAAATCGTTTTCCTTAAAGCAGCTTGCAAATCCACCCGCCTTAAACAATCTTGCCGCCTTTTCGGAAATCACTTGCTCGCCGTCATTAACAGACGCTTCAATAAAATATACTTTGGAACCCATAAAAAACCAATCTGTAAATTGCCTAAATAATCAATAGTCAATAATCAATTACCTACGGTTTGCATATTTTACAGGGCCTTTTACCGGCCTTTATTGCTTCGTCCCTGCTGTTGTAATCTATTATGTTTTCCGGCTTGATTCTCTTTGCCGAGCTGCACTGCGGCCTGTGGAAAACATTGCTGTTCTTTGATGCAACGTATTTGTATTCAGCCACTGCCGATTTAACGATTGGCTTGACCAGCTTTGGGAGAGCTGTAACAATATCATTGGCATCTGCAGGTTCACTGCCCTTTGGATTGGCTGCAAGATAAGCATGGATGAGTGCTTCAACCTGCTCCAAAACCACGCTGGTAACTCTGGCAGGCATGCTTTGCACCGGTACCGCCTCCATTGCAGGCTCAGCCTTCCAGACCTCAGCCTTGAAAAACAGCTCCTGTTCTTCCAGATAGGCCTTGGTGGCTAACGATATTTGAACGCGGAACACATATAATTGCGAATCGGCAAACTTGAGCATCTCCATATAAACTCTAAGCTCCGCAATATCATGGGCCCTGACTCCTTTTCCAAGATAAATCCCCGCAGCTATCTCAATGCCCGCCTCTTTAAGGCCCGCCTCTTTAAGCTTGTCTTCTACCTTTTCCTGAAGTTCTTTCCAGACCAGACCGTCTTTGCTCGGATTGGCGTCGGACGGCTCAACAATGACGTATAATTTTTCTATCCCTGCCAGAGCGGGGTTGGCCCTGCCGATTAACCCCTCTGCGGGTCGAGATAACTCTGTCTCACCAAGGACCGAGCCGCACAGAGTCCCCGCAGCAATCGCAAAAAGAAAAAAGTACTTTCTGACTTTCATATTATTCCTTTCTTTCCAAATTTCTGCCGGGCCAAACAAAGTTTTATGCTATAAGCGCAAAGGCATCGGTTGCGTCCATACCTTCGCTGATACCCAGGGCTTTGGCTTTTGCGTTTGCCTTTATAATCTTGCGATTGGGAAATCTTTCGAGCGTGCCTATTGGGTTGTCTGGCGTACTTTCCACTATCGCCGCGGCAACGCCGTATCTTTCGCAAGCATCCACATCAATCGCAGGACAGGCTAAAAAACCTTTAGCCCCGGTCACCAGCAGGATATTAAAACCCGCCCATTTGGTCTGTGCTCCCTCTACCTGGCCGTTCGACGTCTGATATGTCTTTGTGTACACTTCCATTTTTAATTTTTAATTTTAAATTTCTTATCATACCGGCTTACCGAGTTGTTTGGCGATTTCAGGAAACTTTTCATCAAGCAGTTCCTTGCTCTTGGCCTCGATGTTTAGTCGCAGCAGCGGTTCCGTATTGCTCGGACGGCAATTAAACCACCAGTTTTTATACCAGACGGTAACGCCGTCCAGGTAGTCGATTTGACCGTCGCTGTATTTCCTTGCAAGCTCGTCCATTTGGGCTTGCTTGTTGTCTGCCTTGAAGTTCACCTCGCCGCTGCTGTAGTATCTTCGCAATGGCTTGATGAGCTCGCTTACCGGTGATTTAGTCTCACTGACAATGTTCAATACATGCACTAAGGTAATCATACCTGAATCCGTGCAGTAGTTGTCGCGATAATAGAAGTGACCGGAAAGCTCTCCGCCGAATACGGCGTGCGAATCCCGAAGCGCCTTCTTCATAAAAGCGTGTCCCACACGCTCTCTACGCGGCGTGCCGCCATTCTTGAGAATCTCTTCGACAACGACCCAGCTGCTGCGCAAATCATAGACAACCGTTGACTTCGGCTTGGCCTTGAGAAAATACGGCACCATCAAAGCCGTCAGCAAATCACAGCTGATTTTAGCACCCTTCTCATCGACCATCATCAATCTGTCGGCGTCACCGTCGAAGCAAATCCCGAAATCGCATTTCCCCTTCTTCACCGCGCGTTTCACCTCCGCCAGATTCTTTTCAATAAGTGGGTTAGGCTCGTGTTTGAATGTGCCCGTATGCTTGAAGTTAAGCTCGATTATTTTTATCGGCAAATCACCAAAAATCGCCGGCACCACCTTCCCCGCCATTCCGTTTGAAGCATCAATGACAACTTTTAATTTTCTTATTTTCGGACGAAGAAACTTTAGCACATAATTTTTGTATTCGGAGGTCAAATCACGCTTCTCTGCCGAACCGCTGACTTTGCCTTTTGTATGGACCAGGGCCGTTGCGATATGTTCTATATCTTTCAAGCCCGTGTTGACACCGACCGGCTTGGCGCCAAGACCGGATATCTTAAAGCCGTTATACTTGGCAGGGTTATGGGAAGCTGTTACCTGCACTCCACCGCAGGTGCCAAGATGATTGATGGCAAAATACATCTGAGGAGTATCAATCATTCCTATATCAATCACATTTGCGCCTGTGGCATTCATTCCTTCTGTAAGTGCTCTGGCCAGTGTTTCGCTGTGTGTTCGCATATCGCGAGCAACACACACCGCCTGGGAACGGGCCTGACCTCGCTCGTAACCGCTGAGCAGAGACCGCAAAAATCGCGCTGTTGAATAGCCTATCTTCCACGCATCTTCTTCGTTGATTTGGTCGGGATAAACGCCTCTTATATCGTATGCCTTGAAAATAGTAGGGTCCATTTTGTAGACTCCATTAACATAGTATATAGCGCACTTTATTCACTTTAGCTTACTTCCCACACTACTATATACCGCTCCCGCCTGAAATGTCAACAACCAATGCACGGCATGATGGCCGGGATTGTATAAAACGTGATGAATTGCTGCAAGAGCTTATGATTTGCTCTGTTATCCCGAAGAGTACCTTGGGCGTTGTGAATCGTGCCGCGAACCGCGAGCCACGAGTTAATACTTTTTTCTAAACCTTGCGGCGGGAATGTTTAACAGCTTGCGATACTTGGCAACGGTTCGTCTGGCCAGATTCTTAATGCCAAGCTCTGCTAATTTCTTGCGTATCCGGTCGTCGCTTAAGGGCTTGGCTTTATCTTCGGCATCTATAATCTGCTGCAGCTTGGCCCTTATGGCTTCCCAGCTATGACCATTGCCGTTAACGTCTTCCATACCCCCACTGAAGAATTTCCGCAGCGGTAATATGCCCCAGTAGCACTGCACATATTTGCCGGCGACGGCCCGAGAGACCGTAGCCAGATGTACACCAATATCATCCGCCACTTTCGACATCGGAAGGGGCCGAAGATACAACTGACCCTTGTCGAAAAAGTCTCTCTGATATTTCACAACCGCCCTTGTTACTCTAAGCAATGTGTTCTTGCGCTGCTCTATCGCATCCATAATCCACTGAGCTGAGCGGACATTGTTTTGCAAAAACTTTCTCGTTTTTTCATTAGTCTTGGCGTCTTTTGACATCTTTGCATAGTAGTTATTTATTCTCAAGCCCGGCAAATTGGAATCAGCCAACCACACCGAATACTCATCCGAGTCATCTGATAATTCCACTATTACATCGGCGGTGATAGGATGGTTTCGGTCACGCCCGATTTGCAGCCCCGGCGAAGTGTCAAACTTGCTCATACGCTCTATGGCTCGATTGATTGCTTCTATCTTGCACTTCATTTTCTTGGCGATATCAGGCAAACGATTTTCAAGCAGCTCCTCCATATGCTCAGAGACTAACCGGGACTCAAAGCTCATATCCTCGCTGCTTTGGGCCATCTGGATAAGAAGGCACTCTTTCAGGTCGCGGCCCCCCACGCCTGCCGGTTCTAAGTTCTGCACAAGCTCTAATGCCTCTTTCAAATCCTCGAAGGTAAAATCACCTCTGTCTTTGTTGTGCAGCTGCTCTAATCTCACGGCCAGATACCCTCTATCGTCGATATAATCTATAATCATACTGCCGGCTTTTTTTACTCCGCTCTCGGCCTCCACCAATCGCCACTGCTCGGACAAATGTTCGTGTAGCGACTGTGGAGGAGCTGCGGTATTTTTTATCGCCTCCAGTTTCCTGTTGGGTTCATCACTGCGAACGCGGCGGCGGAAGGGCTCAGCCTGGTCAATATAGTCTTTATAACCATCGTCAAGACTGTCAAGACGTTCAAAGTTTTCTACTTTTTCCCCCTCTGTGCTGACAGCCGAATCTTTTTCGCTGATACCCTCACCGCTATGCTGTTCAGCAGACTCGCCCTCTTCGCGATTTGACGGCTCTTCAATTTCCAGAACAGGATTGCTGTTTAGCTCTTGTTCTATTCTTTCCTGAAGCGCAAGGATTGGAAGTTGGAGAATCTCCATCGATTGAATCATATGCGGAGCAAGCTTCATCTTCTGCTCCAGCCGCATCTGTGCTCTCATCTCCAGCTTCATAAAACCACCCAAAAAACTTCTTGTTCCGTCATCCGTCTTTTGTCTTCCGTCGTCCGTCCTCTGTCTTGTTCAGGGTCACCATGAGCGATAGCGAAGGGTCTCGTTTTGAATTTTATATTTTGGTCACGCCTGTCAGAAGCGTGCGTATCCGCATTCGAATCTTGACTGTCGTCAGACAAGTTTGTTTCCACAATTAGGTGTCCTCCGTAAGGAGTCCATAGGACTGCGGAGAGTTCTCGTCCGCCATAGCCTTGGCGGCGGCGGATCGAAATTCGTATTTCGGATTTTTTCTTCAGTTTTGTCTACCGGCTTCTATCATCCCCTATTATACCATAAAGATACAAAAAGATTTCGGCAATATTTGGGGAGCAATCCAGAAAACTTTGCAAATAAAGAGCGAAAATTACTCTAATTCTTGTCTGCCGGTTATAGCATCGGTGAGCATTTTGCCGCTTGCATATTCGATGGTGCTGCCGGTGGGAAGGCCCCGTGCTAATCGCGTGATTTTCACGCCGGTATTTTTAAGCAGTGAGCTTATATAAAGTGCTGTGCCGTCGCCGGCCATATTAGGATTGGTTGCCATTATCACTTCTTTTACATCACCTCCGCCAACTCTTTCAACAAGCTTATCAATAGTCAAATCGCTCGGCTCAATTCCTTCGAGCGGTGCGATATGCCCGCCGAGAACATGATAAACCCACTTGCAGGCACCCGTTTTTTCAAGAGCTATTACGTCTTTAGGCTGTTCGACAACGCAGACTAAGTTTTTATCCCGCCGCGTATCAGAGCAAATTTGACAAATTTTACTCTCCGCGAGATTGTAGCAGACCTCACAGTGTTTGATTTTGTTTTTAACATCACCGATAGCCTCAGCTAACTTTATCGCCTCAGCCCGCTCAGCTTTTAGTATATAAAAGCTAAGCCGCTCTGCCGTCTTAGGCCCGACTCCCGGCAGCTTTCCGAGCTCCTCGATAAGTTTGTTCAAACTTTCAGTATAAACACCGCCCATAATTCACACAGTCATTCCTGCAAAGCTTGTGCCCGCAGAGGCGGGTAGCAGGAACCCATATTCTTTCTTTTACCTCTTAGCATAGTTTTCCACTTTATCTTTAAACCATTCAAAAAACTCGGTGAACCGCTGGTTATCGATGCATTGGTTCAACGGGAGAACGTGAAGGTATGCCTGCCTGGAAAAGTAAATCGCGAAATTTTTTATCCTGCGTTTCTTAGGCAAACCATCAACACCATCTATGCAGTATAAACAGTAGTAGCCTATCAATTGGTTAAAATAATCTCTTTTCAGTTCACACTTTTTAGTTGTCTTAATTTCAATTAACGTATCATCGATGACTACATCGGCGTCAGCCCCACCGACCAATCGGCTCGCTTCACCGAACGTGGGATTCAGGAGACAATTTTTTTTTGCCTTAAAATCATCCCAGTTCACCGCTTTTATCAGATTTCGTAAATCAGTTATGTCCTTCTCATCGACATTATCCAAGTCTAATTTCTCGACAGGCACACTACCCCACAGTTTACCATCCAACCTTGCAAGAAAAATGGCAGATTTGATAAGATGCTTTGTTAACCGGCCCGACTTGAGGAAATGACTATAGCTGCTTTTCGCTTCCAGAATGACACGATTAGCTCGCTCGCAGTTTTGATACACTTTCCCAACAAGCGATTTAAAGCGCTCAAGTTTCTCCTCCGATTTCTTTGATTTCTTTTCTGCTTCCAGAAAGATACGATTAGCTCGTTTAGAGTTTCGATACACTTTCTCAAGAAGCGACTTAAGCCGATCAAATCTCTCCTTTGGTTTCTTTTTTGCTTCCAGGATAACGCGGTTAGCCTTCTCTGAGTCTCGACACACTTTTCCAACAAGTGTTCTAACTCGTTCAAACCTTTCGCCTGTTAATTCTGGACCCGGTAAATAGCTAGGGAATAATTGTGGATGGCGAGTATGCACATAACTACCTATTATTTCCCAATCCGGTTCGAAGTAGGACTTATCTGTCACTAAATCAAGTGTGAACCCGGGCATATCTCGGAGGGCCAATTCGGCAACCCATCTTCTTTCAGCAGCTTTCGGATTGTTTCGTTTTAGGCCAAAACGAAACAGATAATCAAATGCCGCTCCAACTTCCATGTAGTTTTTTGTAAGTGGAGGGAATAGCAGTTGCTTTTTGATGTTAAATCCGGGCTTTGGAAATTGCTCCCGGAACTTTTTTCGTACTTCTGTTTGTTTTATAAAAGAAGTTAGACTCATATCGGAAATCCGCGTTTAAATCTGTTGCTTTTTTTCTTCTTCATTAATCAATTATCATTCATCAATAATCAATTCCTCGATTCCTGTAATTGTCGCACCGAGTTCCATCAGGACTGTTTTGACCGACGGGTCGTTAATTATCTCGTTTTCCCTTTGGCTGCTGGTTTTACGCCTATTCGAAACGGCTTTCGCCTGTGTCTGCTCGTCGGCAGCGACAGTTTTTTTTAAAGTGCTTTGCCGATTGCTTTTTATTGATTCTGCATCACTTAATCCAGGCAAGTCGGATTGTTTGTCTGTTTCGGATTTGGTAGACTCGGCTGCGGTTTCTACGGTCGTGTTATGGCTGACTGGTTGTTTTTTTTTAATGGCACCGGCTTGCAATTGTGATAGCAGCGCATCGACATTCAGAAAATGTTCACTCAAAGCAAATCGCAAAGCCGAAGCCTCTAAAAGTGCCCTCCCTGTCTCACTGTTTTTAATCGCCCATCGAAGTTTCTCTAAGGCCGTTATATTGTAAACAAGTGCAGAGGTATCGAATTTCTCGGCCAGCTCGCCTGCCCTTTTTCGCTGCTGGCCGGTCAAAATCAAAAGTTCACTTTCAACTCCTGCGGATTTTACCACCATCAAATCACGCATATAATCGATAAGCGAATCGACTATTTGCACCTCGCCCAGGCCGGTACTGATTAAGTCATCTATCGCCGTGAGTGTCCCTGCCGCGTCGCTGTCGCCGATTTTAGCAGCGAGATTACAGATTTTTTCACTATTGGGGCTGCCTAAAAACTGCTCGACCATTTCGGCCGTCAGCGGCTCAACGCCCGTACTTATCAGCCTGTCCAGCAGACTCAGCCCATCTCTCATCGACCCGTTTGCCATCTTAGCCAGGGGCAGAATCAAATCCTCTTCGTATTTTATTTTTTCCTGTTCAAGTATGCTCTTGAGTTGCCCGGCGATTTTTGCCGGACTTATATTGTTGAAATCAAATCTCTGGCACCTCGATTGAATTGTCGGGATGACCTTATTCGGCTCGGTCGTTGCGAAAATAAACTTCACGTGGCTGGGCGGCTCCTCCAGTATCTTCAACAGCGCATTAAAAGCTGAGATACTGAGCATATGCACTTCGTCGATGATATAGATTTTAAACCTGCACCGCGCAGGCCGGTAAATAGCGTTCTCACGCAGTTTGCGAACCTCGTCAACGCTGTTATTTGACGCCCCGTCAATTTCGATAACGTCGATATCTTCGCCGATATTTATCGCAACGCAGCTGTCGCACTTACAGCACGGCTCTGTCGTGGGTGCATCGAAGGCAAGGCAGTTAAGGGCCTTCGCCAGCACTCGTGCCATAGTGGTCTTACCGATACCGCGGGTCCCTGTGAACATATAAGCGTGTGCTACTCTGCCGGTCTTTATGGCGTTTTTGAGCGTCTGGACGATAGGGTCTTGTCCGATGACCTCATCGAACCTCTGCGACCTGTATTTCCTTGCAAGAACTGTATAAGCCATCTTCGATATGATTAATGATTATTTGACACAAAACTCATTTTCTGTCACAAATTCTAAGCTTCTATTCTTAATCGTTTTTCTCGATGTCACAAAAATAGAGGTTAGTTCTTTACCCTCTTCCAGTAAACCAACAACCTCTCTTCCATTAAGTAATTTTTCTTCGATTATAAACTCCATCCAAAAGCAGGATTCATCAGCTTCCTCTACAACAATACTCAACTTGGAAACAAAATCCGCCTTTGATTGAGCAACACAGGCAGCTCGATAGTTAGAAGCGACAGAGGTCGAACATTTGATTAGCTGTTTTCTAATATGGTTGCCCACATCATTTTGTGGCAAAGCCATACTTAATTTAACACACCGATGTGCAAATTCTTTGCTCCGCTTCTTTAAGTCTTTTTCGCTCATTTTCAGATTAGCAGCTAACTTTAGTTAATCATTTATCATTAATCCTTAATCATTCAAAAGAAGGCCGGGTTTACCCACAGCACGGCAGAACGCACGCTTATGGCTGCTCGGTTCCCCGCCTGACCAGATTAACGGGCTCGGCCTGCATGGGACCCGGCCAAAAAACTTGATTATTGACTATTTACTACACTCCGATACCACGCTAATATAGCAGAAAAGACAAAATTTTCCACAAAAACATTTTAATTTGACATTTTTCACTTCAATGGTAAATTCAATAGCCAATAATCAATAGTAAATAGTCAATTTTAAAGGGGTGTTTATTATGAAGGTTAGAATCGAGGATACCTGCACTGCCTGCGGACTGTGTGTGGATACCTGTCCTGACGTTTTTGAAATCGGCTCGGATGTGGCCGAGGTGACCGTTGATGAAGTCCCTGCGGAGTTCGAGGAAGCCGTTCAGCAGGCCGCTGACGAATGTCCATCTGAGTCGATTATCATCGAATAACCACAAATATCAGCTCCCAAACGCTGCCGGGTTCACGTAAGGCTGTCGTTACTTCGAAAGCTGCTTACTTCTATCGCGCGCTTTTGTGATAGCCGCTGTTATCAGCGGGCCGAATTTGCCCGTTGCCAAAACTTTCAGTGCTGCCTCGGTCGTCCCGCCGGGAGAGCTAACCTTGCGCCGAAGCTCAGCGACACTTTCACCCTCCTCATCGGTGCTGCCCGCGAGCGAAGCTGCGCCTTTAGCGGTCTGCAGAACCAATTCTTTCGCCACATCCTCAGCTAACCCCAATTCAACAGCCGCTTTTATCATCTCTTCGGTCAGGAGAAAATAATAAGCAGGCCCGCTGCCGCTGACCGCCGTAACCGCGTCCATCAAATCCTCATCGTCAACGACAACGGCCTTGCCGACCGCCGAAAAAATCATCTCCGCTTTTTTCAGCATCAGCTTTGCCTTCTCGTTAGCGAACAACGCACTGGCCCCTTCGCCAACCAGAGCCGGCGTATTAGGCATAACACGAACTATGGCCGCATCACCTAAGACAGCCGCAATATTAGCGGTTTTTATCCCCGCTGCGATAGATATTACAAGCGTCCCCGCCCTGACAGCATCCTTTATACTCTCTAACGCCTCAGTCATATTTTGCGGCTTCACGCTTAAAACAAGCATATCGACCTTCGCAGCCAAGCCCGCATTATTATCTGCTTTCTGAACGCCATATTCTTTTGTCAGATAATCAAGTCTTTCAGCTCTAATATCGCTTACAAACACATTTTCAGGTTTGCAGACCCCTGCCCTTATTACGCCCTTTATCAGAGCCTCAGCCATATTCCCGCCCCCAACAAACCCAATCGTCTCCATTAGTTTCTCCTTGCCAAAATTAACCATCCCACACTGTCATCCCGAGCGCAGCGCAGCGAAGTCGAGGGTTCTCACTTTACATTTTGCGTTTATGAACTTACAATTTTATAGTTTATTTCCCTGCGGTAAATAAAAAACCAATTAGGAGCGAGTCCAATGCAAAAACAAATCGACTATAGCGAAGCAATCAAAACAAAATATCCCGAGCAGGTCGTAATCGCAATCGCCAAAGACAGCGCCGGCAAGGCCAACCCCGTTACGCTCGGCTGGACAATGATTGTATCGGGCAGCCCGCCGATGATGGCCATAGCCGTGGCCGGCAGGCATTACTCAATCGAGACCATCAGGCACTCAAAATGCTTTACCATCGCGTTCCCATCTTCGGATATGGCAGAGGCCGCACTTTTCTTCGGCTCACATTCCGGCCGCGACACCGACAAATTCGCCGAATTTGACTGCCAAACCGCCCCCGCTAAATCAATCGACTCGGTAATACTGCCCGACGCCGTAGCAAATTTCGAATGTACGTTGGAGTCGGAAACCATAGCTGGCGACCACATAATCTTTGTCGGCAAAGTCGTTACCTCGCACGTCAACACAGAGCCGAAAAAGCGGTTATATACCGTCGCGCCAGGCCACAAATTGGACAAAGTCCAGTAACCGCCTAAAATCCCTAATACGCAATACGCAATACGCAATACGCGATACGCGATACGCAATACGAGATACGCTATACTCCCAGCGCCCTTGCAGCCGCCTCACCGTCCTCAGCGCTGACCACAACTAACATCTGGTATTGTCCGTCGCAGACCATCGCCGCACCGGCCACTCCATTAATATTCGCATCCGCAAGCCCCTTTAGCGTCTCCGCCGCCGCCCCTACTTTGTCTTCATCGCTGACGATAAACCCCGCCGCAGCCGTCGATTCAATTCCCAGAGTTTTGAAGCTCCCTGGCCCTTTGGCGCTCAGATACACTTGTCCGCGACCGCCAGCAGAAAACGCCGCGAAGCAAAGCAAATCCACATTTGCCGACGCCGCGTCAGCCAGAAGTTTTTGCAGACTTCCCGGCTTATCTTCGATTTCCACACAATTAACGGTGATTCGTTTAACAGCCATTTTTTCCCCTTTCATTTAGTAACGGTTTTTTCAGAAGTTAATGTACATCCGAACCACCCTTTGTCAACCCAAATTTCTCCATCCGTCATCCGTCTTCTGTCTATTATCTTTTCACTTCGACGTTCATTATTCCTTGTTTGATATTCGATATTCCTTACCGTCATTGCGAGCATCGCGAAGCGATGCGCGGCAATCTCTACCCGCAATAGTAAATAGTAAATAGTCAATTGAAAAGTCATCCCCGCGAAGGCGGGGACCCAAAACCGCTGGCCTTGTTTACCCTCGAGGTGTGCCCGCGATGAATCGCCAAACGGAGGGCCAGCGGCGTATTTAGCCCCACGTTTCACGTGGGGTTGCCCTGGCTTCCAACCGGCTGGTTGAATCTCAAAATGACCTGAAAACTATTGTTTACGGGTCAAAGTTGCTCTTGTTATTGAGGTTTAAAGTGTTAAAACTGGGAAAATTTCAAAAAAACCATTAAAAACTATAGACATTTTCTTGACCATGGCTTTCGTGATAGTAAAATGTTAAGCTGGTTGTCTTAGGTATATGGAATTAAGACAGTGGATTTGATTCGGAGAACGATGATGAACGGAGTTAGGACCGGGTATCCTCTTTTATTTGCAATCTTAACCCTATTAAATCTGCCCTTTTCAAGTGGTTGTAATGCCCCTAAAGATCATCTAAAGGTCTTTAACACGCATTTCGAGACATCAAATTACGAGAATTCAGCTCTTTTTGCACAGAAAAAAATAGGCAAACGGAAAAACCCCAAAGGCGAGGATTTACTCTGGGCAGTACAACTTGGGACTGTTGAAAGAATCCGTCAAGATTACCAGAAAAGTACAGAGTGCTTCGATAAAGCTGAGGAGATGCTTAAGTATTATGACGAGCAGTCCAAAATTGGGGACATTATCGGTTCAACGGTTGCAAGTGACAATGTAATTCCTTACAGGGGCGAAGAGTATGACGGTATAATGATTAATACATACAAGGCCCTGAACTTTATGGCTGAAGGCAAGATGGACTTGGCTAGAGTAGAGTTTAATCGGGCCATTGACAGACAGAGACGAGCAAAAGAAAAATTCAGCAAAGAAATAAATAAACTAAGGTCCGAACTGGAGCAGAAACAGCAACAAAACAAATTTTCAAAATCCAATGTTGAAAATCCGAAAACGCGAGAGCTATTAGCTCAAAAATATCCCAATCTCTACAATTTTGAAGTTTATCCTGATTTCGTCAATCCTTTTGCGACCTACTTGGCGGGTATATACTTTAATCTGGTTGGTGACCACTCCAAAGCAGTGTATTTACTCAGAGAATCCTATGGTATGGTTGGAAACAACGCCTATATGCTTGAAGACCTGACTATTACTGAGGGGATACTTAACGGAGAAGGTCAACTCGAAAATACAGTCTGGCTAATATTTGAGAATGGATTGGGGCCTGTAAAAAAAGAATTCAGGCTGGATATCCCATTATTCATTGCGACAAATAAAGTAAAATATGTGGGAATTGCTTTGCCAAAATTGGAATTCAGAAACAAAGCTTATCCGTATCTGGTCGCAAAAGTTGACGGTAAGAGTTATAAGACTTGCTTGGTCTCAAACATGGACAGGGTTATACAGACAGAGTTCAGCAAAGATTTTAAGGGTATTTTAACAAGAGCTATTATATCGGCAACAGCAAAAGCCGTTGCACAGTATGCTCTTGAGGAACAGGGCTCTTCCATTGCTTCTATTGCATCTATCGCAGTGGCAGCATACAGTTTTGCATCGACTGCTGCCGATGTCAGGATATGGACAGCTTTGCCCAAAGATTTTCAGATTGCCAGGTTCCCAAAGCCCAAAAACGGCAAATTAAAAATTATCCCTCCAGGGCATATCCCACTTGACATTGATATTCCTCGTTGTAATAATGCAATAGTATATGTTAGAATAACAACTAATCAGGCCGTACCGGTATATGAGGTTATAGCCTTTTAAGCTAATATTCTCTATTAAACAGGGGTGAAAAATGAAAACGATTACCAATATATTGCTTTTTGGTATTGCGGTGGTGATTATAGGCTGTCATGAGCAGCAGCAGGATTCCAGAATTCACTTAAGACAAGAGGTAAGAAGTGACTCTCTTGTCGATAATATCGTAACCAGGCCGGTAGACTATGCCTTTAGCGCATTGATAGGGGAAGGTATTGAAATCACACAGGCCGTTACCAGGAGAAATGATGCCGGTTTTCTCGAACTTCATATTAACGGATACAACCGCTCATACAAAACCAGGCGATTCAAATACAGGGTAGAGTGGCTTGATGAAAATGGGTTATTGATTCAAACAAAAACAAGTGTCTGGCTGCGAACATCAGCGATGGGAAAATCACCATTCAGCTTCAAAGTTGTTGCGCCGACACCGAAAGCTGTAAATTTCAGAATGGATACTAAAAAGTGGGAGTAAGTTATGGAAACAAAAATATTAGGAACCATCGCCTTCTTCACTATTCTAATTGCAGGATGTGCACAGGAAACTGCATACATCGACATTATGCACGACGAAGGCAAACCTGTTATGGCCCTCGATTACAGAGATTTTGACCAGGCTGCAAGTGAAATGGTTCAGTCTATGCTTGGTTCAGGCGCTCTTAAAAAGGCAGGCGGTGGAAGATATGTTGTTACGACCGGCCGAATCATCAATGATACAATGCAAAGAATCGATACTGACCAGTTAATGGCCAAAATTGAAGAGGAGCTTCTAAACAGTGGTCAGGTCGTAATGACTTCAGCTGTTGGCGGAAAGGGCGCTCCGGACAAAATGATTTATGAAATGAGAGATATAAGAGATTCAGGCGTTGCCGATGAATTTGATAAAGATACCGTCGCAGCAAAAGGACAGCTCATTGCGCCTGAACTCAGCATAGCAGGCAAAATTTTCCAGAGAAACATCCGCTATAGTAAGAATCTCCAGCAGGTTGAGTACTATTTCCAGCTTAAGGTCACAAACTTAACAACGGGACTGAGATTCTGGCAGAAAGAAACTATTATCGGCAAACGAGGCAGTAATAAGTCTGTAGCCTGGTAATAATATAATTTTGTTGTCTTGTTCAATATCAAGTGGGGTGAAAAATGAAAAAAATTTGCATATTTTTCATTGTTGTGGCGTTGGTTTGCCCGCAGGCATTTTCCGCTACCAAAACAATAGTTCGTGAAACCAAGGGCCGCGGTATCAACAGGGAAGAGGCAATCAAAAAAGACCTGCAGCAGGCTGTCGCCCAGGCCAGAGGCGTAATGATAAGTTCGCGCGATGTCGATTTCATCTATCGTTCCGCCACTGCAGACATCGAAAGAAAACCCACCGGAAAAGTAGTCGAATTTGACGCCGTATCTGTTCAAACAGGCGGCACTGCTCTTAGGACCGACATTGCAGGTCTGGTCAAAACCTACGAGGTATTAAACGAGAAAAAAATCAGCGATAATACTTATGAAGTCACGCTTAAGGTCTGGGTATACGACTACGAGTCCCCAGACAAAACCGACCGCCTCAGACTTGCTGTAATGCCGATAAAGACACTTACCGCTTCTTGCCGCTTCGGCGACCTCATAACTCCGGCCTGGGATGTCTCGCGACGGTTTTCGCAGAAATTGGCCGTGGCTCTAACCCAAACAAATAAGTTTAATGTCCTGGACCGCGAATATATTCAGGAATTTGCCCAAGAAAAGAAAGTCCTGATTGATGATGCTTCTCTCGAGGAACTATCCAAGCTGGGCCAGGTTCTCGGAGTTGACTATATGCTCGTGGGAACGATTACCGAAGCGGAAATCGAGAGAGAGCAGGAATGGTCGCCGGCTATCGGCCGTTCCATAAGTGAATACGAGGCCGATTTCACCTTCGAATACCGACTCCTTGTTGGCCCGACAAGACAGATTAAATTTGCCGATGTCCTCGATATCTCGCTCGATAAGACCGATGAAATAAAAAAGCTCGTAAAGAAATGGGAGCCGAAGGATTTGGACTACAGGGAAATGATGGACAATTTCATCTCTATGGCCGCCAACCAACTGGTTGAAACAATCATCGATAGAATCTACCCCATCCGCATCGCAAGCATTACCGAAGATGGGCGGGTGATTATCAACCAGGGCGGCTCGAGAATTTCAGTCGGGCAACTACTGGATATCTATTCTCAGGGCAAAGAGCTGTTTGATGCCGATACTAAGGAATCACTGGGCACAATGGAAATTCTCGTTGCAACAATAAGGATTGGCAAAGTAACGCCGAGAATCTCCTACGCAAAGCTCGTCGGGGGCGATTTGTCGAAGCTCTCTGAAGGCCTGATTTGCCGACCTAAGAAAAAAGTCGTGGAAAAAACCATAGAAGGCCGCAAAAGCGATATAGAAAGAACTCCCAAAGGCGGAGTGAAGCTGCCTTTTGACTAACCTGACCTGCAACGGCACAATCTTAAAAATACCTGTCCTGAGCAAGGTCGAAGGATTTAGCCCTGCCGCTCGCGGCAGGGGTTTCCTTCTCATTTAGCCCCTCGGCCTGCAGAGGGGTTCTTGTCGTTTACCCGTCGCCTGTCCCTTAGGGGCCGGCATTTATCCGCCGCAGCCGGATTCTGCGAAGCTTTAAGCGAAGCAGAATGGCAAAGGTGGACGACGACGTTTCCCCGCAATACGCAATACGAAAGGGCTTGCCACGGCGTAGCTAACGCGAAGCCGGGTCACCCCGAGCGGCTTGTCGCTCCGTAGCCTTAGCGAAGGGGGAAGCGCACCGCCCTGCGTAGCTTCAGCGAAGCAGGGACCGCACCCAAGGAACCTCTTTTTTAATTGCTTCCTACCAACTTTCATATAAAATAGAAGTATCTCGTCTAAACTGCCGAGTGTTAAGCTTTTGGTTAGTGAAAGGCAAACAATGACTGCGAAAGAAGGAAGCTTGTTTCCTAAACTCGATACCGCTCGGTACGGCGAAAACCGTCGCCATCGCCCACTGTTCTTACCCAAATACCTGGAACAAGGGTCACGCACCAATCTCCTCAAAGGCAAGGCCCAAGACCGAGCATACGAAATCATTTGCAAGTGGGCCGACCTAGAATCCAGCGGAAAGCTCGAAAAGAAAAAAGAAACTACCCTTGAAGGAGAATTCCTGACAGAGGTTTTTGGTGAAGCGCTTGGATACAAACTCTTTCGCGAAAATGAAGAGCGCTGGGAACTTGAAGCCAAGTTCTTCGTTGATGGCGGGGAAGCCGATGCCGCTATTGGCTTGTTCGAAGAAGGCCGTAAGCATCCCCCTCGCACCGTAATTGAACTCAAAGGTCCCACAGTAAATGTTGACCGAGACCGGTTTAATGGCCGCACCCCTGTACAGCAATGTTGGGATTACCTTGATGCGATTCCAGAATGTCCTTGGGGCATCGTCTGTAACTTTGTCAGTTTCCGCCTTTACCACCGAAATCACACCCCAAGAGTCTATGAGCTTTTCACTCTACAGGACCTGAAAAAAAAGCGTATATTTCAACAGTTTTATTATCTCTTTGAACGCCAAGGCTTTCTTCCGATTACCATAGGCCAACGCCCCCGCGCAGACCGCCTCCTCGATGACACTAACAACCGTCAGCGCCAAGTTGGAGATGAATTATACAAAGATTATGACAACAATCGTCTCAGACTAATTCAGTATCTATCTGGCGAAGCGCAAAACAAACCCTTGAATAACGCTATTAAAATCGCGCAGAAACTACTTGACCGCATTATTTTTATCGCTTTTTGTGAAGATCGTGGTTTACTGCCTGACAAATCATTAAAAAAGGCTTGGGAGAATATTCCTCCTTTTCACCGAGTCACAAACCCTCGATGGCAAAACTTTCTTGACCTTTTTCGAAGCATCGACGAAGGCAACGAACAGCGCGACATCTCACCCTTCGATGGTGGCCTATTCCGCATGGACAAAGAAGTTGACGAACTAAATCTCGACGATGAGTGGACCAACTTCTTCAAAAGTATTGGCGACTACGACTTTCGTTATGAGGTCAATGTCGACGTTTTGGGCCACCTGTTTGAAAAGTCTATTAACGACATCGAGAGAATTCGTCTCGGCGGTTTATTTGAAACAGCAATCGAGGATCAAGTTAGGCCAAAGATGGCCAAATCAGCCGAGCGCAAACGCGGTGGTATCTACTATACGCCCAGAGAATTCACCGACTTCATCACAAATAAAACCGTTGCCAAAATAGCCAAGGAAAAAATCAGGGATGTTGCCAAACAATACGATATCGACCCCGAAAATATTCCGGCCTCCGACCACGACCCTAAAATCATCAAATACTGTTCCGATTGCATCGAAGCACTTCGCCAAATCAAAATTATCGACCCCGCCTGCGGCAGCGGAGCGTTTCTCATCCGCGCTTATAATGTCCTCGAAGAAAAGTATCTTGACGCTGTCGATACGCTTGCCTTCCACAACGACAAACAAGCCGAACAACTCAGAGAACAAATTCCAGACTTCATTCTCCACGATAACCTTTTCGGCGTAGACTTATCACCCGAAGCAGTTGAAATAACGCAACTTGCCCTATGGCTGCGCTCCGCCCAAAAAGGCAAAACTCTTGCTGACCTGTCGAAAAATATCATCTGTGGCAATAGCCTCGTAACCAACGCAGAGGTAGACCCGCGTGCAATGAACTGGCAAACTGCTTTTAACGAAATCTTTTCCCGCGAAAATGGTGGCTTTGATTGTGTCATCGGTAACCCACCCTGGGAAAGAATGAAACTGCAGGAACGAGAATTCTTTGATGCTGTTGCGCCAGAAATTGCCTCAGCTACTAATGCAGCAACACGGCGAAAACTTATTGCCAAACTCGAAAGAACTGACCCTGAACTTTATCAACGTTATATCAATGCCAAAACTAAAGCCGAAAATGCCTTAGACCATGTTCGTCATTCCGGTCAGTTCCCACTAACTGGCAAGGGCGACATCAATACCTATGCCGTCTTTGCCGAACTTGCTCATAGCATCGTTGCCACCAAAGGCAGAGTTGGCCTGCTTGTGCCCTCCGGTATCGCCACTGAATACACCACTAGAAACTTCTTCAGCAAATTGACAGACTCAAAGTCACTTATCGGGCTGTATGATTTTGAGAATATGGCCCCAATTTTCCCTGATGTTCATCACTCCTACAAGTTTTGTGTCTTGCTCTTCGGAGGCTCACAAGTCAAGTCGGATTCAATCGACTTCGTCTTTTTTGCCCACAGGATGGAAGAATTAAAAGACAAAAATCGCCACATCTTACTTTCAACCGATGACTTCAAACTCCTCAACCCCAACACGCGGACCTGTCCAATTTTCCGCTCTAGCCGAGATGCCGAACTGACCAAAACTATTTACCGCCGCATCCCGGTGTTGGTTGACAGGAACCGCGAAGAAGGCGGCAATCCCTGGGGTATAAAATTCTTCCGAATGTTCGACCAAACCAACGATGCTGAGCTTTTCCAAGTCGCTGACCAGCTCAAAGCCGCAAAATTCAAACGTGATGGCCCTCGCTGGAAAAAAGACAAGAAAACCCTCTTGCCCCTTTACGAAGCAAAGATGTTTCGGCCTTATGACCATCGGTTTGCCAGCGTTTACATAAAACCAGAAAATTGGATGATTCAGGGTCAAACAACAGAAACCACCCTTGTCGAACATCAGAACCCCGAATTTTGCGTTGAACCCCGTTGGTGGGCGGATCAGTCCGAAATATCCAAAAAACTTGACCTCCCAAATATCCAAGCGTTAATTGCTTTCAGAAATATAACTCGCGCAACAGACTCTAGAACCGTCTTAGCATGTTTCATTCCAAAAGTGGGTATAATAAACTCGGCTCCACTCATTCTGTTTAAAAAGGCTTTCGCACCAACGCTTCAATCCTGTTTACTGGCTAATCTAAACGCTTTTGTTCTCGACTATATAGCAAGGCAGAAAATTGCTCACATCAATCTAAATTTTTTCCTGATCGAACAATTCCCAATGTTCCCCCCGGCCTTTTACTCTGACCGTTGTCCTTGGGATAGTCGGCAGACTTTGGAAAGGTGGATTTCCGACCGCGTCCTAAAGCTTACCTGCACAAGCAACGACATGCGACCGTTGGCCGAAGCCGCAAACTTTGACCCATCGGTGCATAAATGGAATCCGGCAGAACGCCTCGACCTTCAGGCCCAACTCGATGCGGCTTATTTCCTCTTATACGGAATCCAGCGAGACGATGTTGAATATATTCTTTCCACCTTTACCGGCGCTCGACAGGAAAGTGAAACAATGTTCGGCCCATCCAGTGCCTTTGACCGAATTCTAAAGTACTACGACAACCTGTGTGAAAAGTGCAAGTAACGAAGACCCAACCACCTATTTCCCCAGACTCAATCAACTTTTCCAACAGCCCCCCTTGCTTCTCTACCCAATTTGGGTATAATTTATCAAGGCGCGTAATTGCTACAGTAATTCCTTGTGACAAGTGAAAAAGGCGGTCAAGAATGAATGTCAAGACTATTAGGAAATTTTCGGTTGCCTTAAGCATTTTTTTATTATTCAATATTGTTATGGCTTCCAACGATACTCCAAAAAAGAATAGGTTACTTAATCAAATAAAAAAATCTGTAGTTTTTCTAGGCACTATTGATGAAGAAGGTCACCCGCAATATTGTGGTACGGGCTTCCTAGTTGATGTTGAAAAAAACTATCATTTGGTTACCGCAAAGCACCTCATAATGGAAATGCGAGATAACAAATTTACTGGTAAATTGGCTGACAATGACTTGCACGTTTTTTTCAATGCAAAAAACAACGTCATTAAATCTCGCACCATAAAAGAATTAAAAACCCAATTCGATGTAGACTGGATATTTCATGATAACAATGAGGTCGATGTTGCCATAATTCCTTTTGGATTGGACCCGAAAAGTGATGATGTCAAGGTAATTCCTGATAACCTATTCTTGGACATAGATAGATTGTTCGAGCTTTATGACATCTTCTTCCTGTCTTATCAGCCTGGTATCACCTCTCAAAACAAAGTGTCCTCCGTTATAAGAACGGGAACTGTCAGCTTGATTAATGATGATAAAACATTTTACATAGATGCTTCGGCCTTTCCTGGTAACAGCGGCAGCCCTGTGTTTCTGAGGCAATCTTTTGCAAGGTTTGATGAAACAAAGAATGCCATTATTATGGGGAACGACCCACTCGAATGGAAATTCGTTGGGATTGTCGGCGGGTACATTCCCTACCGAGAAGTGGCAATAAGTGTCCAAACTAAGCGTCCTCGAATTATTTTTGAAGAAAACACAGGTCTCTCTAGAGTCTGGTCTACAAGCTTTCTCAGTGAGATTATTGAATCGCCAAAATTTAAAAAACAAATAAACAAACCCAAGATAAAAAAAAGAAAGTGAGCAAAAGCCTCAACCCCACACTGCTTCTTCCAAGCAGCCCCTTTAGTCTGTTGTCTTGAATCTGCCCCCCGAACCACCACTTACCCCCAACTCTCTCGCACTAACCTACACCCAGGATTCTCACCCAAAAGCATGCTGGCGAGGCACCACTTTCAAACCACACACTACCCAAAATTTTCTAATCCGTCAATCCAGAAATCCTGCCTCCCGGCCTCCGCTAACGCAATACGAATAAATTCCCGACCTTTCCCATCCCCTTTTCACCCACTCACTACTCACCACGAGCAACCTGCATCGAGCATCCGTCTTTCGTCTTCTGACTCCTGACTTCTGTCTCCTGACTTCTCTCTTATCTCCGCGCTTGAAAAACTATGAACAATGAACTACGAACTATGAACTAAAAGCGCGCAAAAAAGCTCATTTTTTCGCACTTTTTAGCACTTTTTAGCACTTTCTTGCACTTTTTTGCACTTTCTTGCATTTTCTTGCAATTTTTAATCACTTTTTTGCAATTTTTTGCACTTTTTGGCGCATTTGATTGAAACTTCCCCCAATGAAATGCAATGGAGACGAAGGGAATCGAACCCTCATTTCCGCGATGCGACCGCGGCGTGCTCCCGTTACACTACGTCCCCAAAACCACCTTTGAACACCATTTTATAGAATAGCTTCCAGAATCCAAAACGTATTTAACTCAAGCCAGACCAAAAACTTACAACAGTCTAAAACTGCCACTTTTCATAGCACAGGATATTTTTTAACGGCTCGCGCTTTGCTTCTTTCGGCTTGTCAGCTGGATACCCCAGTGCCATCAGTTCTATTATAGCTATATCGTCTGGAATACCCAGTATTGGTCTGACTTTTTCCGGATAGAACGACCCAATCCAGCACGTCGCCAATTGTAACTGCGTTGCCTGCAAAGAGATATGTTCGAGTGCGATAGCGACGTCGATAGGCCCAATAGCCTGCCCGCACCGCATTACATCGTCGCTATTACTGCAGGCAGCTATAATTACCCCAGCTTTTTCCAGAAACATTTGGTTATTGGCAGCTTTGGCAAGCTGACGCTTTTTTTCTTTATCCGTTACAGCCACAAAACGCCAATCCTGCATATTTTTGGCCGAGGGTGCCAGACGAGCCGCCTCAAAGATTTGGTCAAGTTTCTCCTGCTCGACGGGCCTGTCCTGATACGCCCGGCAGGAATATCGCCTGCGAATGGGTTCAAGTATTGTCATAAGAACACCTCAAATTTCTGCTGCCGTTTTGGCCGGGTGAGCAAAAGCCCGACTTGCTAATATAAAATATCAAAAGTATTGACGCAAGGGTCAAAAACCTGTATTTTTACAATCGAATCGAGGGCGATTAGCTCAGATGGCAAGAGCGCCTGCTTTACACGCAGGAGGTCACAGGTTCAAGTCCTGTATCGCCCAGTCCTGTAACCTGCTGCGTCTAAAGCATTTGCCATTCGCTCAGTCATTACTTGACACCCCAATCCGGCCTGAAACCGCCTTAGGCGTCACTTTGGCGTCAGTCTTGTTTAACTTGTCCCCACTACCAGCGTTATCAGTAAGCCTTTGTGTGACCCTTGCGGCCTTCACTTCGTATGGAAAATTTCAATCAAATGCGCAAGTTGGGCTGAAAAAAGTGAGAAAAATTGCAAGAAAATGCAAGAAAGTGCAAAAAAATGCGAAAAAGTGCGCTTTTTTGCACAAAAATGAACAAGTGCGTTTTGAAGTCAAGTGATGGAATAGTTTTTCGGGATTTTTGGGGTTGACAAGAAAAGTTTGAGATCCCTCCCTTCCCTTCGCTTTGGTTCAGGGTAAATTCTTTCGCTCAGGGTAAACTCGTTGTGGGTTGTGGGAGGGGACAGTTGGATGGTGAAAGGGTTAGGATGTGAATGGGTGAGTGGTGAGTAATAAGATGCTCCACTGTCAGGTGTCCTCGTAGAGTCCTTCGGACTGCGGAGATGCTCGTTATTTTCTTGTCGCGGAGAACGCGCTCGCCGCCGCGAAGCCACGCTTTGGCGAAGCAGAGGAGGACGGAGAGAAGAGATAGTCGTTAGTATATAGTGAATAGTATTTAGTATCTTGGCGGAGGAAGCTGACGGGCCGAATTCTAAATTGACGGATTGGGATCCTTCGACTATGCTCAGGACGCTCGCAAGGGTGTGCTCGCGTTTTGGGTAGAGTGGATAAGTTAAGAAAATAGGTGACTGTCCCTAGTTTTCTAGTTTTCTAGTTTTCCCTAGTTTTCCCTAGTTTTCCTTTGGGTAGAGTGGATAAGTTAAGAAAATAGGTGGCTGTCCCTAGTTTTCTCTAGTTTTCTCCTAGTTTTCTCTTGCCGTCCCTAGTTTTGCCGATAAGTTAAGAAAATAGGTGACTGTCCCTAGTTTTCCCCTAGTTTTCCTGTCCCTAGTTTTCCTAGTTTTCTCCTAGTTTTCTCTAGTTTTCTAGTTTTCTAGCATTAGGCGTTGGGGCGTTAGCCTGGATAAAGAGTAGCAGCGATTTGCTGAAGGGGAAACGACTTGCAGTAGAAGGGATAATTGTATCCTTAGTGTTGGGGGTTATTACTCTTTTATTTTTTCTGATTGTAAGAGCAGAACTCAATTATCAACTTAACTAGCAAGAAGGAGAAATGAGAAATAGGAAAGTTTGATTAAATATACTGGATTCCGGCTCTTTGCAAATCCAATATAATAGAAATAGATACTACGACTACTACACCGGCCGATGGCTCACACAAGACCCATTAGGCATCAACCCCGTAGGTGGAACAGCGAATCGCTTCTCGATTATTGGACAACACACGAATGGGTTGAATTTGTGTGAGTATAACGGCTTTGATGAATCTCAGTTTAGGTTTGAGCTGAAGAAGGTCAGTTGCCGCCTCAGTAAGAGTTGCTGTTCTTAAAGATAAGGCCAATCAGCCGATAGATGAGCTTGGCGGCTATGAAATCTGGGGCGGGATTGCCCGGGATAGGGCAAAGCTCGACAACGTCAAACCCGATAACTTTCTTTTTGCAGAGCAGTCTTTCAAGACAATCGACAATATCATACCACCGGAGTCCACCCGGTTCGGGATTGGCAACTGCCGGCATCTCGGCAGGGTCCATTACGTCAAGGTCGATAGACAGGTAGATGCGCTCAGGCAGCACCGACAGAGGGCGTTCAATAGCCTGCTTCGACTCCAAGATTTCACGTGCCTTAACGAGGCTAATTTCTGAACTATCTATGAAATCAGACTCCTCGCGCGATGCCGAGCGCAGCCCAATGACAGACAACGGTATGCCAAGCTCATAGATTCTCCTCGCGATGCTTGCGTGGCCATACTCTGTGCCCTCATGCTTATCAAAGAGGTCCGGGTGTGCATCCAGTATTACAACACCTATATCCGGATACTTGTTGAGTGCGGCACGTACCGCCCCAAGCGTTAGTGAGTGGTCGCCTCCAATAACCACCGGCAACTTGCCTGCTTGAAGGGCCTTTGCGACGACCGCCTCGACGACCTGTGAGTTCTCAAAGGTGGAGTTAGCATTCGGCTGCACTTCATCCAAGGTCTGAAGGCCGACCTTATAGGTTTCCACGCCGAGCTCCGAGTCGAACAGCTCGAGGTTGCGTGAGGCGCGCAAAATCGCTTCCGGCCCTCTTCTCGCAGCCGCCGTGGGGCTGCTTGTGGAATCATACGGGAAAGGAATGAGGCAAACGGCAGCATCCGGGCCTGAGTAAGCCTTCGGGATGGCACCGAAGTTATACGGATGTTTCTTTGCACCGGCGCGGGTGTTAACAGAATTCATATTGTTATCCTGCTTGAAACCTTTCCAGTTTTTTTTCGGTGCAACCAGTCAGTTTAAGCTGGGTTTTCAAGTCATCCGCGATAGCTTCGGCGTTGGTGTTACCGCAGGTGAAGACATCGATAGCCATCTTCCCTTCCTCTGCATACGTGTGCACCGATATATGACTTTCGTCCAGCATGACAAAGACAGCGCATCCGGCAGGAGAGTTGTGACCGAAGCGGTAGCGCGATGTGTTTATGACGGTGGCATCGTTCGACTTGGCGGCGCGCACAACTATTTCGAGCAGACGCCTATCATCGTGGCAAATGTCAGCAGGAACGCCGCAGCAGTCAAGAATAATGTGCATTCCCTTACTCAATTTTCAGTTCCTCCAACTTATCTCTTTTCCAACAAAAAATCCGTTTTGCTCTTGCCGGCTTGTCAGAGCCGTCGCTTAGTACCGCTCCGGCAAGCAAGGGCAAGCCGATGGTTGCATCGACGTATGCAGTAGCAGCCAGTCCATTACCTGCCACCTTTCCCCACGACCGTGCCTCGTCAGCGGTGCATCCGCTGAGACCGCCGTATTTTGGGTCGTCGGTGGTCAACTGGATAAAATATCTGTGTCCTTCGCCTTCCACATCAAAGGCGTCAAGCATCGGGGTCAACTGCTGAACGTAGTTCTTAGGTACTCCTCCCCCCAGATAGAGCACGCCTGTCCTGGCTGCGTCTCGTTTGACCTGGAGTATTTCAAAATTGTCGCGAATCTGGTCTATGATTAGCCTTGGGCCACCACTCGACCGTACATAATGGTGGGTCAACGCAATTCCAATTCCGGAATCACACAAGGCAGGGCAGAATATCGGGACGCCCTCCCGCCGCGCCGTACAGAGAATAGACGCGGGGTCGTCAATCTCGTCAGCCAACAGCTCGATGAACTCCCTGCTTGAATAAACCCTCTGTTCCAGATGCGATGCGATTTCGGCTATCCTTGCCTCTGTCTGACCGAGTTCGGCATCGCTTACATATGTGTCATAAATCCGGTCAACCTTAGCCTGATGAAGATGTGAATCGTTTGCCAAAGGATGCCCGATGTAGTGGCGGTAACCCAGGGCCTCAAAGAAATCGTGGTAAAGGTTCGCACCTGTGCTGACCACGACATCAACGAGGTGATTTCTTATCAAATGCACTATGATTTTGCGCATACCACCGGCTACCAGTGCTGCCGATAGGCCGAGGAAGATGACAGCCTCGTCGTCCGCCAGCATCCGGCGGTATACATCGAGACAGCAAGAAAGATTTCGCGCCTGAAATGACGCAGAAGAGAATGAACTTGTGAGGTTATACAGTTCTTTGCCTCTTGAGATATCCACGTGCTCAATGGGCTTGTCAAGATACTTGGCCATCCTTGTCTCCGAGTTTCAGCGTCAGACTCCTTTGCAGCAATAGAGTCAATTTTGTCAGGCGGCAACACTCTTCTAATTTAGCGTCGGTATTATAGACTTGCCCCCCCACAGCGTCAAACCAAAATCTCGGCATCTTTTCCCTAATTTGCGCCAGCTTGATTCTCGAATCATACGACTTGTGGACACCAGCCCAACGCTTTTTTGGCCATTCAATTCTAAATTCTACCCTTCCGCCTTTCGACCTTTCCCTCACGCTTGCTGACTTTTGTCTGCTCAAACCAACTGGCTCCGGCAAAATTTGTCTAAATGCACAAAGACGCCGGGCAGAGCAGAGATGGGGGGTTAAAGGGATTTTTCGCTTGTGGGGGAATTTTACGGCCAGAAGGCGGCGATTGCGACGATAAACCAAATCAGAATCCCAATCATAATTTTGGCGGTGCTACCGAGGAACTGGCCCAAGCCGGCTCCAAAGCCAGAAGTTAAAGATGCCCGTACCGGTCGGCCGGCAAACGATTCAAACGCCCAGGCCCCCAACCCAGCACCAACACAGGCCCCGAGTAATGTGCCGAGAAATGGAGCAGGGATGAGGAAAGTTGCGAGTACGGCACCTGTGATAGCGCCGACGAGAGCTCCAATTGAACCTCGCCAGCCAGCACCGGCTTTTTTCGCACCGCCCATACCACTGAAGAATTCAAACAGCTCGCCGATAAGGGCGAGAATTGCTATGGCAAGCAAGGTATAGGCGGAGAAAACCCCATCCTCGGCACGCCACCAGGCGAACAGAGATGTCGTTATGACAATAAGCCAATTGCCCGGCAGCGCAAAAGGAACCAGTGCTAACCAAACTGCGTTTAGCAGAATCAATACAATTGACCAAATATAAAGCATTGGTTAATTGTAAAATAAGAACAAAAGAGAGAAAAGGAAATTCGTAGATGAGCAGTGGTAAGATTCGGGTCTAAATGCTTTTGAGAGCGTTTCACGATTCCGGCAATTTCCCCCACGAAAGGCCTTGTGAACAGCGAAATTAAAATATGGCCAAACAGCTGCTGGAGATAAAAACCTCAGTCAAAAACCGGAATCAGGCGAATCGTCAGCTTCCCCTGTGTAATAGTTATTTTCCCGGCCCGTACTTTTTTATCCTCAATCCTGAAAATGGGCTCAAAGGGCTCATTATCCAGTAATGACGCTGCTATCTGCGCCCTAATATCCTCTGCGCTAATATCTGTCGTGGCAAGTTGCTCTAAATACATTCTTCTGGCTATCAATCTGGCAAGAAGCGTGATATTCATAGCACCAACCTTCACTTTCGCCACCCGCAGGTTTAAGAGGCCCTGCTGGTCAAGGTGAGGCTCGGCCACAACAGTAACGACAAGCTCGGCGCCGGCTACAACCACAGCTCCCATCAGCACTATGCTGTCGGGCACAAAAAACACCACAGGCATTAAAAATTTCGTGCCGCCGGACTCCTTCGGCCACTTAGACCGAGCGATGATATCGTTTATCCCCTCTTGCGTAACGACCAAATCAAATGGCTCGCCAAGCTGTGCGCCGTTGTAAAGCTGGGGCAGTAATCTGTGCGTCAGATATGGGCTTACCAGCCCCTGCTTGTTGCCGGCGGGGGTAATATAGGGCGGGCTAAAACGGGCGGGTTTGTATAATAACAGTAAAATAAATAAAACGGACGCTACTGCCAAACCAATCAAAGACCAGTAGATTTTTTTGAACCTTGCTTTTTTGCGATTTTTCAAATCTGCACCTTATACTCAATTTCTATCTTGCTCGAAACCGTTTATGAGATTATAGTGATTTAAGCGTTTGTTAAAAAGAGTTTTCCAACTGGTTTTGCAGGTTCTTTAGTTAAGGATTTAACTAATGGCAAGTCATTTCGCTGACCGTCTGTGCGACGCCGTAAGGAGTAAGAGAACATCTTTGGTTGTCGGGTTAGACCCTGTTTACAGCCGGCTTCCGGCCGTGATAAAGAGCCATCGAGATATGAACGACGAGTTTGACGCGGCTGCTGCGGTGGATGCGATTTTCGATTTTTGCACACAAACAATGCGAATCGTCGCTCCAATGGTGCCGGCCGTGAAGGTGAATATTGCGTTTTTTGAAAAGTATCTCTGGGAGGGCGTTGAGACTTACTATTCGCTGATTTCCGAAGCTGATGACTTGGGGCTGGAGATGATTGGCGACGTCAAACGCGGCGATATAGGTCACACTGCAGAGCTTTACGCCGCCGCTCACCTGGAGAATCCGGAGCTGGCCGGCCTTGAGGATACGCTCGCTCCCGACGCCATTACCATTAATGGCTTCGCAGGCGTCGAGGGGATAGAACCCTTTGCAGATATGGCTAACAAGCAGGGCAAAGGCGTATTTGTGTGGGTGCGTTCGAGCAATGCCGGCGCCGCAGCCATTCAGGATTTTGCCGATTCGCAAGGCCAAACAATGTACGAAAAACTGGCTGAAATCATCGGCCAAATTGCAAACAAACCTGAGCAAATCGGCAACAGCGGCTACAGCAATGTCGGGATGGTGGTGGGTGGAACCAGCCCTGAGATTACAACGGCGCTGCGCCAAAAGTATGATAAAGTATGGTTTCTCGTGCCTGGATACGGCTCACAGGGCGCTTCGGCCGCCGACTGTGTGCGATTCTGCAAACCCGACAGCACAGGAGCACTAATCAACGCATCACGCTCGATAATCTACGCTTATGAAAAGCCGAAATACAAAGAGCAATTCGGCGACGACTGGAAAAGATGTATTGAACAGGCGGTTATCGATGCCAAGGTGGATTTGGCAAATGCGATGCAGACATTGATATAGAGACGAAAAACGAATATCGAATCCTTTGGCGGGCTCAGGACAAGTGTCGAGCAAGGAATATCGAATTTCGAATAGGGGGTTTTTCTCTGGTAAGAAAGTCCTGGTTATGGGTCTGGGTCGGTTCGGCGGCGGAGCTGATGTCGCTAAATTCGCCTGCAACGCCGGTGGGAAGGTTACCATAACGGATTTGGCCTCAGCTGAGCAACTAAGCGATTCTGTTAAGCAACTCAAAGAATTCTCTGATATAGAATATCACCTCGGCTCACACAACGCTGCTGATTTTGAACAAGCTGACATTATCATAGCCAATCCCGCGGTGCCAGGCGACAGTGAGTTTCTCAAACTCGCCCGCCGGTCAAATAGATTCATCACATCACAGATAAATATCTTTTTTGAACTGTGCCCCGCGCCGATAACCGGGATAACGGGGGCCAACGGCAAAAGCACAACAGCGGCACTGGCGGCCCATCTGCTCAGAAGCCGAGCCGGCGAAAGCGGGACGCAATACGAGAAGGTCTGGCTCAGTGGTAATATCGGCAACGAGCCACTGCTGGTTGCGATAGACCAAATCGGCCCCGATGATTTAATTATGCTGGAGCTTTCGAGCTTTCAAATCGAGCAGTTGGCACAAATCAAAAAAGCGCCGAAAGTGGCACTGTTGACAAATCTTTCGCCAAACCATCTTGACCGCTACGGCACATTCGCCAACTACTGCGCCGCCAAGGAAAATATCTTCAAGTTTCAGGAACTGGACAAAGATTCGCCGGCCGTCTCTATCTTCAACGCCGAAGACCAAGTCGGCTGCGAATGGTTTGAAAAATACAGGGGGGATGCCGGCAGGATTTGCATCAAATTTTCAACAAATGATGTAAGTGAAGAAATTCGCAGGCAATTTTCTTTGCCCGGCCGGGCTAATCTTTCAAACTTGGCTGCCGCTGTTGCTATTGCCAGGTATTTTGGTGTTGATGATGAGACAATCAAAAACTGCCTGCCGGAATTTAAGCCATTGCCTCACCGGCTCGAACGAGTCGCAGAGATAAACGGCGTCCGGTGGTACAACGATTCGAACGCTACTACGCCACAAAGCGCGATTGCAGCGCTTGAGGCCTTCGAGCAGCCGGTGATTATAATAGCCGGCGGGTACGATAAGAATCTGCCGTTCGACGAACTCGGTGAGAAAATAGCCCAGAACGCCAAAGCAGCCATTTTGATAGGTGCAACCGCTAAAAAAATCGCCTTGTCGATACGCAATACTAATATGTCATTGCGAGCGAAGCGAAGCAATCTCAAACCACGCAATACGCAATACGCGATACGCAATACGGAAGTTAAGATTGTTAGTTCATTATCCGAGGCCGTCGATTTGGTTGCTCGGCTGGCGGTCGGTGGCGATGTCGTTTTGTTAAGCCCTGGCTGTGCAAGCTACGATATGTTTGACAATTTCCAGCACCGCGGCCGAGAGTTTATCAGACTTGTGCAGGAAATTAACGGTTAGTTATAGGAACATACCTGCAAAAAGCCGGGAAACCGCAAAAAAGTTAATCGAGCCACCTGGTCATTCTAAAACCAAAACACACCAATCAGCCTCACTAACGCTATTAGCGGCGATTTGGCCCACAATCCCTCGTAAAGCAGCCTGTTAAATCTGTCGATTTGCAAGCAGTGAGAGTAAAGGATTTCCGGGGCATTTGTAATGGACGAAACTAACGAACGAAGGAGGGAGCAAAGACTGCGTTACCACTGGCCCGTCTGGTTCGCCGAGGACTTCAACGAAACACTTTCCCAAGGCCAAATGGTTGACGTTTGCAGCGGGGGCGCGGCATTTACCTGCCACGCCGACGAGAGCTGTCCGTATCCAGGCCAACGGGTAACCGCCCGCTTTAGCGTCCCTTGTTTCGGCCCGGAGGATTCTTTCGATATAGCAAATTTCACTCGTATCGGCAGCGTCTGCCGAGTCGATAATGTAAACAGCTTTTTGCGCCGTGTTGCAATTCAGTTCGCCGAACCTCTGCCTTTCAAACCCGGCGAACAAGCCGACAGCAAATCTGATGCACAGCAAAGGCCTAAGGCCGTAACGGTATAGATAAGCTGTACGGTTGCCCCCACAGCTTTTCAATTTTTAATTTTCAATTTGCCCTTCATTCTTTTAATATACTGGTATGCTGGAAAAAGGGCTCGTCCAGATTTATACGGGGGATGGCAAGGGCAAAACCACCGCTGCGTTCGGCCTGGCCCTGCGTGCCGCCGGCCAGGGAAACAAAGTTCTGATTTATCAATTCCTCAAACCCCCGTCTCTTGATATCGGCGAGAGGTTTGCCCTGCAATTGGGTGCCGTCAGAATCAGGGTCGAAGCACTCGATATACCGTGGGATATGTCTAAATCCTTCGACGACGAAAAAACTGTTGCTCAGACTCAGGCTGCAATCAGTGAGGTCCTTGAAAAAATCGCCGAAACCGGTGAGAAAAGATTCTACGATTGCCTAATACTTGATGAGATTGTATTTTGCCTTTCAAAAGGGCTGGCCAAATTGGAGGATATCAAAAACGTTATTGATAGAAGAGACCCCGCTGTCGAAGTTATTCTAACCGGCCGAGGTGCCACTGAAGAATTGATAACACTGGCGGATTTGGTAACAGAGATGAAAAAGATTAAGCACCCCTTTGATAAAGGTCTGCTCGCAAGACGTGGAATTGAATATTAGCGTACAGCATATAGGAGTTGTTTTGCTATGTCTAAGAATGTTGCAGTGATTATTTGTGCTGCGGGGGCGAGCAGGCGATTCGACGGGAAAAGAAAAAAGCCGTTCGTCGATGTAGCCGGCAGAGCGGTCTTTCTACGAAGCGTCGAGCTTTTCTCCAACCGTGACGACGTGAAACAGATATTGTTAGCCATTGCACCCGAAGATGAGGAACTGGTGAATGTGAAGTGGGGCCCCAATTTGGCGTTTTTCAATGTAAAAATCTGCTTTGGCGGTGAGGAACGCTTCGACACTGTAAGTAAGGCACTCGAACTTATCAAAGATAATATTGACCTTATTGCCGTTCACGATGCTGTGCGATGCTGCGTGAGAGTTAAGTGGATTGATGATTGTTTCACCGCCGCTGCTCAAACAGGTGCGGCGATATTGGCCTGCCCTGTTACGGCAACTATAAAGGACGTGAAAGATAATACGATAATTAAAACCGTCGAAAGGGTGGGTCTCTACGAGGCCCAAACTCCGCAGGTCTTCGAGGCGTCGCTGCTCAAAAAAGCATACGAAAATCTGAAAAATCTGGACAATGGACTTAGCCATCCCTTACGGGAAAGCAAAATCAGCGATGACGCCCAATTAGTCGAATCTCTGGGGCATAAAGTGTCAATCGTAGAGACGAACTCTTCGAACATCAAAATTACCCGCAAAAGTGATATTGCGATTGCCGAAGCCATCCTGAAAACCCGGCCCAAACCTAAACCGGAAGGTCCCGCAGGCCCATATATTGAGGCCCAGTGGTGAACCTTGGAAAAGAAAATGAAGGTTATATTTGTGAGGAAAGGAAAGATGCGATGAGAGCAATGGTTCGCCAGACAGTAGCTGTTGTTTTGATGGTTTTGCTGGCTGTGTCGGCGGGGTGCGCCGCTCCTGTAAAGTCAGAAGATACCGGCAAGATGCCGCTCGTCTTCCAAGCAGACTTCGAAGACGGCAAGCTTGATGCGTGGGAGGCAACCGACGGCGGCGCGTGGCGAATCGAAGACGGACTCGGCGGTAAGGTGCTTAGTCTGTTTGGAAAGAGCAATTACAAGCCGAAGGTCCGCTCTCCTTTCAACATCAACCTGATTAAGGATGTGAATGTGGCCAGTTTCGTGCTGGAGGTGAATATGCTCTCGACGACAAGAGATTACGGCCATCGCGATTTGTGTCTGTTTTTTGGTCACCAGGGGCCGTCACATTTCTATTATGTGCACATTGCCAACAAGGCCGATGCTCACGCGAACTCGATTTTTATTGTCGACGGTGAGCCTCGCGTATCGATTGCGAAAACTCGAACCGCAGGGACAAAGTGGGACGACAAGTGGCACACTGTACGATTAGTACGCAACGTGGAGAAAGGCACGATTGAGGTTTTCTTCGATGATATGAATGAGCCGATTATGACGGCCGTTGATAAGCGCTTCAAGTGGGGCAGGGTCGGCGTGGGTTCGTTCGATGACACCGGCCGATTTGACAATGTTCGGCTGTTGGGCGTTTCCAACTGATTACTGATTAATGATTATTGATTATTGTAAAAGAGAAGAATTGGCCACAAAAAGGCCTTACATGCTCTGCGACCGGCAGTTGTGGCTTTGGAAAGAAGAGAAAATTGAGGTCTTTGATACTTTCAAACTGGATTCGTTCCACGCGGAATTTGTCGAACGGGTTAATAATATACATGGTACTATAATCCCAACAGACAAGCAACAATTCACAGAATGGTGGCATGGATATTATCCAGAACTACCGCCGCGCCTCGCTAATGAATGTATTTGGCTGCACATGGAAAATGGTTTGCTCCACAAGATAAATCATGAGTAGTAAAAGGTCGTTTGGGCTTAACCAGACCCAGAATATAATCCAGCTACGGATTGCCACACGATTGGTTTGGCCTTTTTTCTTTTTTTGGGCTGGTTTCTGTGCTAAAATTTCGTGACTCGTGACTCGCCGTAAATTAGACACAGATTAACACAGATAAGGAATTAAAAATTAAAAACAGCGAAATCAGCATCAAAAGAACTGCGGACTCAGCGAGCTCTGCGGTAAACGTAGAAAACGGCACCATTAGCGTAGTTGGCAAGAAATTTCACTTTATCGGCGCGGGTGGCGTCGGGATGAGCGGGCTGGCAAAACTTTTGATGAAAAATAAAGCGATTGTTAGCGGCTCAGACCAAACTGACAGCGGCGTTGTAAATCGGCTATGCCAATTGGGAGCAGATATAAAAGTCGGCCACAATGAAAACAATCTCAGCACAAAAACCTATGCTGTTGTTATCTCAGCAGCTATAAAAGAAGACAACCCGGAATTGAAACTGGCACGCAAAAGGGGGTTGAAGATTTACAAGTACGCTGAGATGTTAGGGACATTGTGCAATTGCTATGACGGTATAGCCGTAGCCGGCACTCACGGAAAGAGTACAACCGCAGGATGGCTGGTCTATTTGCTCAAACAAGCCGGGGCCGACCCAAACTTTATCATCGGAGCCGACATTACTCAATTGGGCGGCTCTTGCGGCACAGGGGACGGTAAATATTTCGTTGCTGAGGCCTGCGAATACGACCGAAGCTTTCTGAACCTCAAACCCAAAATCGGCTGTATACTAAATATCGAGCAGGACCATCTGGATTACTACAAGGATGAGAATGAAATAGTCGATGCGTTCGGTGAGTTTGCGCGCGGCGTAAAACCGGATGGGGTACTAATTGCCAACGGCGCGGATTCAAATGTGGCAAAAGTCATTGGACACCTGGGAGCTGATTTGCGATGTGAGACCTTCGGACTTGACAAAAATTGCAGTTTCTGCGCTCAAGACATTAAGCTAAATGACGGACTGTATGCCTTTGACGTCTATCACAATGGCAAATTGTTGGGAGAGGCGCGAATCAGCCTGCCGGGCAGACACAACATCTTAAATGCTCTGGCGGTCGTGGCTATGGCTGCCGGCGCCGGATTGCCCTGCCAGCAGATACTCCAGTTACTGCCCAGTTTTACCGGCATTGACCGCCGGTTGATGTTGAAAGAGAAAATCGGCAAAATAACAATCCTCGACGACTACGCCCATCACCCGACCGAAATCAAGGCAAGTCTGTCGGCGATACGGCAAAGATATCAACCGAGACGAATTTGGTGCGTTTTTCAGCCGCATCAATACAGCAGAACAAGATTTTTACTTGACGATTTCGCAGAAAGCTTTAAGCTTGCCGATGTAACTATCGTCCCGGAGATTTATTTCGTTCGAGACAGCGAGTCGGCAAAAGAAGAGATTAACTCGGCGATACTGGTTGAACGAATCCGGAGTAATGGGACAGAGGCGGTGTTTATCAATAACTTTGGAGCGATTTGCGATTATCTAAAGACGAATGTAACCGCCGGTGACCTGGTAGTTACTATGGGTGCGGGCGATATCTGGAAGGTGGCAGATGAATATATTCAGTGGCTTAGAAGAAATCGTTGAAACCAACTATCCGCTGGCTCAGCGCACCTGGTACGGTCTGGGTGGACCGGCTGATTATTTTCTCGGGCCGAAAACCGTCGAGCAACTCAAAGAAGCAGCCCAGCGGTGCAATGAAAACAACATTCCAATTTATGCGATGGGGTTCGGCTCCAATCTGCTAATCAACGACGCCGGTCTGCGTGCAGCGGTGATAAAACTTGAAGGAGAACAGTTCACACAGATACAATTCGACGGCGAACAGCTCACCGCGTGGGCAGGTGCAGAATTGAGTAAATTGGTTTTAACCTGTGTGCAAAAGGGTCTTTCAGGTATCGAAGCTCTGACCGGCATACCCGGCTCAATTGGTGGAGCGGTAAAAATGAATGCAGGCGGCCGCTTTGGCGATATCGGCGCCGCAGTGGAAGCCGTCACGCTGATGGACGCTACAGGTAATGCCTTTGAAAAAAGCAAGCCGGAACTGATGTTCGACTACCGCCGAACAAATATCGCCGCCAAATTCATTTTAAACGCCAAGTTAAAACTGGCCGCCGCTGACCCTGAGCAAATTGTGCGAACGGTAAAGGAAATCTGGATTTATAAAAAGAATAGTCAGTCATTAAATACGAAGAATTCCGGCTGCATATTCAAGAATCCAAGGGGCGTCTCCGCCGGTGCCCTGATAGACAGGACGGGACTTAAGGGTTTGCAAATTGGCGGAGCCACCGTTAGCGAAAAACACGCAAACTTCATCATTGCAGAAAAAGGCTGCAAAAGCCGCGACGTCATGAGACTCATAAACGCCATAAAGCAGAGAGTCAAAGAAAATTTCGGCATCGAGCTGGAACTCGAAATTGAAATCTGGAATTGAAATGACCGTCGAATCTTCAACAAGCTCTCAATCGCCGCTATTCAAAAACCCTCTGAAAGTAGCCGTTCTTATGGGTGGCATCGGAGAAGAGCGTGACATCAGCATCCAAAGCGGCAATTGTGTCGCAGAGGCGTTGAAAGAAGCCGGCCTGGATGTAGTAGCTGCCGATATTGGGCCGGATAATTTGAATATATTAGATGAAAGAAGCATCGACATTTTCTTCATTGCCCTGCATGGCAGATTTGGTGAAGACGGCCAACTCCAGCAAATACTCGAAGACAAATCACTTGTTTACACCGGCAGTGGGCCGGCAGCAAGTAGATTGGCGTTTGATAAATCAGCCAGTAAAAAGTGCTTTACTAAAGCTGGCATTACAACTCCGAGAGCAATTAAGTTTGATGCTAAGACAGAGCTAAGAGAACTTGAAAAACAACTCCAGCAGCTAAGTGAAAAATTCGTGGTCAAGCCGGTCAGGCAGGGGAGCACTATCGGCGTCACTATTGTTGATGAGCCAAAATCAGTATTAGCGGCTGCCCTGGAGTGTTCAAGCAAGTTCGGCGATTGTATGATTGAAGAATTCATCCGTGGAAGGGAAATAACCGTCGGCATACTGGAAAGCCGGGCACTTCCGATTATTGAGATTAAAAGTAAAACCGGCTTTTATGATTATCGCGCGAAATACATCGATGAGCAAACAGAGTTTCTTTTCGATACAATCAGAGACCCGGCACTGGCGGCAAACATCAAGGCGACGGCGCTCGATTGTTTCGACGCGCTCGGGCTTAGGCACTTTGCAAGGATTGATTTTATCCTTGGTGATGAAGGTATCGCCTATGCCCTGGAGGCCAATACCATCCCAGGCCTGACAACCCATTCACTTGTGCCCAAAGCAGCAGCAAAAGCAGGACTTTCAATGAGCGATTTGTGCGTAAAAGTTATCGAGGCGGCATTGGAAAATAAAAAACAAAAGAACCTCTCGCCAGCTAAAAACTAAATACTATTCACTAACTATCAGTGGCCAAAAGAAGAAAAACAAAAAGCAAGACGAAAAGAATATCATTTAAGCTCGGCACGTCAAAGGAGAGGAAAAAACAAAGGCTAACTCACAGACCGAGCTTGACGGGTATTTTGAAAGTATTAGCGGTGGTCTGCGTTCTTGCTGCCGTAGGAATCGGCTTTGTATTCCTGGACAAATACGTAAGAAAGACCGTCCCTGTCTCTGAAAAAACAGCCATTCTTGAATTGGTAGATGCCCCCGCCTGGGTTAACGAACCACTCAAAGAGAAAATTTACGCTGCGGCCAAGGCTTATGGCGAAGACCTAAAACTCGATGAAGATGCCGCCCTATCGGTGCAACAAAATATTGAGACACTGGTTGCGTGGCTGGACGAAGTAGAAGTGGAAACTACTCACGATAGCATCCGCATCGAGGGGCGATGGCGAAAGCCTCTGGCCCTGGTCAAAAAAGGGAGACAAAGTTTTTACGTGGACACCAAGCTGGTCGTGCTCGATTACGTGGCGATGCCGAATCTGCCGATAGTAAGGGTAAATGGTCTGTCGGCAAAAACGAAAATACCACCGCCAGGCGAAGTGTGGGAATGCGACGACCTGGCTGCGGCTGTAGCTATATTGGCCCGGCTCGACCTAATGGATAAGCTCGTTACACCAGATAAACCACTGCTTTATGACATCGACAGCATCAATATGAGCAATTTCAACGGCCGGCGAAATGACCGCAAACCACACATTGTTATGTACGCAACAGATAATACCGAAATTATCTGGGGAGCTGAAATCGGCACCTGGCAGCGATATCTGGAAGCAACGGACGAAGAAAAACTTACCAACCTATACGCCTATTACAAAGAACACGATTCACTGCTAAATAGCGCAAAACGCATCAACCTGCAATACTCACAGGAGCGTGTTTCTTTGCCGATTGACAAATATTAGCCGACAAAACCATTCAACGCAGCAGCCAGGTCGGTATAACGGTATGGGATTTGGAATTCCGTGCAGATTGATTTAAGCTTCGCCAAAACCAACTCGCTCAATCTGCTTTGAAAATCTGCGTCTGCCTTGCAATAAAAGATTCTACAGCCGGCAAAACGATATTCGTAAACTGTACATTTGCCGCCGACATTGTAGGGACATCGGCCGGTCGGCATCGGCTTTATGTTTTCGGCGCCCAGATTCGCAGCTAAATACATCAGTTCCGGGGTGGTAACAAACAGGCGGTGGTCGAACCCCTGCTCGGAGGCAGGGGCAGGACTGTCGAAATCGCAACACTCGCCGCAGATTTTGCACTGACCAGCCAGGCTACTGTTATTACTTATCTGCAAGTCCAGCCAGTTGTAAATTTCAGCTACTCTTTTGAGGAGCTGAGCGTTCGCTCTGCATTCTGCCACCATTTTTTTGCTTTCTTGATTTTTTCTATTTCCTCGAAGCTGTAGAACCTGCCACGATTGATACCGCTGCATTTTTGAGCTGTCTTATTCCAGGCATTTGGGTTTTTTAAGTTGTTAGGCCAAAACGGCCAGATTCTGCACTGGCTCGGCCGAACAGGATAAATCATACATCTTTTTTGGCCGTCAGCCTCTCGCAAAAATACACAATCTTTCGTGCCGGGCTGTTCAATAATTGTTGTCCGCAGTCCAACACGCTTCAGGTACTTTTGCCGCAATTGCTCGGGTGATATTTTCAGAAAATCCGCGATGAGTTTAATCTCGGGCTTAGTCACCCAAATGTAACCTTCGCTTGGCCCAGAGCAGCATCGGCCACACCGCTGGCACTGGAAATGCAGACCGCTAACATACCATGTGAATTTGTTTTTGTGAGACACGGACTTACACTGATTTATACTTGTTTGATTAACCAATTTTCAACGGTATTGATGAATTGCCTTCCGCTGTTGAGAATTTCCTTCGCTTCTTCGTTGGATATCAAAGAGGTGTACTCGTAATCGCCTATTTGTCTTTTTTCAAATGCTCGATTAAGCTCCCTTCCTAATTCCTTCGGAAATATACCTGTTTTTATAAAGTGTTCCCCAAAGGCTGATATGACTCCTTTGTGAGATGAAAATGAAAGATTCTTAGTGAGAAGTACTGCTTCAGCGCAATAGAACATTGCATAATAAGTTCTTGAGACAGAGGAGTCGAAGTCCTTTTCTTTAAGCAGCATTTCTGCACTTTTAAGGTATCTTTGTGCTTTCTTGATAAGAGCTTCTGTTTCTGTCATGCTGGTATTCCTTCCCTTCGCAAATTCAGCAGAAGTGGGCTATTGATAGTATTGTAGTTTTTCTCGGAAACCGGATAAACCGATATTAACACATTGTTGTTGAGATTTATATCAGTAATAATATCAATCATACGGTCTATTTCCGCCCCAGGAGCTACATCACCAGCAAGAACAACTGCAAGGTCTATGTCAGAGTCCTCCGTGGCTGTACCTCTTGCCCAGGAGCCGTAAAGAACGATGTTTTTTAGACGGCTGCCGTATAACTTTTTGGCCTCTTCCACGAACTTTCTGACTATATGTTCTATTTCCATAAGGTATTCCCGTGTATTTTATCTTGTCTTGTTGCTTGAATTATATGGGAATCTGCTCAGCATATCAATCGCTATTTTTTCGCCACAGAGGTAACAGAGAACACTGATTTTGGCTTCTGCCATTCAGCCATTGCCATTAGTGGTTAGCTTCGAGTTCTTGCCGCCGAACCCACTCTTTGAACTTGGGAACTCCGAGGCTCACGGCGTGACAAGCGAAGAAAATTTGCCATGGTTTAAAGTGAATGCCCATAGCCTCTTTAATTGTCTCTTTGGCCTTCTGGACTTCTGGAAATCGAATCTGCAAATCCCCGCAATCAAAGGTATTTATTATCCGATTTATTGCATTTGTTGAGGGCAGCCGACGTTTAAGCACCCTGTATTTTCCTAATATTCTTGCTTGTTTCATCACTCCTTCAGCAACATTCCCCAGTACAACCAATACTTTCACATCAGGTTGCCATACAAGAAAAATTTCTTTCCAAAACTCTGCTGCTTTGGCCTTCATCTGCTCATCTGGTCTTAAATTTTTGCGGTTATCGTCGCTTTTTCGTGTCCACGGCACCGCGTTACTTACAGCAACGTCTTCAAGTTTTAAGTTAAGGTTAGCTCCTTCAAAAATTGCTTGGAGTGCCAACTTAATGGTTCCGTCGTCCCACGGCCCAATGTCTACCCCTTCTGGATATTTTCCTAGTCGTTGCATACGTTCTAATGTTGACTCTTTCTTCAACCGCTCCCAGTACTGAGGATAAGCCGATGACTGCGATTCGGCAAGAACTAATATTCCGTTCCAGTTTTCTGGTACGTAGGGCAAATATGGTTCAGGAACAATAACATTCTCGGCGTTTTGATAACAGTGGTTTTTACACACGTTTAACAAGGCTTCTTTTTGGTCCTCATTCCACATCTCGTAACATCCTATTTTTGCTGAAGTTAAATTCTACCATTTCAGGACTGCACCGGTGTCGGCGCTTGTAGCCATTGAGGCATATTTTGCCAGATAGCCTTTCATTATCTGCGGCGCAGGCGGTGTCCAACTCTTTTTGCGTTCGGCCAATTCCGCCTCGGAAAGCTTTACATTTATTCTGCTTTTCGGGATGTCAATTTCTATTATGTCGCCATCTTTTAATAATCCAATAGGCCCGCCCACCGCAGCTTCAGGACTGATATGGCCGATGCAGGCCCCTCTTGTTCCGCCGCTAAATCTGCCATCTGTAATCAGCGCGACAGATTCGCCGAGGCCTGCGCCCATAATGTAGCTTGTGGGGCTTAACATTTCCTGCATACCAGGCCCGCCCTTGGGCCCTTTATAACGAATTACCACGACATCACCACTTTTTACCTTGCCAGCTAAGATGCCATTACAGGCCTCTTCCTGGCTCTCAAAAATAACCGCAGGGCCGGTATGAGTTAGCATTTCTGCAGCGACTCCGGCTATTTTGACTACGCAGCCGCTGGGGGCGAGGTTTCCCCGGAGAATGGCCAAACCGCCGGTTATTGAGTAAGCATTGTCGAGTGTGTGTATGACATCTGCCTTTTTAATCTCAGCATCTGCTATATTTTCTCCTAAGGTTTTACCGGTTACCGTTAGACAATCGGTATTAAGAAGATATGGGGCCTTGCTGATTTCTTTTAGTATTGCGCTTATGCCGCCGGCGGCGTCAACATCCTCTATATGAAATTTGCTCAAAGGCGATACCTTGCAGATATTGGGACATTTGGCCGAAATCTTGTTTATGCGCTCAAGGTCGTACTTGATACCGGCTTCGTTGGCGACTGCCAGCGTATGCAGTACAGTGTTTGTCGAGCCGCCCATCGCCATATCAAGCACGAAAGCATTATCAATTGATTCCTCATTGATTATATCCAATGGTTTAATATCCTTTTCAATCAAGTACACAATCTGTTCGCCCGCTGCTTTGTAAAGCTTTTGGCGTTTTGGATTGACGGCCAGGACCGTGCCGTTTCCGGGCAGGGCTATTCCGATGGCTTCACAAAGGCAGTTCATTGAGTTTGCGGTGAACATTCCCGAGCAGCTTCCCTGGCCTGGACAGCCAGTGCGTTCGAGCTCTTTCAGGGCTTGCTCGTCGATTTTGCCGGCGTTGAATTCGGCGACACCTTCAAATACGCTGATAAGGTCAACTGTTTTTCCGTCGCCTGTTTTTCCGGCGGCCATAGGCCCACCGGATACAAAGATTGTTGGGATATTCAACCTGACCGCCGCCATCAGCATACCCGGTATGATTTTGTCGCAGTTGGGAATACAGACAAGAGCATCGAAACAGTGGGCCCGTGCCATAGTCTCGACCGAATCGGCGATGATTTCGCGCGAGGGCAGAGAATATTTCATACCGGTATGGCCCATAGCAATTCCGTCGCAAACTGCTATGGTATTAAATTCAAAAGCAGTGCCGCCTGCGTTGCGAACGGCCTGCTTGACAACCTGGCTGACCTTATTGAGGTGGACGTGGCCCGGCACTATGTCGCAGTAGCTGTTGGCAACGCCAATAAACGGCTTGTTTATATCATCGTCACTTAATCCGCAGGCATGAAGTAAACTCCTGTGCGGCGCCCGCTGAAAACCTTTTTTAACCGTGTCACTTTTCATTTGTTTTCCTTTCTCCAAAAACCGTACACAAAGTAACCTGAAAGCCCTGAACCCCGATTCTAACCGCTAATTAAAGACAAATAAAGAAAAATTGGTTGTCTGCGGCAAAACAAAATGTATAATTGCAATTCGAGTGGGTTGGCATTTTGAGGGTTCCCAAACGCTTTTTACCGTGTTCTGGGCCCTCGCAGAATGGCGTGCCAGCTCGCCACAAAATCAGAACTTCTCAGGGAGACTAAATGATGAGACAAGATAAAATTTTCAGTTGGTTAGCGAGTGCAACGGTTTGTTCGCTTCTTCTGGCAACAGGTTGTGCTCCAGAAGCAGCAGAACCCGTTACCCTGGCGTTGAGGTTCACTCCGCAGGATTCAACAACTTACAAGGTAACAACACAAAAGGAAAAAAGCGTTAAATTGGAGGGACCTCAGCCAATACCTGGCTTTAAGGGCGGCCATAACCTCAATAGAGTCGAAATAATCTTCACCCAGCAGATACAAAGCATCGACGACGAAGGCAATGCTATCACAAAGATTACCATCGAAGGGCTGAAGTGTTCAAACATAGTTAAAGACAATCTTGTTCTGGACTTCGACAGCACCAGAGAAAAAGACCAAAACAATCCATTGGCAAAGTTAATCGGGCAAAGTTATACCATCGAAATCAGCCCCGCAGGTGACGTTATAGAAGTCATTGACACAAGCCGGGCGCAAGCCGCGGTCATCGGTAGTTCTCCAAGTCACAAAACAGCTTTAACGCTGCTCAAACCAGAGGCAATTAAAGCGCGTCACGAAATTATGGCTTTGCCCATTACCAGCGAGAACCAATTACAGACAGGTGACAATTGGAGCAGCACGACGGACTTTTCTTTCGGCATAATGGGGTTAAAATCGTATGAAAAAATCCATACACTAAAAAAAATCAAAGACAGGGACAATCACCAGATTGCCGTCATCGAAATGGACGGCATCCCAAGCTTAAAGACGACAGAGCCGTTGGATGAAGAACAGGCAACAAGCGACTTTTCAAAAATGTTCGATAATACCGAAATATATACGGGTGAGCTTAAGCTGGATTTGACTGCCGGCAAAGTTGAAAAATATGTCGAGGAACTGCAGTCAGAATGGATTATCGTCGACCCAGAGGCCAAACAAAAAAGAGGTAGCGAACCTGCTGCATTGAAGATGAGCGCCACTCATTTCTACCGCCTCGAAAAAATCGATTAAAACCCCGCCCCGGTTCATAGTCCATAGACCACGAGCTACGAACCGGATTGCTTAACGCAATAAAGGGCGTTTGTGGTCTCGCTCATAACTACGAACTAATATGAAAGGTGTGAAATTGAAAAGTGCACTGACTATTATTACAGTCCTGGGACTGAGCGTCCTTGCAGGATGCGCTGCGGGGGAAAAAGAACTGCTTAGTGTAAACTTCCAAAAGGGGCAAACGCTGCGATACAAGTTTGTCACCAGCAGAGATATTAACGTTGATTGGAGCCCGACAAAAAGCAGCTCCAAGCCGGGCAGAAGGAAGGTTGATAAATCGACCGAGTCAGTGGAGATGGTCGTTGCCTACACGCCCATTGAAATAGACTCCCACGGCCTTACAACCATCAAGGCGACCTGCGAATCAGTAAAAGCCAAGCGAAGCTCACGCAGGGGCCGGCGAGCCACAGCGAAAGACGCCGTAGAAAGTTTTTCAGGCAGAACTTTCACGCTGACAGTTAGTCCTACAGGCAAAATAGAAGACTATTCGCAACTAAACCAGTTAATTCGAGAAATCGGCAAAAAAGCCTTCCGACCAGACCGCAAGAGAGGGAGAATTAAAGAACCTGATATGATATGCGATTTTGTCGCTACTCAATGGTTCCTGTGGGATTCGATTTCCAGCATAGAAAAAACCGCTAAGAGGGTATTGGTTGGCCAAAGCTGGAAGTCCAAACTTTCCGTACCCACCCCAATGGTGTCGCGAAAAGCAAGAGAGGTTACTTACACGCTCGATGAAATCCGCCGGAGTGAAGAAGAGCGACTCGCCGTGATACGCAGCTCCTATTCACTTGCCGAATCAGCTCCTCGCGGCTGGCCAATACCTTATTCCGGCAGGTTCCGAATGAGCGGTATGTTCGGCTTCCTCAGAGGCTATAAGGTCCTGGATTTGCAAGGCGAGGGCGAAGAACTGTTCAATATCGATGCAGGCCGAACAGAAAGATACAATCAGCAGTACCAAGTGCAAATGGAGGCCTCTTTACGATTGCCTATGGGCGAAAAGCCCCGAATAACTATCAAACAAAATTTGACAATGCAGCTTCTCGAACAAGAGAACAAGTAACTTGTGCGCTTATGAGCGGAGGTAATTGCAGATTGGAACGCAAAAATCTATGGGCACCGTGGCGAATTAAGTACGTTCAGGGCCTGGACGAGAGCAGCGATTGTTTTATCTGCCATAATCTGGAAAACCCACAGGACGATGACAAAAATCTGGTGTTATGGCGGTCAGAGAGAAGCATCGTAATGCTAAATCGCTTCCCCTATAACAACGGCCATTTACTAATAGCGCCGGCCCGACACATCGGCGACCTCGACGCAGCAAGCGATGAGGAGCTACTGGAATTGACCAAGCTTATCAGGGACTCACAAAAGGCGTTGTCCCTGTCGATGAAACCGCACGGCTTTAATGTTGGGATGAATTTCGGCCGATGTTCCGGAGCGGGATTACCCGAGCATTTCCACATCCATCTTGTTCCACGATGGGAGGGAGACACAAATTTTATGAGTGTGTGCAGCGACACTGAGATTATCAGTCAAAGTTTGGCCGAGCTTTTTGAGCTATTAAAACAAATAAGTAAAGAACACAATCTGCCCGCTTTATAATATAGGAATTCTACTTTTTCCTTCTGTTAGCTTCCTTGGCAGTTATACACTTTCCGGTTTTTGCATCTCTACCAGCTTTAGAACTGCCTTTTTCTTTTTTAGCCGTAAAGTATTCTTCCATATATAAACTTGCATGAAGCTGTGTAGGAGTTCGAGACCTCATCGGTGATTATTCTCCTTATGAACGATATTTTTTCGATTGATTAAAGGATTCTCTTCCATATCGAATCCCTTCAACAATATTGCCTAACAATAATTTTATCAAGCGGTCAAGCTCGGTTCCACTTTTATAATCCGCTTTAGCGATAAAATCAACCCTCTCAGCCTTCAATAACTCCTTGCAGATTTTCTTGCCCTGTGAGTTATTAGATCTATAAACAGCAATGGCATACCCGCCATTTTTTCTGATTACCGTCATACATGGAACATCGGTCAACCCATCGCCGATATATATAATGTTTTGAAAGGGTATAGGTCTCAAATGCATAGGCATATGTAAATTGATGTTTTCACTCAGGTTTTCTTTGCCTTTGTTAATTCTGAAAATGAACTGGGTTTTTAAGGTGTCGTTCACTATTACATTCGGGAAAGTGGCAGCCCCGTATTCATCGTAATAATATTCTGAAGCAAATACCTTATAAAAATATTTAGCTATGCTTGTTCCTGATATTATCTCCTTTAGGCCTGATGAAATTACATAATGCCTGAGTTCTATATCCCGGTCAAATCGCTTTTTAACATAATTATTTACTCTTTCGAAATAAGTTCGGACGCCTGGGAAATAATTGATTTTTTTAGCCAACTCTTTTAATTTTTGAGCGTTAACTGGAAAGCGCTTGGATTTGGACTTTTCAAGCATCAGGCGCATGTAAGCCACAATCGCTTCACCATTTGTTCGCGTTGACTCTTCGTTGACCTGCTTCCAAAACTTCTTTCCGTCCTTGATGCCGATTTCCGGCAAAACGGTATATTCCTGCATCGGCTGCGGGGTCAGCGTGCCGTCAAAATCATAAACAACTACAATAACATTGTGCTTAAACGCTTTGCTCATACTAAACAACCGCTTGTTTTGCTGATTGACTTACCGATGCAGATATTATCCGTCTTTTGGTTGGCCCGTCAAGCGCAGCAGCATTTTTTTGCTTTTGAAATAGGTTCGACGGTTCGACCTTGCTCACCGCAGGCAAGCTCACTACAGGTTGGGTTTGATTGGGTTTGTTTTGCTCAGGGTCGAAGGCGGTTTTATTTTTATAATCCTTTGTTAGAAAGAAGGTTGCGTTCATTTTGGGTCTTGAGAAATTGGGTTTGTTTTGCATAAAAAGAGGTGGATTTGTAGAGGACTCTTGACAAATGTAGAGGGGCAAGTTCGTGAAGCGTACAGCGTCTCGTATAGCGTGCAGCGTACAGCGTATAGCGTATTGGTTATTTATCATGAAACACCTTTTACAAATGATGATTTTTGGCGTGTATCTGCTGATACGAAAACATGCGGTTCTCCGCGTGCTTGCCGCTGCTGGCGGGCGTCATTGCCCCAATCCTGGTTGTATTATACCAGATTTTGCCCATTTTTTCAACGAAAATCCAATAAAATAATGAGGAAAATGAGCCACAGAAGCGGGAAGAAAGTAAAAAGTTAAAAGTAAAAAGGCAAAGTGGAGTGACTAAAAGTCGAGCAGAAATAGGGGATAGCCCTTCGGCAAGCTCAGGATAAACTTATGGGGTTTAGGGTTTAGTTGAACGAAATATGTGCCCCCGCACTAACCCTGTAAGTGCGGGACAGACGGACAGCGTAATTCCTCTGAATATCGGATATCAAACAAGGAATATTGAATTGCGAAGTGAATTCCTGCCAAGAAAAAATGTGCCCTCTAAGGGACAGGCACCTAGGGCACAAGCGGACACGTTTAATTTACCCGTCTGTTTATTTACAGCTTCGTGCGCCTTGACGAGATGCGCTTCACGAAATACGAGATACGAGTTTATTTTCAGCTTTGGGCTCCTTTTTCTTCTTCGCACGTACTGCTGGTTATGAACGAAGCCTAAAATAGTAAACGTAGCTAATTATTTCATGGGCTCTCTTCAGCACTCTTCTGGCCAGTTTTCTTAGAGGCTTTGAGCCGCTTTATGCTACCCTCATAGTCCGACCGTCCAAGCTCTTTGCGTAGTTCCTTACGCAAGGCTTTCACAAGAGGACTAAGGTCGGCGCTGCGCTTCTCGGCCAGATCCTCAACCAACTTCTTGGCAGCATCAATCTGTTCGTCGTTTCCGAGAAACTGGATATCATAAACTATTCGATCAATCTCGTCACATGACTCGAGAATATCAGACTGAGGACGACGGCTGACTTCGCATAGAGAACGAAACACCTCAATCACGTACCCAACTCTATACTCGCGTCGTTTATTGGCTCTGTCGCGCCAAGCGGCGAATTGATGGGACATAACACCGCCCGCTACAGCGATTATTACCGATACTATGATCTCCCACTTTATCTTCATCATTCACGCTACTCAGTCCGCTATGAAAGATTATTCAGTACACGCACCGTTTTATACTCAATGTCTCAAAGCCATTACTAATAACCACAAATCCAAGATGTCTCACTTCGTTGTTCGTTGATGAGAAATTTACACTACTTCCGCGGGATTTTCAAGAAAAAAACATAATTCGTGCCTCGCATCTCGTGAAGCTCATCTCGTGTGTGGATTCCTGCTTGCGCAGGAATGACAAGCTCGGAGCATCCAGTATCGAGCATCGAGAAATCCGTTAATATTCTTTGACTTAACCGGCGCGGTCAGTTAACCTTCGGCGACTATGAAAAGATTACTTACCTCATGTTTCGGCCTCGGCTGGCTGCCTATTGCTCCGGGGACCTGGGGCTCACTGCCTCCGGCGGTTGTCTTTGCCCTGCTGTATTACTTTGGCGTACCAGCTGTGTTAATATCAATCGTAATGGCAGTTTTGGTTTTGGCAGGAGCGGTTGTTTGTATAAAATTCACCCCCGTTGTAATCGCGGCAACCGGTAAAACTGACCCCAGAGAAGTTGTCGCCGATGAACTTGCGGGCCAGGCGGTTACGTTTTTAGCCATTCCGCTTCTGGCCGCAGGTACAGTCTCGACCAGCCAAATTTTGACTACTGCTGTGCTCGGCTTTCTACTGTTCAGATTATTTGACATCGTTAAGCCCTGGCCAGGCCGAAAGCTCGAAAAGCTACCCGAAGGTTGGGGTGTTCTCGCCGACGATTTATCATCGGGCGTCTATGCGGCGATTGTTTTACTGGTCTGCTTCAGGTTGTGGATTGCCGGGTTTACGGGTTAAGTTGGGAAGCAAAGATGGCAGCAGAATATAGTGTTGAAGTCTGTAAGGCGCTTGAGGAGAAGTTCCGCCTCGCCCGGCTACATCGGCCGGAGCGAATCGAACGTTATGACGCAGGCAGCGAATTAGTTTACGATGTTACGGGGGTTGCTCAAGCAAATAAGGGGCGGGTGCATCTGATTGTTGAGAAGTTTGTGGGCGGCGGGTTTGCCGGGCAGGTGTACAAGGTGAAAGTGGTGGAAATTGAGGCTGAGGCCGGGCCGATAGGAACTCTTGAGAGCGGCGGCGTTTACGCGATGAAGATTCTTACTCCACCTTTGCTTTTTTCCCGGCTGTTTCGCAATGCCTTGTATTGGGCTGGTTTCCAGGGGCCATTTCAACTTCAGGTTAATCCAACTGCAGCCAGGGCTGGTGCGTTCTGGCAGAAATTTATCCGGCGAGGGGCAAAGATTCGATTCGGCGATGAGGGTACGGTCGTAGATATTCACGCGACGTTTGTGGACGGCAAGCTGGGCAGTTGCGGCGAGCTGAGTGAGTGGGTCGATGGGCGTACGTGGCAGCTGGAAGTTGATGACCACCTGAATTTGTTGAAACGCTGGAGAAGGGGTAAAAAGGTCGACGCTGGGAACCTTGGTTCTCCAGAATACCGGGCCAAGCGTGTATTTATGCGTGAATTCGTTAAGCTTCTGGATGATATGGGAGGTTATGAATTTGCCAGGCAGTATGAGTGGTCGACGTGTAAGAGTCAGCCGAACTGCCTGAAACGCAGAGATACAGAGGACAAGGCGTCAGAGGGGTTGGTAGCGGTTGATTTCAGAGCGGGGCTTGCCCTTTTGCCGTTTTTGCCGATGTGTCCGGGAGATTTTAAACTTATTTGGAAAGGACTAAGGCACGTCTCTCTGGTGCAGTTTGACCGGGGCGATATAGACAAGCTGGAGGCCTTTGTGCAGGCGAATGGCGGTGAGTTTGCGGATATGCTTCAGATGCTGGATGAGTTGAAAGCCGCTGAGCGGGTGTATTGTGATTCAATTCCGGATATTACGCATAATCATATTCGGCTGCTTTACAGCAGGCGGCTGTGGTCGACGATGCTGGATAGTGCGGTAACCGGCTGGAAGGTGCGAAATCTGGTTGATGAGCGGTGTGAGCAGAAACTGCGAGGCAGCAAAATTTTGACACTGCTGTTTTTTGTTGTTGGTCTGATACCCCTACTGGGCAGGTTTTTCCGCAGGATTTGGGGCCAGCTTGATTGGCGTAGGCACTACGGAGCGATGTTGACAAGCTGGGGGTACCTGTTGCGGGCAGTGCGGGCGAGGATTGCTGAGAAAGTTATTGTCTGGCACAGGACGGGCAGAGTCGGACCAGAACAGGCTATAAAGCTGGCTGAGCAACCCCGGCGGTTTTTATGTCATTTGCCCTTTTTGGTTTTGATTTTTCCCGGATTACACAGGTTTTTGACGGATAGGGAGTTTAGAAAAGAAAAGCTGGTATATATATTCGTGCGTCCGTTTAAGCTATATTTTAATGCAGAATTGCGTGAACAATGGCTTCGGGAGATGGTCACAGATGGGCGGAAAAAGCACATCCTCAGCGATGAGGACGCAGAGGTTATCCTTTCCCAGGTTAACGAGCCTTTTATACAAAAATATCTAAAGAGCTTAGCGGTGCATATCTGTACGCTGCCGGTAACGCAGATTGTTTCGATTACTGTAGCGACGATTTACTGGCTTACGCATTGGGGACAACCACATGCATTTAAGATTGGTCTTGGGATTATTGGCTTTTTTCAGGTAACGCCGATTTCGCCCGGCTCGCTGGTTCGCGGGCTTTATGTGCTGTATCTGGTAACCCGTGAACGGAATTTCAAGGACTATAACATTGCGGTATTTCTGGGGTTTTTCAAGTATATAGGTTATCTGGCGTTTCCGATTCAGATGACGTATCACTATCCTTCGCTGGCGAGGTTTATGGCCGGTCACTGGGCGACCGAAGTGGTGCATATTATCCCGGTGTTTGGCGAAAGAGGGGCACTTCTGGAGCATTGGGTGTTTTGTCTGTTCTACAATTGGCCGCTGACGATACGACGTCGGATGTGCAAGCGCGGCCAAATGCGGATGGCAATGGAGCCGCGATATTGGCACGTGGGTTTGTATGCCATTGCAGCAGCGGGGATATTCGGGATTGTGGATTTTGCTTACATTAGCAGTGTGCAAGTGCTGCCGAGCCTGAAGGAGATTTGGTGGTTTTCGGTGCTCGTACCGCCGCTTTGTGGCGCTGCGGTGACTTTTGGATGCGGTGGGGCGGTATTGTGGAAGCGGATTGCCGCAGCAGCTGTTTGCGGCGCTGCGGTCGGTATGCTTTACCCGGCGGTTTCTGCGATGCTGGCTTATGGCAAACCGATTGCGGTCGGTGAGATTGCGATAGGTTGTGTGTGGCGGGTATTTGTTTTCGCAGGTTTGTCAACTATTGGGGCAATAGTTACAGAGTTAAAGCTTCCTGAGCCGGGTTTGGGGTAATTGCGGTTTGTCTGGTCGATATTGCAATCTTAAAAGTCCTGACCAAGGTTTGCGGGCCGAACTTAAGCTTTTGCCTTTTATTGTTATATTTTCGTCCGTTTTGTGTTGATTTACCTCTTGAGATAAGCTTGAATTTACGCAATAATTACGTAATTAATATTCGACCAAAGTGTCTTTTGGGTAAATCTTCTTGTTAATGATTTTGGCGGGAAAGGGGAGTCAAAATGAAGCCGGAAGTCATATCCTCAGCACTAATCAAATATGGTAAATCATAAGCGCCTTAGAAAACTGCTGGCAAAGAAAATCGACGACTACGTCTATAAAAGTGTGGTCTCTGATGAATATTTCGAGGTGCTAAAAAAGTATGACGAAGAACTGGAAAGTTTAACTGAAAAAATCTGGGAAACAGAATATTTAAATGTATAATAAACGTTCGGCTGACTATAACGATTAACGTAGGTTCCAGGAGAAATATTAAAATGGCTATTGAAGCGCCATTCAGCAAATTCAAAAAGACCAACTTCAAAATCTATATTATTGTTTGCATTGTTCTTGCAATCTGGTTTGGGTATGACGGCTATTTTAGTGAGGAGTTCAGGGAAAAACACACCGATGCCGATGGCACGGCGGACAGCACCTTGTCCTTTAATCAAAAGTCACCACCAACTTTTATCGGTGCCGCAGTGCTTTTAGGCGCATATCTGTTCAGAATAAGGAATAAGAAGGTCATCGCCGACGAAAACGAACTTATATTGGGAGACAAAAAAAGAATCCCTTATGATTCCATACAAAAAATAGATAAGACATACTTTGGCTCCAAGGGCTACTTTATCATCACACACAAAGATAAAGACGGCAATGAAGTCAACCGCAAACTAAGTTATAAAACATACGACAATTTAGCTGCCATTTTGGACCATCTGGTGGCAAAAATCAGTTGAAATTATCGAAATAATATCTAAAATTTAATCAGTTGGCCGCAATGGGTTACGCCCGTAGGCTGTTGCGGTTTATCTTTGGCAACATTTTTAAGGGTTCCCATTTTGCGACGGCTCCCACTCTGCAGTACGTCGCAAAATGGGGGCCCTGAGGGACGGAAACAAATGAATTCCTGCATTATCGGATTACAGTGGGGCGATGAAGGCAAGGGCAAGGTCGTCGACGTCCTCGCCGAGCACAGCGATATCGTCGTCAGATACAGCGGCGGCGCCAATGCCGGCCACACTGTTGTCATAGGCGAGGACACCTTTGCTTTACACCTTTTGCCCAGCGGCGTAGTTCGGCCAGGCACCATCTGCGTAATCGGAAACGGCGTAGTGGTTGACCCGGACACCCTTATGAAAGAAATTGAGCGCCTGGCCCAAAAAAATATCACGTTAACAAAAAGGCTTTTTATAAGTGAAAACGCCCACGTGGTCCTGGATTATCACAAAAAAGAAGACCGATTACGCGAAGAATCACTCGGCAAAAACAAACTCGGCACAACCATTCGGGGCGTGGGCCCCTGTTACGCAGACAAGGTCGGCAGAAGCTATGCCCTGCGTATGGCCGATTTAAGAAACCTCGAAAGGCTCAAAGCTCAACTGCAAACCATCGTGGAATACAAAAACAAAATCTTTGCAGCTCTTTATAACGCCGAGCCGATAAACGCCGACGACATCTTCGAGAAGTGTAAATCCTACGCCGACAAGCTCCTGCCATTCACAACTGATACAACCGAATTCCTGCACAAATCAATAGCCGACGGTAAATCTATTCTTTTTGAAGGCGCCCAGGGCTCACTGCTGGACTTGGACCACGGCACTTTTCCATTTGTAACCAGCTCGAACGCAAGCTCACTCGGTATGCCTGCCGGCAGCGGTGTACCGGCCAAAATGGTTGATAAATTCTTCGGCGTGGGCAAGGCCTACACAACAAGGGTCGGTTCCGGTCCTTTCCCTACCGAGCAGGATAATGAAATCGGTCAATACATTCGCGACAAAGGAAACGAATATGGTACCACTACCGGCCGACCCCGTCGATGTGGGTGGTTCGACGCCGTAGCCGTATCCTATGCCGTAACCATCGGCTCAATTGATTGTATAGCATTGATGCACCTCGACACACTAACCGGCCTAAAGGAAATAAAAATTTGCAGGGCATACAAAATTAACGGTAAGAAAACAACTTTCTTCCCCGCAAATACGACCAAACTTTCACGGGCCGAGTGCATTTACGAAACTGTCCCAGGCTGGGAAGAGGACATAACCGAAGTAAATAATTTTCACGATTTGCCCTTGAACGCGCGGAACTATATTATGCTTATCGAAGAGAAAATCGGCAAACCAATCACAATCATTGGTGTAGGACCAAAACGAAGTCAAACGATATTTAGATGATTTTCGACCTGCAGAAATTGGAAAAGAGTTTCGAAGAAAAACAAAAAAAAACTGCCAAGCGCCTTGGGCTGACGCTCGAACAGATGCCCCGGCACATCGCCATAATTATGGACGGCAACGGGCGATGGGCACAAAAAAAAGGTGTGCCCCGAGCGGTGGGACACCACCAAGGCGGAAAAACAGTCGAAAAAATAGCACAATGCTGCGTTGACTTCGGCATCGAATCTCTGACTTTATATTCCTTTAGTATAGAAAACTGGAAGAGACCCAAATCTGAAGTCGATTCTCTAATGCGTCTCTATGCTCGATATCTCGTCGAGATTCGTCCTACGCTAATGAAAAATAACGTAAAGCTGATTCATCTCGGCCAAGTGGCCCAACTGCCTACAGCAGTAAAAACAGGGCTTGCAGAAACTATGAGAATAACCGCCGACAATCCCGGAATGATACTTGCGCTGGCGCTAAACTACGGCGGCAGAACTGAGATAATAGATGCAACTAAAAAAATTGCACAAGAATACAAAAACGGACAACTCAACATCGAAGACATCAACGAAGAGTGCATAAGCCGGCACCTGTGCACCGCCGGCCTTGCCGAGCCGGACCTTTTGATACGCACCGCAAACGAAATGAGGGTCAGCAACTTTCTGCTCTGGCAAATTTCATACAGCGAATTTTACGTCGCAGAGGCCCTTTGGCCGGATTTCAAAAAAGCAGATTTGGAAAAAGCAATACTGGCTTACGCACAACGGAACCGGCGTTTCGGCACGATTAGAGAGGAGTGAATGGTTTTTCGTACCTAAAACGATTAACAATCGAGTTGCAAATAACTAACCGCTAAAAATTATGCTAAAACACAGATTGCTTTTCGGCACGTTGATGGCGGTATTCTTTGCCGCTATTGTCATTTTCGGCGGCTGGATGGATGGCTCCATAACCGCTTCGGCAATCGATGACAAGCCGGTGCAGGGGACAGTTCTTTGTATCCTTATTGCACTTCTGATAGTCCCGGCTCAGCTCGAATTGTCCAAGCTTGCAGCGGCGAAAAACCTGAAGATTTTCACCCCTGTTTCAATCATTGCCTCGACTTTGTTCGCCACGAGTTGGTACTGGCGACAACTTATAGAAGTTCCGCCGCAAATTTACCTGGTTTTTCTCTCAGCTTTTGTGCTGTTGGGACTGCTTTTATACCAATATATCCACTACGGGACGTCAGCGGTGATAGCTAATTGTGGAGCAAATTATTTTTCTATTATTTATCTGGGGCTTTTAAGCAGTTTCTGTGTAGCCATCCGTATCGACTTTGGGCCTTGGCTGCTGCTTATGTTTGTTTTTGTTGTAAAATCTTCTGATATAGGAGCTTATGCATTCGGCAAGCTTTTTGGCAAGCACAAGTTTTCTCCTAAAATCAGTCCCGGCAAGACGTGGGAAGGTATGGCCGGTGCCGTCGCAGTCGCAATGATAGTTGCTATTCTCTTTGCCACCGGTTTTGGTATAATGGTTTGGTGGTTGGCCGCAATCTTTGGCTTTTGCTTTGCGTTTATAGGCCAGTTTGGTGATTTGTCCGAGTCTATGATGAAGCGAGACGCCGAACAAAAAGATTCAGCAAACAATGTGCCCGGCTTCGGCGGAATATTGGATATCATTGATTCACCTCTGGTAGCGGCGCCTTTTGCGTATTTGTTCCTTATGTACAGTTCCTGACAGAGGAAAACTTTGGAAGTTACCATACAATTAGACCCAGCACCCAAGCAGGTTGAGTTGTTTGGCCCTGCCGACAGCCACCTGCGCCTTTTGCGTCAATCCCTTGGTGTCCAAATCACCGCTCGACAGTCTAATCTAATAATCACCGGCAAAGAAAAAGATGTAAACACCGTTGCCGAAGTTATCGATAGAATGCAAAAACGCCTAATCAAATATGGCTCGCTCACCGCCAATGATGTAAAAGCCTTTATCGCTCAAAAAGATTCGTCCCTAACCAGCGAGACCGGCAAGGCTATTACCGTCTATTCCCACAAGAAGGTCATCGAGCCGTCCACCAAGGGACAGCTAAAGTACATCGAAATAATGCTGGCTAACGACCTTACGTTTTGCATAGGACCAGCCGGAACAGGCAAAACATACCTGGCCGTTGCAGTTGCGGTCTCAATGCTGAAGAAAAAGCAAATCAGAAGAATCGTCCTTGCCCGTCCGGCTGTGGAGGCAGGTGAAAAACTTGGTTTTTTACCGGGCGATATACAGGCAAAGGTAAACCCATATCTTCGCCCCCTTTTTGACGCTCTTGAAGATATGATGGATTTTGCCCAGATGAAAAAATTTATGGAACTGGATATTATCGAGATTATTCCGCTTGCCTTTATGCGCGGTCGAACATTAAACGAAGCAGCAATCATCTGTGACGAGGCCCAAAACACATCATCATTGCAGATGTTAATGATTTTAACCAGATTGGGTCGCGGTTCCAAGATGATAATAACAGGTGACGTAACGCAAATCGACTTAGATGTCGGCCAAAAAAGCGGAATGGTCGAAGCAATGGAAACGCTGCGACGAATCAAAGGTATAGCTTCTATAGAATTAACCCAGAGGGACATTGTACGACATCGATTGGTTCAAAATATCGTACAGGCTTATGGGAAGCGTAAAACATAAACCCCGTCAGAAATAAAACGCCGGTGGTACTTACCCTGCGTTTAGCAAGGATTTCTAACGGGGTAAAGCGAAAAATGCAAGACCATAAGGTAAATAAATGTGGTTTTTGAAAAAAACAAGTCCTCGGCGCAGCCGGGTGCGTAAGAACATAACTACCGAGCGCTTTTCGCAAATAAGCCGGCTCGTCAACACCGACGTTATAAGTTCGGTACTGCTATTGCTGCTCTTCGTCGCTCTTTGCATCCCTGTTCTTTCCTTCGAGCTAATCCAGCAGGCGCGCTATCTCGGTCTGATACCGACAATCGTCATAGTGGTGCTGATTTCTTCGGCTGTCGGCTTCTATATCCATCGTTACCAAAAGCGAATAATAAAAAACCACGCCAGAGCTTTGGCACTGGTCGGCCTATTTATCTTATTATTAGCCACAACCAAACTTGGCACGTTATTGACCAATCATACCTTTTGGGCCACCGGAAGCGCCGTAACAGTAGCCATCATTTTGACAATCGCCTATGACCAGCGTTTCGCAATAGGTATGAGTATATTCTATTGTCTGTTTGCCTGTTTCGCCGCAGACCACATAGCGAATATCAACCTGTTTTTGATAATGGCTGCTGGCGTTATTACCTGCTGTTTCTCGTTGAGAGAAATCCGCACAAGAATGAAACTGCTTGAGGTCAGTACCTTTGCAGCGGTAATAGTGTTCATAACAACGCTGGCGTTGGAGTTTCGGGCCCAAGACCACCGGCTTGCCGATATCTTTAGCAATGCAGGCTACCACGCGGGAATCACTCTATCGGTTGGCCTGCTCATTCAAAGCTTGCTGCCGCTTATCGAAAGAGTCTTCCGCATAGCGACAAGTATGACGCTCCTGGACTACAGCGATGCGAATCAGCCCTTGTTAAAAAGACTTGCTATGGAAGCGCCCGGGACATTCAGCCACAGTTTGTTAGTTGGCTCTATCGCTGAAGCCGCCGCCGAGGCAATCGGACGCAACGGCCTCTTATGCAGGGTCGGTGCTTATTACCACGATATTGGAAAAATCAATAAGCCCACCTATTTCGTCGAAAACGAGATGGGCCCTACCAGCCGGCATAAAGAACTCTCACCAGCGATGAGTCAATTGATTATCGTAGGCCACGTAAAAGACGGGATAGAAATGGCCAAGGAATATGCCTTGCCTGCTGTGCTGCGGCAATTTATCGAAACGCACCACGGTACAACACTGGTCGAATATTTTTACAACGAGGCCAAAAAGAAACATGATGAAAAACAGTCTCCGCCTTCTGAAGCTGAATTTAGATACGCCGGTCCAAAGCCGCGAATAAAAGAAGCTGCCATTGTGATGCTGGCTGACGCTGTAGAAGGCACCGTTAGGTCGCTGACCGAAGTAACCCCAACGAGGTTAGAAGCGGTCGTACACAATATGACTATGAAACGCCTGCAGGACGGCCAGTTTGATGAATGCGACCTTTCTCTGCGGGAATTAAGTCAGATAGAGACGAGCATATCAAAAACTCTTGCGGCACATTATCACGGCCGAATCGCATACCCAGGGACCCCACCCCACAACAAGTCGCAAAATGGGGACCCTCCAAGACCGCCCGACAAACCGGGGAATCCCACTTTGCAAAAAGAACACAAAACGGGAACCCTGGAAGAGACACAATCTCGACGTGAGCAAATCAAGCAAAAAAACAATTATGAGCGCTGAAAAACAAGACCAGGACATAGTCGTTCAAATCGCCAAAAATTTCAAAGATATAGACGTTGACCTGCCTAAGCTTAAAAAATTGGTCAAAGCCATCTGCACTCGTTTCAAGCTCTCAAAAGCAACGGTCAGTATTGCAATAGTCAACGACACTGAAATCCGTAAAGTAAACAAACAGTTTTTGAATCACAACTGTCCTACTGATTGTTTGAGCTTCGACTTGTCGGACCCTGATACAAACTCTTCAAAATCTCTCGAGCTGGTTGTCAACGCAGAAACGGCCATCAAGGAAGCGGGCCTGCGAGGGCATTCAAGCGAAGCTGAATTGGCACTTTACATAACCCACGGCCTGCTGCACAACCTCGGATTCGATGATTCGGCACCGGACCAGGCAAAAAAAATGCATGATACCGAAGACGAAATTTTACAACAACTCGGTTACGGTTTGGTATATAATGGGGGTCCCATTTTGCGAAAAGAATCGCAAAATGGAAGCCTCTCATAGTTCGCGGTTACCGATTGATACCGCAGACATGGACTGATAACTAATTGAAAGGATATTAAGTGAGTTACGTTTGTTGGATTGTGTGCCTGATTTGTCTTCTCGCCGGCGGTACACTGTTTTTTTCCGTCAATACTATTGCTTTGCGAGTGTTTTCACGCGCCAAATTGCTGGATGCGTTTAAGGCAGCAAACAAAGAGGATGCCCCGGAAAAGCTCGCCGACAATCTCATAAGAAACGGCGAAAAACTGGTTTTAGCCTGCTCCTTATACCGGCTCATCGCCAATTGCTGCATATTGCTGTTATTGCTGGCCATTTTCACAACGCTGCGCCAGGGCAGCCCGACAATTAGCGATTATCTGGCTACATTTGTTATTGCAGCAGTAATATTCTCAATATTCAGCCTGGCAGTACCTCACGCCTGGGCCAAATACGCAGGCGAAAAAATTCTGAGCCGAACATACAAACTGCTAATGCTCTTCGCAGGTTTGGCCTGGCCAATCCTTTATGTCCTTCAATTATATGATGGCTTTGTCCGGCGCCTGGCCGGCGTGGCCGAAACAACACCAGAAGAAGACAAGGAAGAAAAACAGGAAGAATTCTTAACCGACCTTGAGCAACAAAGAATGGAAGGTGTTGTCGACGAAGAAGAGCAGGAGATGATTGAAAGCGTATTAGAGTTAAGCGACACCGCCGCTGATGAAATTATGACCCCTCGCACGGATATTGTAGCAGTTGAGGTCAACTGTGACCGGCAAACGGTTTTGGATATCATAACCGGTGCAGGCCATTCCAGAGTGCCGGTTTACGAAGAAAATATAGACAATATAATCGGCCTTATTTACGCTAAGGACCTGCTGACCGAAATCGACAAAACCGGAGCAGATTTCAAACTACGTGATAAGATGAGAGAGGCCTATTTCGTCCCTGAAACAAAATCTCTCAGGGTACTACTCCGCGAGTTTCAAAATCAAAAGTTGCATATAGCCGTAGTGCTTGACGAATACGGTGGAACAGCCGGCATTGTTACCTTAGAGGATATCCTCGAAGAGCTCGTCGGTGAAATAACCGATGAATACGAAAAACCGGAGCCCGAGCCCATAAAGAAAATTGACCAAAATACTATTGAGGCCGACGCCAGAACATACATCGATGACCTGAACGACCAGTTCGAATTGAATCTGCCCGAAGACGAAGATTACGACACTATAGGCGGCTTTGTCTTCTCGCACTTAGGCTGTGTTCCCAAAACCGGCGAGAGCTTCGATTACGAAAACCTGAAATTTACTATTAGCTCAGCTGAGGCCAGAAGAATAAAACGCATCAGAATTCAAAAGGCGGAAGACAGATAACAGAGAACGGATGACAGAAAACAGAGCCCCGAGCGCGAGCGAGGGGTAAAAAAGACAAGCAAGCTAAAGTTAAGAAATAATCAATGTTAGTTAAGGATGTTGCTATTTGCATACGCGCCGTCGATTACTCCGAAACATCCCAAATCGTAACATTTTTCACCAGGCGGACCGGCAAAATCAGCGCAATCGCCAAAGGCTCGAAACGTCCCAAATCAAAATTCGATGGCCCGGTCGAAGTATTTTCGCACGGTAAAATTGTTTTTTCCGATTCAAACAGGGAAAAACTTGCCACCCTGACCGAATTCGAACAGCAGCCGTGGCGCGGCTCTCTGGCCAGTAACCTTTTTGCGTTAAACTGCTGTTTCTTTGCCACCGAACTGGTAAACAGCTTGACGGATGATTACGACCCACATCCTGAACTTTTTGACAGTTTCCTGCGGTTTTTACAGAACATCAACGAGATACGAGATACGCTTCACGCTTCACGAGATTCGCTTGTCTTGCTGATATTATTTCAATTGGCTCTGCTTAAAGAAGTCGGCCTGATGCCGATTCTAAATGCCTGCGTAAACTGCAAAACGCGATACGCGATACGCGATACGCGATACGAAGTTTATTTTAGCAGTTCCGCTAACGGCCTGATTTGCAGAGATTGCGAGGCAAGCTTCCCGGACAAGATTAGATTAACCAGAAACGCTGCGAATGCCTTGAGTAATTTGAAATTGATTGCCGACGCAAATGAAGAAGTGCTTAGTGAAATTGAAAAGATTTTAATCCACCACTTCACCGATACTTTAGGCCGCCGGCCCAAAATGGCAAAGCACATTCTCGGCACTATCCCGTCATCCTGAGTCCTTCGCTCCGCTCAGGATAAACTCCGCGCAGCGGAGTCGAAGGGTATCAGCCCGTGTGCAGAGCAGCATAGGCGCCGGGTTTGAAATAGGTTCGACCCCTTCGACAAGCTCAAGGCGGGCAAGCTCACTACAGGTTGGGTTTGATTGGGTTTGTTTTCCCGGAGTCTGCAAGGTCGTACATTTTCGTAATGCTTTGTTAAGACAGAGCTTACGTTTATTTGAGGAGCCGGCAAATTGGGTTTGTTTTGCATAAAAACTCGTATCTCGTATTTCCCTTCGACTTTGCTCAGGGTAAACTTATCTCGTATCTCGTTGGTTGTGGCCGACTACGTCGGCGATTAGTTTAAGCTCTTACATAATAAACAGTTAAACAGATTTTATATATTAACTCGGTCAGTTTGAGTTAATTACCATTCACGAATCTGGACCTGCTGGCCCTGAAGGCCTTGTGGCTTAGCCACTTACAGACATGCAATCTGAAATGTCTATTTATCTGTGCCCTACGGGGCGGTTGAGCGTTTGCTTACTTGCGAACAAAAAAGTATTTTAACATATTTTCAAACAAAAATCAAGAAAAAATTAGCCACGAATTCATTCGGCTTTGCTCAGGACAGGTTGACAGGGATTTTATAGCCACAAGTTACCCAGATTAACACCCCCGACCACAACTTTCGATGGCAGGCAGAAAGATTTTTTGCCGCGGGGGCAAAGGCGCGCGGTTCATGAATCGGGGTGAATGGTGAGTGGGGTGCCGGAGACTGAGGAGAAGTATTCATCTTTTTTTTTGTAGTTACCATCAAGGAAGAGTGTTCTTTTTTGAAAAGAATGGTTTTGTAAATCATTCCTGCAATTATGAACGCTATTTTTGTTTGAGTACTGTCTCTTCGTATTTTTTCACCGGCCACGCGACAAGATCACCATTTTGTTCGCTGAACTGAACCTTTCTTTCCCCACCGTCATCATCAAAATCCAACCCATAGCTGTAAACAGTGAAGTTGTCATCCAGCTTTTTGTATTCAATAGGCTTGCCGCTAAACGGGTCGATCGGTACTTTCTCTAATAATCCAGCTTCTTGAAGCTCACTAAGATTGAGGGGTAATCTGCCCTTATTTTCTTTAAATGTCAAAACACTCATGATCATATCCAAAGCACGGACTTGTGCTCGCAGTCGTTCATGAGCAGAGAACTTGAGGTTTATCGCCTCTATGGCCAGAATATTGAGCAAAGGGTGTGATTCCTGAATGCTCTGCAATATTCCCTGTTCCTGATTCATAGTTTCATTCAATTGCCATGCCTCCAAAACCATCACTCTTTCCAACTGCTCAAGTCCTTTGGTAAGCAGCTCCTTGGCTTTTTCATAATCCATCTGTACCAATTCGGACTTGTGGCGCTGCTCTACCGAAACATAGCCAAGCATCATTAGTCCCTGACAACGAAGCCGAAGTAAAATAAGCTGTTTGCGCGATGATTGTTCGTCCATCACTCTCTGGCCGTCTTGATTGAAGATATACATCCTTTGCAGGCAGTCTAAACATATCAACTTCATTGCCAAGAGATCAGGTATAAATTCTTCATCATCAATATATTTCTTCAAAGAGTGATAAAGACATTCTCGCTCTTTTTTATCAATCTGAGCATTCTGTATGGTCATAAGAACAGTTTCTATTGCTTGGGCTTTGACACTCATTCCGAGCATCTGCTCGACTGGTTGCTGGGGCCTATTGAAGTGATTGCCCACTCGATAGACAGTCTCAATGTCTTTTGCCGCCTTAATGATACTGCCATCCATGGCTTCGAGTCTGGCTCTGCAACAGGTCAATCGCGTCAAATCCCTTATCTCAGCCAGATCGGGCAGTAAAATGCCCAGTACAGAACCATCAAAAGATTTCTTTTCTGTCCAGAAATATTGTTTTTTACTTGCTTTCGTAAAGTATTCCAAAGCTAAACTATTGCTCTTAACCCATTGTCTTATTGTTTGTACATTTTGCTTTGAAAGATCGCCGGGCCAGATGTGCAAATACTTATATCTTATCTCTTGTGGAGCTTTAAGGAAAACCTTTATCGCTTTTTGATAATGCGTTGCAGCGTTATCATCTGCCTTATAGTTCATTGGCTGGTTTTTTTGGTTATAGAGGGAGACGTAGTCTACGAAAGCGTTTCCGTCTTCTTCTGCGTGGGTTTCGCCGATGAGAAATATTATAGAAAGAAAAACTATTGATATCAGTTTGACAAACACCCATCTGTTCCCCAAAATTTTGAACATTCAATCTCCCTTGGTTGATAGAATGTTTTCGTGGAAAATATCTTCCTAGGTTGTTCCTCAAAGAAATCATATTCATTATAGCAATGTTTTTGTCGGAAAGCAAAAAGAACTTGAGATTGCTTCGGCCTTTGGCCTCGCAATGACCCCGATGAGATAGTGCACGACACATCTCACGGGGCAGGAATGACAAACCCCCAGCACGCGGGCTGGGGGCTAAATATTCGGCCATCGTGCCGACGGCCGCTAAACAAATAAATAACCCCGCAATAACTTGCGGGGCTAAATTTTAAGTGGTAAGAATTCCCCCGTCGCAAGCAACGGGGCTAACCTTCGAAGAGTTCTGGCTGGTCGGCGGCGTTTTCTTTTTTGTGGTATTTGAGGTTTAGATGTTTGCAGGCCTTTGCGGTGATTTCGCGGCCGCGTTTGGTTCGGCGCAGAAAGCCGATTTGTAAAAGATACGGCTCAACCACGTCTTCGAGAGTATCCCTCTCTTCGCCGAGGGTGGCTGCAATAGCATCGATACCGGCTGGGCCGCCGTCATAGACGTTGACCAATGCACGCAGGAAGGCCCTGTCCAACTCATCCAAGCCCAGCGGGTCAATCTGCTCCATTTTTAGCGCGCTTTCGACAATTTTGGCGGTAAGGGCCCCTTCGCCTTTTACCTGGGCATAGTCACGCACCCGCTTTAACAGGCGATTGGCCACTCGAGGCGCACCGCGAGAACGGCTCGCAATCAATTTCAACGTCTGGTCCTCGCAGCGCAACTGCAGCAGGCCCGCGGACCTTTCTAAAATCGCTGTCAATTCTTCCGCACTGTAAAAGTCCAGATGATATAGCATCCCAAATCGGCCCCTAAGGGGAGCGCTTAAGAGGCCCGCCCGCGTCGTTGCGCCAATCAAGGTAAAACGCTTCAGCGGGAAATTTATCGTCTTTGCGTGCAGACCGCTGTCAACGGTGAAGTCAACCCTGAACTCTTCCATCGCAGGATAGATAAACTCCTCGACGGGGGTGCTCAGCCGATGGACCTCATCGATAAAGAGTACATCGCCGGTGTTTATATTGCTCAAAAGGCCCATCACGTCACCTCGCTTTACCATAGCCGGCCCCGATGAGCACCGAATCCTGGCGCCCATCTCATTTGCTACAACGTTGGCCAGTGTTGTCTTACCAAGGCCGGGCGGTCCGTAAAACAAGATATGCTCCAACGGCTCAGCCCTTTGTTTGGCAGCAGCTATGGCAATTGAAAGCTTCTCTTTGACGTTAGACTGGCCTACGCATTCGTCCAGGAACTTTGGCCGAAGTGAGATGTTAAAATTCTCCTCCTGCTCGTTTAGAGATTGGCCGGTTATGACTCTGCCTATTGCCATGATATTAGTCGTTAGTGTTTAGTGTTTAGTCGTTAGTCACTAAATACTATTCACCAATCCCTATTCACTATTTAGACTTCTATTCCTTGCTTTAGCCGGTACACCAAGGGCACAAGTGCCTCGGCTGAATTTATACTGGGGTGTTTTTTACAGGCCAGGTCAATCAGCTCCATCGCCTCATTTCTTTTTTCACCCCAGGCGATAAGAATTTCCAGTGCTTCGGCCTGGAACAGTTTAAATCTGGCCTCTGCCGGCCTGGCTGACTCGGCCCCAATCGCAAAATCCTGCAGCTTGCCCTTCAATTCAGCGATAATCTGCTGAGCCGTTCTCTTTCCCACTTCCGGAAGTGATATTAATGTCCTGTCATCTCCGTTCTCTATCGCCGCCGCTATGGTAGCTATCGGAATGCTCAGCGACCGCAATCCCTTTTTTATACCTATTCCTTTGACGCTGATAAATTTGGTGAAGAAGTCCCTCTCTGCGACACTTAAAAACCCAATCATCCTCGGTACCAAATTACCGCCCACCGGCGTACCCTCATAATATTCCATAGTACAAAGGGTAATATCCGAGCCGATTTTGTCCGATAGAGCGCTTATGCAGTAGCCGGGCAGCATTACTTCATACCCGACCGCTCCGACCTGCACGAGAGCACTATCGGTATCAAGCTTGACAAGTTTTCCCTCAATCCTGGCTATCATAATTTAGTGGTTAGTATTTAGTCGTTAGTATTTAGCTTCCAGTTTCACTGGTGGCTTCTTTGTCAGCATGCAGCCATCTTGCCGTTCAACCGAATTTGCGCAGCACAATGCCGTTGCTATGGCATCGGCCACGTCGCTCGGTTCCGGCACGCAGGGCAAAGATAAGAGCGTTTGAATCGTCCTTTGTATCTGCCCTTTTGATGCCCTGCCGTTTCCGGTAATTGATTTTTTTATGCGCGTCGCACTAAAGCTTCTGACCTTAATTGCCGCCTCTGCGCAGCTTTGTAGTATAACGCCTCTTGCGTGTCCCATCAATATCGCCGTTTTCGGATGTGTGTAGTGCGAGTATAATTCTTCTACCGCTACAATTTCAGGTTTAAATTTCTTAAGCAGCGACTCGGTATCCTCGGCAATTTGATTCAACTTTGTCTCTATTGCCAAGCCGCTGTCGGTACGAAAAACACCTGCTTCGATTAACTTCTCCTTGTTTTCGCCTGTCTCCAAACAAGCGTATCCGCAGACCTGCAAACCGGGGTCGATGCCGAGTATTCTCATTTCCTTCTCCACTGGGTTCCGTCGGGCTTATCTTCCAACACGATGCCAATTTCGTCAAGGTCGGCACGAGTAGTATCAGCCAACTTGAAATTCTTATTTTTTCGAGCTTCATTCCGCTGCTCAATCAAGATATTGACCAATTTGTCTATTATCTCATCATCACTTCCGCCGGTTACCGGATATTTGTCTTTTACAATACCGAGGCAATCGCCGCCCAACCGGCCAAACAGAACGTCGACTGCGTTAAGTGTTCCTGCGGTCGCAGCTCCTTCTTCAAGCAGGTTGTTCGCCAGGCGAACCAGCTCAAACACAACCGACAGTGCAATAGAGGTATTCAAATCGTCATTCATTGCCGCTTCGAATTTTTCCCTCAACTGCTTCAGCTCCTCCGCCACTTTACTATTAATTTCACCTTTAGCCGCCCGGTCCATTCTTTTTCGCACCGCTTTGACCGTCTCGGTTATTTTTTCGCAACCGCTCTGGGCTGCAAACAACGCTGCATCTGAAAAATCCAGCGGGCTTCGGTAATGGCTGTTCAAAACCAACTGCCTCACGGCCAGCGGGTTATAGCTTTTTGTCAATTTTTCGTGCGCGCCCGAAAAAGCTTGTTTTAGCGTAATAAAATTATCCAAACTCTTACCCATCTTCTGTCCATCAACAGTAACCATATTATTGTGCAGCCAGTAGCGAACGAACTGCACGCCATTGGCCGCTTCCGACTGGGCAATTTCGCACTCGTGATGTGGGAACTGGTTTTCCAACCCCCCGCCGTGGATGTCAATCGTTTTGCCGAGGTATTTCATACTCATCACTGAGCATTCCAAATGCCAGCCAGGAAAACCCATACCCCAGGGACTGGGCCATTGCATAATATGGTTTGGTTCGGCCTTTTTCCAAAGTGCAAAATCTATCGGTTCTCTTTTGTCCGGCGAAACCTCTACGCGTGCGCCAGCCAGCATATCTTTGACATTTCGTCCCGAAAGTTTGCCGTAGTCCTTGAACCTGGAGACATCGAAATACACCGAGCCATTGACCTCATAAGCATAGTCTTTTTCCAAAAGTGTCCTTACCAATTCTATCTGCTCGATTATATGTCCGCTGGCTCGCGGACTGATATCAGGCCGAATACAGCTCAATTTATCCATATCCTCAAAGTAGCTGCGAGTATAGAATTCGGCCAACGCCATCGGATGCTTCTTCTCTTTTTTTGCCGCCTCGCCAACCTTGTCTTCACCTTCGTCCGCATCATCGGTCAAATGACCAACATCAGTTATATTCTGCACATAGGTAACGCTGTACCCCAGATAGCGAAGATACCGAACCAGAACATCAAAGCTTACGTAACTTTTTGCATGGCCCAAATGCGCGTGTCCATATACGGTCGGCCCGCAGACGTAAATTCCAACCCTGCCTTTTTTCAATGGCTTGAAATCCTCTTTTTTTCGTGTCAGGCTGTTATAAAGCTTCAATGCCATCTACAAACACCTTCAATAAACTCTTGATATTTTTACAGTGTCCTTCTGAATTTCTTTTTCAAAAGTACTATTGCTGTTGCCGCTATTGCATCTCCGGTTCCTACATCACCAAATCCTTCGTTGGTTTTCGCCTTGACGTTCACCGCGGTAAAATCAATCCCCAAAAGCCCGGCGATGCACCTTTTCATCTGCCCTTTGAACGGCTCTAAGGGTGGTTGCTCAGCGTGTATTATCAAGTCAACATTGGCTATTTCCCAGTCTTTTTCCTCAAGCTGCTCCTTTACGATAACCAAAAGCTCTTTGCTGTCCACATCTTTGAACTTCGGGTCCGTATCGGGAAATAATGTTCCTATATCGCCCATCCCGCTTGCGCCTAACAAAGCATCGATAACAGCGTGCAAGCCCGCATCACCATCGCTGTGCCCCACCAACCCTCTCGGGTGCGGCACATAAACTCCACACAGCATAAGTTTTCTGCCGGCAACCAACTCGTGGATATCGGTACCGATACCACTTCGATATTCAGGTTTAGGTCGCTCAATCATAATATCCCCTTCGTACTGGGGACGTCTGTTCCCACAATTCTGACAGCTCCGGCAAGTGCCTGACCGAGACCCTTGAAAATCGCCTCGGCTATGTGATGGCTGTTCGTTCCGTACGGCACGTTTATATGCAGATTAAACTTGCCCGCATTTGAAAAGCTCCGCAGCATCTCTTCCAGACATTCAACATCAAAGTCACCGATTTTGTCCGTTCGATAATCAACTTTATATACGCAGTTTGGTCTGCCGGACAAATCTATAGAAACATTGGCTATAGTCTCCTCCATCGGCACAGAACTATGGCCGTATCTGGCAATCCCTTTTTTATCGCCAAGGGCTTTTAGTAGACATTCGCCCAGGCATATTCCTATATCTTCGGCCGTATGGTGAGCATCGGTCTTCAAATCGCCTTTGGCTTTTACCAGCAAATCGATTTTGCCGTGCTTGCTCAGGTGCGTAAGCATATGGTCCAGAAAACCGACGCCGCTATCGATTTCATATTTGCCGACGCCGTCCAGATTAAGCTCAACGGCAACGTCGGTCTCTTTTGTTTGTCTGTGAATTTCAGCAAATCTCTTTTCCATAAGAATATCCTTATTCTGATAAGATTTCTTTCAGAGCCAAAATGAGTTTATCGTTTTGCTCGCTGGTACCAACCGTTATCCTCAACTTATTATTTAACCCCGGCAAATCAAAATATCTTACATAAATATTGCGCTGCACCAATTTATCATAAATCCAGCCTGCTTTGCAACTTTTGCTCTCAGCAAGAACAAAATTAGCAAAACTATCCACCACTTCGAATTTCAAAGCGCGCAGCTGCGCTGTCAGTATTCTGCGGTCTTTTTTTACCTTTTCGACGTTTTCCTTGAAATATTTCCGGTCTTTTATCGCCGCGGCAGCGGCGGCAACAGCGACTGCATCGACATTGTAGGAATCCTTGACTTTCATTAAGCCGGCTATTAAATCAGGCCGAGCAATTGCGTATCCGAAACGCATCCCCGCAAGGCAATACCCTTTACTCATCGACCGAAGGATAATTACATTGTCGAAATTTTTAACCAATGCCGCACAATTCTCCTCTGCAAAATCCACATAGGCCTCATCAATCAATAACATTCCTGAGAGCTCATCCGCTAATGAGGCCAACTCACCAACACTTACAAAGGTGCCGCTTGGCGCATTCGGATTGCAAACGATAGTTAAAGCCGCGTCGGTGTTAGCTAATTTGGCCGGCAGATTGAATTCGCCATCGAACGGAACTTCAATCACCCTGCAATCTTGCAGATTGGCCAGTACCGGATAAAGTGAATACGTCGGGACGGGATATGCAACGGGCCGATTTTCGTCACAGAAAGCACGAAAAGTGATGGTCAGCAGCTCATCTCCACCATTGCAGCACATAATATAGTCGGATTGGACGCCATTAACCTCTGCCGCCGCCTGGCGAAATGTGCCTGCCTTCGGGTCGGGGTATCGGCGAAGCTGCTCCGGCCCAATTTCCGCCAAGGCCTTCAATACCTGTGGGGAGGGTGGATAGGGATTTTCATTGGTGTTCAGCTTTACCATGTCTGTTTGAGATGGCTGAAAGCCGGGCTCATAACCTTTGGCCTTTTCGATATTTTGGCGAAAATATTTCATAGTTCGTAGTTCATAGTTCGTAGTTCATTGTTTCCGCCAGCGGCGGATTTATTGTGCGTATTGCGTATAAAAGTCTCGTATTTAGCCTGCGTTTCACGCAGAGCTATTTTTTGAGATTATACGGATATTTGTTCAGAAGTGAAAGAGAAGATTTTGCAATTATTCCTGTTGTTGCGAGGCCGTCAGACCGTGGCAATCGCAAACACGAAGTGGCGGTAGCTAAATATTTACCCTGTCAATTTATTGAGGAGCGAAGCATAGAGTGGATTCTTATGTGCTCATTGCTTTTGTGTGGGCAATAACGTACTTAATTTCCATTGCTATCAGCGGGACCTCCAAGTAAGGACAGTATAAGCACCAATAATGGCAACAAAGCAACACCCCAGCACAATTTTCGCCATTGTGGTTTGAAGAGCCCTACAAATATGCAAGGAACCAGACAGATAATGCCACCTTGAAGACTATAACTATTAGGATGGTTTTTGAGCCAAGTAAATGGGGTGAATGGTACGAGCCAAACCAATAATACAAATATGGAAATTGTAAATAAACTAATGAGGATCGCAGCAATAGTCGCTTTAGCTTTAGTATTTTGCTCTATTCTGGCAAGGTCCGCCTGCACGTGCTCAAGAGCACGCTCTATCTTAGACTTTGTCTTATCATTCTCGTGGTACTCCAAGCCGCGTTTATACTTGCTCAAGTCCTCCTCCCAGAATAACCTTGCTGTATCCGGTATTGCCGTAATAGAACCCCCATCAAGGTCGCGCCACATACCATTCTCGGTTCGCTTGAAGTATATACGCTTGTCGATTGCATCTGTTAATGCTCCATCGTGAACGACAGTAAGTAGAAAGTAATCGCACATCAGTTTTTCTTCATCGTTCGGTGGCCTTGTCGGTGCAGATGAACCCAGAGGCCAAACCCAGTCCATAGGGTCGGGAGGGGACTCTTTCGGTCGCCAAAACTCCCCGCGGTTGTCCCATATCCAATCTTGTTTTGGTGGCTTTATTTCTTCGTCTGCCAACAGGGGGTTAGCTCGTAACCTGGGGTCAGCTTCAGCAATTTTCTTATATTGCGTTCTTGTTTGACTCCAAGTCTCTCTCATCTCACCAAAGATTCTCATCTGGTTACGAAACCGGTCCATATTTGCCAGCTTAAGAATCAGCTTATTTACCTTATTAGCTATTTCCGATAAGAAGTCTTTGTACTTTTGATCATCCATCATTTTTTCCGCCATTTTATGCGGGCAAATAAGCTCTCAATTCCGCACAGCCAACCCCCGCTTATATCATTTTCTCATAACCAAGTCTGTTCATTAGGGCCGTTTGTATTATTCCTGTTTTAGTTGGTGGTGACAGAAACATCAGAAACAAAGTAATTACCGGCCAAAAACCAGAAACCGCAGCGAGGAGATAATTCACTTGTATTAAAAAATAGACCGCTATCCCGATAGAGACTGGCCACTTGAGGATAATGAAGAAAGGCCCTAACCCAGCTAAGGTCACATTTACATACTTGTAGCATATCAACAGCCACAGCCAATTTAAGATCACAACCGTTATCGCAACTTGCCACCAGGAGAAAAATAAAAAGAGAATCGGAGCAACCACCTGAGCTGTAAATAAAGGCCACTGCCCCCATTCTACTGCTCGTAGCCAGCACCATTTTAGGTTTTCCTCATCGGTATAGAGAACCGCATTGTGAACAAGAAAGTGATTTAGATGTCCTTTTAATTTCTCTTTTTCCATAGACGCAATTCTACGGGATTTCGGCTTAAAGGGCAATATTTTGCCTCCTTTCTCTTACTTGGCAGGGATGCAACAGGTACAGTTTAGTGTGCGGTCCGAATCGTGCGAACGAGCGACATTTTTACTGCTTGGCTTCGGTGTGGTGGTTTTGAGAAGACGTAAAAAATAAGAAGAGCAATTTTTTGGGACTATAAACTCAAAATCCTCTGTGTTCTCTGTGGCCTTTATTAGCGTTTAGCGTATAGCGTTGAGTGAGATTCTTCACTTCGTTCAGAATGACAAATCAGTGGCTAATCTTTTCGTGCCTTTTCGTGGCTAATTTTAATCAGTGTTCATCTGTGAAATCTGCGACTACTTTTGGCAGTAGTCGATGAGGCGGGCGATTTCGTTGCGGAGGTCTTTGCGGTGGACAATCATATCCACGAAGCCGTGCTCAAGCATAAATTCAGCGGTCTGAAATCCTTCCGGCAGCTCCACCTTTATAGTTTCGGCAATTGTGCGAGGCCCGGCAAAACCAATCAGCGCTCTTGGCTCAGCTATTAAACAATCGCCCAGCATCGCAAAGCTCGCTGTCACGCCGCCGGTAGTCGGGTCTGTCAAAACTGAAATGAAAAGCCCCCTTGCTTCGTCTAACTTGGCCAACACCGCAGAGGTCTTTGCCATCTGGCCCAGCGACACGACGCCCTCGTGCATTCTCGCTCCGCCGGAACAGCAAACCGCCACTAAAGGCAGCTTTTCCTCCATTGCCTTGTCAACAGCGACGCAAAATTTCTCTCCGACGACAAAACCCATAGAGCCCATCAGGAAATTGGGCTCCATCACCGCCAGTACAACACCTCTGCCCTTGATAAAGGCCTTTCCGATTCGCATGGCCTCCTTGACGCCGCACTTTTTCTCTTCGGCTTTTAGACGCTGCTTATAAGTGGTGTCCCTGAACTTAAACCCCAGCCGGTCTTCGGTCGTTAAATCGCTTAATACCTCCTGAAAAGAACCCTCATCAACCAGATACTTAATCCGAGTCGCCGCCTCGATGCGAAAATGATGTTTGCATTCCGGGCAGACATTGAGATTCTCTTCAACCGTGCTTTTATAGAGCATATGCTCGCAGGTCGGACATCGTACCCAAAGCCCTTCGGGCATATCCTTACGCGGCTTCAACGAAAAACCGTTCCATCCTTCGGCTTTGCTCAGGACAGGTTTTGATTTCACTTCTTCGGCCATATCAACCATTATTTAGCCCCGCATTTTACGCGGTGTTCAGTTCAGCTCAACATAGAATCAACGGTTCAAGAATTCTATCAGAAATTCGTTGGTTTAGCTATAAAAATTACTTTGAGGCCCCTCGAATGGCGTTTATAGCGGCGATACGGTCGGATTTTGCAAATATTGCGTTGCCCGCCACAAGGGTATCAGCACCGTAGGAAACCACAATTGGTGTGGTTTGTGGGTTTATCCCGCCATCGACTTCAATGCGTATGTTAGGGCCGACAATTTTTCTTATTTGAGCGATTTTTTTCGCTGCCTCGAGCATAAACTCCTGAGCCCCGAACCCCGGCCGAACCGTCATAACCAGAACCATATCACAAAGCGGCGCAACCGCCTCTACCTGCTCCACCGGCGTCTCCGGATTCAGGCATATCCCAGCAGTAACCCCAAGCTCATGCAGCCTGTCAATGAGTTTTTCCGGGTCATCCGCGACCTCAATGTGAAATGTTATATGGTCGGCGCCTGCCTCAACAAACGCTTTAGCATATTTGGCTGGCTCACTTATCATCAAATGAGTGTCGAAAACCAAGTTGCTGTACTTGCGGAGCTTGGCAATCACCTGCGGCCCAATCGTAATATTCGGCACGAAGTGGCCATCCATAACATCAAGATGCACAATATTGACCCCAGCTGACTCAATCTCGGCTATCTCATCAGCCAGCCTGGCAAAATCCGCACTCAATATTGATGGTGCAATCTCGATTGTTCCCGCTTTGGGTAATCGCATCTTGATTTACTATTTACTATTGACTATTGACTATTGACTAAATATTAACGGCTAAATGCTACGAACTATAAACTACGAACTCTATTTTTCATCGAGGATTTCCAGGCACTTGAATTTTTTTCCTTCCAAAAACTCGAGTGACGCCCCTCCGCCGGTAGAAATATGGCTTACTTTATCCTCAAGACCAAGCTTTTGGATGGCACTTGCGCTGTCACCGCCTCCGATAACGCTTCGAGCACCTTTTCTTGTGGCCTCGGCGACAGCCAAAGCAACGGCCTTCGTCCCTTCATCGAAAGGCGGCAGTTCAAAAACGCCCATCGGTCCGTTCCAGATGATTGTCTGTGCGCCGACAAGTTTTTCCGCAAAAAGCTTCTGGGTGGCCGGCCCAATATCCAAGCCCTGCCAGTCAGCTTCAATATCACCATGGACCACCTTTTTTTCAGTACCGGCTTTGAATTCCCTTACGACCATTGTATCGACCGGCAAAACTATCTCGCAGCCGAGGTCTTTGGCCTGCTCAAGAAGTTCGGTAGCTTTATCAAGAAAATCATCTTCGCACAGGCTCTTGCCTACGGCCTGACCCTGTGCCTTGAAAAATGTATAGGCCATTGCTCCGCCAATCAGTATGCAGTCAACTTTGTCAAGCAGATTCTCAATCACACCTATCTTGTCGGAAACCTTCGCTCCGCCCAGTATCGCTACAAACGGTTTTTCGGGATTACTGACTGTCCGGCCAAGGAACTTTAGTTCCTTTTCAATCAAAAAGCCAATAACCCGCTGTTTACCTTCCATCACTGACGGCACGGTGTACATCGAAGCATTGTCCCTGTGCGCGGTGCCGAAAGCATCGTCAACATAGATATCCGCTAAATCGGCAAGCTGCTTTGCGAAATTGTCCTTGGCCTCTCGCAGTTGTGCATCCTCCTTTGCTGCCTTGTCCTTTATGGTCTCTTCCTTGTGGAAGCGCAGGTTCTCAAGCAGCATACACTCGCCGCTTTTAAGTGCTTGTGCTTTGGCCCTTGTCTCGTCCCCAATACAATCGTCAGTGAAAACAATCTTATTACCCAGCAGCTCCGACAATCTCCCGGCTACCGGCGCTAAAGACATCTTTTCGTTTCTCTGGCCCTCTGGTCGGCCCAGATGGCTCATCAGAATCAGCGAAGCTCCCCTCTCGAGAATGTTTTTTATAGTTGGCAGGGCTTTGACGATTCGGTCATCGCTGGTAATGTTACAATCCTCATCCAACGGCACATTGAAGTCGCACCGCATTAAAACCCGCTTTCCCTGCACATTAATATCGGTAACGGTTTTTTTAGCCATTTTTTACTCACCCCCAGTAAAGTTTTAAACTTTCACTTTTTAATCTTTACCTTTCTCCTTACATTGCCGCCATTCTTTCCATAATATCAACAGTGCGGTTTGAATAACCCCACTCGTTGTCATACCAGCTAATGACCTTAACAGTCCTGTCGACGACCATTGTGCACAGAGAATCGAAAATGCTCGAAGCAGGGTCATTAACGATATCACTGCTGACAATTGGCTCATCACAATAAACCAGGATGTTTTTCATCGGCCCTTCCGCCGCCGCTTTCACCGCTGCGTTCACCTTATCAACGGTAACGTCCTTTTTAACATTGACCACCAGGTCAACAATACTGCCGACCGGAATGGGCACCCGAATAGCAAAACCATCGAGCTTGCCATCAAGCTCAGGGACAACTTTACCGATGGCCTTTGCCGCACCGGTAGTGGTTGGTATAATGTTCGCCGCCGCCGCCCGCGCACGACGAAGGTCTTTGTGAATCATATCGGCAACACTCTGGTCGTTGGTATAAGCATGAATGGTTGTCATAACTCCCTGCTCAATGCCAAACGCATCGTTTAGTGTCTTAGCCAAAGGTGCAAGACAGTTGGTCGTACAACTTGCATTCGATACGCATTTAACATCCCTGGTCAACTTCTCATCGTTAACGCCCAGAACAATTGTTGCCTCGATGTCGTCTTTTGCGGGGACGCTGAGAACAACCTTACCGGCACCGGCTTTAAGATGGTCAGCGTAACCACCCTTCGGCGACTCAGCTACGCGAAAAACTCCCGTAGATTCCAGAACAACCTTCACGCCCATATCCTTCCAGGGCAGCTCAGCCGGGCTCCTGACAGCCAAAACCTTGATGGCTTTGCCGTTAATAACCAGCTCACCATCCCCAGCCTCAACCGTACCGTTCCATCTACCCATTACCGTATCATATTTGAACAGGTGCGCAAGACTCTTGGCGTCCGTCAGGTCGTTGATTGCCACTAATTCCAAATCGCTCTTTTTCTGCATAATAATCCTTGTTACAGCTCTGCCGATTCGGCCGAACCCGTTAATTGCAACCTTTGTCGCCATTTGTAAATCTCCTTTTTTTGGTACTCAAATAAGGTTTTTGATTCTTTACACTGCTTCACAATACGCAGGAGAACCACTTTATTTACAACCCCAGGCATTGTCAAGAATTTATTGCGAACAATTAGCTTAATGTACCGGGCTGGCATCAGTTATTTGTAATTGAAGGATTTTTTGCGTCTCGCTGATAATTTTGACTTGCTCACTCATTCTAATGGGCCAGAGCCAGATTATTTTTTCACTATCGGCAACAATCAGCAACTTTTTGCGCAATTCCTGCGGCACTTTCGCAGCGGTCAGGAATTTGCCGACTTTTTTTTCTCCCTCCAGCCCCAAAGGCCAAAACCTGTCACCGTCCTCGCGCAAACGAACCACTAAGGGCGGTTTCACCTTATCCAAATCAAGCCACTCAATAAATTCGTTTTTCTCTGCTTTAAACTTTTTAAGTTGCTTTTCATCGGCCTCGAAAATAGTTGCCTCTATCAAACAGTTGCCAAATCTGGTCCGTCCCGGAACCTCCAACTCAACACTTTTTTTGGTTTGCTTCCAGAGCTGACGTCTTTCCTGCGGCCGTGCAAAAATCAGTTTCCCGTATTCAGAGCCAACTACAAATCCATCCGGCAATTCGATTTTCCTGCCGCTGATATTTTGTTCTGTTAATTGCAATATCCTTTTAAGGTGTTCCTGTGTTAAATTTCTCTCACCACTGCCGAGCGAAGCTAAACTTCGCCGAACCAACTCAACCTTCACGGCCGGTGGCTCTGGCTGAAACATTTTCAAATCCATCTTTAGCCCGTCGTCGGAACAATCTGCCAATTCCGGCCATACTTTGTCTACGCTGCTGCAAATCAAACGGTGGAACCTATGGGCTGATTGAGCCAGCTCAGACAATCGCTCTACGATTGAATCGCTGCACTGTCGCTGTAATGCTGGAATCAGCCGATGACGAATATAGTTTCGCCTGTATGTACAATGATAATTCGTGTGGTCTAACCGCCACCTTAAATTTCGTTTTTTTAAGTACTCAATAATCTCATCCCGCCTGACACACAGCAACGGCCTTACGAACTTAATATCATCGGCAAAGCTTCGCACCGGCCAGATGCCCGCAAGGCCGCGAAACCCTGTTCCGCGACACAGCCTTTGTATAACCGTTTCGGCGTTGTCGTTCTTTTGATGTGCCGTAGCTACGCAATTACAATTTCCGGCCTTTGCAATATCCAGCAAACTTTCAATCCGCAATTTGCGAGCTGCTGTCTCAATTGACAGCTTATTTTTACGTGCAAACCCTCGCACGTCCAGCCGTCTTGTCATTAAGCTCAAGTTTAGTCTGGCTGCCTCTGCGATAACAAAATCCTCATCCATCTCGGCTTGCGAACCTCTCAACTGATGATTTATATGAGCGCAAATCAGTTCAGCACTTAAAACGCCCTCAGTCTTCAGCGCACAGATAGTATGTAAAAGAGCAGTCGAATCGGCTCCGCCTGAAACAGCCAACAAAACTTTAGCCGCCGAGCCGAAAAGCTCGTTGTCTTTGATAAAACCAGCCACCTTGTTCTCAAATTCGGTCAGCATTTTTTATCCATAGAAAAACGGGCCCGACATCCAGTCAGACCCGATACTCTATCGCAAGAAACTTTTACCTCAATTTTTTTTATAGATGTTACTTGCTCTCTTTCAGGCTTTCGTCACTTTTGGTCAATTCTTCGATACGTGTTTCTGCAAACTCTTTATAATTAAAACTCAAACTTTCATTTTTGACGGCCTGCCGATAAAGCTCCAGCGCTTCCGCTCTGCGGTGCAGGTGTCTATCCAAAATATAAGCTGCCTTAAACATAGCAGGATGAATCGTATCAGGGTCCCACTGATAAGCCCTTTGGTAGTACAACACGGCTATCGTATAGTCATTGAAATGCCTATAAGTTCCACCGGCTTTATATGCCGCATCATCAATCTTGTCACTGGAAGGATAATTTCTTATAAGCTGATTGTATTTATCCAGAGCCCGCCGCAACAGATTTTCATCGACAATAACGATCAGCTCTCTGGCCTTTTTTTCGAGCTGCAAGGCCTGCTCATAGAGCTCGTCGGCCTGCTGAATTGAAGTACTCGCTTTCAAATCCGGCCCAGCCAGACCGGCCTCAACGATGTAGTTGTATTGCGCCATAGCCTCTAATGCCACCAGCTCTTTTTTAGCCCACCTCAGCTTCATATTGTTTCCCTCTTCGGCGTAGTATTCCACCAGCAATTCAAGACCCTGTCGATACGCCTGCCGATTGGCCACAATCTGCTCGACAATATCGACCTCCCCGGCCCCGGCAACCCTGACAACCGGAATAGAACCAAACGAGGTCTTCTCGCGAACAAGCATGAGCCTGGCACTGCTTTTGTCAACATCGTTATTGCAGCCAATCAAGACGTTCAATAAAACGATAAGCACTACGGTTAGAATTGTCCTTGCCATAATGGTCTCCTTTCAATCTTGAACCCGAATTTCGCGCCAAATTCAGAACTTAATCGCAAATTGTCGTAACATACCTGTTAATACTATAATGACTGAACTTCTCATTTAGGGTCAGGAAATCCCCACTCTCTCAGTTTCTGTTTTAATTCATAAGATGTCCACTCAAGACCATATACCTTTCGACTTGTCCACCGGACAGGTATTATAAACTTATGCTTATCTGTTATTATTTGCATTTGCGCTATTTTCCTTTTTAACTGATTTATTTCTCCAAATAAGTCTTGAGGCGATTCATACGCTTTTCAAAATTCCTAATATGCTCACGTGTTAAATTTAGGGACCCGCTCGTTGCTAGACAATGCAGGTCCATCAAAGCCCCCAGCCGACTTATTTCAGTTGTTTCCGGTAAAGGCTTTATTTGCGGTATTGTATAGGGTACACAATTGAGCCCAGATAGTCTATTTATGTAATCGTTTGAGTCGGTTATTATTGGTTGCAAGCCCTTTTCTGCTTCGAGTTTCTCGAGGCATCTCTCTAAACTTCGGGTCAACCATCGGTTTTGAGCCACTAGTTCTTCTGATTGTTTTTTCATCGCGTTAATTGCGGGAAGAAGCTTCCTAATATAGATAAGCGACCGATTGGGGTCGACCGCGATATAAACTTCAGGTGAGTTTGGGGCAACCTTAATGTATATCGGTTCTGCATTGGGGTCTACCTTTATATATATCTGATCTAAGTCTCGTTCCAGAAAAGTTGTTATAACTCTCGGTTTCCTTCGCAAATGAGGCTGCGGAGGGGCTTTGAAGTGCACCAGGTTAGGGTCATTTACAAATATATGCTTCTTTGGGGGTTCTATAATCTCGTATTCAACAAGGACATCATAAAGCCGATTGGAGTAACGTGCCCACCATTCTACTCTTTCTTTTGAATGGTTCAAACCAATATTTATTAAAAATCCCTGATTATTTTTGTTCACCACACCCATCCACGTTGGCCACATATATATATGGCCGCATTGGTTTTCACATCCGCAAATGGTCGAATCCTCCTCTATCGTTTCCATCACCCTTTTAATCTTCTCCGGATCGACCAGTCTTCCAATTTCCTTGAATTTCTCAACCCCTTTGTCTTTGTCTAAGCGTGAAGGGTCATCATAGAAAAATACAAGCAGCTTTATATTATCATCCTCGTCCAAAACATCATACATTATCGGTGCCCATTGAACTTGCGACAAATTAAAATCATCCCCACAGGCAACTGTTACTGCCGAACATATAGTTATCAAACTCAGAAGCAATGAAAGTCGTTCCATTTTCAACTACCTCCCCAAATACAAGAAAAACGTAGGTAAAATTTAGGCTTCATATGTAAACCTCATTTCTACTCTATCTTAAGGTCAGTGATGTCCCCCTGGCCCTTTACCCTATAGTTATCGTGAGGGCCATCGGGTATCCAATCTGTCTCATTGATGGCATATAACAATGCTTGATAAAGATTATCACCTTCTTTAAGTTTAGTCCACTCATGGTAAGCAAAATGATTGAACTTTGAAGTTTCTCCCTTTTCAAATTCACCCCACCAACCCTGAAGAGCCTGCGTTTGCGAACTTGACATTCGCAAGGCCCAACTCATATCAGAGTGAGGTAAGGCGAAAAGACCTTGTTACTCTTTACCGCCAGCAATCAAGCAAGCATTAGCCAATTCTTCATATAACTTTCCGGTTGGGTCTTCATAGCCTAGACCATAAACCTCTTTCGTTTCACGATCACGATAAAGCTCTATGGTATAGATTTTGCCATTTTTGCATTTGAAGCCCAAGAATGACGGGATTCCATAAAAGTCATAGGGTTCTGTAATACGAACTAATTTAACAGCAGCCATAATTGATGCTATTCGCTCAGGGTTATCTGTACTATCCCAAAACTCCACGTTTGGGGGATCCGTCAACATTTCATATCCATCATAATCACCTATAAGAATTTCCGTAACGTAATCATCATCCATCTTTTGAATTTTGTCTATCATCACCATTTTAACGTTCGGAGGTGGAAAACCCATAACTTTGGAAAGCGATATACACGAGGCTGATATTATTAAAAGTAACGCCGATAGGACAATATACACTTTTACAATTGACCTATATAGCTTTTTCTTCATCTTTAATTCCTTTACCAATTAAGCCTTATTTGGTCCCAACCGTACCACTGTACTGCTTCAGCAATTTCATACCCTTTTTCGTTATTTTGGGGTTTTTGTATCTCCAGAAAAGCACTCCAATAAGTGGTTCCGCTGTCTGATAATTCATTCCAAAGGTCATAAGACCATTTCTGCCAATCAGGATCAAAGATTTTGACTTTTGCTTTCCTTGGCGGGTAACAACTCCGTTACTGCCATAAGCCCTCTGCCACTCGGGCAAAACTTTAAGCTCTGAGCTTTCTCTTGTTCCATTCTTTCAGCGTATGGCACAATGGTTTGTTCAGGTAATGGCACAAAAGTGTTTGGCTGCGGTTCTGGCTCTGGTTCCGGCTCTGGTTCGGGCTCCGGCTCATCCTCTGTAATCTCTGAACCAGAAATCTGTGGTACATCATCTTCTTGCTCTGCTCGCATATAGTTAAGAGCTTCCAGGTTCACACCAAAAGCTATAGTTGTATCCGGTTCAGGTTTGCAGAAAAGAATAAGCTGATAGATTGTG
>JAUWIG010000037.1 GCA_030605475.1 Planctomycetota bacterium | reverse complement strand
TTCCAGCGGGGCGGCAGAGCCGATTTGTATCTTGACTTTTTCAGCTCTTGCTTCTCCGATGAGCAGGTTGTAAGTCTTCTTTAGATGATTAATTATCGCTTCATCCATATCATCGCCGCCAATCCGGATTGATTCACAGGTGGCGATATCGGCCAGACTCATTATGGCCACTTCCGTGGTTCCGCCTCCAATATCGACAATCATCGAGGCGGTAGGGTCTGTGATTGGCAGTCCTGAGCCGATTCCCGCGGCCATCGGCTCATCAACCAGATAGACCTTGCGTGCGCCCGCACGCTCGGCACTGTCAACAACTGCGCGGCGTTCGACGGCGGTTATTCCGCTGGGCACAGCAATTACCACCCGAGGCCTGACCAGGCTGTTTCTGTTGTGCACTTTCTTGATAAAATAGCCCAGCATTGCTTCTGTGATTTCGAAATCGCTGATTACACCATCCTTCAAGGGTCTTATTGCACTAATTGAGCCGGGCGTTTTGCCAAGCATTTCTCGCGCAACCGCACCCACAGCTTCACCATCGTTTAGAACAACATTGGTTCCCTTGCGAACGGCAACTACAGAGGGTTCATGGAGGACAACACCTTTATCACGTACACATACCAACGTAGAGCAAGTGCCGAGGTCGATACCCATATCCATGCTGAACCAGCCTAAGATTGTGTCCAGTAGCATTTTCGACTCCTTTCTCAAAATTCACTTATGAGCGCCAAAGCGCCTATTCACTTGTCACAATACTCCATTTCCACACCCCGGCCCCATATTTCCGTTATCGGTCTTGTCAAATTGGCACTTTACGTAGAATTGTCTTTTCACAAATGCCTGCAACACGATGCCCACTTTGGCATTTTTATAGGACCAGCCAAAGTTTTAAGTCCTAATAAAATATGGAAGATGCCAAAGGTGAAAGTAAAAAGGCAAAAGTTTTGATTTTTTACCTTTTCTTATTTACTTAACTTTTCCTGCTGCTACCGCCAATCGCCGGGATAGCGGGCGGATTCAGACCGGATGTCAAACTTTCTGGACAATCCCTCTACCAGTGCCTCGGTCCTTTTTACCTGGAAGTCGGTTGGTGGAGTAGTTTTGCTGTCTGCTATAATACAGATGCGTATAGTTTGTCCGTCGCCGTACCAGATTTGGCTCGGTATGATTGACCATTGCCTCTGCCATTTTTCGGTTGATTGTATTTGTCCATCACCGCCGCCGAGGCCGTTGCAGATAACGAAGTGACAGTTTACGTCCTCCGGACCGGGCAGGCCGCTCAGCGCGGTCAAGAGCTCAATGTTGCCGGTTTTGGTGCCGCTATAGTAAACCTCAATTCGGTTCCAGCGGCCGGGGGACTTGGCAGCTTGGGAAGAAATTGCTTTTTCGACAGGGTCAAGACAATAATATCGCGAAAGACAAAACGCACCAGCGGAGGGAGGATTACTGCCCAGAGTCATTAAGGCTATCGCCCCTGCCGTCATTGAAATCAGCAGTGCCACTAAAATTTTTGCCTCCCTCGAGTGAAGCAACATAACTCACCCTCAGATTCATTTACCACAACATTCCATTTTTGCTCTGCGGCTCCATAAGCACTATCGGTTTTATCAAATTGCCACTTTATTACGCAGACTTGCATTTTCGCGCATACCTGCACTACACATCCTAGTTTGGTGTTTTTATCAGGACCTTATAAGATTCCAAGTCCTAATATAGAGGGTGTTATTTGAAGCAAATACCTGTATTTTCAGCCGATTAACATTTTGCCGTATTTGTCAGTGGCCAGCTTTTCAGGATGATGTTATAGGTTGGTGGGACTGGGGACTTTCGGCTTGTATTGATGCAGGTTTCTTACATTCGCTTATAGCGTGGTCCTCCTGCTCCTTCCGGAACCGTCCAGCGGATATTGTCGAAGGGACACTTTCTCTGGCAGGTCTTGCAATGCAAACAGTTGGATGGATTGGCCGGCGTTACCCGGTCGTTTACGGTTTCATATACGCCGGCCGGGCAGAATGTAATGCAGGGACTGTTGAACCCGGGTGTGCACCTGGTTTTGCAAATGTCAGAATCCAGAATCGTCAGATGTGAGGTCTGGTCTTCACGATGCTCGGCTGCCGCCATAGCTGTAAAGGTGTCTTTGTCGAAATTCTGTTTGCCTTTTAGTTTGTAGCGAGCAGCTGTCATCGCCTTATAATCTTCTTCAACCTTAAATTTCGGCAAGAGTCCGCCAAAAACAGAAAACGGCATTCCCAACAAAGGCCCGAACTTCGCTATTGTCTGGCGGAAGCTCTTTGCCGACTTCATTTCCTTAGCAACATTCGACTGGTCAATCAGCTCGGTATATTTCAAAGCTGCCGCCCGGGGGTTGTTGAAAATTTCGACGATGGCGTTTGCCGATTGGATTCCCGAATCAATAGCTAAGTGCAGGCCCTTGATTTTGAGCATATTTACCAAGCCGGCGCTGTCGCCCAAAATCATCACGTTGCCTTTGCCAATAGAGCCGGTTTTTGCGTCTCTTGGGATAGCATAGTATCCGCCTTCCGGAATCATCTTTGCGCCAGCCTCTACCACCGTACCGCCATCAATAAACTGCTTTACAAACTTATGCTGCTTAAAATTCGTCAGGGCATCCTGTGGGTTAAAATCACAGTATTTCCAGTCGGCACCGACAATCACGCCAACAGAAATATGGTCATCAGTGCCCGGATAGCAAATTGCGCCGCCGAACATTCCCGGCCCGATAATCGGCGTCCACAAAGGAAATCCCATAGCGTGAACGACTCGCCAGCACCCGAATTTTTCGTATTGCTCAGGGCTTACCTTTATAAGCTCTTTGACGCCTACCGAGTAGAGTTGAGGAGAGTACCTTTGCAGCTTCGCCTTTTCTATAAATTTTTCTGTCAAAAGGCCGTCGCATCCTTCGGCAAGTACCACGAAATCAGCGCTTATGATTTCACCTTCAATGAAGTTCGGCTGCTTATTACCCTCTTTATCAAGGCCCTGGTCAACAAGCCTGACGCCCGTTGCTCTGTTAGCCGATTCATCAAAAATAATATCTTCAGCGGCGAAGCCGGTCAGCACCTCGACGCCAAGCCCTTTTGCTATATGTCCCAACCATTTGGTCAGTTTGCTTATCGATACAATATAATCGCCTTTGTGGAGCATCTGGCCGGGGCCCAAGCTGAGCATTTTTGCAAGTTTGATTGCGAAGAGGATGTTGATTGACCACTTCTTACCAAGAAGGAACATCACCTTTTCTTTTTTGACTTTTTTTTCCAGCACTTCTTTTGCATTGTCGCTTTGCTGCCATTCCGGCACAGCCGAGTCCAGCAGTGTATGCAGAGGCTCAGCTTCCAAGACGGCACCGGAGAGATTGTGATTGCCCAGGTCGGCGGCTTTTTCTATAACGCAAACATCAATTTGTGGCTTTTTGGCTTTTAGCTGTATTGCACTTGCCAGACCAGCCGGGCCTGCACCAACTATTAAAACTGATACCTCGTTGTAGCCTTTATTGTCTGACACTTTTCTACTCTGCCTCTAATGCCTGAACCAGTTGTGGTACCGTTTCTTCGACAGTTCCAACAATATAATAATCGCACTGTTTGAATATCGTCGCGTTCGGGTCGCTGTTAACAGCAATGACAGTGTCGGCGTTCGCAATGCCTATCATATGCTGAATGGCACCGGATATTCCCAAAGCGAGGTAAAGTTTCGGCCCGACGGCGGTGCCGGTCTGGCCTACCTGGTGGGCCCGTTCAACAAAGCCCTGCTCCACGGCGGCACGCGAAGCACCCTTTTCAACCTGTGCACCCAACTTTTTGCCGAGACAATCGCAAAGTGAGCCTACGAGCCGTTCATAATTGTCCCTGCTCTGCATCCCTTTTCCGCCGGAGACAATTACTTCTGCATCGAAGTTCAGCGTGCCCTCGCCCAATTCCGTTTTTATAATTTCCAGCCTGATATCGTCATCAGAAAGTTGTACGTTGTGCTCGATGACTTTACCTGCTCTTGCGTAATCCAGGGGTAGGCTTTTCATAACACCCGGCCTTGCCGTAGCCATCTGCGCCATTGAATTTTTCGTGCAAATAGTTGCCATAACGTTTCCGCCTAAGGCTGGTCTGGTCTGCATAAGGATAGCTATCCTTGCCCTTCGTGAACTGTCCCTAATATCGAGTGAAGTGCAGTCAGCGGTCAGGCCACAGCCAACCCTGTACGATACCATCGGCGCGAGCATTCTGCCCTGTGGTGTCGCGGCAAAGAGGACGATTTGCGGCCGGTATGTGCTTATCACATCAGCAACAACCTTGCGATGTGCGGTCGGGTCAAATCGGCTTAGCAGTTTATCCTCGATGATGTAAATGTTATCGGCACCGGCAGCTATTAAGTCCTTTGCCATCGACCGGGTCTTGCAGCCGGCCACAACAACACCTACTTTGGTCTCCAGACAATCCGCAAGCTCGCGGCTCTTGCCGATAAGCTCGAACGTAGCCGGATGTATCGCGCCGGCGCTGTGTTCGACGACGACCCAAACCTCGCCTTTGAAAGTGGGGTCGGTCAACTGCAGGCCATCTATCATATCCTCCAAAGCCTTCTTATGAAAACGGTCGCCTGCGGCATCAAGAACCATTTCTCTGATATATTCGTCAATCTGAGCAACCTCGCTAACGCCTAATTCGTTTAGTTTGCGGGCCAAGATTTTGAAATCTTCGTTTTCCTTTTTTGTCCCCTCGAAGCTCCTGTCAAACTTATCGGCTCGTCCGCTCGGTAAAATGTAACGAGTTGTTCGAGCATTGTCACTGCGGCCAGTCTTGCCGCTGCCGCTCTCGAAGCTGCTGATAAGCATCGTGGCCAACGATTTTGCATTGCTGAGCTGCCTGCATTTTCTGGTGCTTTTTGCCGGCGGGAAGACCCGCATCACGCTTGTTTTCGAGCCATCAACGCCAATGCGAGTCGCTTTGATATCGTCACTGCCCCAGCAAATAATTTCCATTCTGTTCGCCCGTCGCGCTGCCGCAAACGTCGCAAACAGAGGGTACTCGTACCTGGCAACAGTGATTACGGCCGGCAGCTTCTTCGCGGCAACCACCTGGCTGCCGCCTCTGATAATGCGTGTGAATTCAAAGCGGTTGTTTCTGTATTTGGCTGCGGTGACATAAGCTATACAGGGCAGAGCGAGCTCTTCGGCGATTTGTGGCGGCACCTGAGCGGTATCGCCGTCCACCGATTGCATTCCGCAGACCACATAGTAATCGTTATCATTGTTGAGGATTTCTTTGACTATTTTTCTGATGGCACAGGCGAGCGGATTGGCTGTTGCGAGTGTGTCGGCGCCACCCAAAGCTCTATCAGTCAGCAGCACCGCCATATCAGCACATCTGCTCAGGCTGTGCCGCAGGACTTCTTCGGCCATCGGTGGTCCCATAGTCAGACAAATGATTCTGCCGCCTTTATCGCCACCGGCCCGCCTCATCCGATTCGCAAAAGCCAATGCCTGTGAGTCCAGCTCATTGATTACGCCAGCCAGCCGGCTTCGAATGAGCGTGCCGGTCTCGAGGTCGAACGCATTGTCGGTGATTTGTGTTACGTCGGGAACCTGTTTTACCAAAACTATGTAATTACTCATATTTTCGTATTGCGTATCGCGTATTGCGTATTGCGTGTTGCGTATATCGTATTTAGTTTTTAGTTAACGTCAAATGAAATGATATAAATTCGCTTTTTTGTGCTGTTATTTAGCCAAAAACCTTTTCTGTAATCGAAAAGTTTAATTTATGGCTTGTTTTAGATTGTGGAATAATGTTTAATTTTAGCTTCTGTTGCGAGAAAAATAGATACAAGCAGGTTGACTTAATTTTATTGAGGTGAACTGAGATGGCGGATTTGAAAGCATTGGCTGATGCAATTATTAAAGGTGACCAAGAAACCGCGGTGGAAATTACCAGAGCAGCTCTTGATGAGGGAACCGCAGCCAAAGCTGTTCTGGATGACGGGTTAATCGCCGGTATGGATGTTGTTGGCGTCCGCTTCAAAAAGAGTGAGATTTACATACCTGAGGTTCTTATTGCCGCGCGGGCAATGAAATCAGCGGTGGAAATCCTTGAGCCGGAACTTGCCAAAGCCGGCGTTGAGCCAACCGGAAAGTTTTTAATAGGAACCGTGCAGGGCGACCTGCACGATATCGGTAAGAACTTAGTGGCAATGATGTTGAAAGGTGCCGGTTTTGAAGTTATTGACCTCGGCGTTGATATTTCAGCCGAGAAATTTGTTGAGCGGGCCGAGGCCACGGGCGTGCAGTTGGTTGGTATGAGCGCTCTTTTGACCACAACAATGCCCGGTATGGAAAAGACCCTAAAGGCCCTTAGGGATGCCGGCGTTTCAGCTAAGGTTATGATAGGCGGGGCACCTATAACCCAGGGTTACGCCGACAAAATCGGAGCCGACGGCTATGCCGCCGATGCTGCTTCGGCCGTGGATGTAGCCAAAAGTCTCGTTGCCTAAGATTTGCCGTACGATTTGTCCTGTAGAAAAGATAGAAAACAGCGTTTTTTTAACGCTGTTTTTTTTTGCCAAATTTGGTAAAATGGACACTTGGTGAGATGCGAAAGATAAAGAATGAAAATTTAGCGCAATTATTGCTCCAGCTTCGATTTACGCCGGCAAAACAGCGACGAAAACAGCTTGATTCGGCTGAAAAACTCTTTGCGATTATCGACAAGGACAAGGAGTACCCCTTTGAGTTCGTCTGCTTTAAGATTACGGGTTTTCGGCCGAAAGGCCCAGTCGGGCAGCAGCTTATAAAAGGCGATGAACTCGCAGAAGATTTGCGGATTTTCATCTCCAAACTAAGCGGGCAGCTTGCCCGGCCCGTCGCAGAGCAAGGGCAAAAAGTTTATACTATTGAAGAACTGTCAACAGAACTCGCGGTTTCAACAAAAACAATTAACCGCTGGCGAAAACGAGGTCTGATTGCGCGAAAATTTATATTCGATGACGGCAAGAAACGGTTCGGTTTTCCGCAATCGGCTGTGGATGAATTCCTCAAGAAAAATCCGGACCTTATCGCCAAAGCAAAAACCTTTGCGCGTCTGACAGACAAACAAAAAAAGCTGATTATAAAACAGGCCACTGAACTTGCGGCCAAGACCACGCTGTCTCGCTACCAAATCATAAAGCGAATAGCAGCTAAAACCGGCAAGGTCCATGAAACCGTCAGGTACACAATTCTCAACTACGAAAAGGCCCATCCCGATAAGCCTATTTTTAAGCAGCCGCCCGGCGTAATCAGCCCGACCCAGACCGGCGAACTCTATGAGCTGTTCAAAGAAGGCTGCGAAGTCGATGAATTGATGATGCGCTTCGGTCGCAGTAAAAGTTCGATATACCGGATTATAAAACTGCGAAGGGCAAAAGCCCTGCTGGCCAGGAAAATTGAATTCATCGCCAGCGACGAGTTTCTTGAAGACGATGCCAAGGAAAAGATTTTAGCAGAACCAATCAAGTGGGAAAAGTCCCGCCCCTGCGAAAGCACTGAGCCATTCGAATTAGGCGGCAGTTCGCTGCCTAAGTATCTGCAGTCATTGAAAAACGTTCCTGTGCTCAATAGAGAGCGCGAAGTCGAGCTGTTTCGCAGATATAACTATCTGAAATATTTAGCCTGTATAACCAGAGCGGGAATGAAGCTGACTCGGGTCTCGAGCAGCCGACTAAGGAACATAGAAAACTGTCTGGCTGAGGTTGAGGCAATCAAAAAAATGATAATCGAGGCAAATTTACGACTCGTCGTCAGCATTGCAAGCAAACATACCGGCAGCGGGGCGAATTTGCTGGATTTGGTCAGTGAAGGTAATTTCTCGCTGATGCGGGCAATCGAAAAATTTGATTATACGAGGGGTTTTCGATTCGGCACTTACGCATCGTGGGCCGTGGCCAAAGACTATGCCCGCAAAATACCGGCAGAGGTCACTCGACCCGATAAAGCGCCAACAGCTCCACTGGCAAATATCCACCGTGATTTGAGAACCGCAGCAACGGCAGGGGTGGTGGCTATTGAACGAGCACGGCAAAGCCTAGTGCAAGTCATCCGCGACAATCTCAATGAGCGTGAGCGGTACATAATCCTAAATCATTTCGGGCTGGTCGGCCCGCCAATAAAAAAGAAGAAAAAGACCTTGAAACAAATCGGCGAAGACCTCGATTTGAGTAAGGAAAGAGTCCGACAAATCGAACTGATTGCCCTGCAAAAGCTGAGACATTTCCTGAGTATCGAAGAATTCGAACTGCTTACCGGGTAATACAATTTATTATTTACTATTTATTATTGGGGACTGCGGTGATGACAAATTCTGAAATGAGGTCCTTCGGCACTTCGGCTCCCTCGATGGTACTCGGGACAAGTTTGCTCAGTGCAGGCTTCGCTCGGGACAAGTATCAAACAAGGAATTTTAAGTAATGAATTAGTCCAAAGGCCAGAACCCTGCGCTGCGGTCGGGACGACAGCTAAACAACCCCAGAGGCCGGGGCTAAATATAAGGACAACCTAAATATGAAAATAAATTCTATTCAATGGATTTGGCACCGTGGAGGTAAACTCTCCGGCCATGTTCGGCAGCTATAGGTCCAAGCTTGGCTAAAACAACACGCTTCGAAGAATCATACCACCAGCCTGTTGTATTAGCTTCAAAGTCTTTTTGAGAAGTATATTGTTTTATAGGCTTTGTTCCCATCTGCACCTTATCTGGGATGCAAACTTGATTGACCTTTAAGATATAAGATTTGTCCAATTTTTCCTTATAGTTTCCTCTGGCGGGGCCTATATCAATTATTATTGCATCTTCGGCCTCTATGCAGACAAAAGTAGTCAAGGCGAAAACGCCCTTTTCATAGTCATAAGTTTTGCCATCGTCGTCATAAAGAGTAAAGCTGGAGGTGCCGGAAGGGTAAATATCGAGGGTCAACGGGTCGATTGGTTTTTCGCCGACATAATTCATCGCCGGCGCCATCGGGATAATGGCACCGGCCTTTACAAATATGGGTATTCTGTCGAGCGGAGCGTGGTATGTGATATTTTTTGGGCCTTGATACTTTTGGCCGGTCGCGTAATCGAACCATCGGCCAGCGGGTAGGTAAATCGGCCTTGAGTTAGATTCGGTGCAAATTGGGGCAATCAATAACTCTCTACCAAAGAAATACTGAAGGTCTTTATCGTAAACCTGCGGGTCATCCGGATACTCCAAGACCATAGCCCGTGTTACAGGTACTCCGGTCTGATTAGCCACCCAGGCATAAGAATAAATAAAGGGGAGCAGGCGATAGTGGAGTTTGGCATAAACACGGTAGGTGTCCTCGGCCTGTGTTCCGAGGTCCCAGGGCAAAACAGTCCAGTTTTGACAGACGGGATTTAGAAGTCCAAATTGCGCCCATCTGGTATATAGATGCGAGTCCTTTATGTTTCTCTTGGCGGGGATGTCGGGGGCGTAATATCCAAAGCCGGACAAGCCCATATTCTGCATGCTTTTGATTACTTCCTGCAGGGCCTCGAAGGTGAGTCTGTAGTCGCCCGACCAGGTGACAGGATAGCGTTGTGTGCCGGCAGTAACTATGCTGCTCCAGATGATTCCCCGGCCTTTTGTGTAATCTTTCACGGCTTCAAAGGCCACCTGCAGATTCAAGAGTCGGTGAAGTATACGGCCCTGGTCCAATGTTCTTCCGTTATAAAATACGGCCCTTCTGGCCGTGCCCAAATCGCCGGTGTGGTCCAATTTAAAAGATTTGACACCTATATCAACCAGCGGCTTGTGCTGTTTTTTCCACCACTGTGCGGCCTTCGGGTTAGAGAAGTCCGGCACGGCGGTCCTTCCGCGTTTGCCGTATGAGACGATACAAATTGAGCCGTCCCTGTCCTTTACGAAATAATCGCGTTCGGCGGCATAGTCGTAAAATTCGCCGACATTGGGGTTTACCAGAGCCGTTTCCCAGATGGAGAACTTAAAACCCCGGTCGGCGAGCCTGGCTATCATCGCCTTCGGGTCAGGGAACTGGCGGTTGTCCCATTTGAAATCGACATAACCGCGATTACCTTCCTTATAAGGCCTTATGCCTTTACCTTCGTATTTGGCACCTTTGTCCAGCCAGGTGGAATCTACGTGAAAGACATCGCAGGGGATGTCCCTGTCCCTATACGTCTGACTATACTGTTCGATTTGTTTCTGGTCCCAGTAGCCGGCCTGTCTTGTTCCAAATCCCCATTTTGGAATAAGTGGGGTTCTTCCGGTAAGCTCTGTGTACCGGCCTAAAATGTGTTTGAGGCTGGGGCCATAAATAAAATAATAATCGAGCTGAGGGTCCCTTGTTTCGAAAGAATAACGGTCGGATACTTCACATCCCATTCTAAAACAATCATTATACGGGTATATGCTGTTAAGAAATATGCCATAGCCATTCGTGCTCATAAAGAAGGCGACTCTTCTGCCTACGATGTCGATTTTCTGTTTTCTCTTGTCGAGCAGATTAAAAAACTGTCCCTCAAATCCCATTCTTCCACCGATACCCGCTGCCGCACCAAATCCGAAAAAATGCTCATCGGGGGCAAGTTTCATCGAGGCATAAACCTGTTGACGGTCTCGTCTCATTCCAGCGGGGCTTTCCTGCAAAATCAAATTGTCCTGCTGGTCGTAAATTGCAAATCTAAATGGTTGCCTGTTTACCGTCAATTTAAGACGTTGAGTCTTTATTACAATCCGCCCGGTTTCATCCGATACGGTGAAGTCAATATTCTTCCAATCATTTTTGACGACGACGTGTTCTTCTCTGGGGACAATTTTTGAGACAGAGCAGCGAATTCTTAACATATCCTGGGTGCATACATTGATTTTTACGAAGACATTGCGGTCTTTATCCGACATACAGATAAAATCGACCGCCATAGCATCCTGTTTGTAGGAGATAAGGTTTTGGATACTTTCATATTCTTCGCCGTAAGCTGCTACCGCCGCCAACATCACCGCAACCAATGCCGCAATAATCACCGATTTTGTTCGAGACATAATTTCCTCCTTTAACCTTACCCTCAGCCAGCAAAACTTTTAATCTTATCTATCAATCCGAGAATACCGTTAAAAGTAGTCACCAACGAGAATATAAACACACAAAGAAGTCCGAAGTTCATCCATTTACCTGCTCTGTGTTCTTTCATAACCTTTTTTCTGTTTATAAGGACCCAGATTGGTATAACAACAGCAGGCAATATGCACGCCTGGAATGCCTGTGATGCTACCATTAACCCCGGGGCGCCAAAAACCTTCTGCATAACCTTAAATTGCATACCAAAGCAGAATATCATCGCCAGCCCTCCAAGAATTCTAAACAGCGGAGAATGAATGTTTCTCTCCTTGCCCATATAATCACAAATCAACCACGGCGCAATCAAAATTATCGGAAAAACTGTCGAGAGACCCGCTCCGACAACACCAAGTATAAGAACCATCGCTCCTACAGGCCCAAGCGGTTCAAGAAGGCCTGTCATCGCCTCGCTTTTTGTCAAAAAATCACCTTTTGGATGCAAGGTCCCCGCTGCTACCACCATAATAACGGCGCTTAGAAACAACATCATAGCAGCAGAGACAAAGGCGTCTTTTTTCTCTTGTTTAAGGTTGCCAATCTTCCATCCTTTCTCCGCCACGACGGTGCTTCGCATAATAAAAAGAATTGCTGAACAGGTTGTCCCTGCAATGCCTGCTATTAACAGGTATGGGGTATCGGCACCGGCCTCGGTTCGTGGTTCGGGGATGTTCGGAACAAAACCTTTGGCGAATCCGGAAAAATCGAAATTCTTCAGCAGCATGAAAAACACTATTATAAATGAACAGCCCATTAATATAACAAAGACAATAAGGACTTTTTCGAATTGGAGATATTTTCCGTACCAAAGCATCGCATAAAGGCCGATTACCAAAACAATCGTTATCCATAAAGTATTGACCTTCACTCCATAGACCCGCCGAAAGCCATCACTTAACAAATCTGTCACAATACCCATAATGCCTGAAAGGGCTAAAACCTCGCCAATAATACACGCTATAAGGATGTATATAGCCAGCGGTTTACCGACGGCCCCAAGATGATTCTTGACGTTATATAGCGCTGTTCTGTCTGTAACCAGAGTAACCTGCCCGTAAGCCACCATAAGGACGTAAGTGAAAATGCACGAGAGCAGCAATGCCCAGAATAAATCCATCCCGTAATTTGCCCCTGTTTTTGCCATAGTGGTAACCGAGCCGGTGCCAATGTTATAGCCGATAAGAAAAAGTCCCGGCCCAACCGATAAGAGCAACAATCCAACCTTTTTCCGAAAAGACTTTTTCCCTTCTGTCTCCATAGTCTACTCCTTTATTAAGAACCATTTTCGTGATTATTGAACTATGGATTATGAATAATCAATTGTGACTTGTCAATTGATTATTGATTATTTTCTGGTGATTACCGCATCTGCCAGCGATGGAAAGTGGCATCGATTATCAAAAGATTTATTCGTGTCGCAAGGATTCAATCGGGTCCATATTTGCGGCACGACAGGCTGGATACAAGCCGAAGGTTATTCCTATAGCCGCACTAACACCAAAGGCCAACACCAAGGAACCGCCTGTAATGATTGTTGGCATGTGACCAAAATGCGTTACTAAAGATGGTATAATAGAGCCAAGGATGATGCCCAAAACACCTCCAAGCAAGGTTAAAAGCAGAGTTTCTGAGAGGAATTGAACGATAATATCTCGTTTCCTGGCACCGAGGGCCCGGCGAATTCCAATTTCGCGCGTGCGCTCACTGACGGTGGCCAGCATAATATTCATAATTCCTATGCCACCAACCAGAAGTGAAATTGCAGCGATAGAGCCAAGAACGATACTAAATATTCTCCTTGTTCTCGCGGCGGCCCGAAGCAGCTCAAGTGGCACCACTATCTGATAGTCCTGCTTATCGTGAATGTGATTCAGCAATGTATCGATAATATCACGCATCTGCAAGACCTGCCTGTTCGAGGTGACCTTTACAATAATTTTCTGCAGCTCCACTCTTTCCACGCTTTGACTGCCGCCACTAAAGCTGGCCGTCAACTCGGTGAACCGAGACTTAGCGGTTGTCAAAGGAATATAAATATTTCCCACAACACCGCCGCTGTCTCCACTTACTACAGCTGGCCCCCTATCAAAACCATCCGTTGTCTTTCCAGTCGCCGCCCGGGTAACTATTCCTACGACTCGATAATATCCGCCATAAATTTTCACATCCAGTCCAAGAGGGTCATCAAAGGCAAAAAGCTTGCGACCGACCTGGTCATCAATAACACAAACGGCCAACTGGTGGTGCAAATCAGTACTGCTTAAAAACCGGCCCCGCATCAGGCGAATAGGCGAAATCTCGGTGTACCACGGAATCGTACCCACAATTTTTATAGCCACCTTACGATTAAGATATCGCGCTTCCTGGTCTATCTCGCGAATGGGTACAGCTACATCAACATTGGGTATTGTGTTGCGAATTGATTCGGCATCAGCATAGGTCAAGCCATAACTCTTGACGGTTTCAACGTTGCCGGTGTCGGTTTGCTCTTCGGGGGGCCTTACCGTTTCAATAATCAAATTGGTGCTTCCAAGCCGCGCTATAGATTCCTGGGCCTCGCGGCTTGCTCCTTCACCTATGGCCAGCATCGCTATCACCGAACAGACACCAAAAATGATACCGAGTGTCGTCAGCGTAGAACGCAGCCGGTGCATCCACAGGCTTTTTATGCCTAACTTAAGTGTTCGTTTTAATCTAAACAGTAACATAATGGGTTATGCCCCGTTATGAATCTCTCGCTCAACGCGACCGTCGAGCAGGTGAATAATTCGCTGGGCTCGAGCAGCAATTTCGGTATCGTGAGTGACAATAATAAGGGTTTTTCCCTGCTGATGCAGTGCATTGAGGACGCTCAAAATCTCAGCGCCACTTGCTGAGTCGAGGTTCCCTGTTGGTTCATCAGCAAGTATCATCACAGGGTCATTGGCAAGAGCGCGTGCAATAGCGACTCGCTGCTGCTGTCCACCGCTTAATTCTGAAGGTTTGTGTTTTAGCCTGTCACCGAGGCCTACCATTGTGGCTAATTCTCCGGCACGCCGGGCACTTGCCTGTTCTGAAAAACCCTGATAAAACATCGGAAGCTCTATGTTCTCTATGACATTTAGCTGTCCGATAAGATTATAAGATTGAAATATAAAGCCGATACGCTTACCACGAATCAGGGACAACTGGTCGTCATCGAGGGTGGAGACATCCTCTCCGCTCAGCCGGTATCGGCCGCTGGTAGGTCTGTCGAGGCAGCCCAGCAAGTTAAGCAAGGTGGATTTTCCTGAGCCGCTGGGGCCCATAACAGCTATATACCGGCCCTGCTCAATCTCCAGGTCAACATCACACAACGCAGACAACTGAACCAAACCTAATTGATATGTCTTACATAGCTTTTCTATGTGAACTACAGCCATCAAATTCAAACCTCGATACAATTATAGCGGATAGTCAGTAGCGTTTAGCGTATAGATTAGACGCTGTACGCTAAAATAAGGTGCGCCGGTAATCAAGTTCGCTTTCCTCTTTCAGGCCCTTTGCCGACAGGTTCAACCTCACCGGGGCGTGGTGGATTAAGCAATACTCTCTCTCCCTCAGCCAAACCATTTTTGATTTCAACAAAATCGTTATTAAACGCACCGGTTTCAACCTCGCGCTTTTGAGGGCCGTCATTGGTCATAACATAACAGAGCTTTGTCCCCTCCGAAGTAATAACGGTCTGTATTGGCACACTGAGAACGTCACGCAGTTGATTAATAATCACTTCCACCTTTGCCGACATCCCCGTTTTGATAAAATCGTGTGTCCCGTCGATGCTCACATCAGTTGCGTAAACCTTAAGGTCGGGGTTGAACCAATCTTCCTGGTCCGCCAATGGTGCTTTTTTCAACACCTCGCCGGTAAAAGTTTCATCCGGAAATGCCGAGATGGTTATTTTTGCCTGTTGACCCGGCTGGACCTTATCAACCCAAGTCTCGTGAATTTTGATTTCCACCTTCATCTCGGTGGTATCAGGTATGGAAATAATTTTTTGGCGTTCGCGGATTTCCGCTCCTATCTCAATCATCCTGCGTCGTCTCGCCCAGCGGTCCAGCATACTCGAGGAGTATACGACCTCGCCGGGCACAGGTGCCCTTATGACACAAGCGTCAAGCTGTTTTCGGAGCTTTTCCAATCTCTCCTTATCCAATGAATATGTCGCTTCCTTGCTTTCAAGTTTGGCCTGTGCCTGCACCAACTCCGAGCGTGCCCGAGCCTCGATGCGCTCCAACTCTCGCCCGGCCTCATCGTAGTCGCTTAGAAGTTTCTCTGCCTCTTTCGGGAATTCGTACTTTATAAACAAATCCTTAGCCGTCCCGGCCTTCTCCAACGAGATATCGTAACGATTCTTCCTCAGTCTATCCGCTTCCAAATCGCTGCGTGAGACATAGTTTTTATCATAAAGCTTTTCTGTCCACTCTAACGTACTTTTAGCCTGCGCAAGTTCCTGCTTTCTCAGGTCAATATCGGCCTGTAGCTCACGCAGCTTCTGCAAAGCCCCGCCGCCAAGGTCGGGATTATCAATCAGCAAGGCAATCCCATTACGCTCGGTGGCCGGATTTGTGGCGCCCGAAATAGTTTTTTCAGCCACGCCCTCACCGAGGTATTTCTGCAGGTCCATCAATGCGAATCTGACTTTCATCTGGCCAGCTCGAATGTCACTATCATTTTGTTTCTTCTGTATATCAAGCGTCTCCTTCGCTTCAGTATAGCCTGCCTGGGCGTTTAAGAAGGTAATCTCCTGTTTTGTCAGTTTTTCCTTTATGTCCGAAGAATCCAGCTCTACAAGAATTTTGCCATTATTAACGTCTTCGGGTGTGATATAGGTGCCCTCATCAACAATGCTGATTATAGTGGTTCGTCCTTCCACCTCAGACTGAATATCTTTGGAATTAATCGCCTTAATATCACCGTTTTGAGTCACGCTGATAGTCAAATCATCGCGAACGACCGTAAAGGCCGCGACTTTTCCATTCGAATGACCAGAGGTGCTGAATCTGGCTCGCAAAAACACAACCACGGTCGCGGCGGCAACCACGACCACAAGAATTAAGAGCCATCGAAGCCGCTTGGCGAACGCCAACTTACCAGCCGATTTCTTAGCCTGCTTTTCTACGCCATTTACTTTCTTCATAGTATTATCCTGGTCAGCCATAGTCCTTACTGCTGCCACATACCATCGGGCCTAACCTGTAAAACACCAATGTCCTGGAAAAAGTTTAACTTTGCAACTACGTGGTCTACTAAAGCACCCGTCAGGTTATTTTGCGCTCTCAATAAAGCATCCTGGGATTCGAGCAAATCCCGCGTTCTGGCCCGGCCAGCATCCAACAACAATGCGGTGCTCGCAACGCGCTTCTGTGCTAAATCCAAACTGTTTTTTTGAATATGGTATCGCTCGGCCGCCTCGGCAAGTTGACGGTATGCGTGGCGCACATCCAATTTAACCTCGTCCTGCTTATTGTCATACTCCCTCTGAGTTTGCTCTAATTCTATCAGCGTTTTACGATAAGCATTACGCTCGGCCTTTCGGTCCAAGGGCAAATCAGCTTCAAAACCCAAGCTATAAGTTCCGCGGTGAAATTGCAACTTGCCATAGTCGGTCTTTCCTTTCGAAGGTACACCGGTGATGCCGCCGGTTAAATCAAGCTGGGCGCCGAGGCCATCGGCAGCCACCATAACTCTGCGCACGGCATCATCAATTTCGTCCATTCTGTTAGCTAAATCCAGACGCCGAAGTAATCCGGTTTCAATGGCTGTGTGCAAAGTATAATCAGGCTGGCTTATCCCGAGCTTCTCTAAGGCCTTCAACTCATTCTGGTCCAACTCAACTTCGTCATCGGTCGGTAAAGACAACCTTATTTTGAATTTGTCGAGTTTGTGTTTGTACTCCTGCTGGGCTCGTACATAGTTATCTCTCGCCGCCAGCACCTTTTGTTCTGCCTGGTCGACCTCGAATCTCGGCTTACGTCCGGCATCGGCTTCGGCCTCCAGGCGCTCTTTTGACTCAGCCACTCTTTTATAATTGTTTTCGGCATTGGTTACCCTGTCCCTTTGCTGCAAAACACCATAATAGTCAGTGACAATGGAAACGACAAACGTTCTGCGATAGCGGTTGAACGAGCGTATCTGATATAAAGCATTGCGTTCGGCCTGTGTCAACCTCTCCCGGACGATTTTTCGGCCACTACCCCTCAGCAGCGGCTGGGTTACCGTGGCGCTGAGGACCGAGGCCAGCGAAGTCCTGGGGTCTCCGGTAAGAAAACGTACCCAATCGAGCCCGATGCTGGCACTAATCTGCGCTCCGTCAGCTAATAGCTGGCTAAAGCTCAAATCAGTATCATAGCTTATCTTTTCATAATCATTACCCCCGGTGTCAACGCCCCTGGTGTACCCTGCGTCAATAGTTCCAAACCATCTTCGTGCATACTCATGGCGGACTGCCGTTAAATCCAGCGCCATCAGGTAAAGCTCTTCTTTTTGTTTTTGATAATCCCGATTATGTGCGGTGGCCATAGCAACCGCCTTCGCGAGACCTATATGGCCTGATGACGGTGCGGCTTTTTCAATCCGGATGTCATTCGGGGACGGTGGTACGTCGCTGATTGTATAATTTGTCTTCTGGCCAAAGCTGTCCCGCCACTTGCTGTCGATAATCTTATATACTTCTTCATCGGCTTGGTCCTTGTAGTGCTCGGGACTACAAGCGCCCGCCATACCAAAAATCACAGCGGCGTACAGTGCCACGGTAAACAGCGTTATCAGCCGAAATTTACAAAACATAAGACCCTTCTCCACTACAATTTCTGCGATATTGAAGCGTTTTGCGCACACACACAAGTAAAGACGGTATACAAAATCGCTTTATTGCGTAAATCTGCTGACCACTTGCGCAACACCCTCTTTGTTCGTATCTATATTATTATACAATAAAAGATTATAAAAAAGAAATAAAAACCGACCAAGAGGACCGAAAACGACAACCTTTATTAAAATATTAGTCGTAAGTTTCACAGGAAAGGTTCCAATAAAATCCTCAAATTCAACGACTTATATACGAAAAATATCAATCAACAGCCGGCGCCAGCGGCCAAAATACCCCGCTGTACTTATCTACCCATAGCAAAGACCAAGCAACAAAGTTTTCTCACAAAGCGTGTACGAACATACCAACAATAGCAGAAATACCAGAAACATCGACTTGACAGTAACCCGCAATGGTGTTATGTACTTAGTATAGTGAATAGTATTTAGTGTATGGAGTTAGGATTAGTACAATGAGTAATCAGAAGATTAAAAAAGGGATAGACAGGCGGAGTTTTCTGCGTTCTGCCGCTGCGGCTGGAGCCGGTCTTGCTTTAGCTCCGAAATCTTTTGGTATGAAAGCAAAATCCAAAACAACAGATGAGCTGAATGTCGCTCTACTTGGGGCCGGTACTCAGGGACAGGTTCTGATGGACACCTGCCTGAAGATGGGAAGAGACTTCGGCATTCGCTTCAAGGCGGTCTGCGACATCTGGGAGGGCTGGAATCAAAAAAAGGTCTTACGCAAGCTGAAGATATACGACCATGAGCCAGCCGGTTATGCGGACTACCGTGAAATGCTCGATAAGGAGAAAGACCTTGACGCGGCGATAATTGCCACGCCGGATTTCTGGCACGCTGAACAGACTGTTGCATGTCTAAAGGCTGGGCTACACGTCTATTGCGAAAAAGAGATGTCCAACAGTATCGAAGGTGCCAAGAAGATGGTTGAGAGCGCGAAGGAAAGCGGCAAGCTTTTGCAGATAGGCCGGCAGCGTCGCAGCAATCCGCTGTACATTCACTGCGGTGATAAACTTATTAAAGATGCCAAGATTCTTGGCCGTATTATCGCCGTCAATGGCCAATGGAACCATCCTGTGCGGCCGGACCTGGGCTCGCCGAAGAAATACGCTATTGACCAGGCCACGCTTGAAAAGTACGGCTTTAAGTCCATGCATCAGTTCAGAAACTGGCGGTGGTATAAGGGTCTGGGTGGCGGGCCGATTGTTGACCGGGGCTCACATCAAATAGATATATTCAACTGGTTCCTGGACACAGTTCCCAAATCCGTTATGGCCAGCGGCGGTACCGACTACTACGACAAAAAGAATCATCAGTGGTACGATAACGTTATGGCCATTTACGAGTATGAAGTGGGGCAGAGAACCATCAGGGCGTTCTATCAGACAATAACTACCAACAGCAGCCAGGGACATTTTGAAAAATTTATGGGTAACGAAGGGACACTAATAGTCTCGGAAGCATCCGGAACAAGTGCGATTTATCGTGAAGAGTGGGTACCGGCAATGAAATGGGACGAATGGGTAAAGAAAGGTTATCTGAACAAAACAGAAGCAACGCCACATTCGTCGGATGATGATTCGTCGCTGGAGGTGCGGGCTTCGGTGTTGCCGACGACTTACGATTTTCCGGAGAAAGCGGATAAGCCGTACCATCAACTTCATCTGGAGAACTTTTTCAACGCCATCCGCGGCAAGGCGAAACTCAACTGCCCGGCAGAAATCGGATATAAATCGGCGGTAACGGTATTAAGGGTCAATGAAGCAGTGGCAGCGGGCAGGAAACTTAATTTCAAGCCGGAAGATTTTAAGGTTTAAACGCAGGATTTCAAATTACCAGCTTGCGTGATGTCTTCGTTTAATACTCGTACTTTGAGAAAAGGATTGATACAGGTAATTATCATGAGAAGAAAAATATGGATTATCGGGTTTATTTCGTTCGTTCTACTGGCAGTGAGCGGATTAGCTGCGGTAAAGGAAGAGCAGAAAAGCGAGGGGACCTGTTTTTCCAAAAGCTTACATTACACCGGTGAGGGGATGCGATACTGGTACGAGAAGGACGACGGTTTAAAGAGCATTACGAATATTCCATATAACCAGCTTGACTGTCAAAAATGCCATGCCAAATCGTGTGATGTATGTCATATCAAAAAAGAAGACCAGAAGTGCTCTTATAGTGTAGAGAAGGCAAAAGATATGAAAACCTGTCTGTCCTGTCATACAAGGGCAAAAGCGACCTTCGAGTGCGGTAAAGATAAAGGCTCTCTTGATGTCCATATAGCAGCAGGTATGGTTTGTGCGGATTGCCATAAAGGCCAGGATGTTCATGGCGACGGTACATTTTACCACTCTATGCGTGATGATGGAGCAGTGAAGGCATCATGTGCGAACTGTCATACTCCCAAGGAGGATGAAATCCGGGCACATAAGGTACACAGAGGTAAGCTGGATTGCGCTGCCTGTCATGTATCAAACTCTATTTCCTGCTTGAACTGTCATTTTGGTAATTTCCTGAAAACAGGAAAGAAAAAAGGGAACTTCCTGCCACCTGTACAGGATTGGCTGCTTCTGGTTAATTACAAAGGCAAGATAACATCCGGCAGTGCCCAGACTATAGTCTATAAGGACAAGAAGTTTATCGCCTATGGCCCATATTTCACGCATTCGGTACAGGCAAAAGCTAAAAGTTGTACCGACTGTCACGCAAATGCCGCAACAAGGCTTATCCAAAAAGGTGAATCTGTACCCATGGCGGAATTTAAGGATGACAAAATGGTCTCGTGGAAAGGCGTCGTTCCGCTGGTTCCCGAGCAATTGGAATGGGCATTCTTAAATAAAGCTGGGGATAAATGGGTCCCTATCGAAAGCAATGAGCCGCCAAAGATTCAGTTTGTAGGTTATGGAGAACCACTAACAAAAATCCAGGTTAAAAAAATGGCCATACCGTTTAAAAAATAAAAAGTTAGGTGGTATGGCAAGTCCTACCCTATGAGCATCGAGAATCGAGCTTTAAATTATGGTTTTTAGCTTTTAGTTTTAATTATGGTTCTAACTCCCACTGGAAGCCACCGGTTTTGCCATAAGGCGATGACTACCACGTTTGAGATATTCACTGTACATACCGACGCCCGCTACGCCCAACAGGCGGCATGGGCGGCCTTCGACGAGCTTGACCGGTTGGAGAGAGAACTTAGCCGATTTATCGAAAACAGTGATATCTCCCGGCTCAATAACCTTACCGCCGGACAATCTCTGCTGGTTGGGCCGGCTGCGTTCGAATGCCTGCAGCTTTGCGTCCGTATGTATGCCGAGACCAACGGGGCCTTTGATATTACCATTGGGTCCTTGATGGACTGCTGGGTCGGCAAAGATAAAACGATGCGCACACCTTCCAAAGAACAGTTGAATCTCGCCCGTCAGCACACAGGCCTACATCTTATAAAACTGGACGAAGCTCAACATACGGTGCAACTGCTTGGCAAGGGGGTGCAAATTGACCTCGGCGGTATCGGCAAGGGCTATGCGATTGACCGGATGGCTGAGCTACTGGGCGACTGGAGTATTGATACCGCTCTGATTCATGGTGGCTACAGTTCGGTTTTGGCGCTTGGTAAGCCGCCAGGGACAAAAGGCTGGCCCGTCACGTTAAACAATCCCGGCAATCGCAAACAGAGCTTAGTGCGGCTTTATTTGCAGGACCGGGCGGTGAGCGGTTCAGGTTTGCAGAAAGGCCGATATATCATCGACCCCCGGACGGCCCAGCTGGTTGAGGGCAAACGCGCCGCCTGGGCCTATGGGCCTGACGCAGCAACTGCTGACGCTCTTTCAACGGCCTTTATGGTTATGTCCCCAGATGAGGTTGAGCAATACTGCTGCCGCCATTCGGATGTCCTATCTATGATAGTGACCAAAGGCAGGGACACAGAAACACAAAAAGACAAGATTTTGCGTTTCGGTTCCTGGAATGACAGCGGTCTACTCAAATAACAATAATATGCTCGAGGTTTGGCCGGTGTCAGGGGATAGCTTTCATTCTCCCGGTGTCATCACTACTGGCATTCGCACGCGCTTTGCGGGGAGAGATTGCACTTGCGCCAGTCGTTTGCCATGATAGCAAAGTCAATCATATTGACATTCCCTTCGCCGTCGAGATTGCTGTCCGGATTGTTATCGGCCAGCCACTCAGCCGACATCTGAGCGAGGTCCAGATGATTGACGTGGCAATCGCCGTCGACGTCGCCATCAAGCGGGCCGGTGCATGTCACAAGCTCTATCCCGTCTCCCGAGCCGAGGTTGCGAGTGTATTGTTTGTCCGTCTCGTTGTTCCAGTGTTCGTGCACGCCAAGGCTCTCCAGCCTTATCGCACACGGGTCGCCGATTGGACGGTGGGGGTCATAGAATGTCCCCGAACAAGGGTCGTTGGCAAGTGCGGCCTCGTGGAGATAATCGTCGATGCCCTCCGTTACACCGTCGCCACCCATATTATCAGCAAACTCAGCCCGCAAGAAATCCAGTGCGACAGAGTCAATCGCCACGTGGTCCTGTGACATAAAGACACTGGATGGATAGTCGTTGTTGAAGGGAGGGTAGTGCCATTTTTCAGGTTCGGAACCACTCTTTCCCACCCGTGGGAAGCCCCACAGACCGTCCAGTACGAACAACATAGTTTTGCCGCCAAGGTGCTCGTGACCCATCAGGTCAACCAAAACCCTGTACTGCTCGTATTCGGGCAGTGTCTTGGGCGAGAGAGAATGGTGGGCGTTATTGGGCCTGTAATCGCCCGGCTTGACGCAGAAGCAGCCATACCAGTTCTTGGCGCTGAGCGTTACGCCCGCGCTGCCGTGGGGTTTCATTATAGCCAGATTGATGACGTAGTTGGCATCGACGAATGGCTGTGGGAGCTTGTCATCCGGTATGGGTTCGTTATCATTCTTGATATTAACGCTGCTGTAGAAAATCATATTTACGTCAGTCGGCTCGACCGATGGTCGGTTGGGGTCAGTGTCGATGTCGTCGTACCCCGCCTCGGTATAGTAATTGGTCTCGGCGTAAATAACATTCGGAAAGAGGGCATAACACCTGTAAAAGAGCTTATCGGAAATGTATCGGGAAGACTCACAAACTGTGATGCAATTTTCAGGGACGGCGGCATCCCATACCAACTGCTTTAACAGGGCAACGAGCATCGCAGGTGCAAGGTCTGCATAATTATCGTAATCGGCATGCTGCCTATGCTCAACAAGATTAGGCTTGATGGCAATCTTTTCGCCCGAGCTGTAGCCAACATCAACGCTATGGTGGGTCCAGTTGAAATCTCTAAACAGGGCATTCCAGGCGGCGGGGTTAGTTACCTCACCGGTGAGCCAGCGGACGGCATTGGTCATCATCTGTTCGACGACATTCGGGTCGGTGTGGCCTTCATCCCAATAATAATCGCTGGAGCCATCCCAATCCGTAGCGTCGGGGTCGTAAACCCAAGCAACTCGGCCGGGATGAATTCCATTGGCAACACCAATAGGACAATTACACGGGTCAGGTGGAACAAATTGAGCCGCAGCATGCCTTGAATCTATACTTATGGTGAGCCAGGCTGAGGTCAGGCCGACGAAAATGCAGATACCTGCAAGGACATAACGTGATTGATGAAGGCGCTTTCTTGCCCTGCGAAGCGCAACGGCTGTGCCAAATATGCCAAGAACGTACGCTATGAAACTGGAGGCAATTGGAAATGCTACACGCTGGCAGGGATAGGTTGCCCGGCTGGGTTTTGGTAATACGCGAACGAGAAACCAAATAGTCGCTATCAGTCCCGTGATGGGAAAGAGCCATTTGAGCCAGCGATTTTTCAGCCAAGACTTAAGTGGCTTACCAGTCACGGGACATATTTGAAAATCATCTTCTTTTCTCTGGTCGCACATAACCCTAACCTCCTTAATGGCTTAATTCTGATTCAACCATTATACACTATATCGCTGAATATTTCAAAAAAAACACGCCGAAATTGAGACAACCAGGGAACTTAGCCCGGATTGTCCGCACAGGAAAATAGTACCTTTTTCAAAAGCCCTGGACACAGACGGTATTTACGCTTACACTAACCTGCGAAATTCGTGAAGCGTGATACGAGATGTCAGAGGCGGCGCTCGATAATGCGGCAACTATTGTCAGCCAGAATTCAGGTACAAATCCCCTGGGAAAAGAAGAACAGGAGCTTTTATGGATGCTCATAGCTTGAGACCAGATGAATTGCCTGACTTAACCATTGAGAAACTTGGTCGGCCAACAATAACCTCTCCTCTGGTAGGAGGTGCCCGTCATTTTATCGACGACCACGAGAAAATTCTGCTATATTCCCACTTTGAAAATCTAAAAGCGTACAAAAATTCCGGTAAAGAACCACCAATGTTTGAGAGGGCCGGTCCCCGCCGGAAGATTTTCTTTGACCCCCAAAAACTAAACTGCGGGATAGTTACCTGCGGCGGATTATGTCCCGGCCTTAATGACGTGATACGAACTATAACCCTCAGTCTGATGTGGCAGTATGGGGTTAACAAGGTTCTTGGCTTTAGGTATGGATACGCAGGGCTATCCTCGAATGCTCCCCAGGAGCCACTGCTGCTAACGCCGGAATTAGTAGATGAAATTCACCTCAAGGGAGGGGACATTTTATCATCTTCCCGCGGCCCACAAGATTCCGACGATATGGTTGACAACTTAGTAAAAAGAGACATCGGCTTGTTATTTGTCATTGGCGGCGACGGGACACTGCGGGGAGCTTCGGAACTGAGCAAAACGGTAAAGAAAAGGGGATTAAAAATTTCGGTGATTGGAGTTCCAAAGACAATTGATAACGACATTTGCGGCATAGAGCAGTCTTTTGGCTTCTCGACCGCTGTTGAGACGGCACGTTTAGCAATCTGCGGAGCACATGAAGAGGCCGAAGGCGCCTGGAACGGCGTTGGATTAGTTAAACTAATGGGCAGGGATTCCGGTTTTATTGCCGCTTACGCCACGCTGGCAAACAGCGATGTGAATTTCTGTTTTATCCCCGAGGTGCCTCTTGTTCTGGAAGGGGAAAATGGATTGCTGCGTCTTCTAGAAAAACGATTGGCTAAAAAACATCACGCACTCATCGTAGTAGCCGAAGGTGCGGGCCAAGGCCTGACTGAGCAAGACAATCCCGACGCTGTCAATCGGGACGCTTCCGGCAATATTATACGTGAGGACATCGGGCTTTTCCTGAAAGAAGAAATTGAGAAATATTTCAAAGAAAAGAAAAAGCCATTAGCTTTGAAATATATAGACCCCAGTTACATGATTCGAAGTGTACCTGCCAATTCTAAAGATTCCGCCTTTTGTCTGATGCTCGGCCAAAATGCCGTACACGCGGGCATGTCAGGCCGAACGAATATGGTGATAGGCCACTGGAACCAGTATTTTGTGAATGTTCCAATATCGCTCACTATCCTGAAGCGGAAAAAAGTCGACCTCAATGGCCATTTATGGCAGACTGTTTTAGAAACAACGGGCCAAGCGCGAAAGCCATCCCATATTTAGCAGCCGTATTTACCCGCACATTTTACCCGGCTTTACCCGACCGGCATTTCAGGCATCGGGCTGCTCAACTTAAGCCACAATCCCGAAGATAAAAGAACAACACCGGGTGAGCTGGATTTTTTACATAAATTTTTGAGTTGACAACCCAACAGTGCTCGTTGACAATCAGAAGAAACTAAGAAATCAAAAGAGGAGAAATCGTATGATGAAATTATACTGGTTTTCTATCTGTCTAATACCGTTACTATTCTTATCAATCAATTGCGGAATTATCATGCCCCGTGAAAAACAGGTCACCATACCGACATCAATCGAACCTCCCCGGAGCAGAAAGGGCATTAAAAAGGGCATCGTTGATGTCGGCTATACCAGGGTCGGTTTCCTCTCATTCCTAAATCAATCTCATCCCGGCAACCGGGTCGGTTACCGTTTCTTCGAACACAAACCATTTGTGTATGGAGCGGTTCCCAAAAAATCCGAGACGAGGATGGAAACGACTACGGCGAAGGCCATTGCGAAACAATACACCAGGCGGCCCGGCGTTTTTGTACACACAATCGATACGACCAACAAGGAAGGTTGGACGCCGCAAACCTGGACGTACTATATCGTGCCGGTCGCTGATGGCTTCGACCTGCTCTGGGTAATTACAACAAAGGATAAAGGTCTAAACGAGTATTACTCTGCGCAACAATGCTTTCGGATGAGCGGTAAGACCAACAAGCAATGGCGACGACAAATCGCAGAGACGCCGGCTTTCAGCGAATACGACCTATGGGCGGTGCAGGAGGCCAAAGGCCAACCCAAGACCAGTCTATCATTCGTGCGCCGTAACAGTAAGTGGGAAGAGATTCCCGCGACAGAAGACCATACTGTTTGCCGGACGCCTCTGGGCTTAGCAATGGATACTGCCCGCTCAGGAGGAGATTTGTCAAAGATTCCGGATATCAAACCACCATTTGCGCCCCGGAGTCCCAGTTGGTTCGAGGCCGAGATTGACTGTGGGCTGGCGACCCGAAGTAATGTCGAAAACGACTGGGTATGCGCAATTTACTGGGAGCGCACTACGCACATCAGCAACCACCATCCGGCTGACTGTTTGCACTCGTTCGTCAACTTAGGGCCGCTTGCGCCCCACAGCAAACGCGCCATCCGCGGGAAAATCTACTGGATGAAAGTATCCAAAGATGAACTTTTCGCACGCTGGCAAAAGGATTGGCCCGACTGATTGAGAACTGCTATTTGTTTGTGGCTACAATTCTGACTGTACATTTCGGTATGGCAGACAAAAACTTTTGGCCATAGCGTTTTTGCACTATTCTGCTGTCCAAAATGACCACGATGCCCTTGTCGCTTTTGCTTCGAATGAGTCGGCCGAAACCCTGCTTGAATTTGATAATCGCCGACGGCAGTTGATAGTCATAAAAAGGATTCCCGCCCTGTTCTCTTATCTGCTCAAGTCTACCCGCCAGTAACGGCTGGTCAGGAACGGCAAATGGCAGTCTAACGATAATCACATTGCTAAGGGCCTCTCCCGGCACATCAACGCCCTGCCAGAAACTGTCTGTCCCAAACAAAATACTGCTTGGCTCGGCCTTAAAACGCTTCAAAAGTACGGTCCTGTCAATACCCGCGCCCTGCTGGAGTAACTCAATATCATTGTCAGTAAGCCAGTCGGCAAGGGCCTGGGCGATTTTTTCGAGCATCTCATAGCTGGTGAAAAGCACAAAGGCCCTGCCGGCTGTTTTAAGTATGTATTTTTTCACCTTCTCGGCAGCAGCAGCAATAAAAGCCGATTCGTTTGGGTTCGGCAGGTCCTTTTCGATATAAATTGTAACCTGCTTTTTGTAATCGAAAGGCGAGCCGAGCTTAACGGCACCAAAATCATCCAGCCCAACCCGATTAGCGAAGAAATCAAAACCCCGCACCAATTGCTCCTCAGCGACAGACTTGGCTTGGCTGGCGGGTTGCGGCGCCGCTACGAGTTCAATTGGTGCGGGGCCGCTACTCAAAGTCGCGCTTGTCAGTATCACTGATTCATACTTATCGAACAGACATTTTTTCACATCCGGCCCGACATCCAGCGGCGCGCTTCTCAAACGGATAGCACCTCTAACAGTTGTGGCCAGCTCAACCCAGTAAACATAATCGCTCCTGTCCTGCACCAGGAAGCAATTCAAATCCTGCGCCAGCGCCGCACAGCGGTCGACGAACCGCATAATCTCAAATTTTTCATCGACATCTTTGGTTTTCTTTGCCAACTTCGCCAATTCCAATCGCAAATTCTTCAAATGTCCCGATATAGTATCATCAACAAAATTCTTATAACATCTGCCGCCCGTCTCGCCCCTTACGTCTTCGTACCAGCTGCCGACCTGCTTAAAGAAATTCCCGGCCTCTCTGGCTATTCGGCCAACCAGGTCGATTGCTCTCTCTGCTTTCGTGTAGGCCAAAAGCCCCTTATGGGTCCGTGGGTTGTAAAGGCCGTCGAGTAGAAATTTGATTCTACTATTGCTGATATTTATTCCGAAATGGTCCTCGGCCACGTGCTCGATATTATGCGCCTCGTCAATAATGATGTATTTATAATCCGGCAACAGCGATACCATCTGTTCTTTTATCACAAGGTCACTGAACATCAGCGCGTGGTTAGCTACAATAATATCAGCGTTGTCCAGGTGACGTCTGGCCCTCCAATAAAAACAACGGTGAAAATGCGGGCACTTGCGTCCCCGACAGTTGCCGTGCTCGCTCTTGACAGCGTCCCAGACGTTAGTCTTTGGCACAAACGAAAGGCAGCTGAGCGAGCCATCCTTTGTTTGACCGGCCCAGTTATTTATCGCCGCAAGGGCTGATGCGAACTCATCGAACAGGCCTCTTTGCTTTCGCATCGCAAACTCAAGTCGGCGTTTACAAAGATAATTGCCTCTACCCTTTGCCAAAACCGCCGTGAATGTGTGGGGGACGCAATCGGCCAAAAACGGAATGTCCTTATTGATTAGCTGCTCCTGCAGCGTGATAGTAAAAGTGCTGATTAACACCTTACCCGTTCTTTTGTAGATTTGCTCTATCGCAGGGACAAGGTATGCAAAGCTTTTACCGACTCCCGTGCCGGCCTCGACAACCAAACACCGACCGCCCTCAAGCGCCCGTTTAACGGCACTTGCCATCTCGAGCTGTTGAGGCCGCGACTCAAAACCGGTAAAGGATTGCGCAATAAACCCGCCTGGAGCAAAAATCTCACGGATATCTAAAGATGTATTAGCTCTTATCATCAATAGCGCTTAGCGTATAGCGTTTAGTTTCCTCCTTCTATACACCATCCTCTATCCGCCGCTCTCGTGTTCGTCAATGGCCTTTTTAAGTGCGGTTACAGCCCGTGACTGGGGCATCTTTTCATAAGCGGCGTTGATGGCTTTTTTAGCCCGGTCGAGTCTGCCCATCCGGTAATAAACATAGCTGAGCAAAAACTGCAGCTCAGGCACGTCGTTTTTTTTCAGCAATTGCTCAACATCAACCACTCTGCTCTCAAGCTTGTCCCTGTCGCCTACCATAACCTCAACGTCGATTTTAAACCGCGCGTATTCGGGGAAAATCTCGAGAGCTCTGGCAAGGAACAAGGCACTGCTCATATATTCACCTGCGACAAATAAGGCATGGCTCTTACCAGCGTACGCGAGGGGGTCGTCCGGTTTGTAAATCGACGCCAGCGTATAGGCATCCGCAGCCCGATAGTACCTGCCCTGTTTTAGATAATCTTCCGCAGCCTTGAGATACTCATTAAATTTATCTTTCGAAAAAGAGGCAAAAGTCTTGTGCTCACCCAAAATGGCTTTAGCTCTGACAGCAGATAAACTAACTTCAGAAAGCCTATCCGCCTGAGAACTTTGCTGTGTTTCCATTTTTCGACTTGTCACAGGGGAGGCCGTAAAATAGGGTTCCTGCTCACCCGATTCTTTATAACCATCAACAGCTTCTTGGCTTTGTTTGGCCTCAGACAATTGTTCAAGGGTTTTTTGAAGGTCATCAATCCGCCACTTCATTTGCTCGTAAATATCAAACTGCTTATCTTCGTCTATCTGTTCCTTCGGTACCCGTGGCTCTAACCCTTGGGGGACATCCTCGCTCGGCTCCCCTTTGGTCGGTAGCTGTAAAGAATCATCCCTGCCGGTCATCAGGCCTTGCTTAAGTTCAGCCGCCCTGTCGCTTACCTGTTTTAAGCTGCGCCGGAATTGTTCCACCTCCCACCGGCGTTGCTTGCCGATACTATCAATCGAGATTGGTTCCCTGCCTTGCTGGTACTTTTTTACCTCACTTAAGAGCACTTTCTCCAGCTCCCGTGTTGTCATCGACATCGGCCTGAATATACTATCAGATATGGTAGTTTCCCCATCGGACAAAGTCTTTTGTTTAGGCAAGGGCGGCAGAGTACTGATGGCCTCGGGACTCTCAGCACGACCGGCAATCCTTGCAGTGGGCGGCCTGAAGACACCAGAACGACCGGGCATTGTAGTGGTTACCGTCCTCGAAGGTAAATAATATGGTCTGTCTGTCCTGGAGAAACGGCCGAAATCTTGTGAGCCGGCTGAATCCCTCAAAAACGAATAAAGCGATGAGGAGCCGAGCCTGGCTCCAAAATCAGAGGGCGCCCGATACGGCACAACACCGCGAAAGTGCCTGCCGCCTCTAACATTGCCGGTAATCAGCCGGTTACCGGTGGTATCAATCGGATTAGGACTGCGAATCAGGCCACTGCGGACACTGCTCGGCGGAACCGTCCCGGAGCCAATGGAACCATTAATCGCCCAAGCTGTTGGCGAAAAGAAGGTAAAAAACACCACTGCCGCAATAAATAACGGTCGAGCCTTCATAATAATTAAATACTCTTTAGCCCAGAAGTATGTTCACAAATTTCGTGATTCGTGGTCCGTGGTTTGTGGTTCTACTCACTGTCCAATACTTTATATTTCGGCTTTTCGGCCCAACTCAATTTAGCTGCCAAAGTATCCCAATGTGTTCTAAGGGGGTTATTGACAATCAGAAAATCGCTCCTTTCCCTCTCGACCCTGACCACATCGTCAACGGACAGTCTCAACGAAATCTGGCCATCGATAGAAACGGTCGTACCTTCATTGACACGGACACCAAAGACATCCACTCTGCTGTCGGCATTGATAACGATTGGCCGAAAGCTGAGCGAATGGGGACAAATGGGGGTAATAACCATAGCCTCCATCTTCCCTGACAGTATCGGCCCTCCTGCGGAGAGATTATAAGCTGTCGAGCCGGTCGGAGTGGAAATTACAAGGCCGTCACTCACACAACCGGCGAGCGGCTGACCATCCACCAATACTTTCAGTTCAACCATTCTAAAAGGCGGACCGGCCGCAATGAAAACATCATTGACAGCTACCGAGCGAAATTTTTCCTTGTTGTCGCTTAAAACTCTACAACTGAGCATCATCCGCTTCTCAATGTGCGCTTTTCCTGAGGTTAAAGAAGGGAAGAAGTCCTTAAGCTCGCTAACGCTGAATTCTGCGAGGAAGCCGAGCTTGCCGAGGTTAACACCTATCACGGGCACATTACTCTGATTCAAACTCCTTGCAGCCGAAATAATGCTCCCATCGCCGCCAAAAACGACGGCAAAATCAACCTCTTCCAAAATATCGGCTGTGCACTCATCGATATGACAGCTTGCAACTATCCGGGCCTTGCCTTTTGCAAAGTCGGCAAATTCCTCAATAGCCTCAGCAACCTGTCCTTTCTTCGGGTCGCCGAAAACCACTAATTTAGGTAAACTACTTTTCGCCATATTAAAATCGTACTTCGTATCCTGTATTTCGCTTCACCCCGTAACATAAATGCGATGCTACGTAGTTCACGCTTTCAACATTTCTTTCACCGTCCGTGCTATTTCATCGGCATTTACGCTCGCTTCCATAAGCTGAGCACTGCGAGAATCGTGTTTTATAAATTCTTTAGGCATTCCAAGCGTAACTATTCCCGTATTGCGTATATCGTGCCTTCGCTTCGCTTGAGGCCAAGATTGCATATTGCGTTTTTGTTTTGCGCGATACGCATCACGCAATATGCGCGACGAATACGCTGCAGCTGATTCGAGTAAGCCAGAGCCGAACCCACAGGCAAGACGATGGTCCTCTACCGTTATTATACCTTTGCCCTGCCCGAGCAGAGAAATTATCTCTTCATCGATGGGAGCAGCGAACCTTGCATTTATCACATCAATTTCAATGCCATCTTCGGCCAGCATCTGGGCCGCTTTCAGTGCCTCGGTAAGCACACTGCCATAAGTAACAATTACAACAGCTGAGTCCATACCCTGCCTAACAACCACGCTTTTGCCCAACTTAAACGACTCAGTGCAAGCAGTTCTATCAAAATCGTCGGATGGCACAACGTCTTTCGGATACCTTAAAGCAACGGGCCTATTTTCACTCAAAGCAAATTCCAAAGCCAATTTCAATTCAACCTCATCGGCGGGCGCCACCAGGACTATATTCGGCATCATCCGCAAAAAACCAATATCCATCAGGCCATGATGCGTCGGCCCATCCGAGCCAACGACCCCAGACCTGTCGATACAAAAAACAACCGGCAAATTCTGCAGGGCCACTTCCTGAAATATCTGGTCGAAACTTCGCTGCAGGAAAGTCGAATATATACAGACCACCGGCTTTAAGCCGCTCCTGGCTAAGCCGGCGGCGATATCCACAGCTGCGCTTTCGGCAATACCCACATCGTAGAATCTGTCAGCGAACCTGCTGCGAAATTCGCCCAGGCCTGTGCCATCACACATTGCCGAGGTTATAGCAACGATTCTTTTGTCCTTTTCCGCCAAGTGTGTTAAATGCTCTCCAAATACATCGGTGAAGCTACGTCTGGCCGCAACCGAATCCGGCTCCACGAGGTCCCCGTTCATCTTAAACGGGCCGGTCGAATGGAATTTGGGCCTATCCTGCTCAGCGGGACTAAAGCCTTTGCCCTTCTTTGTGTAAACGTGCAGAACCACCGGGCTATCCAACTGGGCTAACGCAGTGAACAATTTTATAAGCGAACTAATATCGTGGCCGTCAACAGGACCAAAGTACGGAATATTCAAGCTCTCAAACATTTGACTGGTCGGCAGAGCCATTCGAATACCTTTTTTAATCTTTTCGACCGCTTCCTCGACGCTTTTGCCGATAACAGGCAGGTGCTCGAGGATATTTTTAGTGGTCCTGCGCAAATCCTCATAGGTGTGGCTCAGCCGGACTTTGGAAAAGTATTTCGCGAGCGCTCCGGCAGTAGGGTCTATTGCCATCGAGTTGTCGTTGAGCACGATAAGTAATTGCCTCTCGACCAATCCGAGATTATTGAGCGCTTCAAAGGAAACGCCATTAACAATACTGGCATCGCCGATTAGTGCCACGATTTTATTCGTATGGCGTATCGCGTATTGCGTATCGCGTTCCTGGTCTTCACTTTTTAATTTTTCATTTTCAGTTTTTAATTCTTCCCCTAAAGCCATACCGATTGCAGTGGCTATTGAGGTTCCGGCGTGGCCGACGACGAACTGGTCATATGCGCTCTCATCTGGGTTTGGAAATCCGCTTATGCCGCCAGACTGGCGAAGACGGGCGAACGCATCTTTCCTTCCGGTAATGATTTTATGGGCATAACATTGGTGGCCGACATCCCAGAGGAGCTTGTCTTTTTTAAAATCGAATACGCAGTGCATCGCCAAGGTCAATTCGACTACGCCAAGACTGCTGGCCAGATGGCCTCCGGTCTTACTGACCGAATCTAAAATAAACTCGCGCATTTCACCGGCCAAGGCGTTTAACTCATCGACCGAGAGCTTCTTCAAATCGTCAGGACTATTTATTTGCTCTAAAAAGTTAGTCATCAAAAATTCTTCTCGCTACCTTGTTCTTTGGAGCAGGGCCATAGCGAGTTTTCTGAGGGTGTCGGCTTTTTGGCCGAATGGAGCCAATAGCACTACTGCTTCGTCAGCGAGCTTTTTCTCCAATTCTTTGGCTCCTTCCAAACCCAGCACGGCCGGGTAAGTGCACTTGGCGGCCCTGGCGTCTTTACCGGCGGTTTTGCCCAACTGCTCACTCGAAGCACATACATCAAGAATATCGTCAGCTATCTGAAAGCCCAGGCCAATCTTTAAGCCGTATTCACACAAACAGTCAAATTGACTATCATTTGCTCGGCCACAGATAGCTCCCATTGCAGCGGCACATTGGAACATCTTGGCTGTTTTATTGATGTGAATATATTCAAGTAACTCAATGCTCGATTCTCGGGAGGTTGGCACCGGCGAAGCCTGTGGATGGTACCCCTCGCTCACGCTCGGGGCTCTGTGTCGTCCCTCGGCCTTCAGGTCGGCCATTTGTCCTGCAATCATTCCCGCCGGCCCGGCTGCCCGGGCTAATTGGCCAATCAATCTTACCGCAACGGTCGGCTCATCAATCTCCTTTGCCAAAACCTCAAAGGCAAGCGTCAAGAGGGCATCGCCGACCAGGATAGCCGTGGCCTCATCAAAGGCCTTATGACAGGTTGGCAAGCCTCGGCGAAAGTCATCATCATCCATCGCCGGCAAATCATCGTGGACAAGCGAATAGGTGTGCACCATTTCAATGGCCGCGGCGGCGATTTTAGCGTTGTGGTTCACTCGCTGGCCGACAAGATCGCAACACCAGAGGACCAAGGCCGACCGCACCCGCTTGCCCTGGGCTTCAAGGGTGTACCTAAGCGCTTCTTTCAAATCGCTATCTATCTGCTGAGAAGCTAAAAGCCGCTGCAGGGTATCGTTCACAAATTGCGCTTTCTCGCGCAATCGAGTGTTAAAATCTGAATTGACGGCCTTGGCTGTCGACATATACGGTTTCCTTGCTCTGTTAGTTCCCATTTTGCGAGGGAACCCATTTTGCAATACGTCGCAAAATGTGGGCCCCTGAAAGGCTTAAATTTTGCGTTTTAGCCCTAAACTTCGTATTATACTCATTTTTATAGACTTTTACAGCAAATTATGAATACGGATATGGTTTTAATTCCTGGCGTTACCGCCTCTGGCAAAGGGCGATTGGCCTCACGTTTGGCCGAGACAACCGGTGCTGAAATAATCAGTATCGACTCAATGAAGGTCTACCGTCGAATGGATATCGGCACCGGTAAGCCGTCGAAAGAGACCCGCGAGCGTATTAAATACCATTTAATTGACGTAGCCGAGCCGAGCGAATCGTTTAGCGTAGGCAGCTTTCTCGATTTGGCCTATGAGGCGATAGAGCAGATAAAACGCCGAAAAAGAAAAATAATCGCGGTTGGCGGAACGGCCCTGTACATCAAGGCGTTACTCTACGGCCTGTTTGAAGGCCCAGGGAGTGATGAGCAAATACGCAGCCAATTGCGGCAACGAGCGCAAGCTGAGGGGCTGGAACAACTCTATCGTCAATTACAAATTGTCGATTCAGCAGCAGCCGAGAACATCAGCCCCAGAGACTCCAAACGTATAATCCGGGCTTTGGAAGTTTATCAGCTTACCGGAAAGCCCATCTCAGAACTGCAGCAGCAATTCAACGCTGAAAAGACCCTGCATAACTGGACCATAGTCGGGCTGCGAAGGGAAAAAACCGATACCAGCAACCGGACAAACCAGCGGGTAAAAAGGATGATTGCTGCAGGCCTTGTCGATGAGGTCAAATCGCTGCTGGCTGAAGACAAACCTTTAAGCCAACAAGCCCGATGCGCAATCGGCTACGCCGAGATAATCGATTATCTAAATGGAAAGATTAGTTTGGAAGACGCGATTGAACTTATAAAGAAGAACACCCGCCGATTAGCCAAGAATCAGCGGACCTGGTTTAAGACCTTCAAAAACGTAAACTGGCTCGATATTGAGGCTGAGGAACCAGCCGAAAAAATTTTCGAGCGCACAAAGAGATTACTGAACGATATCAAATAAGTGTTTTAGACGGTTTGCAGCTGGCGCTGGGCCCGGAGCACAGTGGCAATGTCGCCCAAAACAAGCTGTTTTATCAAACTGGTCGGAACCAAAGTAAGGCCCATACCAAAGATTTTCTCCTCAACCATCGAAGCAATCGTCCTGGCCGTTTGCCGGGAAACATCATACTTGGTTACGAGGTCATTTACTATTATGAACTTGTCCCAGCGGCTTGTGTCGCCCAATTGTTTGGTCTCGGCGAGCGCCTCAGCATCAACCAATTCCTGAATATCAACTGAAACAACCTCAATTCGCGAACGCTTAAGCCTTCGCTCAAAATGATGCTCACTCAGCGCGATTGCAGCCTCTTCATATCCAGTAGCCGTCAGAACCACCTTAATTATGGAAAAAATTTCGCTGCTGGTTACACTGTTAGGCTTCTGTCCGTGATAAAGAAAATATGTCACCGTCTCCGCAAGCTCTTCGGCAACGCCGATATCAGTCTGGCCCACTTCGTCAAGAGCGTTACTGATAGCACCAATGACTTTGGTGTGCAAATATTTTTCAACGCTTCCGTCCGTTTTTATGACTTTAAGCTGCATCTTCATCCTCCCTCTTTAGCTTCCTGCAAAGACACGCCACCCGCAACTTGGTTCTTCAGCCGCGGAACCAACGAATGCCTTTTATTTCTCAGGTATCGAAAAGCTTCGGCTGACCATCATGCCTGGCTTCGGCAATAACCTGACTGACTTCCTCAATCAACTCGCCCGCATCCTCGAAGTCCCGATAGACACTTGCAAAGCGAATGTATGCGACCTTATCAACCTGGCGAAGATGCTTCATTACGCTTTCGCCGATAAAAGCTGATGAAACCTCCTTGTCAAAGTTGCGGAATATATTCTCTTCTACCCTGTCAGCTACCTGCTGAATCCGCTCGGCTGAGACAGGTCTCTTGTAACAAGCCTTCTGCAAACCAGCAATGATTTTGTCCCTATCATAAGGGACTCGCAAATTGTCCTTCTTCACAACATAGAGTTTAAAGCTTTCACCTATCTTTTCATAGGTTGTAAAGCGTCTTTTGCACACCAAGCATTGACGGCGGCGCCTGATTACTCTGCCAGCATCGCTTGAACGCGAATCAATAACTTTATCCCGATCTTCCTTGCAAAAGGGACATTTCACAAGCCGAAGCCACCTCACTCCCGATTTATCAGGACACCAAAAACTATTCGCATCTCATCAAACCAAGACTATATCTTGCCGCTATTGGCATTCTAACCCCAAGATATAGTATGTCAAAAAAAATCCTGCAAAATTTTGCAGCCGGTCTAAATCAGAAGCTGTTAAATTTTATTTTGGTCGCTCCCAATTTACGTCTGGGTAAGCACTAATGAAAATAGTTTTAAAAAACTCACAGCCTCCTTAGCGTTATAATTTTTTTGTAAAAAGGAACTCTGCACCTGACGCACAAAGGCGCCAACTCAACTGACTATCAATAATCAATTCAGCTCAGTCCGCGGGTTTGGCATACCAGTCCGGGTCCTGTGCCAACTTTTCTCTGGCCTCTTTGGTCATCATTTCAAAAGCCGGATGTGTGCTTTCCCAGGCCCGTTCAGCAAACGGGCTTTGCCGCATCTTCTCAATTTCTTTAGCGACATCATCAAAATAGCTGCCGTAGATATGCAGCGAATCGCTTATATCGACATATCTGCCCACCGTCACCGGCTTACCTATTTTCTTAGATATTCGCTCGGCAATTATTCTTTGAAGGTCAGTAAAGGCATAGACATTCATAAACCATGCCTTGTACAAATCTCTGCTGCGCCAGTGCGTATTCATATTAAGTGACAGTTTGCCCTCTTCGTTGTCCACCAGCCGGCACCATACTCTCTGAAGGCAGGGCGGGTCATCCGTACTCGGGTCGGCTGTCGGCATCCAGGTTGTTGCCTGGGCCCTGCGGCTGTGCGCCACCTGTGTTAAGCAATCAATAATATACTGAATCTGGTCAACTCTCCCGAACGGCTTTGGTGAACCAGCATCTCGTATATTTTCCACTGGACAGTATGCGAAGAGCCGTTCGTGATATGTATAGGTCCACTTGCCAGCAGCAGGGTCAATCCAGTGGTCGTGAATACCACTGACTACCTCCAGCCGATACGCCTCGAGCTCCGCAGGCCCGCCGGGGAAGTTCTTGTGAATCCTCGGCTCGCCAAGCGGGTTAGTAATGGTAACTATAACCGTTGCGTCTTTACTCGGCGGGTCTTCGGGCTTATCGTACTGGGTTTTGATTTCAAGACCCTTATCCCACACAGCCAAAACGGCTTTTTCCCACGCCTCGGGCAGACAGCCAACGGTTATCGAAATTACGGGTATATCGGCTGGCGATGCGGCAGCGGTCATCTATTCCTCCATAAAGAATTGTTTCGGTTTTTATTTAAAAAATCTTATAAGGTCAATTTCTTCTTCAGTTATCTTATATCTTTTTCGGTATCTTTGTGGTATATCAGCAAGCATTCTTCTGGCCTTGTAGTCAAATTCGCTGCCCGGGAACTTCCGAATTATCTCTCGGCAGGCATCAACCATAGGTTTGAAACCTGTACTTGGAAGTCTACCTATTTTTCGCTGTTGCAAGGCAAACTCAAACAGTCTTTCAGCCTCGATCTTTTCTATCTCGGAAAGCTCTCTGAGTTTCGGTTTAGGTGGCTCAACCGCCTGTTTCGCTACCGGTTTTTGTCTGGCTACCGGTGGGGACTGCTGCTCGGTCTTTGGCGGCTCTACAAACTCCGGCTCAGCACGCAACCTCTTGTCGTCTTCGGCTATTACCTGGTAAAAAGTCTTTGGCTTTGGTTTCGGCTCAGATTCAGAAGACAAAAATTTATTCACCAGAATAATCAAGCCTACAACCACAATCGCAAAGCCTACTATTTTCAGCCAAAATGTGTGCATAACTATCCCCAACCCTTGAAATAATCGATTACTGAGCATCGACTATCGATTATCGGCAATTATCAATTGTCAACCGTCAATTGTCAATCATCAATTTATTCCACATCCGACGACAAAATGGCAGCGGCAACAATTATTTGACTTTTAGCCGTTGTAAGCGTAGTATAAGTAACAGGTTTCGTTAAAAAACGTACCTTTTAGAGAGGTCTTTTTATGTTTACAGGGCTGATAGAAGCAACTTGCACGGTAAAGTCAGTTTCGCGGCTCGGCGGGACAGGTGCGATACGGCTGACCATAGATTTAGGCAAACTGGTCGACGAGACCAAAGTCAGCGACAGCATAGCTATAAACGGCACATGCCTGACCATTGCAAAACTTAATGGCAGCACCGCAGCGTTCGACCTAAGCGGCGAAACATTAACAAAATCGACCTTAGGTAAATTAAAGCCTTCATCGCAAGTCAACACCGAACTTGCTATGAAGGCCACCGACCGGCTCGGCGGGCATTTCGTCGCTGGCCATATCGACGGTACAGCAATGATTAAAGCAATCGACAGGCAAGGTCAATTCGCCAATATAAAATTTGCGGCCAGCCCAGAACTGCTCGACCAAATGGTAGTCAAGGGTTCGGTGGCCGTCGACGGAATTTCTCTGACAATAGCAAGTATGGACCAAACGAGCTTCAGCGCCGCCATAATACCGCAGACTCTGGAGAAAACGACACTGGGCAAGGCAAAAATTGGTAATATGGTAAATATCGAAACTGATATGATTATTAAGACGATAAAAAAGCAACTTGAGAAGATTTTGCCGCAAAAGCAAACGCTGACAGTAGAAAAGTTAAAAGAACTGGGCTTTTGAATTCGCGTCTCATGAAGCATGAAGTGAGATACGAGATACAAAATAATGAACAAAAACAACAGCAACAATTCGATAAGTGAGCAGCCTGTCATAGGGATAACGATGGGTGACGCGGCTGGTATCGGCCCGGAGGTCGTGGTAAAAGCGCTGGCCGAGCCGGAAATACGGCGGGCTGCAAAATTTATTGTCTTCGGTATGAACGAACAGCTTTTTTACGCTGCTGACAAGGCCGAGATTGAACCGTTCTGGGGCCGACATCAACACGAAAAAATCAGCAGAGATTATCCATATAAAGTGGTCGTAGCCGACTACGATGAGTATTCGGTTCCGCCCTGGATTAAAAGGCCGAGCAGGGCAGCGGGCGAGGCATCCATAAGGTTCTGCCTTGATGCCATTGATGCCGCCAAGTCCGGCATTATAGATGCAGTAGTAACAGCACCAATCAATAAGACCAGCTGGAAATTAGCTGGCGCCCGCTGGCCGGGCCATACCGAAATGTTAGCCGACCGCTGTAAATCCAGACGAAAAGTAATGATGTTCGTCGCCGGCCCTCTAAAGCTGGCACTTGCAACGATTCACGAAGCGCTGTTTGAAGTTCGGCACAAGTTCACAATCGGCTGCGTGTTCGAGCCGATAGATTTATTAAATGACGCACTAAAAGAATACTTCTGTCTTGCCAATCCCAAAATCGGCGTTGCGGCACTGAATCCTCACGCCGGGGAGGCTGGCCAGTTCGGTGATGAAGAACAACGGATAATATCGCCGGCGATTTTATTGGCACAGGAACAAGGTATAAACTGCGTTGGTCCTTTTCCGGCAGACACGCTGTTTTTGCGGGCTGCTCTCGGCGAATTTGACGGCGTGGTCGCAATGTATCATGACCAGGGTATGATTCCAGTAAAACTGCTCGCATTTGAAAGGGCAGTCAACATTACCCTCGGCATACCAATAATACGAACATCACCGGCTCATGGAACGGCTTTCGATATTGCAGGCGAAAACCTGGCCAACCCGGCCGGTATGAGAGCAGCCATAACCACAGCAATTCAAATGGCCACAACGAAAAAAGCTTACCAACTCGCGCAAGCGAAAACTGAAACAGATGCAGACTAAGCAACAAATCCAGCAGTTGCTTGCATCAGCAGGCGTCTCTGCGAACAAACGGCTCGGCCAACATTTTCTCATCGATTTGAACCTGATGCGTCTGCTCATAGATTCCGCGAACATCGGCCGTAAAGATATCGTGCTTGAAGTCGGCTGCGGCACAGGTTCTTTAACTGAGGCAATAGCCGAACGAGCCGGCTATTGTCTCGCTGTCGAGTTCGACCACACGCTTGCCAAAATAGCTGAAAGAGAACTCGCAAAAACCGAAAATGTCGAAGTTATCAATGCCGATATCCTTGAAAACAAAAACACCATTAGCCTGACCGTTACAGACGCAATTGAGTTGGCCCATAGAAACTATTCAGGCAGAATTTTGTTAGTCGCAAACCTGCCTTATAATGTCGCTTCGCCGGTGATGTTGAATTTGGTTACAGGGCCTACAGTTGCAGACAGTATGTATGTAACGGTCCAGAAGGAAGTGGCCGGCCGAATAACGGCTGCCCCCGGCAGTAAGCACTACGGTACCTTGAGCATTTTTCTGGCTGCAACCGGAGATGTGAAAACAGAAAGGGTTTTGAAGCCGACGGTGTTCTGGCCCCAGCCGAAGGTTGACTCGGCAATGGTAAGTTTTGTTCGCAGCAAAGACAAGGCGGGCCGGATTCAGAATATGAAACTGTTCAGCGAAGTGATAAATCTTTTTATAGGTCACCGCCGCAAGATGCTAAAGGCCTGCACGAAATTCGCCAAAGGCAAGCTCGCGGAAATTAAAAACTGGCAGGATGTTTTTGAAAAGTGTTCCATCGACCCAACAAACCGTCCTGAACAAATCTCGCCGGAAGACTACATCGCCATCACCAACCTCTGTGACGAGTCCCTCAAGTAAATGATTTTATGACAAGTGTAAATGGCTGTTCCACGGACTGCGTTGCTTCTGTCCAACATCTCTATTTTCAATCATCTGTTTCGCTTCGCAGAATAAAGTCGCAAACTTCACGTGTAGCATATTTCTCTACACTTTTCAAACGCAGTCCGGGGTCGAACTTTGCGTCCGGCGGTAACAATCTTGGTCGGGGCCAAACAAAAGACGTTTCAATGAACATTTTTTTCGATTCGCGAAAGAAAGACTCTATTTTGATTTCAATCTGAAGCGGCTCTTCGTCTTCCTTTAAAGGTGGCATAACCAGGCGCAGCCCACCGCCTAACACGGGCCGAGCGCCCAGGTAGTGAAAATCCTGCGGATTTTGCCCGAGGCGGTCCTCCCATAAATATTTGAAGGCGTGGTCATTACAACTATATAAGTGTCGAATCGTCGCGTTACATCGAAGGATTTGACACTGTTCTTGGAGCCAGGTTTGGCGATATGCATCACAGACCGCCTCGGCTTCCTTGCCAAACAACTCAAGACTATGAACAGGCCTTTCCGAGCTTATTGAAACGCTTGAGACCCGCGGGCCCAATGAAGCAACCTTAACCTGCATGGGGGACTGCTCTGCTCTAACCAGCGTAAAATCGTGCGGCCCTACAGCGGTTTTAGGAAAATCCAATTGCTGTTTCGCCAGTATTTTTTGAAAATCCAGGCGCTTCATCGTATCTGAAGACCATTGGCTGGCTATCACATAGTCCACGCCGAAATAAATACTTTGTCGACTTTCGCGATTGAAACTTTGCATTTTGCTCTAACCTTATATCTAACTAAATAACAACTGATTTATGCCGGTGGCTGTGGCACTCGATATTGACCGCTACCGGAAGTGACGCAATATGGCATGGAGCCGTCTCAACTAAACAGGCCAAAGCGGTGGTGTCACCACCAAGGCCCTGGGGTCCCAGGCCGAGCGCATTGATTCGCACAAGCAAATCCGCTTCAAGTTTTGCATAAAACCTGTCGGTGTTTCTGGTGCCCAGATTCCGGCACAGTGCCTTTTTACTCAGCAGGCAGCTAAGTTCAAAATTGCCACCAATTCCCACGCCGATAATAAACGGCGGACAGGCGTCAGCACCGGCGGCTCTTACAACGTCAACAACCCAATCAATTATTTCACTTCCGTCGGCTGTGGGCTTGAACATCATAAACCGGCTTTTGTTCTCACTGCCGCCGCCCTTTGTCATAACGGTCAATTTGAGCTTTTGGCCCGGCACAACGGATAGATGGATTACAGCAGGTGTATTTGAGCCGGTATTGTCTCTGTTTTTCAGAGGGTCAGCGACAACGCTTTTTCGCAGGTACCCTTTTTGAAAACCGGCCTTAACACCGGCGTTAACGGCATCGAACAGCGTCGCATCACCATCATCAGAAGGAGGCTTAACAGCCACATCAGCTCCCTGCTCAACAAAGACCACCGCCAAACCGGTATCCTGACACAGCGGTATTTTTTCGGCCGCCGCTATGCGGGCATTTTCGATAATCTGATTCAATATCTCGGCCGCCGCTGGGCTGGACTCTTTCTGTGCTGCATTTTTAAGAGCAGCTAAAACATCCGCCGGCAACTCATAGGCGGCTGATATACAAACCGATTCAACGGTCTCAACAATCTTCTCAAACTCGACATGCCGCATAAAAAACTAAAAGCTTAACGCTAAAAGCGAGAAACTATAATTAAAAATTCAAAAGTTTTACATTTCTTACTTTTCTTACTTTTCACTTTTGGCTATCTCGACCTCGAAAGTTCTATATGTTGTATTGCCGAGGTCATCACCGGCTTTAATTGTGATTATATGTTCGCCGTGGTCCAAATCTTCAATCACGACAGTGAAATCCTCTTGCGTAGTATCATAGACCAAATCATCCGGAATAGTGCCTATCCACTCGGCATTGCTGTCAAGGGTATAATGCAGCCGGCCGATTGCACTTAATTCATCAAAGACCTTAAGCTTCAACGTTATGGTTTCGCCGCTTCTGTCAATAGAGTACTCTTTAATAATCGGTCCAGTGTTATCAACTACTACCACCTCACTTATTCTACTGCTGGTCAACGTAGTTGCGGTGGTATTGCTTCTTTCGTCACTTGCGGTTACCCTGACCTCGTATCTCCCATCTTCAACGGTCTTTCCATCCCATTCAAAGCTGTCGGCTTCAAGCTCATCTTCGAGCTCAATCCAGTTTGTCCTTCCGACTTTTCTAAAATCTATCTTGTAAATCAGCTTATCGTCGTTGTTATCTTTGGTTTTATAGCTGATTTTGAATATTCCTGCTTTAGCTTCGGCCTCGACTCGACTAACGCTAACCTCTTCAACTTTCGGGGCCAAATTCGGCACAGTACCGGCAACAGCAATTTCCCTTACAAGCGGGCTTTTTCGGCCGTTTTTACTTTTCAGAACAAGCTTATATTGACAGAACCTACCAAGCGGGCAGCGCAGCTGTATCGGCTCTGTCACTTCCTCTAACTCAGTCCAGCTGGAAAAAGTTGGGTCGTTCACGTCTTTAACGTTTCCACTACGAGAAGCGACTAAAACCTTAGCGCCTTTTGGAACATCCGCCTCGATTTGCAGTTTACCCCAGTTAGCCGGCTGTCCGGCATCGATAAGCTCAGAAGTGTAAGTTCCTTCAGAAACGAAGCCATCGCCCAACTTTATCAACTTCGCCGGATTTGCCGTCCCAAGATACACATCATCACCGGCCACAACCACCGCTGTTATCTGCGATGCCTGCCCATCTTCATAAATAATAGCTTGCTGCTCCGAGTCGGGGTCAATGGTAAAAAGCTGAGCGTCATTTCCAGTCCCGACAAACAATTTTTTCTCTTGCGCCGCCAGAGTAAAGAAGACCACCGCCTCGCTGAATATATCGGTCACGAAACCGTCCTTGGTTATTTTATATATATAACTGGCCTCGCCCGGTTTGACCCTTTCAAGTGACGGTTTCTTTTTTAGGGACGGCTTACCGTCGGTTTCTTTCTTTGTATTCGCTATTTCAAGTTTTCGCCCTCCTTCACTCTCGTCGGCACTTCCCCCTCTTCTTGACTTCGGCTCAGGACGACCAGCCAAAGGCAATTCTGCAGCAAATTTGGTCTGGGCATGCACAATTTTAGCTGACGTTGCCGCCGCATATAAATCGCCATCATCCCCAAATAATAGAGCTGTAATCTCTTCCTGGTCGCTATCGTATAAAACCGTTGCCGTTTTGGTGTGCGGGTTTATCTTATAAACGAGGCCTCGGCTGTCACTGCCAGCATAAATGAAGCCATCGCGTCCAATTGCCAGCGTAAGTATGTTCTTGTCGCTACTATCGTAAATAAGCTGAGGCTCTTTGCCAAAAGAATCAAGTTGATAAATCTTACCTTGCGGCCCGGTACCCAAATAAATATCACCTCCATCACTAACAGCCATTGCGAAAATATACTTAGTACCCCCGCGAGGCGGGGTCCCTTCAGCATCATTCGGCTCAAAAATCGTCTCCATCTGTCCCGCTTCCAGCCGCATCAGTGAACATTTATCGCCGCTTATACCGGCCAAAAGCCTGCCAGCTATATCAGTGGCCATTGCAAAAATATGCTCATTCGCCAAATATTTTTCGGCCTCAACCGTTTCACTGTCAGGCTCGTTTACATCATTCGGCTCATTTGCGTCACTCGGTTCATTGCTATCGGGTTCTGCTTTTCCGCTTTCCTGCGATTCCAGTGGGTAAACCCCGTCAGAAGTAAGATGCTCGGCGTCTGCCCCCTGTTGGCGGGGACTTCTAACGGGGTAAATTTTTGTCAACTTGCCGAGGCTGTATTTATAGATACCGCCGTTAGGACTTGTGCCAACAAAAACCGTCCCGCCGCTTACAACGATACTGTTTATTGACCAAACATCTTCAAATTCTTCAACCGGCATTTCCCAGGCCCGGCCAAGTTGAAGAGTGCCTTTTGAGCCAACTACAATATCCTCGGTTTGGCCCTTTAACAAATCCACACTGCTGCTATGACGGGTAATCTTGCTGCTAACCGCCAAACAAGCTGAATCCGACAAACAAGCTAAAAGCGAAAAGCTAAAAACGCAAAGCCATAGCATACCCCGCACCAAAACCACACTTTGCTGCGCTCCGTTTTTAGTATGGGAGAGAAGTTCTAAACTTTCAATTGTAGTTTTTCGTTTTTTAGTGTTCATTTTTTGTTTCCATCATTCTTCCACAGTTATATGCGTAACTTTTTTATCAATAATAACCGTGCCGGTTTCCCAACTGTTTTCGAGCCAACGTGAATATGGCTGGGTTCTCAGCGTCCTTTTCGCATCCTTCAATACCAACACCTTCGTAGCCGGCAAATCAGGAAGCTCTGCTCTCTCCAGTGTAACACCAGCAGGCGGCAAAACCAAAAGACAATATAATCTATCTCGCTCGATTGCCAAAAGATTATTCATTGCCTCAACAAGAGTCTTCAGGCCCTGAGGGACAAATTTGTACGGCGCAGCTTTCTTGAGAAACTTCTGGTAACCATATCCACCGCACACAATCAAATCATATCTGCCGGGTGCCAGGTTCTGAGGTATTTTCAAACTGCACTGGTACTTTTTCTTTTGGTGCCGTGGCGATTCCACAACTACTTCAATCTCTATGCTTTCCCCTGCCCTGGCTGTCGAATCAGACAAATCAAGTGACCATATATGTGAAACGGCATTTTTCGGCTCTATGTGAATATCAAAATCAATTGATTGTATGTCAACTTTTTCGTACGGATTGTTTAATAGTATCGCAACCGAGCCGACACTTTCCATTATCAGTTCATCGAGGCCAATATTGGTTGAGATATTTTCAAAAGTAATCGATTCGGCGTCCTCTACGCCAATAGTTACCTTATATTCAATCATATGGTCCGGGGGCAGTCTGCCGAGCATAAGAGCGGCCCCGGCCACAACATAACGAAGTACCAGCGGAGTAAGCAGCCGATTGTCAGCAAGCCGGCAGTTGTACACCCGCTTCTGTGGGTCATTGTAACGGTCCACTGTTATCGTCAGCGGTATCATTCTGGCCCTTGCACCAATCCGTCCACAGACCGCTGTCGACTCATCGGTCGTTATTGCGCCGACTATTTCAAGCGCGGTGGCGAACTTAAAAGAGCGAGTCACTCTTGATACTACAGTGTGCACTTGCCCGGTGGCCATCGGCAAATCTATCGGCCCATAACCAAGGAAGCGGTGCCCGAAGCCATAAACCTTGTCACCTTCGACCTCGGTCACTGTCCCAATTACTTCTATTGCTATATCACCGGTCACCAGCGGCACGGCAAGACAAGCTCCCGGAACCAATTGCACCTCCTCAGCCTTGTTGACATCCACGCCACCACCGACACCGGAAACGGCCATAAGTCCAAAAGGTTCAACCATGGTATTTAACTGCTCACAAACCTGCGCCGGCAGACCGGAGGTAATCAACGGACAAGGTAAAAAAGCAGCACCTGTGAAGTTACGTTGTCCTGAAAGCGGTGGAGTTGTAATTTTCTTGTCAATCTCAGCAAAATCAATCGGCCCGGAAAAATCAAACACAAAACCCATTCTCGTATCCCGTTTTTTGGTTTTCGCTTTTTGCTCTTCATTTCCTTGGCCTACCCTGAGCATTTCTTCGATAGGTGTCACGCCGTAAAGCGGGTCCTTGCTGAAATACCATCCGAAAGCCAGCGCTCCGGCCAATCTGCCATCAATATAGACCGGTGAGCCACTACAACCCGAAACCGGGCCTGTGTGGATGAAGCGCTCATCCGTGCCTTGAACCAAAATCGCATCCCTGCCCGGCATTAGATTGCGGACTACGCTTAAAACCTCCAGACCAAACTTTTCAATCTCAGTACCCTTATACCCGGTCAGACAATACGCCTCCATCCCAGGGACAACTTCATCAATGCTGATATATTTGGCTGGGTCCCAAGCATCTGCTATTGCGTTTGGTGGCTCGGTCTTATCTCCATCACCAACAGTGTTGGTGCTGGACTCGCCAGCCTGACAGAAAGAACCAGCTAAAACCAGCAGGCAAAATAAACCTTTTATCCTCAGTTTTTTGGAAATTTCGAACATCCGGGCCCTTTCAATTGACTATTTGGTTAAAATTTTAGTTGCTGCAGAGACCTATTGCAAGATAAAACAATTTTTGCTACAATACTGGTCTAAGTTTACAATTGAATCCTAACTTGCTGGGACGGCAGTAATTTACAGGGACTCATCCCGCACAATTTTAGAAGAAACGGAGAAAGAAATGAAGCCTGAACATCGCCACGAGCTAAAAACCAACGAATTGGCCGAATGGCTGAGTAACTTGCCGCAATGGGCAAAGGAAAATCTCAAAACGATTATCTATGTATCCGTAGTTGCAGTTTTGGTCGCGTCCTCAGCCATCTTCCACTGGTATAGAAAAAACGTAGAAAGCGTTCAAAAGCAACTCGAGCTTACAAGACTTATCGCGCAGCTATCGCAGCAAAAGATGCAAATTCTTCAAGCCCAGTCCCAGGGAGTAGATGCTTCGTATATGCTGCTCGGAACCGCCGAGAATCTCCAAACCGCCGCCCAGAACGCAAAAGACGACCAGATAGCAGCTCTGGCACTTATTAAACAAGCGGAAGCCCTTCGGACGGAGTTACATTACCGGCTTGGGACTGTGAACGAGCAGGATGTAAAAGCTGTGATAAACAGTGCAAAGGCCATTTACGCCGAAGCTATCGAGAAATCCTCATCCAATCCATCGTTAATGGCCGCAGCCAAATTCGGCTTTGGCCTGTGCGAAGAAGAACTCGGGAACTTCGAGCGTGCAGAACAAATATATCGCGATATCACCACAAATGCCGACCTCGAAGGCACCACAGCCGCTGCCCAAGCAAAGCTGCGCCTTGAGACAATGGCTGATTATCAACAAAAAGTGGTCTTTAAGGCAACACCAAAACAAGTACCAGTCGCACCGATACAGCCACAGATTGAACTGGAAACGCCTGAGGGTTCGGGACCCCAAACGCAAAACGATGAGTCTGGGAGTCCTGATAGCAATGTAGCAAGGCCTCCTCTGCCAAGCCAATAATTCGTATCTCGTGAATCGTGGTTCGATTCACGATTCACGAGAGGTGGGAAGCGAGATGCGAGATGCGAGATGCGGGCCGTTGACACTTCAAGTTGGAAGCTCAATCAAAGAGCGCCGGCTTGATAAATACCTGCACGGTCGGTTCAGTAACTTCAGCCGGGCTATGATACAAAACGTAATCAAGGCTGGAGCCGTTAAGGTCAACGGCAAGGTAGCCAAGCCCAGCTTTAAGCTAAGCCCAGGTGATAAAATAGAATCAACACTACCGCAGCTTCCGAACAAAGAGATTTTAGCCGAAGATATCCCGCTGGATATCATTTACGAAGACGACGATATAATCATCCTCAACAAGCAGGCCGATATGATTGTCCACCCCGCTCGCGGCAATACCCACGGCACTTTGGTAAATGCTCTGGCGTTTTATTCCGACGAGCTATCGAGCGGCCTTGGAGAATTTCGGCCCGGGATTGTCCACCGTCTCGACAGAAACACCACTGGCGTTATGGTCGTGACCAAAAACGATATAGCCCAGTGGAAAATCGCCAAACAGTTCGAAAACCGTCAGGTAAAAAAAAGCTATCTCGCTATAGTTCACGGCGTGCCTGAACTGACAGCCGACCGTATAAATGCGCCTCTTGGTGTCCATCCAAAGGTAAGAGAAAAATACGCCATTCGCTCCGAAATAGGTAAAGAAGCAATTACTTTTTACGAGGTGCTTGAAAGCTTTCAGGGTTTCTCTTTACTGAAGCTAACCCCCCAAACCGGTCGAACGCATCAGATACGAGTTCATTTATCTTACACTAAGCATCCTATCGTCGCAGATGATATGTATGGCGGCAAATTAGTTTATCCGTGGCAATTGCAGGACGCAGAACCCACACCGCAGGACCCGGTTATAAGCCGTGTCGCCCTCCACGCCCACACGCTCGAATTCAAACACCCAACAACTGGGAAAACGATGAAATTCGAAGCCCCCTTACCCGAAGATATGCAGAACTTACTCGATATGCTTAGAAAATACCGAAGAGTTTGACAAATCCAGCTAAAGTATTACTCGTTGCTTAGCTAAACTTGGCCTTACCGTTGAGTTCCTTTATTCTTGTGGCAGTTTTGCCAGGTCTGCGTCGGAGCCGGCAACCATTAAAATATCATCCAGATAAATTATGGTATTCGGCATAGGCACGTTTATAATCGCGCCCTTCTCGCTCTTTTTGCTTTTGCTGTGCTCACCCCGCTTGATTGCAACCAGGTTGACACTGTATTTCTGCCGCAGTTGCAAGTCCATAACTGTCTTGCCATCGAAGCTGGCCGGTGCCTTTACTCTGGCCAAGCTGTAACCCGGCGCAAAATCGATTTTTTCGCCTATCTGCGGTGCGATAAGCTTGTACGCCCACCTTTGAGCCGACTCGATTTCCGGGTAAATTACATCGGTAGCACCGACCTTGGAAAAGACCTCTCCGGCAATCAAATCTTCTGCTCTTGCAAAAATCTCTTTTACGCCCATTTGCCGCAGGTTCACCACCGTCAGAATTGCCGACTCAAAACCCTGTCCGCCATGTCCTTGTCCTATACCGATGATAGCAACATCAACTTTATCGACACCCTGAGCTTTCAGCGCTTCTTCGTCAGTGCTGTCCAGGCGGACAGCGTGACTTACCTGGTCGCGAATCAGCTCTATTTCCTCTCTGTTTTTGTCAATCGCGATAACCTCCGCTCCGCTCATTGCCAAGGCAATAGCCAGTTTCCTACCAAACCGCCCCAATCCTATTACAGCAAACCGCTTCATAGTATCAACTCCTATTTAGCCGACAATTATCGCCTCATCCGGATAATTGTATCGAACAGGTTTCAGATTAAACGTCAGCGCCGCCAATAATGTCAACGGCCCCAATCTTCCAACAAGCATCACCACAATAATAATCAATTTGCCAGCAGTTGTCAAAGAAGGTGTTATTCCGGTTGTCAAACCCACCGTTCCCAGCGCGGAACCGGCCTCGAACATAATATCCGACATAGTAAAGCCGTTTGTGCTCTCAGTAATACTCAAAGCCAACGTGGCAACGAACAGTACCACAACGAAAAGCAGGGTAACAGTAATCGCCCTGCCAACGACAACTATCCGAACCGAGCGTTTAAACATCTCAACTTCGCTGCGTTTTCGCAGTGCCGCAACAGTGGTCATTATTACCACCGCTAACGTTACCGTCTTGATTCCGCCTGCAGTCGAGCCGGGGGAGCCCCCGACGAACATAAGCAAAATCAAAACAAATCTGCTCGAAGCCGACAGCTTCGATATATCGACTGTATTAAACCCGGTAGTCCTGGCTGTAATCGACTGAAACAGTGCGCCGAGAATTCCCGGATTTTCAGCAGAGCCTCCGGCGCTTGCATAACGCTCAAACAAAAGTATAGCCAACATCCCTGAAACTATAAGAAAGGCACTGACGCCAAGAACAATCCTGGTCTGCAGCTGCATTCTTTTCGGCGCTTCCATCGAAAGCCGGTGTCGCTTACTGAACCGCCTTTTGAAGAATCGCTTTACCCTGTCAGCAACGATATTGGCCAAATCGTAAAGCACACCAAATCCGAGTCCACCCAGAATTATCAGCGGACAAACAACCACATACACAGCCCAGCTTCTATTGTAGCTGATGAAACTGTTGCTGAACAAACTAAAGCCGGCATTGCAAAAAGCGCTAATCGAATGAAAGATACTGCAGAACCACTGCTCGTGTACATTGCCAGTCCAGCCGGGCACATCGTCCCACATGCCAAACATACTGACCGCGCCAACAGCTTCGATAAACAGCGTCCCAACAAAGATAAAAAATATCATATTGCCTATTCGACCAAGTGTGCGAGCACTTAGTAAATCCTGCATCGCCACCGATTGACGCAAGCTCAATGCCTGGCCGAGCAGCAGGGCAAATACCGCACCGAACACGACTATCCCCAAACCACCAAGCTGAATCAACGACAGGATAATGAACTTCCCCATCAAACTAAAATCACTTCCGGTATCCTTTACAATAAGGCCGGTAACGCAAGTGGCGCTTGTGGCCGTAAACAAAGCATCAACCAAACTTATATTTTCTGTAGCCGATGACTTCGGCAGGCACAGAAGCCCGGCCCCTAAGGTTATCAGAACCACAAAGCTTGCGAAAAGAATCTTAGTCGGATTTCTGCCCGATGCCGCCAAATTTACGACCGTCCTGCAAACTTTGGTAACTACCTGCAGAACAAGATAAATACCTATGGCGGCGTGCTGAACTGCCGCAGGTTCAGTTTTTCCGAACCACCGGCCAGCTCCGAACACAGCGACTCCAAGTGCAACTAAAAGTGGAATTTCAAACCAGCTGGCCCGTCCAAATTCGACTTTTGAAGCCGCATTAAACAGCCGGATTATTTTCTCCACAATAAAGACACAAAGCAGAGCAACCTGAACGGCATATAAAATCGGCGCCGGCAACAATGGCTCATCAAAACCGAACAGGCAAACGTACGACGCTGCTACCACCGCCGAGGTCAAAACGTTAACGCCGATTAAAACCCTCTCTAACCGCCTGTTTTTGTAATGTATCCGCATAACAATAGCGTAAAATGCAAAGCGAGAAATGTAAAACCAAAACTTAAAATTTAAAATCAAACTAAAGAGAAAACAAGTTTTGAGTTTTAAATTATGGTTTTCTCGCTTTTAGCTTTAAGCTTTTAATTTTTTATGCCACATCCACCAATCCGAGCGAATCGCCAAACTTGGCTAATAACGCCTGGCGAATATTCCTGTGCTCGTCCTTTATTAACATTGGGTCTTGTAAAACCAGCTCGAATGCGTTTTTTCTTGCCATAACCAGCAGTTCGTAATCATCAATGATATTTGCGATTTTCAAATCCGGCAAGCCGTGTTGCCGGGTGCTAAACAATTCACCCGGCCCACGCAACCGCAAATCATACTCAGCTATCTCAAAACCATCATTGTTCCTGGTCATTACTTCGAGCCTGTTCTTTGCCACTTCGTTTTCGGTCTCGGCAAACAAAAAACAATACGATTTAGCTTCCCCTCTTCCGATACGTCCCCTCAACTGATGCAATTGCGCCAGCCCAAATCTATCGGCTCCTTCTATAACCATTATGGTTGCGTTCGGCATATCCAGACCTACTTCTATCACCACAGTAGAGACCAAGACATCGATTTTACCTTTGCGAAATCTGTCCATAATCTGCCGCTTCTTTGGGGAAGGCATCCTGCCATGCAAAAGCTCAACAGTAAATTCCGAAAAAACTTCTGTAGAGAGATTCTTCCATCCCTCAGTTGCAGCCTTGAGGACGCTATCTTGCTGGGTCCCCAAATGCGATAAAGGGTATTTGGGGTGCCCCTCAAGTGCAGTAATCCTGGGATAAACAAAGTATGCCTGTTTCTTTGCCTTGAGGCACTCGCGGATAAACTGGTATGCCTTCCGCCGGTTCTGCCTATCAACCCAGCGTGTAATAATAGTTCCTCTGTCCGGCGGAGAATGCTTGATAATAGAAACATCCAAATCGCCGAAAGCAGTCATTGCCAGCGTCCGTGGGATAGGCGTAGCCGTCATAACAAGACAATGCGGCGTGGTTTGCTTACGCAACTCCGCTCGCTGATGGACTCCAAATTTATGCTGCTCATCAATCACTACCAGACCGAGTTTGTGAAATTCTACATCTTTCTGCAACAGCGCCACTGTTCCGACGACAATATCAATTTCGCCGTTTTTTATCTGTCGCAAAAGTTCTTTTCGTTTCTTACCGGTCAATCCTCCGGTTATTAAAACCCTCTTTACTCTGCTGTTTTTTAAATATCTTTCGATGCTTATAAAATGCTGGTCCGCCAAAATCTCCGTAGGTGCCATAATCGCCACTTGCGTCCTATTGGCAACAGCTAATAGAGCCGCATAAAGTGCCACCACCGTTTTTCCCGACCCGACGTCACCCTGCAACAGCCGATTCATCGGCTCTGTTTTTTTCATATCCGCAACAATTTCATTTATACAATCGTTTTGGTCCTCGGTGGGCAAAAACGGAAACCGCTTTCTAATTCGGCTGTCTATTTTCTCACTGCATCTGCACGGAGTCGCCGACGAAAAATGTTTACATCTATACCGGCGAAATGCCAACCCCAGCTGCATCAAAAATAGCTCGTCATATTTCAATCTGCGCTTTGCCTGAGCCAGTTTTTCCTTGTCCGGCGGCAAATGTATCCAGCTAAATGCATCTTTTCTGCTGATTAGGTTTGCCTTTTTAATAAAGTCCCTGTCGTAAAACTCAGACACAAGCTCAGCGAGGTTATCAAGCACAGGTCTGACTATTCGTTTGATTTGCCTGCTGCTCAATCCGGCACTGGCAGGATAAATGCCGCCGCCAAAATACTCATCCGGCTCCGAACTTTTCTCATCGAGTATCAAAAATTCCGGATTGTTCATCTGCAGCTGATGCTTATATAAAACAACTTTGCCCGAAGCCATTATTACCTGCCCCGGTTTGATTTGATTGCGTAGATACCCGCCGTGAAACCACACAATTCTGCACAGGCCAGTATCGTCAGCAAGCACAGCTTCAAAAATCGGCTGCCGACGGAAGCTTTGATAGTCCACAGACTCCACTAACCCCACAATTGTAACAGTATGGTTAGGCTGCATTTGATTTATCTTTATGGCGCCAGGCGCAAAGACCCAGTCCCGCGGGAAATACTCTAACAAATCCCCTACCGTCTCGACCCCTAACTGGGCAAAGGCCCTGGCTTTAGCCGGCCCAACACCTTTGAGATATTGAACCGACATCGAGAGACTGAACTTATTTTGTGCTTTTCCAGCTATCGATTGAAACGACATCGACCGGCCGGATTTGCCTATGTGTTTCCCGCTTACCGACTGCATTTTCATGATTCGTGATTCGTGCTATTGCTCAAAACTGAACTTACCGAGCAGCTTAACAAATCGAACGTCACAGATTAGTCTTTCAGTGATTTTCCCATTTTTCTTTTCACAGACCACCAGCTCCTGCACCCCTGCGTAACCAACCGGCCCGACTAAAAGACCTCCATCTTTAAGTTGTTCTATCAGCGGCAGTGGTATCTTCGGGACCGCTGCGGTAATGATAATCCTATCAAAACACCTCTGCTGCGGCCAGCCGCAACTGCCATCACCAATATAGAACTCAACATTATCAACACCCAATCTGCCCAAGACCGCCTGAGCTGACTCGGCTAACTGGCCAATTCTCTCTATCGTGTAAACTTTTTTTGCCAGCTTGCTCAAAACAGCAGTCTGATACCCGCTGCCTGTGCCAATCTCCAAAACCTCACAATCGGGGTCGAGCTGCAGTTCCTGAGTCATCAGCGCAACAATATACGGCTGAGAAATGGTCTGGCCCATTCCGATAGGCAATGGGCCATCAGCATAGGCCTGTGACTGATACTCGTCGAGCACAAATTCTTCCCGCCGAACCTCATCCATCACGCCTAATACGACAGAATCAGTTATGCCACGCCCCATCAGGTCCCGCCTTATCATCTGTTGGTGAGCCCTGGCAAATCTATCTTCGCTCTCTCGGCTGTACATAGCTGTAACCCCGTTAGAAATCCTGGTTTTTATACCATATTCTTACCTCCTTTGGAATTTCTAACGGGGTAATAATCGCTTTTTAGCCGCCGTTTTGCAAATCAATTTTTGGCTGGGATTTCATTGCCACTGTACCACCAAATGGTAGAATGCCGTATTGACGCAGCATTAAATAGCTTACAAGAAATTTTAAGGAGACCGAAAAATGAAAACCAAGAAGCTTCTTTTCTATCTATTATCTGCCATTTTAGCCGGCTGCGTGCCTGTTATGTCGCTCCATCCGCTTTATACCGAAGAAGATGTACTCTTTGAAGAAAAATTGCTCGGCACTTGGGTGCAGGACACTGACGAAACTGCCTGGGAATTCAGCTGCCCTAACGAACCGGAAAAAGCCTACGAACTTATTTTCACTGATAAAGAGGGCAAAAAAGGCTCATTTGTCGCACATTTGGTGAGGTTGGAGAACAGGCTTTTCTTGGACGTTTTCCCAAAGGAATTCCCGTGCAAGGCCGAGGAAGAAAAGCATCAATTAGTCGAGGATAAAATTATTTTAACCGTGAAGGTGTTAATGAAGTGGCACTACAACGCGCTCTTCTTTGTGCCCTTCCATACATTTATAAAGATTAACTCCATTGAACCTCAACTGAAGATGCAACTAACAGATGATGAGGATATGGGGAAACTGCTCAAGGAGAACCCAAATGCAGTAAAGCATCAATTAGTCGAGGATAAGCTTCTTTTAACAGTATCAACGAAAGAACTGCAGGCATTTGTACTTAAATATGCCGATGACAACAGAGTATTCACTGATGAAATCGTTTTGACTCGCAAAAAAATCAAAGAACCTAATGAACCCAACGATATCGTTCCCAACGCAATTGACCCTAATCAAACGGACCCAAACAGTATTGCTCCCAATGACAGTTAATAGAGAAAGACTAAATGCCGATTAACTTAGAACTACCCCAAAAACCCGGTCTTTTTATAACGGGCACCGACACCGGCACAGGCAAAACACTCATGGCCGGTGCCATCGCTAAAATTCTAACCGAACAGGACCTAAAAGTCGGTGTATTCAAACCAATTGCCACCGGCTGCCACCGCGCCTGGAATGGGCTGGTCAGCTATGATACCGAGTTTTTGGCTAATTGTGCAAACAGCGAACTGCCCCTTTCAACAATAACGCCCATCAGCTATTTTACCAAAGCGGGCCCTATCGTAAGCGCTGCTCGTGAAGGAAAACCAATAGATTTCGATAAAATCGCCACCGCTTACAAAAATATATGCCAAATCTGTGACATAGTTATTGTCGAGGGTATCGGCGGCGTGCGTGTACCTTTGACAACAGAGTTTGACCTGCTGGATTTGGCAGTGGAATTCGCTCTACCCGTAGTGATAGTCGCCCGGCCGAATCCGGGAACGATAAACCACACACTTATGACAATCGACTGCGTCCGTGCCGCACAGTTGAAAATCGCCGGCGTAGTAATTAACGGCTATAGAGCCAGCGAAGAAACGATTGCCGGAAACACCGCCCCTGCGATAATAACCAAATTCGGGGGCGTCAACATCCTATCTGAAGTACCTTTTGACGAAACCGTTAACATTGAAGAATCGGATTTAGGCGAAGTGATTGTCGATTCTTTGCTGAACTGCAACTGGGTAAAATTAGGGCGGATGTAAATCAGTACCCCCCACAAACAAATGATCCCACCTGAAACATGCTAAAAATTCATAAAATTGCTTGTTTCCAAAAACTGCAATTTCAAGTATCATATTAAAGAATAGTTCAAGACCATAGCAAGTCCCAAAATAATGAGATTGCCATTATCAATAAAATTAAAAGTAGCTTATAAAAGCACATTTTGCTGCAACGCAAGTAGATAAAGGTAACAAGTTTATGACCGGCCAGATAGAATTTAGACGCTACCTGGTAGATATTGACTCTATCTCAACTCACCAACTCTTTGCCGATTGCCTGGTGATTGGGGCTGGGATAGCAGGTCTTTGTGCCGCCATCGAAGCTGCCAAGGGGCGCAACGTCATCATTGTCTGCAAGGCTACTCTGGAGGATAGCAACACTTGGAAAGCTCAAGGTGGGATTGCTTCGGTGCTTGATAAGACAGACACATTTGAATCGCATATAGCTGACACGCTTAATACCGGCTGCGGCATAAGTGATGAGAAAGTTGTCGACTTGGTCGTTCGCCAAGGGCCGGAACTTATCGAGCAACTACTTCGCTGGGGTACTGAGTTTGACATGGCCGACGGCCATATCGCCACTACGCTCGAAGGCGGCCACACTCACCCTCGCGTTGCTCACGCTCATGGCGATGAAACAGGCCGAATAATTACAGAGGTACTCATAAGAAAGGTAAGGCAGATTCCGAATATAAAAATACTAGAAAACTTTTACGCCATCGATTTGCTCACCAACGACAATAACGACTGCGTAGGAATAATCGGCCATGATAAGCGGGTTCTGCAAATAGTTTGGTCTGCAAACACAATCTTAGGTACTGGAGGAGCCGGGCAACTGTATCGCGAAACCACCAACCCGGAAGTTGCGACCGGCGACGGCATTGCTATGGCTTACCGGGCCGGCGCCATACTGCAAGATTTGGAGTTTATGCAGTTCCATCCGACGACACTCTATGTTGCGGGTGCCTCACGAGCTCTGATTACCGAAGTACTTCGTGGAGAAGGAGCTGTCCTTTTGGACAAAAACGGCTCTGCATTTATGAAAGAATATCACGAATCCGCCGAACTGGCACCGCGTGACATCGTCAGCCGGGCTATTTTAGCGCAAATGCTAAAAACCAAATCAACGCACGTTTACTTAGACGTTCGGCACTTCAACAAAGAACACTTTGCAGAAAGATTCCCCCTGATTAACGAATTGTGCGAAAGTTTCGACATAGACGTCAGCCGAGACCTGATTCCCGTCCGACCCAGCGCACATTATATGATTGGTGGGGCAAAGACCGACAGCACGGCAAAAACAAACATCGAAAATCTCTACGCCTGCGGCGAGGCGGCTGCCACCGGTCTGCACGGTGCAAATCGGCTTGGCAGCAACTCCCTACTCGAAGGGTTGGTATTCGGCAAGGTAGCTGGCCACGAGGCTTCACAGAGCACCAAGGCTGATGTGTCCCATATCAAACACCCCCGGATAAAATATCAAATCCCGCATTCAGACCGCACTCGGCTGGATACCGCTGACATTCGAAACTCACTTCGAGCCCTTATGTGGCGAAACGTCGGCATCACCCGAAGTGCCCGGCCGCTCATTGAAGCACAAGAGATTATCAGTTTCTGGCAGCGGTATGTAATGGATAAAATATTTGATGGACCGGCAGGCTGGGAGTGCCAGAATATGCTCACCATTTGTCAACTTATGGCACGCTGTGCCCAGATGCGAGAGGAAAGTCGAGGCGTGCATTTTAGAAGCGATTTCCCCAACGCCGACGATGAGAATTTCAAAAAACATATCGAAATCTCTCGTGGAAAATAAAGCTAACTTTTGTTATAATAATTTGTAGTTTATAGCAAAATAATCAATTAAAAAGAGTGGGTCGGGCGGTTGCTGGCCAATTTCGGCCAGAGGAAAGTCCGAGCAGGACAGGGCACGGTGGTGGCTAACAGCCACCCAGGGCAACCCGCGGGAAAGTGCCACAGAAAATACACAGCCGACCCCGCACTTACTTTGTGAGTCTGAGACCGTAAACAAGAAAGTGAACAGCATCCGTGCAAAAAGCAACTAAAAGGCACGTTGAGCCTTGAATTTACAAAGTGAGTGCGGGAGGCAATGGTGAAATGGTGCGGTAAGAGCGCACCGCGGTGCCGGCGACGGCACCGGCAGGGTAAACCCCACCGCCTGCAAGGCCAAGTAAGCTGGTTGGGACCCAAACGTAGAACCTGCGTTTGTGCTCCCTTTACCCGGCCCGGGTATAACCCAGCGGGTAGGCCGCTTCCCGCACCTACTTTGAGGTGTCAATGTTGTTCAGCAGACACAACTTGGTTGTAATGCTAAGCGTAAACGCTGAGCCCCGCGTTGAAATCTCAAAGTAGGTGCGGGAGAGCCAACTGGTAACAGTTGGTCAAGTTAAATGACCGCCGCCCCGCACCAAAAATTTATTCGAGTGCCAGGTTTCAAAGCATAAGCAAATGACGATACAACCACGCTGCAGCAAAAAACAAATAAATTTTTGGTGCGGGGATACAGAACTCGGCTTATAGACCCACTCTTTTTGATTGATTATTGATTCTCGTGGTTCGATTCATGGACCACGATTCACTATTTACAAATTAACTACAAACTATGCTATTCTTTGAATGTACTCACAGGCAAGCCTAACCTTCTCTTCGCAAGTGAACCTAACATCACCCTGACTGTGACAATATCGTCCACTATGACCATTCTGATTTTGCCCTTATCGAAACTGGTATGCTCAAACTTAAAACCGTCCGGGTCGCTTAGTCTTGTTGCCAACACAGGTGACTCATCCAACTTAACCAAGACCGTCTTCAATGCCTGATTGATAAGCATCCCGCAAATATCAACCATTTTATTATCCTCACTAAGCTCACCTATATCCTCACGAACGTTTTTTAAGACCTGTTTTAGTATCGCGACTCGCCTTGCGTTCTCATTTGCGTAGGGTTTATCAAGCACTTCACTTTCCAATACCACTTCACCGTCAAATCTAAGGCATTCCCACGGCTCAACTAACAAAAACTTGGGTCTTTCATCTACAATAAAGAGGTACTTTCGCCGTGCTGTCAGTTCGTTCTCGTCGAAGGCAACCATTTTTAACCAGGTTTTGTAACCCTTTTTCTTTTTTTGTCCAAGCGAACCAACTACGCTCTTGCTCTGGCTGAGCAGCTCATATTCCGGCAGGTGAATCATAGCCAGCACATCAGCGGAACTGCTGGTCTTTAGTTTTGTCCGGTAGTAGCTCTCAGAAATCTGCTTGTCATATGGGGGCCATTCCGGCGTCAGAAACCCCAGGAAATCCAGCGACACGCAGCCGCACAAGCCAAAAATAACTAAAAGTTGAAAACTAAAAATTAAAAACCATAATTCAAAATTCAAAATTTTAAGTTTTAAGCTTTGGTTTTGCATTTTACACTTTCCATTTTACACTTCCTTTGAATCAATCCACTTCATCATCTTGCGCAATTTCCTCCCAACTGTTTCAAGTTGACAGTCGTGGTCTTTTTCATACATCTGTTTAAACCTTTTCAATCCACTCTGGTATTCATTTATCCATTCTTTTGCGAATTCGCCGGATGTGACCTCCGACAGTATCTTCTTCATTTCAGCTTTGGTTTGCTCGGTGATAATCCTTGGCCCGCGGGTCAGGTCGCCGTACTCAGCGGTGTTTGATATGCTGTATCTCATATAGCTCATCCCGCCCTGATACATCAGGTCAACTATCAGTTTCACCTCATGCATACATTCGAAGTAAGCGATTTCAGGCTGGTATCCCGCTTCCACTAACGTCTCAAAGCCGGCTTTAATGAGCGAGGTAAGGCCGCCGCAGAGAACACATTGCTCACCGAACAGGTCCGTTTCGGTTTCTTCTTTATATGTCGTCTCAATAACACCTGCTCTGGCTCCGCCGATGCCGTTGCCCCAGGCAAGGCCAATCGCTTTGGCATCGCCAGTTGCATTTTGCTCAACAGCTATAAGGCACGGCACACCGCCACCCTTAACAAATTCACTGCGAACCAGATGGCCGGGCCCTTTTGGAGCAATCATCACAACGTTAACATCCTTCGGCGGCACAATATACTTGAAATGAATATTAAAGCCGTGACAAAAACCGAGCGTTTGACCCGCCACTAAAATGGAGGCGATTTGCTCCTTATAAACTTTTGCCTGAACTTCATCCGGCACGGTTACGATAATCAACGTCGCACCATCGCAAGCTGTCTTTATATCACCAAGGGAAAAACCATGCTCGAGTGCCAACTTATAATTATCCGTCCCTTCCAACTCAGCCACCGCTACTTCAATGCCGCTATCGCGCAAATTCAAGCTGTGCGCATGACCCTGACTGCCATAACCAATAACCGCCACCCTCCTGCCCTTCAATGCGTCTATCGGAGCATCTTTCTCGTAATAAATTTTCAATGCCATAACTTTAACTCTCCTTATATGTTCCCTCTTTCACATTATATTAAAAGCTTCCTATCGGACAAGGATTTATAGGCGTGCTAAAATCATTGATTACTAAATTATCGGTTATCGGTTATCAATGGTCGGCTATCAGTCTTTACCTGCCGCGGCATTGCTATCGTTCCGGTTCTGGCGACACTCTTAATACCATAGGGCCTGCAGGCGTCAATAAAGGCCTCGATTTTGCGCTCAGGCCCGGATACCTCAACCATAAGCAACTTTTGGCCGATGTCCACAACCTTTGCCTTAAACATTTCTACCATCGATAAGACCTCAGGCCGTTTTTCCGGCGTGGCCGAGACGGCTATCAACATCAAATCGCGTGCAACTACCGGCTGGCCGGCAAAATCCTGAACCTTAACAACGGGAACAACCTTGGCTAATTGCTTTCGAACCTGCTCAACAACCCTGTCATCACCGATAACAACAATCGTCATTCGGCTCAACTCCGGGTCCTCAGTCCGGCCAACGACAAGCGAATCAATATTAAACGCTCGTGCGGCAAACATTCCGGCAACATGGGCCAGAACACCGGGCTTGTTTTCAACCAATGCACTTATTATATGTTTCATAATTTTAGTCCTTAGTTCATAGTTCCACCGTTAGGTGTCCTATGGAGTGGTTCGTAGTCAATAAACTAACAACTACGAACTATTAACTTTTAGGCCATACTTTCCAATATATCAAGCCCGTCCATCTCATTGAGGCTTTTGCCTGCCGGAACCATCGGCCAAACATTTTCTTCGCGTTCGATTCTAAAGTCAACAACACAAGGCCGAGCTACGCCCAGCATCTTTTTGATCCCTTTAGGGACATCGCCTTTTTTATCGACGGTAATCCCAACGGCCCCAAGCGCCTCGGCCACAGCGGCATAATCGGGGTTGGACAGGTAACTTTTGGAATAACGCTTATTATAGAAAAGCTCCTGCCACTGCCGAACCATTCCCATATATCCGTTGTTCAAAATACAAACCTTTATCGGCAGCTTGTTCTCAACAGCAGTGCGAAGCTCTGTCATCGTCATATTAAAACTGTGGTCGCCGTCAATATCAATAACCAGTGCTTCCGGTTTGGCCACTTGAGCACCTATTGCAGCTGGTAGACCATATCCCATTGTTCCAAGCCCGCCGGAGCTTATAAGCTGCCTGGGCCTGCTAAACCGATAAAACTGAGCAGCCCACATTTGATTTTGCCCAACACCAGTAGTTATAATCGCGCGGCCTTCGGTTAAACGGCAAATTTCTTCGACAACATACTGGGGTTTAATCGTCGTTGAATCCCTGTCATAGCTAAACGGAAATTTATTTTTCCATTCGGCAATTTTCTTAAACCATCGCTTTCTCTCATGGTATTCCACTTCCTTAACCAGTGCAGCCAGAATAATTTTTGCATCGCCCACCACAGGAATATCTACACGAACATTCTTCGATATACTGGAAGGGTCAATATCGATATGGATTATCTTTGCATTCGGCGCAAAGGCCTTGAGCTTGCCGGTAACTCTATCATCAAAGCGCGCACCTACGGCAATCAACAAGTCGCATTCCTGCACAGCATAATTAGCATAGGCGGCTCCATGCATCCCTAACATATCCAGAGATTCGGGCCTGCTCTGGTCGTAACTACCTAATCCTAAAAGTGTCGTTGTTACCGGCAGATGTGCTTTTTCAGCCACTGCTCTTAATTCTTCACTTGCATTTGCGATAATAACCCCGCCGCCAACGTAAAGTACCGGCTGCTGTGCTTTGTTTATCTCCTTTGCCACCATTGATATCTGTCTGGCATTGCCTTTAGTCCGAACCCGATAACCTGGCAGTTTCATCTCGACTGGGCCATCGGTCTTACACCTGGCGACCTCTATGTCAACCGGTACATCAACCAGCACCGGACCCGGCCGACCGGTCGAAGCAATATAAAATGCTTCCCGAACGGTACGGGCCAGGTCTTCAACGTCTTTGACAATACAGTTATATTTTGTAATCGGACGGGTAATGCCGGTAATGTCAGCCTCCTGGAACGCGTCATTTCCGATAAGTTCTGTGCGAACCTGCCCCGTAATGGCAACTACAGGGACCGAATCCATCATTGCCGTGGCAAGACCGGTAACCAAATTACACGCACCAGGACCGCTGGTGGCGACCACAACACCAACTTTCCCACTGGCCCGCGCATAGGCATCCGCCATATGGCAGCCGCCCTGCTCATGACGCGGATTTATAAAATTAATCGGCGCATCATATAATCTGTCAAACAAGGGCAACACCACACCCCCCAGATAGCCAAACATCGTATCGACACCCTGTTCAATAAGCGTATCGACTATTATTTGTGCACCTGCCTTGAGCGTAGTCGAAAGGCCTGCTTTGATAGAGGATTGGTCGGCCGAACCAGCCGAAGAACAAGATTTGGACTTCATTTTTTCCCTTTCCTGATAAACGTTAATAGTTATTCCGGCCAACCCCGTAAGGCCAACAGCTAACTTACAGGGTCAATTACAGCTCCGCTGGGCTGCTCCGAGAAGCCACTCGCCCCGCACCAATTGAGATTAGGCTCACGCCTAATTGGTGCCGGACGACCGAACCGCCCGAAGATTCAAAGCCCTGCTGTAATCCCGTAATCACAGCTCAAGCCGTGTCTCAGGCTCGTATTTATATGTTTTCATACAAATACCAAAGAAATTATACAAAATCAATCAACCCCTGTCAATAATTTTTCGACAATTTTCCCACCTGCCGATAACATTTTTAGCCCCTCGTAGCGCAGCGAAGACCCCAGAATGTCGTTATCTGGGGTCCAGAATGTTTTTAATCGTCGCCTCGTTTAGCCCCGTTGCTCGCGACGGGGGTATTCTTATTGGTGTTTGTGGTTGTGGGGTTCTTTTACCCTTTACCGCAACGCTTTATATTTAGCCCCTCGTAGCATAGCGGAGATCCTCGACCGTTGCTCACTTGCTTATCTGTCGGGGACCCAATCCTTGTTCCATGCCCTGCGGGCATGTGCCCTAGGTGCAGCCTCCGGAAACAACAGCAACTCAAGCGAGGCACTATTCTCTTTCCTTACTATGAGAGAGTTAACGACATTTATTTTTACTCAATTTCAACATATTGGTCGGGAACTCTCTCCCATCTCCGGCATTCATAACCAACTGAGCGAATGAATTCACGGTACAACCTGTGTTCATCGAACTGAATCTCAGGAATAGTATTACGTACCGCATCGGCAAGTGCTGCCCGAAGATCCGTTTCAAGTTTCTCAAAAATTCTTTCAATCTTTATCCTAGCCATTTATAAATTCCTGTAACAAATATTAAAAAGAACTAAGTTTATTGCCTGTTCAATCCCCGCTAAATTTATGTCTCTAATTTGCGTAATACCTTGGATATTTGAGGATAATCTTTATTCTTATTAAGACTAACCAAATAGCTATATCTTTTCCTTAATGCACTACGATAGTAAATCCAATCGACATTTTTATAAAACCTGCTTTTGGTGGAGATAACTTCATATTTGTATCTCCATATTCTATGTGGTGAACTTAGGTATTTACTGGTAATTATCCGTATAGATATTTTTTGACCAAGCATTTTAACGCTACCGCATTCAACACTCTTATTTGAAAGTTTTCTTCTCACATCAACAACTCCCGGCAGTCTCTTTGTCGCGTTTTTTGCGGATTGTTTTGCTAATTTATCAACGGCCTTGCTGTGTTCGTTCGAGTTCCTTTTTACCCATTGAATATCCACTCTTTTACGAACCTTATTAGCTTCTTTTAAAAGTTCCTTCCACAGGTCTGTATTTTGAACTGGTGCGCCTGCACGTGTATACCATTTATTTTTAGACCAGAAATAGACTGCTGTTTTATAATAATCTGCTACATAACTCGAATCAGTGTGTATGATTACTCTTGACACTTGTTGCAAGTCACTAAACTTTGATACTTGTTTTAATGCCACAATACACGCTTTGAGTTCCATCTCATTGTTAGTTGCGCCTACATATCCTTCAGGAGCAAAGCTCTGTTCCTCTTTATTCATATAGTAAGGAAACACAAATCTTATTCCGATACCGCCCCTTCTTGGAGATGAAAAAGATGAACCGTCGGTATATATGTTTAAAGCAGTTTCATCAGTCATAACTACAGTATATACTACTTTCCTTGCTCATTATACTTTGGCGCAGTCCGAGTAATTATATTTTCCTCTCTTTTTTTCGCCTCATCTATACTAGTCATCTGTTCTATTTGCACCTTTGCGCCTGGTATTTTTCCGCTTTCAAGATGTTCGCAGATTCTATCCTGTACTCGATCTTTCTTGGCCACACCAACATAGTTAGTTTTGCCTCCAACGGTCTTAATCCGATAAACAACTGGTTTGTTATTGGGGAGCTTCTCAACTCCGCCTTTGTTGTAACTTGCTGTCTTCTTAGTCATGATTTTTTCCTTTCGATAAATATCAACAATCCGTTATTTAACTAACCTTTATGAACTGGCTTGACGTGGAAAGCGGTGTGTCTAATCGATAGGTCTATTTGGCCTAATTTTAGGCAGCGCCGACAATCCATATACGTCGGCAATCTACAATCTTATATAAAACTCAAGCCATTTTGGCCGAGATTTTAATCCTTAGCGGGATTCGAACCCGCACGCCCTTAAAGGCAGGCGTTTGGTAAACGCCTCCGTCTGCCAATTCCGGCATAAGGCCATAAAAATATAATGGCAAAGATCACAAAAATAACGCAAAAACAAAAAAAGAGGCACCTTGTGTCCGAAACACAAACATACCTCCTACTGTATTATCATTGTACCGCAACTCTTCATTATTGTCAAGTAAATTCCGACAATTAAAACCTTTTTTTAACGACAACTCTCTCGAATTAGGCTGCTTCAAAGAAGTTAACCGAAGCATTCTGGCGATGCACCCAAAACCACAATTCCCGTCAAAAACAATTTCTGTCTTCCGCCGCCTGTAAGACGACGCTATTTATGTGCTTATAAAGCACTTTTTTGTTGACTTTTGTTTGAAAATGTGTTAAAATCCCCATATGTTTACCAGCAGGCAAACATAAACCGCCCCGTAGGGCAAGGTCTTCAGGGTTAGCAAACCCAAGTCAAATAATCTATTAAACCTCGTTTCTCGTTTGGAGCATTTGAAAATTTGATTTTTGAATTTGTTTCGTATTTCGATATTAGGATTTCGGATTTTTGCTGTCCTCTGTCCGCCTCCGGTAGAATCAATCAAAAATGATTAATTATGCGAAACAAACCCAATTTCCGAAAAGCCAAAAATGAATTTAAACTTCTATTCAGCAAAGAATTATGACAATAAATCAGGCCTTTTGATGACGGAAAAACAAACCCAATCAAACCCAACCTGTAGTGAGCTTGCCTGCGGTGAGCAAGGTCGAACCGTCGAAGTGTCGAACCTATTTCAAAACGTAGAAAAATTACTTGCTCTGGAATCATTTGTCGCTATAATCATTGATTTAGAATAAACTTAGGAGATTTCTTATGTGTGAACAATGCGGTTGCGATGAAGCTAACACCGGAAAAACCTTCGAAGAAAAAGTTAAAGACGTGATTGAGACCATCAGGCCAAGTCTAAAAAGCCACGGCGGTGATATTGAACTTGTAGGCACAGATGAAGATAACACCGTCAGGGTGCGCCTGCAGGGGGCCTGCGAGGGCTGCCCCGGAGCTCAAATGACACTCAAAATGGGCGTTGAGCGGCTGCTCAAAGAAAAAGTGCCGGAAGTCAAAGAAGTCATCGCAGTGAACTAATTCTGCTCAGAATAAAGAGTCGTTATGTTCCTATAGTTAAAAACTACTTTCATATCCTCTGCGGCAAGAAAGCAAAATTTGGTAAAATTCGGGATACTCTGGCAGCAAAACCGCATCTCGAGACAAATTGCGAAATGCGAACCCCTTAAAGATAGTGATGCGCCACATAAAAAACAAAAGCAAACAATGCCATAGAACATCAACGCGTAAAAAAAATGCTCATAAAGCAGCGAAGAATACAGCAACACCCATAAGTAATAAAATATCTATGCTTGCATTTGCTTTGATTTTACTGGCTGGGATAGGCTTTAAAATATATAAGGCTGACCACACGGGAATCCTCTACGATGAGTCGTTTAGTTTAGCCCACTTCGGTAAAAGCGCTCAGGCGGCTCTGACTTCATATGTGAATCCAAACAACAATCACGTCATCAATTCAATATTGATTTGCTTTGGGCGTAAGCATTTCAGCTCGTACGAACACTTCATCAGAATCCATTCTATGATGTTCGGAGTATTGTTTTCGTTCTCGGCGGCATACATTATTCATAAAACAGTCGAGTCAAAAATCTTAAAAATTATACTGCTGGGATTGGTGTTATTTAACTGGTTTGCATTTGACCTGTCTTTTTTGGCAAGAGGATATTCTATCGCGATTGGGGCTATTTACGCTGGAATCGCTCTTATCTTAGGACTGTTAAGCAATAAGATAAAATACGCTTACCGCTGGGTGCCTATTGCAGCAGTTGTTTTGATGAATTTCCTCGCCCTCGGCTCAATGCTTTCGTGCCTATTTGTCCTGTTCAGTGTCAATATCACATTTATTCTATACTCATCTTACGTATTCCGGGATGCGCCAAACAAGCGAAATCCCGTCTTACTGAATTTAATTTCTATCCCATCATTCACATTTGTTCTGCTATATCTGCTTTACAAAGAGCTCTACAAAGATATCCTGAATGCACGAAGTGATTTTGGAATGATACCCTTCGGCACACTTATGAAGCAGCTATTGATAGACACAATGGCCGGTCAAGACAACAATTTCCGTTTTATCGTCTATTCCATATTTGTTCTCCTAACGGGCCTAAGCGTGCTGTTCGGGATATATCAATTTTGTCTCAAAACCAAAAACGGTATCCGGCAACTATACTTGAGATTGGATGACTCCGGCGTTTTCATATTTCTGACTACGGCCATTGCAATATTGGCCATGTTCGTTCATCGTGTTCTGCTGAATATGTCGCTCGGCTTTGCTCGCAATGCAGTATTCCTGCTCCCGCTGGTATTGATTAGCGCGGGAATACTCCTGGATAAATTCTGGAAGAATCTTAAAGACAATAAGCTCTTAGGCTCTGCGATACGAGGCTGTATTATCGTAGTTACAATATTACTAACGCTGCTGAATCTGCCGTCAGCACACGCTGTCGAAATACACGACTGGGACCGGCAAAGCATCTCAGGGCCCCTCCTTCATAGATTGAAGGATACAAACCCTGATAAAATATGGAAAATCAGATTGTCAAAAGAAACAAGGTATCTTACCTGGCCTTTATACTATTACATGCAATTCGGCTATAAATTCCAAATTGTACGCTCAAGAAACTGGGATGTGGCCGTCCTGTATAAAACAGATAAGCCGGCCAGGGCCATTTATTTAGACGAGGACTACTTTAGTAAATTTAACTGCTGTGTTATAGTTAATCCTCAAAATGCTATCAGTTCCGGCCGGTAGCAGGACGTGGTGACGGTTTGCGCAAACGAAAAATATTGATAAACCGTCTTTCATTCACCCGTATCTGCGTAATGAACTCATACGGTCCTATGGTTTGCGGCTTGGCCAGCACAGCTATATTCTTTAGACCCCAAAGCTTATAATAGCGCCCCCCAACGCTAAATCCAACTCTGGAATCCCACGCAATATAGCTAATTTCCTCATCATAACATTTCCTGACGAAATCAGTTGGATTATCAGCCTTAATACTTCCGGTAGGCAGTAAAGAGGCCTTGTGCTCAGGAGCATATATGCTCACGATATTTGACATTGTGGTAAGTATTTTTTCGCCCGGCTTCGCATTGGCAATATACCAATCCGCCAAAAGCTTAAACTCTACGTCCCGCTGTCCATTGCCTACCGTACGGGCCAGAACAACCTGGTTTGATACGACAACCAAACATACAAGAGCCGATACGGCGATGTCACGCCACAGGTATCGGGTCCTGTAAAGAACAACACGGGCGGCAAAGATAAGAGCAACAACACCCATAGCTACATAAGGAATTGAAACGGACCTGCGGCTGATTGGTGCAAGTTTGGGCAAATATGGTAATAGTTTGAGCAGCCAAACAAAGGCGATTATTAACAAAATACCCTGCAGGATGATAATTATCGGTTTGGCAATGCGGTCGTCTTTGTTTATCAATTTCCAGCAGCTCTGCACACCGAAAAAGCATATCAACAGCACCATCCAGTAAACGGTGGTCATAAACCTGTGATATATAAATGAGTGCAGTGCATGAACGATAAAGTAAGGCACCAGGAAAATCAATAAGGCCAATATATTCCACCGGCGTTTGCAAAGCCCATAGATGGCACCGAAAGCGAAAGTGCCTGCAGCAAGAATTTGAGTGGCGCCAAAGAATGTTTTTATCGATTGGACCTCGGCAGCAGTTGGCCTGATGAACATAGCTTTTGTGGCTGTTGCCGAGGTAAACAATGGATGGAATCCCACTTCCCAAAGCAACCTTATGTATTCGGGCAGGATGAATTTGCCGCCACTGGCTGCGCCGAATTCCTTGAGGTAGTGTGTGCTGTCTCTGCCGTGGAAATCCATAAAGGTTGCTCCCATCCAGATTATAAGCGGTACCGACGCCAGAGTCGAGTAGAGCAATGCCATCAGGCGTTCTTTTTTCGTTTTGCGGAGTATCATATCGATTACGAACGCACCGAGGATAAGAGCGGCACCTTCATAGCGGACCATCGTGGTTATTGAAGCCAAGAGATAGCTCCAGCTTGAGCGTCTAAGAATGAGATAGAACGTAAGCAGCACAAAAAACAGCAGGGTGGTTTCGACTATGGGGTCACGAAGCGCATATATAACCCAGGGGTTTATGATGGCAATGGCGGCAATCCATACCGCTGCTTTGCCGACGATTCTGCGCCCAACGAGCCAGAGCAAAACTGCGTTTAGTGGGTGGAGGATGGCGTTAAGCAGCCAACCTGCGGTTAAATCAGGATGTTGGCCCCCAACCAAATAACCCAAGCCGACCTGCAACAATCCAAGAACGGGGACGCGTTTGAAACTCGAAGGGACCTCGAAAGATAAAAGCTCATGGCCGACATTGACAAAGGCGCTAAAATCAGGATTAGGCACAGCCTGATGCCCAAAATAAAGAACGGAGTGATAAACTCCAAAAACAAACAGAATTGATACTACAAAAATCTCAAAATACGCCTCCTTACCAATTAAATCGTTTTCGTCCTTCGTCCGTCGTCCCTCGTCCCTCGTCCTCCGTCTATTACTTCCGGAACGGCTCATATATTCTCCTTCTTTTACTGGTACCGAAAACTATCCTCTCTCTTAAGAATAATTGTATCAGGACTGTACATCCTTAAGCGCCTAACGGGCCAGCCCGGAAAACCAAATATTGTTTTCCGAGGATACAAATATTTGTTCGAAAAGTGAGCAACCTGCTTATAACCCCTTTTGCCTTCCAAAAGAGCCCTTAAAAAATCCTGGTCAAACGTCTCTGTTATTTCGAACTCTTTCTCACTGAGAACAAGATAATTCGCATAAGGCCTGATTTTCCGCAAAAGTTCCTCATTTTGTGGTCTGTAATGCCAAAAGATGTACTTACAGCCTAACATCTGTATTCGAGGCGCATATGCCGACCCCGTCAGCGCCACAACACAGTCATCGTGGCTAACATGGCTTGCCAACCATTGTTCAGCTCTGTAACGAGTGTCCCCAACCAACTCCAAATCGAGCCCAAGGCAGTAGAGCAAAGATAGAATATATACAAACACCAACGGAAAAACCTTGACCACTATGGGCAGCCTTCGCCACCGAAGCCAATCTGCACTTGCTTTTCCTACAAGCAAAACCAAGGCAGGGAAAGCCTGCAAGAAAAAACGGGGGTAACTGAAGTGGATATTCACAATCACTATCAGATAAAATGCTATAAGCGGTATTACAGCAAAGACCGATTTCCAACGAAACTTCATCACACAATAAACAAGTGAAATCGTGACGGCCAATAGCAGCGGCCAGCCTAAAGCGTAGTAAAGATTTTTGAATGTTTTCTGTAGAAGATGTAATTGCCCCTTGAATCCATGCTGATAGGCGGTTGTGCCAGCTCCACCGAGCCAGTGGCCCATTCTCCTTAAGAACGCATCAGGAGTAGTTAGAATATCATTGAGAAGAGCAAAACAGAATACGGCTACTACAACCGCGATGAGCACCTTTATGCTAAATACGGCGGTCAAGGCCTTCTTAAAAGGTTCGCCTGCATCTCTTGCCTTGCCTATCATCGCAAGCCACACTGCGACCCCCAGACCAACAACATAGCCAACAGCAGGGTCTTTTGTACACACTGCCAGCGAACAAAATAATCCCAGAAAAACAAAGTGCCGCCATTTTCCTATATAAGTAGCTTTGACCGCCCAGTATAAAGCCCAGGCAAACCAGAACGTGCACGGAATATCTAAATTACCCAAATGACTGTAACAGACAAAGAGCATTGAGAACGCAAGGGCCAATCCTGAAAAGAAAGCTGCGACATTATCATTAAAAAGCAACCTGGCTGTGAGAAATACTGTTACCACCGCCCCAGCACCCATAAGTGCTGAGATTATTCGCGAGACCATAATCAAGGTACTTATCCGCTCCATATTTAAAACCACTTTGCCAACCCGACGGCCTTCGTCAACCGGCGCTACTACCGGATTCTGGCGCCAATAACTCAGAAAGGGCTTATAAAATGCTGCGTTTACCATAAAATGAAGTCGTGGATATTTGGACTGCCACTCGCCTAATAAATTAGGCATCTGCCGAACTGTCCTCATACCTGCAATAGAATCGGGATGCCATGGATTTCCCCCAGGCTGCCCCCAGGTAATCCCTATGCAATTAAGCGTAAGACTAATACTAAAAAGAATCCCTATGGCTAACAAAATTTTCAACCAGGAGCGAATGAGCAATTTTGCGGGAAAGCCAGGCAGCCTACCAAAAATACCACTGTCATCTGCTCGTGACTCGTGCTCTTTGCTTCTTCGGATGCTCACAACACTTTACCCTGTCTTTACTTGTCTCACTTCGTCGCCACCATCAGGAGCTTTCATCCTGCAAGGTTTCCGTTTTGCGGTCTTTTTGCAAAACGGGAACCTGGGAACTCCTCCTAAACAGGTTATATTTCAATATGCACCGGATTGCCGAAAATCCATCTTTCCATCCTATCTTTTTGCCTTCTGTATATGTTCTGCCATAATAAGAGATGCCAACTTCATAGATTCTGCATTTCATCCTGGCTACTTTTGCGGTTATTTCCGGCTCAAACCCAAATCTGTTCTCCTCAAGCTCAATTGATTGTATGATTTCTCTTTTAAAGGCCTTGTAACACGTTTCCATATCCGTCAAGTTAATGTTCGTAAACATATTGGAAAGAGTGGTTAAAAATTTGTTTCCGACCATGTGCCAATAATAGATAACCCTGTGAGCAGAGCTCCCCAAAAATCTCGAGCCATATACAACATCAGCCTTTCCGTCCAGGATTGGTTGAATGACCTTGGGAATCTCACTCGGGTCGTATTCCAAATCGGCGTCCTGTATAATGACAATATCGCCGGTTGCAGCCATAATTGCCGTTCTTAATGCGGCTCCTTTTCCCTGGTTACGTTCATGATAAAGCACTTTGTCTACGAGGTTTTCAATCTCGCTCTGCAGCTTTTCTCTGGTGCCATCGGTGGAATAATCATCGACTAAAATTATTTCTTTGCTCTGTACGGGACAGTTCTTAACTGCTTTTACTATCGAATCTATGGTATCAATTTCGTTATAACAGGGTATAACTATGCTCAACTTCATATTATTGCTCCGAAATATTCTATCGTTTTTCTTAAGCTATCCTCATCTGTCCCAAACCCAAAAGCTATTGCGATTTTTTCGCCCGCATAAGCAGTATCCCAAAATACTCATCTTGCAGAGGAAGGTCTCCTATCTGGTAAACCGGCTTGTAGTTGTTCATTATCCACTTGTACAGATGCTGGCCGTAGTCGCGTCCAAAGAACTCAAATCCATACTCCACGGTATCCTTGTGCACCAGTGCAATGTAGTCCGGCCGGTGTTCCTGAAACGAGGTCAGCATCTTGTCTTCTCCAAACATAATCAACTCGGGGGGCATAAAGTTAATATAAGGCGTCGGGTTAACCCGCCGGCAGAGATAATTCACCATTACACCCTCCGGAAAGACCGCCAGTGTCTCGTCGGGCTTGACATGCTGCGCGATATGCTCCAGCAAGATGTTGACAAAATATCCCCTTCCATCGGCCACGATGGTATCAGCCCCACTGGATACCTTACAGGTCTTCTGGCTCAACCGGGAATTCGCTATCTGCAGGTGCCCCAGAACACATATTAGCAATACACCCAGGCCAACGGCTCTGAAAACACCGCCGTATCCCCCCCGGCGGCCCAGCCAGCCCGGTACCCAGCATGTCAGCGCCACCACTGTCAACAATGTCGCCGGCATCGCCAGCACAAAGCCATAAAACCACAGCCGCGTATGTAAAATCATCTTTCCCAGAAGTCCAAGGGCAAATATGGCCATACACAACCGCACAATCGACCGCCCACGCAGTTGACCCTTGTGGTAGTGCTTGATAAAAACCACGAACGAGCCCACTACCAACACCAGCATCAATAGTGGTAAGGGCCGAGCCATGTCAAACCACGCAATGTCATACCTGTTCAATCCCAGCACCACCACAGCGGTTACAAAACACACCATTGCCACCCCGAGACGATACCTGCCTCTCTCAGGCAGCACCATTCCAATTAATCCCGCCGGTATAAAAACCGCCGCATACCAGCCCGCCCAAACCAGCAGCTTTTTCACGTTTACCAACGGATGGTCCAACCCCATCGCCCAGCGATAGAATACCAGAGAGGTAATCTCCTTGTTCCCTATCCACACCCATGTCCCCATCGTTCCTAAAAATGCTCGCTCGGCCGGCATAACCATACATAGTAAGCCAAATGCGATAGTTACCGGCAGCACCGCTGAGCCCACAAAGATGCTTAGTAGTTTAATCAGATGCGACCACCCCCGCCACTGAGACCAAACCGTCAACACCCAAGCGGTACCGACCGCTGCAGCTGCCGCCAGGAACATCTCCGCCTTTGTCAGGAATGCCAGCCCCAAAGCCAATCCCGCCCCTGCCACATATATCATCCTACGCCGGCGATGGTACATTGATACACACCAGATTGCCGCTATCGCCAACACCATCCCATGGGTCACTTCGTGCGAATAAGGACAGATATAGTTGTAGTTACCGACCACATCTATGTTGCCGAAACCCAAAATCGCCGCGAACACAACACACGCCGCCGTTGCTGATACCCTATCCCCGATATCCAACAGGAGCCTGTACAGCAAAACAATCAGACCAGCTGCGATAACCATGTTGCAGACCGCAAGTGTCATCAAGCTCACACCGAATAGTCGAAACCAAAGTGAATTCAAATATGGCGAAAGCGGCCCATTGAAGTACGCTATGTCTGTGTAAAGAACTTTCCCCTCGGCAAGCTGCCAGGCTACATACAGTTCCCTCCCGAAGTCGACCAGCACATCAGGCCAGCTGCGCCACTGCCACACTAACATAGCAAGGCTCACCGCGGCTATCACCAGCGGCCCGGCCCAACGAGCCAAGCTCGATATACCGCCACCATTCAATCTGCCGGACTGTTCCAACTCTGTAGAACCCTTTCAGATTTTCCTCTTCTGATTTCGAACAACACTATCGCTGAAGTTACTCTTTTTCGTCATCTCCACCGCCTATATAACCCAGCGAGCGCAATCGCTTCTTGATATCTTCGCTAAGTTCGACATCCCGGCTGGCTCGTCCAACCCGCCGCTCATACAAAGCCAAACTTTCCTGTGTTACCTCGGCAAGCTCGGATAAAGCCCGCCGGAACTTCCTGCCGGTCGGCACTAACGGCCTATGTTCTCCGGGGTCGCTTAATAAATCGAAACACATTCGCACCTTAGTAAGGCCATTTACCCATACTTTTTTTCGATTGGTCCGCAGTGCCCTGTCTCTGCCTTTGTTCAACAACAACTCGCAAAACGCTGATTGCTCCGATATCTTTTGTCCTCGCAGAAGTCCACTGATATCGCGGCCCTGAATCTTCACATTTAACGGCACGCCAGCCAAGCTCAGAATAGTCGGCATCACATCAATCAATCGTACCTGCTGCTCGATTACTACAGCTTCTCTTAGACGATTCGGCCAACGAAAAATAAGCGGCACGCGAATGACCTCATCATACAGTGTTCGGGCATGTCCTTTATCTCCGTGTTCGAAAAATTCCTCGCCGTGGTCTGCCGTAACTAAAATTAAAGCCTGTTCCATCCGACCGTAACGGTCCAACTCGGCCAGAATATGCGCCAGAATATCATCAGTAAAGCGGATTTCTCCGTCGTATAGTGCAACCACATGCTGCAAGTCACGTTCCGACATGTTGGCGTGAACCGCATTATTGCGCATAAAGTTCTTGGCGTTGACGCTGCCGGTGTAGTCTGGGTCGAACATATCGACATATTGCCTGGGCGGAATGTAGTCGTAGTGCACATCCCACATATGGAGGAAAACAAACATAGGGCGTTCGTCGGCCATTTTCAACCACGAGCTGAATTTTTCCAGCGTCCGTGGACCGGTTATATCCGCGTGCGAGACGTTAACCTCTCTGCGTGACTCCCGCCGTACAACCTCGTCGCTCGCATCATCCGACAGCGCCGTCATACAACTCTGGTACGTTGTAAAACCCCTGCCGAGACCGAACGCTGAATGCAGATACGGTCCCCCGAAAAAGCCTGCCGTCTGATAGCCCGCTCTGCACAATACTTCGGCCAGCGTTACATGTGTCTCTGCCAGCCGAAGCCCGTTATCTACTAACCCGTGGGCCGAGTCATACAAGCCGGTAAACAAAGCCGCGTACGACGGCAGCGTCCACGAGGTGGTACTCACCGCCTTTGTAAACCGCACACCTTCCTGAGCTAATCGGTCAATAGTCGGACTGGTCTGTCGCTGGTATCCATAGCAGCCCAGATGGTCCGGCCGAAGACTATCAATCGATATCAAAATAATATCTGGCCTTTCTCCTTGCCTCTTCTTTCCACAACCACCCAGCCGAAGGCTGCCAGCCAGGCCTGCTGCCAAGCCACCGTAGAGTCCGTATTTCAATATCTCTCGCCGACTCAGATCGCTTACTGACTTTTGCTTACGTGCCATACTCGATACTCTTTGTCTTTATCCCGTGGCTCCAGGTCCGGTAGCGTTATAAACAGGACAAGGCTTTTCTGAATAGGGTACCTGTTTTTCTTCATGGTAGATGTTTCGCTGGAACCTCTCATTCATATCTCTGCTATACTCTCAAAATCGACCGGCTCCTGCCACCGCACTTAAGATAAATCCAACTGAATGATTTAGAACAAAGATTAAAGCAGCTTTTATAGAACTGCATCCAATTTAAGATAATTATATAGAATTCTGGAGGATATGTCAATCTGAAAAAGCATCTCTTAGCTCAGGAAAAGGCCGCAGCAACAGGTATGTGAATACTTTCGGTGGTAGCTTCTATCACTGTTCTTAATGTGGTCTTTTTTCACTGGTTGCGTTCGTGATATAGCACATGATATCAACTCAATTATAACAAGGGGATAACTATGCTCAACTTTATACTATTGCTACGAAGTATTCTATCACTTATCTTAAGCCGTCCACGACGATGATCACCTCAGTTTCCCATTAAGATCGACCGGACTTGCACCTGCACAGTCCTGCCTCTGATAGACAAACCAATGCCAACCGGACAAACCAAAGGAAGGGAAGGTCTTAATCAGCTCGTAGGCGTTGCCATGAGGACCAGCGAATGTCGGAAAAATCTCGCATGATTTTCCAATGCAATGGAGTACCACCCACATCGGCACCTTTGTAGGATACTGAGATTGAGGAATGTATTCGATCCTTTTGTCCGGTGGCAAATATCGCTCGTAGTACTCCACGAGCATGCCGTTGCGAAAATCATTGTCGCTGGCTATTGTGACGACCTGCCCTGGTGTGCGGTCAGCCATGTAACGCAAGCCTTCCAGATATCCCCCGCGTCCATATTTGAAAAGTCTCACAACGTTCGCACCATTTCCGAGGAGAAATAACAAAACCAAAACGGTCACACACAACTTAGGCAGACGTCCGCACCGACACAGGTCAGCCAGAACATAAGTGACAGCAATAAAACCAAAAGCGATACTTACCAGAAAATACCGGATGAACATTACTTCATGGTGCTTCACAGTCAAAGCCGCAGCCGGTGACAGGAAAATCACGGTCAGGTAGAAAATCCACTCACTGCGCTCTCTTTGCCACAACCACACAATCGCCAAGAGAAACAGACCTGCAGTTACCACACTCACCACGACCGCAACCGCCCCCCCCAGACGGCCAACCGCCTGCGTGCGACAACGCTTTTACCAGCACATCTATAAGCTTGTACGGGGGGCCACCACCTATCTCTAAACCCCTGATAGCAAACACATAGAAGCAGCCGAGGAACAGGAGCGGTACGCTAAAACATTGAGTGAAATGCGCGATTACATCCAGTTTGTCTTCACACGTTTTGAAAAGGTGAACTAACAACCACAGGGCAACCGCGATGAAAACATGCAGATATGTCAAGTGCGAGAGAAACCCCAGACACACGCAGAGCCAGAACACAACTGCGCTGGGCCAACGCTTATCTTCGGCAAAACGCTGGATAGTAAGAAATGTCGCAAACGAAAAAAAGACGACCATTGCATATCCCCGAGCTTCGGACGAGAAATGAATCATCAGATACGACCCGGCCATCAGAAGTGATGCAATTATCGCTTCGAGTCTGCCAGCCCGGCGAGCGATGAACCAAGCGAGAATGACCGCACCGATCCCAGTAACCAGAGAATGAATCCGATAGACCATCCAATGTTCGCAATCACCGAGGAGATAAAAAATAAGCGTGTTGAGATGATGATTGTTGTCGTGCTGCTCGGTGAATATCTCGACCGGCGAACCTAACTGATTCGCGTAAGAGAACGCCCAGATTTCGTCGAACCAGAAATTGCTAAAGCATCCCGGCAATCGTACCCCCGCCGCAAGGACCACAATGATAAGAAACGCGAGATGCCACCACGTCAGCGAGACTTTTCCCTAAGAAAGCTTCATTTGTGAACTTTCTGACTGTTCAGGCACCTGTGCCATCAAACACCCCTGTCTTCATCGCTGAGCTTTTCGGGGCATCGACGATAATTATTTCTTTGTTCTGATAAGCACAATTCTTCGCTGCCTTTACTATTAATTCTATGGTATTAACTTCGTCATAACAGGGTATAATTATGCTCAGCTCCGTAGTATTGCTCCGAAATATTCTATTGTTTTTCTTAAGTTATCCTCATCTGTCCCAAACCCAAAAGCTATTGCGACTCTTTCGCCTGCATAAGCAGTATCCCAAAATACTTGCCTTGCAGAGGAGGAGCTCCGATCTGGCAAACCGGCTCATAGTTGTTCGTTATCCATTTATATATCTGCTGGCCGTAGTCGCGTCCAAAGAACAAATACCCATAACCCGCTGTGTCCTTGTGCACCAGCGCAACGTAGTCCGGCCGATGCTCCTGAAATGAGGCCAGGATTTTGTCTTCTCCAAACATAATCAACTCAGGCGGCATGAAGTTAATATAAGGCGTCGGGTTAACTCGCCGGCAAAGATAATTCACCATTACACCCTCCGGAAAAACCGCCAGGGTCTCGTCGGGCTTGACACGCCAAGCGATATGCTCCAGCAAGATGTTGACAAAATATCCCCTTCCACCGGCGATGATGGTATCAGCCCCGCTGGACACCGTACAGGTCTTTTGGCTCAACAAGAAGTTCATTATCTGCAGGTGCGCCAGAATACATACCAGCAATACACCCAGCCCAACGGCTCTGAAAACACCACCGTACCCCCCCCGGCGGCCCAGCCAACCCGGCACCCAGCATGTCAGCGCCACCACGGCCAACAATGTCGCCGGCATCGCCAGCACAAAGCCGTAAAACCCCAGCCGCGTATGTAAAATCATCTTTCCCAGAAGTCCCAATGAAAATATGACCATGCACAGCCGCACAATCGACCGCCCACGCAATTGACCGTCGCGGCGCTGCTTGACGAAAACTACGAATGAGCCTACCACCGATATCAGCATCAACAGCGGCAAGGGCCTGGCCATATCTAACC
>JAUWIG010000039.1 GCA_030605475.1 Planctomycetota bacterium | reverse complement strand
GGCTCCCTCGCTTATACTCGGGACAAGTTTGCTCGGGACAGTAAGACGCTGGTTCGTAGTTGGTAGTTCATAGTTCATAGTTTTTTAATCGCGGAGAGCGCGGATTTCACAGAGAAACTTGGCCACGAATTAACACGAATTTGCTTAACCGCAGATTGCGCAGATTTCGCAGATGGTGAATTGTGATTAGTGAATAGTGAGTGGGATTAAAATCGTATCTCGTATCTGGTATCTCGTATCTCGTTGGTTGAGGTCTGTTGGTTGAGGTCTGTTGGTTGTAATGCTCATAGTCCTTTTGACTAATCGAAAAGACTACGAGCTTTTTTTATCTGACGTTGTTTTTGCGTTTGGCGGATTCTTAAATCAGAAGTCAGGAGTCAGTAAACAGTAGCCGGGAGTCAGGAGTCAGGAGTCAGAATTTGGTTTGACGGATTAGGGTTTTTTACCACGAAGACACCAACCTGCTGCGACCTGCGCAGCACGGCGAGGACACAAAGTAAGATTAGCCACGAATTAACACGAATTTGCTTAACCGCAGATTGCGCAGATTTCGCGGATGGTGAATGGTGAGTGGTGAATAGTGAGTCGTGGTAAATCCTAAATCCGAATACCTAAATACTAAACAAACTTGTCTGACGACAGTCAAGATTCAAATTACCAAAATACCAAATTCAAAATTGGTTCAATGTTGACGGATTAGAAAATTACGGGTAGAGTGGATAAGTTAAGAAAATAGGTGGCTGTCCCTAGTTTATCCTAGTTTCCTAGTTTATCCACAACGCCGAACGCTAGAGCTTAGTGTCGGTGCGCATGTGGTGTTCGAGTTAAGCCGCTGGTTAGGTAACATCTTCTCTTAATCACAAGTCTAACTGTATCCGTGTCTTTTGGCAAGGGACGTTGCCTGCCATTAATAGCTGGCTGTCCCTATTTTTCTTAGATTTTCTTACTTGCCACCAACGATTATTTTCAGTCTATTCCCAGGAACTTTGGGATTCAGATTGGCTTCTCGAGGGTAGCCAAGATTGTCGAAAAGAGGCAACAATGCCCGTTGCAGGACGGCGGGGGGTTGTTTTCCGAACTCAACAATGAGACCCGTAATGGGCTTGCTGAAGATAGACTGTCCCACACCAGTAACCTTCCAATTTGTTTTGCTGAAAATCTCTTTGATTTGCTCTGCAAGAGCAAATCCTTCAGCGTCTCCCATAACACAATTGATATCCACGTCATAGTCAGTGATATCCTTCAGGGATGATGTCAACCGTTTGGCCACGGCTTCAGAGATGACACGCTTCGTTGTACTCACTGTGGTGCCTTGTTGGATGCCCCCTATCGTCTCTTCAATAGTCCTCAATTTCAAGAGAATGCTACGATCTGCATTTTTGGATTCTGCGATTATGCGATCCAGTTTTTCCGAAAGTTCGTCGAGACGTTGGTCTTCTGGGGTGTCAGGGAAATTGCTTTTAGCAATTGCAAGAAATGGCGCAAGCTGGAGTTCAGCCTTGTCCCGTTTCTGCTCAGCTTCCCGTTTCTGAGTTTTCAGAGTACTGACTTCAGATTTCAGCTTGGGCACTACGACAAACTGTTGATAAAGGGTGAAGCAAGCAGGAAGGATTATTACGGCAAGGACGATAATGCAAACCAGCTTGCGCCTGCGCCAAAGATCAAGGAGATCATCGAGCGCTGACTCGGTTTTCTTGACTATGGATGGCTCGTTATTCATTCATGAAATCCAACATAATAATGCCTGTGGTAGTCCTATACAACGCTTTACGCCTGAGGCGTATAAATTTGTTAGGAGTTTAGTTTAGCGGGGATGAAATGTCAAGATGGAAAGAGTATATAGCGTATAGGGTGGATCCCAGATAAAGGTGTTCTGGGACAGGGGGGGAATTTTCATTTACTATTTACTATTGACTATTTGCTGTTGGGCACCGGTTAGAAGTGTTACTTCTAACGGGGTAAAAGATTGCCGCGCATCGCTTCGCGATGCTCGCAATGACATTTTCGTATTGCGTCGGCGTCCACCTTTGCCAAGGCTACGGCGGATAAATGGCGTGGGCGGGTAAACGACCCCGGCCAGAGGCCGGGGCTAAACATAACGGCAAGAACCCCTCGGCAGGCCGAGGGGCTAAAGATAACCCCGAATAAATTGCGGGGCTAAATATAACGACATTGCATTGCTGTCCACGTTTGCCAAGGCTACGGCGGATAAATGTCGGCAACGGCTAAACAAAGAAACCAGCAGCGTAAAACCGGGGTGGTTTTCCATTGACTATTGACTATTGACTATTTACTATTGACAAAAGACGGCTTGGTCGGGAGCGTGCGTGGAGATAACAGGAAAAGCTGGTTTTGGAGTGAGATATTATGATTGAGACAATAGGAGCTGATGTGATAAAAGGCGTAAATAATATGGGGCGGTTCGCAAGGTTTGTCTTGGAGGTGACGAAGGCGGCTGCGTGGAGCTGTTCGAGGACCAGAACGTATCCGCTGATATGGGCACAAATGCATCTTATCGGTGTCCGCAGTGTGCCGGTTGTAATGATAACGGGAGCTTTTGTGGGGATGGTATTAGCAGTTCAGGCATACGACCAATTAGCTGGTATGGGTTTGGAAGAGCACCTGGGTGTTTTAATTAACATCTCGGTTGTGAAAGAATTAGGTCCTGTGCTTGCGGCGGTTATGTTAGCGGGGCGAATCGGCGGGGCACTAACGGCTGAACTGGGAACAATGAACGTTACCGAACAGATTGATGCGGTCAGGAGTATGGGTACGGACCCGGTACGACACCTGGTCGCACCGCGGGTTCTGGCTTGCCTGCTGCTTACCCCGGCCCTAATTATCTTCGCTGATTTGCTGGGTATTTTAGGTGGCTATTTCGTGAGCGTTATTCAAATGGATATTAACAATCGGGCGTATTGGAACTTTAGCGCCCAGGGCGTGGAACTATGGGATGTGTCTATCGGAGTTATAAAGGGGTTTTTCTTCGGAGCAGCTATTGCTGCTATTAGCTGCTATAAGGGCTTTACGTGCAGGGAAGGTGCACACGGTGTCGGACAGGCCTGCACAGAGGCGTTCGTGGCCAGTTTCATCTCCATACTGGCACTGGACTTTGCGCTGGCAGTGATTTTCAAGGGGATTTATAATACGTTTTGGCCAGTCAGAAGTCTGGTATAATAATAGCATATAGCGTTTAGCGTGCAGTGTATAGAAGAGAGTTGAAAGTGGAAAAGGCCAAAGGTAATAAGCAGGCGGCGGATGCAAGCGGCGACGGTATACTTGCCCTTAAAAACGTTACGAAAAAATTCGGGGACAATGTTGTTCTGGATGATATTTCCCTGACGATGGAGAAGGGCAAGACGACGGTGGTAATCGGGCCGAGCGGATGCGGCAAAACCGTCTTGATAAAACACTTCATAGTCTTGCTAAGGCCGAACATGGGAGAGATTTATTTTAGGGACCGGCGAATCGATAATCTGGGTGAACACGAATTAGACAAGATACGGACGCATTTCGGCTTTCTTTTCCAGGGAGGAGCGTTGTTTGACAGCCTGAGTGTCGCAGAAAATATAGTGTTTCCCATCAAGCAACACTATAAGATAACTGATAGAAGTAAGGTCGATGAGCTTGTAACGACCAAATTGGCACTGGTCGGCCTTGACGGTTTTCAGAGTCATTATCCGGCCAATCTCTCAGGTGGTCAGCGAAAAAGGGTGGCACTGGCGAGGGCTATTGCGTTGAACCCGGAGGTGATTCTTTATGATGAGCCGACGACGGGACTCGACCCTATTCGCGCAGATATAATCAATGAGCTTATTTTGAAGCTTCAAAGAGGGCTCGGCGTGACAACCGTAGTTGTTACCCACGATATGACAAGCGTCTACAAGATAGCTGACCGTATCATTATGCTGCATCACGGCAAGATTATTGCCGACGGTGATGCCGAGCATATTCGCAACCATCCCGATTCCATTGTTCAACAGTTCATCAAGGGTCAGGTTAGTGAAAATGACCTTGCGGTCCTGCGGATGGGCGGAAGTATTATCCAGGCCCAACTCCAGCCTCGCGACGAGCTTGAGGAGTAACAGAAGCGATGAGCGAGGCGCCGGAGAAAATCGCGGCTGACTTGGCCGAGGCTGTCCGAGGAGATGTTTTTGCGGATGTACTGCACAGGGCCGCCTACAGCAGCGACGCCAGCATTTACAGAATAGTTCCCGAATGTATTGTCGTACCGCGCGACAGTAGAGACGTAGCCGCCGTTGTCAAATACGCGGGGGGACAAGGTATACCGATGGCTGCTCGCGGGGCTGGAAGCGGGGTAGCAGGGGAAGCGTTGTGCAGCGGTATAGTCTTATGTTTTACACGCTATATGAACAAGATTATTAGTGTGGGTGATGACGGGGGGACAGTGGTTTGCGAACCCGGGGTGGTATTAGACGATTTGAATAACTGTTTGGCCGGGTACGGCAGAAAAATCGGGCCTGACCCATCCACCAGTAATCGGGCGGTAGTAGGGGGGTGCGTCGCCAATAACGCCACCGGAGCTCATTCTCTTCAATACGGCTATATCGGTGACTACGTGGAAAGTGTCGAGGCGGTTCTGGCTGACGGCAGTGTGGTTGAATTCAAAAATGATTTTGACCCGGCGGGCGCCAAAGACGACAAAGCCGCTTCAATCGCAAAAGAGTGTATATCTATCCTTTCAGGCAAAGAGGCGGTTATCAAGAAGGCGTTACCGGAATCCAAGCGCAATCGGAGCGGCTACACAATCGCAGGGATTTGTCATAACGGGAAGATAGATTTGGCACGGCTGTTAGCAGGCTCAGAAGGGACACTGGCTATTTTTACGAAAATCACCCTTCGGACCGTAGCGGTTCCGGCGGCAAAGGGCTTGCTGCAGCTTGAGTTCGATTCGCTTGAGAAAATGGCAGGTGCTGTGCCGATTATCGTTGACAGCGGTGCGGCGGCGTGCGAGCTGATGGACAAGCGTTTGATTGATATGGCAATTGAGGCCTTGCCTGAATATCGGGACATTCTGCCGGGCGGTGCCGCCGTGGTTCTTCTGGTTGAGCATACCGGCGAAACGCAAGATGAGGTAAGAGAAAAGATAAAAAATACCGATTCTGCAGTTGGAGTGGAGGCGAACGGGCGGAGGATTATTTTTGAGCCGGAGGCACAGAAGCGATTATGGAAGTTGCGCAAGGATGCGGTGCCGCTGCTTGACAGGAAAAGTGGGGGAAAACATCCTGTGCCGTTTATTGAGGATGTCTCCGTCAGAAATAGCCGACTTGCCGAGTACATTTCGGGCCTGGAGGAAATCGGGAGACGGTATGATATCACGATGTCTTTTTACGGCCATGCCGGTGACGGTGAGCTGCACATGCGTCCGTATCTGGATTTGAGCGAGCCGGCAGAAGTGAAAAAAATGTTGGCGATAGCGAATGAGGTATTTTCGCTTGCCTGGTCGCTGGGAGGGTCGGTCAGCGGCGAACATGCGGATGGATTGGTGAGAGCGGCTTTTGTAAGACGGCAATACGGGGATGAATTCTATGAGCTGCTGTGCAAAATCAAGAATGTGTTCGACCCTGACGGCGTGATGAATCCCGGCAAAATTATCAACAGCGACGCTGAGGTTATGGTCAAGAACTTGAAGGCAGGGCATAAGGTTTTGCCGGAAAGACTTAAAACGGATTTGCTTTTTGAAAAAGATGAACTTCGTTTCGAGCTTGAGCAGTGCAGCGGCTGCGGGCTATGTCTTAGCAGGGAAGCCGATTTGCGAATGTGCCCGGTGTTTCGTGCGCTGGGTGAAGAGCTGGGCAGCTCGCGTGCAAAGGCCAATATACTTCGTTTCTGGGCGACAGGTGATTTGGACGAAAAGGAATTTGAGTCAGACGAGTTTGAAAAATTCCTGAGCCTGTGCGTTAACTGCAAGGCGTGCTCGCTGCAATGTCCCTCAGGAGTTGATATTTCCAAGCTGATAAGCGCAGCGCGAGCGGAATACGTCAGACGCAAGGGATTGAAGCGTGCGGAATTGGCGTTAAGTCATAATCGCTATCTCAGTATGCTGGGTAGTATTTTTTCGCCTGTTTCAAATTTTGTAATGAGTTTAGCGGTTTTTAAGTGGTTTCTTGAAGGAATGGTCGGGCTCGATAGACGCAGGGGTATGCCGAGATTCGAGCGAGGGTCCTTCCTAAAGAAAGGGCGTAAATATCTGGCATCCTGTCCGGCAATAGAGAAGCCAATCGACAAAGTTGCGTATTTTGTGGATACGTACGCAAATTATAACGACCACGAATTGGGATTAGCTGTGCTCGGCGTTCTGCGGCACAATGATATTGAGGTGATTTTGCCAAAGCAGCTGCCAGCCCCGCTGCCGGCGATTTGTTATGGCGACGTCAAACAAGCCCGCAGAGATTTGGCGTTTAATGTTAAGTATTTGGCCAAAGCGGTTCGTGCCGGTTTCAAAATAGTTTGCTCCGAGCCGAGTGCGGCACTGTGTCTGCAGCAGGAGTTAAGGCATTTTGTCGCAGGCGAAGAGGCGAAGCTCGTATCGGAAAATACATACGAGCTGATGAGTTATCTACAGGATTTATCCAAACAGGGGAAGTTGAAGCCGGCTACAAACACGATATCGCAGGAGTTTGTCTATCATCAGCCGTGCCATTTATTAGCTATCGGCGGCGGTGGGGCGAGTATCGAGCTTTTGAGTAAGCTGGCCTCGGTGCCGGTCGTTGACTTGAAGGCCGGCTGCTGTGGGCTTGCGGGGACGTTCGGGATGCAGAAAAAGAATTACGATTTATCGTTGGAAATATCCAAGAGTTTAAGAGAAGCTTTAGAAAAATCCTCGACCAAAAATGTATTAACAGAATGTGCCGCCTGTAAGATGCAGATAGAGCATATAAGCGACAAGTTAGTGAGGCATCCGATTAAAATCCTTGCAGAGGCTTACGGGCAGTGAAAAATTAAAAAGTAAATAAGAAGCGGCTGCTGGCCTTTTTTCTATAGAAGCGTTTGATGAAGATGTGCGTTATGTAGTATACTAACTGGCTCGAACGATAATTTGATATTGTTGATAATTAATCGGAGTGGTTCCGACAAAAAATTTTGAAGGAGTGTTACCAATGAAAAAGGTATTGAGTTTTGTGTTAATTTTCTGCCTGCTGCTTGCATTTCGGCAGGATGAATGTGAGGCAATCGATTGGGAGCTGCCGGTGAAATACGATATGTCCTTTCCCAATTTGAAGGCCTATCGGTATGGGCCGATGTTAGGGGGAATCGGGACGGCCGGGCTTTCCTTCAATACGATGGGGCTGTGTAACTTTACGCTGTTTAATTACGCCCTGAATGAAGGAAACCTAAATGGGAGTTTCTTCGCAATCTATGTAAGAGACAAGGACAAAAAGGCCGTAAGATTTCTGCAAAGTTACGGCAGACCAACGGAAGCTATACCTGAGACGAAGCCAGATGTGAGATTTGAGCGTGGGGTTGGTGCTGAAATCGGAGGGGGGGTGCCCGGCAGAAGAATAAGGCGGAGAAAGCTGGGTGAGCAGCTCGGGGCAAACTACGAGCAGAAGATGGTGTCCTCTGCGCTGTGCTATTCTCTGCCGCCCGCTGTGGAAATGCGTTATCTGGATGAAGATTTGCCCTGTGAAATTTCCGCAACCGCTTTTTCGCCATTGATTGGGCACAACTATGAAAGCTCGAATCTGCCTGTTGCTGTCTTTATATATCATCTGAAAAATGCAAGCAATCGGCCTTTGGAGGTATCGGTTGTTTTTAGTTTTCAAAACAATATCGGCTGGTCGGACACAGAAAAGTACGACAGGACATTTAACAAGGTTTTCCGTGAAGGGGGTATAACAGGTGTTTTATTAGGAAGAGATTCGGAGGGTATTGCGGAAGAGCATAGAGGCGAAGTGGCTATCGGGACTGTGGAAAAGAGCGGACAGGTGAGTTATCTGCAGGAGTGGGACACGCGGTCGGATGGTTCGGAATTGCTCTCGGAATTTTCAAAGAAGGGGGTCTTAAGTAACAGTAAAAAATCAATTGAGGCGGGGAAATCAAAGGCAGGTGCGATTGCCGTTAAAGTAGAGCTGGCCGGCGGCGAGGAGAAAGATATTCCATTCTTTTTAGGCTGGTATTTTCCAAAGATGAATTTGAGGGATGTCAGTGTAACAAGCTTTGGGACGGTAGAAGATGGAAAAGAAGTTCATTGGGAGCTTGGCGGCTGGAGCCAGCAATTTTCCAAATATGTTCCTGACGCGAAAAGTTTGGTCCTCAGGGCATCAGAGGATTATTTGAAATGGTGGGATAAGATTCATAGCTTTCATAAGAAATTGGCTCTGTCTGGTATTCCCGACTGGCTGGTCAGTCGCTACTTTCACGACCTGACCTACATACCCCGCTGGACGTACTGGATTTATAAAGGCGATGAAAACCAATTTATCGTGCAGGAAGGGCAGTTCGGGGACGGCCTGTGCACGTTGGATGTAGATGGCTATAACTGGCTGGTCCTTCTCTGGCCAGAATTGGAGCTTCAGGAAATGAGGCAGTTGGCCAAGGCCCAATGGGCATCAGGGGAAAGTGTTCAGGAACTGGCTATGAACCGTGGCTCGCACGGACACCTTGAGGCGATGTGGTTTACTATTCGAACCTATCAGGATTATGTGTGGACGCTGGATGATGATTTTCTGCGATTTATGTGGCCTTACGTGAAAAAGACGATTGCCTATACTATGGAGAACGAATTTGACCCCAATACGGGTCTGACAAAAGTGGATTTTAGCGGGGTCAACAGCTATGATTCGTGGCGGATGGATGGATTAACCGCTTATGGTAACTCTCAATGGTTGGCAGCCTTAAGAATGGCGGCAAAAATGGCCCAAATCCAAAAAGAGTTTGAAGTGGCGAAAAAATATAAGCAGATGTTTGAAAAGGCCCAGAAGAGTTTTATTGAGCAGCTATGGACAGACAGCGGCAAGTGGGGATATTTTAAGCTTTGCACGGGGGACGTCTGGGACGCAGAGGTTTCGCACGTTGAACAGTTGATAGGCGTTTACTGGGGCGACCATCTGGGCTTCGATATTTTGCCTGAAAACTATGTGAAGACGGCCCTGGAGACAATTTTCAATCTCAATAGTATGGGGCAACTCGGCTGGGTGTGCGGCCGATTTACAAACGGGCGTGTCCCGCTGTGGGACAGGACATTAGTTCCGCCCGCAAGCAAACTGCAGCACAGCGGACGAAACAGAGGGACCGCACAATGGCAGTTAGCTTCCCTTTTGGTGACGCAGGGACGAATTAAAGATGGTATTAAGGCGGGGGAGCTTATTTACAATATGGAGTCAACGAGAAAAGAGGTCAGCTTGTGGACGTATCCGTATTATCTGTGCTATTTTAGAGAAGATGGTGATTTCGGCGGGTACTTTCCGGCACTCTATACCTCTTATCCAAGAGTAGGGTCGTGGGGATATTATATCGCGTGCAGCGGTGCGGTTGCGACGGAAAAAGGGCTGTACATAAAGCCGAGAGTTCGATTTGACCGGGAAAAACAGGAATATTTTGTGCACTGGGCAAATGCGGATGTGAGCATTTTAGCCGCCGGGGCCGGTGAGAAAATCGCTGAGGTCAAAGTAAACGGCAAAGAATGGAAAAATGTAGATAGTGAAAGAGGCGTATTTTTGCCGGCGAGTCTGGGTAAGAAGGGAGGGGAGATTCGAGTTGAAATAAGATATGATTGATTATTTGGGATTGAGATTCCTCGCGGAGTTTATGCTGAGCGAATGCGAAGTGCTCAGGATGATAATACAGTAGATTCCTGCTTTCGCAGGAATGACAAAGAAGAGATTGTGTTATGGCAATGGAAGGAAAAAATCTTAAGGAAGCGGTGCTTTGGGAGCGGTCGGCGGAAGATAAAAAGGTTCGGTGTAAGCTGTGTAACTGGCGGTGCGTAATCGACGATGGCAAATTGGGCAGGTGCTGCGTCCGCAAAAATATAGATGGTACATTGTATTCGCTAAGCTACGATAAGGTGTGCTCGGCGAATCCCGACCCTATTGAGAAGAAGCCATTATTTCATTTTCAGCCGGGCTCACGGAGCTTCTCCATCGCTACGATGGGCTGTAATTTTCAATGTATCTTCTGTCAGAACTGGCAGATAAGCCAGGCGGCCATTGAGGATGGGCAAATTGAGGGACAGGCAATAAGCCCGGAGAAAATAGTCGAGTCGGCTGTTCGCGGGGGATGCAAGAGTATCGCTTATACCTACACTGAGCCGACTATTTTTATGGAGCTGTGCGCCGATTGCGGGCGGTTAGGCAAAGAAAAGGGGCTGGCAAATGTCTTCGTCAGTAACGGGTACGAGACAATCGAGGCGATTGATTTTGCGAAGGACTGGCTGGACGGTATCAATATCGACCTGAAATCGTTCAGTGAGGATTATTATAAGAGATTGTGCAAGGCGCGATTGGGGCCGGTGCTTGATACGATTCGCTACATCGCAAAGGAAACCAATATATGGATGGAGATTACGACGCTGATTGTGCCGGGGGAAAATGATTCCGACGATGAGTTGAAAAAATTAGCTGATTTTATTGTTGACGAGGCGGGGGCCGATGTGCCGTGGCATATCAGTCGGTTTCACCCGCAGTATAAGTATGTGGATTCGGTGCCCACGCCGATTGATACTCTCGAACGTGCTGAGCAAATCGGAAAGGCGGCGGGGCTTCACTATGTTTACCTCGGTAATGTGCCGGGGGCAAAATCGGAGAGCACTTTCTGCTATAATTGCGGCAGGATATTGATTGAACGCGTGGGCTACCATATAGGGGCCAATCATATAGCGGATTCGTGCTGCCCGGATTGCGGGGAGAGAATAGCGGGCTTTGAGTTGTAAGCCCAAATCATTCCCGATTTGGAATATCTTTCAGTCCGGTAAATTGAATTTGCTATGGAACAAAGTAAACGTGATTTGCTTCTGCGCCTCGGGCGCAAGGCCTGGTCAAGCTTATTTTCCTTTTGCGCCTTTGTCGCAGGACTTGGGAAAGCTTACTTTGTTCCATATGAAGCTTGATATGCTCCATTCGAAGTCTCAAATGCTTCATTTGAAATGACGGATAGGACGTATGAAGTGTGAAAACTGTATTTCCGGCTTAAAAAAGCTGTTTTGAGTTGACTGGGGTTTATAGGACATAAAAAAGCCTGTTGGCAGTTAATGCGGATTTTTTATCATTCAATATTGTAAATTTGTCTAAGACAATTATCCAAGCGAAATTTTCGGTTTTTCATCCACAAATTAATAACTCCTAAACGCTTCTTAAAATTGTCAGGAAGAATTAATAGTTGAATGGAAGTCTGTTCTTTAATTGCTAAGTATTTTTTGAGACAGCAAGTCATTTTTGTGATGGATTTTTGGGGTGGAATCGTGCAGAATGTTTGAAATTTGTAGTAGTAAAGGATAATCATGATAGAGGGAAATAAAAATGAGCTTAGACAAAGTATGTATAGATAAAACAGTTAACGAATGGGACGGATTATATAACTGTTACGATGAGTTGTTTCAGAAAGATCCAGGTACTAGTTGGGTATTCCGAGGTGACGATAGTTGTCCGAGTAATGAAAGTGTTCAAAGTAGCTTAGAAAAATGCCTTCGAAGTAGCCTCGATAAAGAATTTTATAATTTCGGAATAGATGTTTTTAAAGAACGTACAAAAATTGAGAACGGGTTGAGAAGGGAATTTAGAAGAAAGGCTCCATCTCATATCAACGAAAAATTTGCAAATTATCTTGAATGTTTAGCTTTGCTACAGCATCACGGCGGGCCTACAAGAATGCTTGATTGGACGTATTCTTTTTTTCTTGCCGTTTATTTTGCTATTAATAGAACTTTGAGGGATATACGAAATCCAGAATCGGAGAAAGGAAGCTGTGTTGTCTGGGCCATCAATAATAACTGGCTGTCAGAAAAAAACATTAAACTTGAAGATGACTATTTAGAAAGCAACCCATACAAGCTTCCAAAGGGTATAGTTAAGATGCTGAAAGGGCAGCGTGCTAATGAGCTCCAGAACTATATCGTAAACTACTTATTAAAGAAAAATCCTAAAGGCATTGTATATGCGTGTAGACCGTATTATCTAAAAGAAAGGTTGTCGATCCAGCGTGGTGTACTATTATGCGCAGGGAATATCGGTGAGACATGGGGGGAAAATCTGAAGGAAATGATCAGTGGAGATAATGAGAATTACTCACAACCAATAATTCTAAGAATTAATATCGAATGGGCAGAAATACAAAAAAGAAAGAAGATTCTTAATTGGCTTTTTGAAATGAATATAACTCAAGCATCTCTTTTCCCGGGCTTGGATGGGTTCGCGCAATCACTCAGAACGAGAATAGCTCATCCTAAATCTCTTGGAATATAATGAATCATATAGGAAAAATCACTATGAGAATAATCGCAGATGCAAATATCCCGTTTGTGAAGGATTGTTTTTCTTCGATTGGCGAGGTTGAAGTTGTTGGCGGTCGAGAGATAAAGCCGGAAGTTGTTGGCGATGCTGATGTTCTGGTTGTTCGCAGCGTTACGCGTGTGGATTCGGATTTACTGGCAGATAGCAGAGTTCGTTTCGTTGGCACCGCTACGATTGGCTTTGAGCATATAGATATCGACTTTCTGCGGGAGCACAATATCGGTTTTGCTTCCGCGCCGGGGTCGAATGCCAATTCGGTGGCTGAATATGTCGTCGCCGCGCTGCTTAATGCAGCGCGAAAGAGAAAGTATAACCTGGAGGGTAAATCGATAGGCATTGTCGGCGTGGGTAACGTCGGCAGCAGGGTCGAGAAAAAAGCGGCGGCACTGGGTATGAAGGTTTACCTAAACGACCCACCTCTGCAGCGGGAAACAGGCGATGCGAAGTACCTGCCTTTGGAGGAACTTTTCGGATGCGATTTTATAACGCTTCATACGCCATTGACTTTTGAAGGGATTGACAAGACGTTTCATTTAGCCAACGAGAGATTTTTCAAATTGCTAAAGGCAGGGTGTGTCTTTTTTAATACTTCGCGCGGCGGGGTGGTTGATACAGGCGCTTTGAAGGCAGCTAAAGAATCGGGCAGAATAGAAGCTGTCGTGCTCGATGTCTGGGAAGACGAGCCGAACATCGATACTGAACTTCTGGAAATGGTTGAAATCTGTACGCCGCACATCTCCGGCTATTCGCTCGACGGCAAGGTTACAGGTATGATTATGATTTATGAGGCGGTATGCGAATATTTTGGATTTGAGGCCAGATTTGGCATTGAGTCGTTTTTGCCTGAGCCGGCTGTACCGGAGTTGAACATAAATCCCAATAGCGGTGATGAGCAGGAGGTGCTGCTGGGAGCTGTCGAGAAGATTTACGATATTAGAGAAGATGACACCAGGCTCAGAGAGATTTTAGAAAGGAAAGCAGAAAAAAGGGGTGAGTTTTTTGCCAGCCTGCGGAAAAATTATCCTGTGCGGAGGGAATTTCAGAATACGCGGATAATAGTAGCAGACAGCGGACAGCGGATAGCGGATAACAGAAGAATCGTTGAGAAGTTGGGGGGGATTGGCTTTAAGGTTTGATATGCGAAACGAGAGCATATTAAAGTGGGCAGGGGGTCGGCTGGATTTTTCGGCTGGGTGCCTTGTGATGGGGGTTTTGAATGTCACGCCGGATTCCTTCAGTGACGGGGGGCAATTCCTTGATGCCGACAAAGCCATAGAACACGGTCTGAGGATGGCCGGCGAAGGTGCTGCGATAATAGATGTTGGGGCGGAATCGACGCGGCCGGGTGCTAAAGCCGTAGCGGCTTGCGAGCAGATAAAACGGGTGATTCCAATAATTGAAGCACTTTGTAAAAAAATCGATGTTCCGGTCAGTATCGATACTTACAACTGCGAAGTTGCTAAAGCTGCTCTGGAAGCGGGGGCGGGGATGATAAATGATATTACCGCTTTGAGCGATGAGGGGATAGGTGAATTGGCGGCTGAGCGAGAAGTGCCGGTTGTTTTGATGCATATGCAAGGGACGCCGGCAACGATGCAGGCCGAACCCAAGTATGAGGATGTGGTTGGTGAGGTTCTGGAGTTTCTATTAGATAGGGTTAAACGAGCCGAGGAGTTTGGCATTGCAAAGGAAAAGATTTTTATTGACCCTGGGATTGGTTTTGGCAAGACGTTAGAGCATAATCTTTTAATATTGCGGAATATCTGCAAATTTGTGGAAACCGGCTATCGGGTGCTTGTGGGGACAAGTAGGAAAAGCTTTATCGGCAAGATAACCGGAAAAGAGAATCCCGCTGAGAGGCTCTTCGGCACAGCCGCTACGGTTGCTTTGTGCGTAGCGGCGGGGGTGTCGGTCGTCCGCGTCCACGATGTAGCTGAGATGGTGGATGTGGTGAAGGTTGCAAATGCTGTCAAATACTGTTAGCATTAGTATTGTAAATAAGAATAATGATAGTGAAAGGAGGTTTAAATTATGGTCAGGTTCTATTACTTAATTGTTTCTGTGATTTTTCTGTTTGCAAATTTGGGTTGTGTTGAGGAGGCAGTCCCCGACCGAACGATACTTTTCGGTATTGATGGATTGCATGTCGAAGGGCCGCAGCGCATTGGTCTGCCTAATTTACTGAAGTTGAAAGAACGGGGTTGCTATTACAAGGCGGTTTATGTTCCGCTGGCCGCCCATCCAAAAGACCCTAACAGTTACCCGCACACCTGTTCGGTGGGAAACCCGGTGATGATGACAGGGACTGTTTTTATTCGGCCGGGTGATAAGATGATACAGCATTCGTTTGGGGACAAGAAAACGGCTTTTGTTCTGAATTCCAAATCATATCTGTCAATTAGCAAGGGATTCGATATCTATTATGTGGTCGAGCAGGACCCGCCATCCGATGATGTACCGGTGGTTGAAAAAGCCAAAGAAATCATCGAAAAAGAAAATCCGGCCTTTATGCGGGTACATTTACAGGGGTCAGGACGAGGCGGCTATGACGGTTCGACAGATAAAAATAAAGATAAAAGCTGGTATCGAAATATCTGGCATCCGGACTCCCTGTATGTCAGAAGGATGAAAAAGGCCGACAGACTGCTCGGAGAATTTGTCCAATGGCTTGAGTCAACCGGCCGGCTGGAGAAGACCGTGATGATAATAACCAGTGATAACGGACAGGCGGATATTGGAGGACATCCACCCTATGCAGCGGGCAGCAGCACAGTAGCGATGCTTATATTCGGCCCCGGTATTCAAAAGGGACGTACCTTTGATTATGCTGAAATCATCGATATTGTCCCTACCATAGCGCATATACACAAGATATCTCCCCCGGAAAATTGTAAAGGCCGAGTGCTCCTGGAATCTATCGTCGGGTCCGGGAAAGACGCAATACCGCCGGATAGATATATGGAAAGGTTAAATAATGCTTTATTAGAACAGCATAAACTTTCTCGTACTGTACAAGAGTTAGCTGTTACCATTGAAACAATTGCAGAATGGCATAAACGATTCGATGATATGAAATCTTTGGTGGAATATTGTGAGAAGATATCGGCTGATATGAAAGCTGTAGAGGCCCCGGTTAAATAGAATTGTATTGTATAAAAGCAAGAGCGTTCAAAGCAGGTGGGTGATTATTGATTAGCTCGAACTTGTGTCCAGGGCGATTTTTAGGACTTCGCTTGTGTTTTTTACGAATGCGAAATTGAGGCCCTTTTTTGCTTCTCTGGGGACTTCGGGGATGTCTTTTTTGTTTCTGGCGGGCAAGATGACGGTTTTGATTCCTGCCTGTTTCGCAGCGAGGATTTTTTCCTTCAGGCCGCCGATGGGCAAGACCAGGCCGCGCAGGGTTATCTCGCCTGTCATTGCCACGTCCGGGCGGGTCGGCTTTTGTAACAATAAGCTAACCAGCGATGTGAACATTGCGACGCCGGCACTTGGGCCGTCTTTGGGAATCGCTCCTGCTGGGACGTGGATGTGGTAATCGAACTTTCTGAATTTGGCAGGTTCGATTTTTAGCTTTTTTGCGTTCGCCCTTACGATGGAAAAAGCGGCCTGAGCGCTTTCCTTCATAACATTGCCGATATGGCCTGTAAGCTGCAGATTGCCTTTGCCTGGCATAGAGGCCGATTCTATAAAAAGCAGCTCTCCACCAACGGGCGTAAAGGCCAATGCGGTTGCGACACCGGGTATTCCGGTTCGCAGTGCCAGTTCCGATTCAAATTGCGCGGGCCCCAGGATTTTGGCCAGGTCTTTTTTGCTAATGGTTGCACGCTTGGTTTTGTTCTTGGCGATTTGTGTGGCGACGGCCCTGCAGATAGCAGCTATGCTTCTTTCGAGGTTTCGGACGCCTGCCTCGCGTGTGTAGCTGTGAATTATTGCGAGTGTTGCTTCATCCTTTATGGTGAGAGTGTTTTTATTTAGGCCGTGCTCGGTAAGCTGACGCGGGATGAGATATTTTTTTGCGATGTTCAGTTTCTCATTTTCGGTGTAGCCGGGCAGCTCAATAACTTCCATTCTGTCACGTAGAGCCGGCGGGACCGGCTCGGTATAATTAGCGGTGCCGATGAACATAACGGTGGACAAGTCAAAAGGCACATCAAGGTAATGGTCGGTGAAGCTGAAGTTCTGCTCCGGGTCGAGCACTTCCAATAGTGCACTTGCGGGGTCGCCCCTGAAGTCGCTTCCGATTTTGTCTAATTCGTCGAGCATAAATACGGGGTTTTTGCTGCTGCACTTTCGCAGCTCCTGTAGAATTCTTCCGGGCAAGGCGCCGATATAAGTTCTTCGGTGTCCGCGAATGTCGGCCTCGTCTCTTATTCCACCGAGCGATATTCGGATAAATTTTCTTTGCATAGCGCGAGCGATGGACCTGCCGAGCGAAGTTTTTCCCACGCCGGGCGGTCCGACAAAACAAAGTATGGGGCTTTTGCCGGTAGGATTCAACTTGCGAACGGCCAGGAATTCAAGGATGCGTTTTTTTACCTTGCGCAGGTCGTAGTGGTCGGCGTTGAGTATTCGCTCTGCCTTGTTGATGTCAAGCCGGTCTTCGGTTTGAACGGACCAGGGCAGCTCGCAGACCCAGTCCAGATACGTGCGAATAACGCTGTACTCCGGCGAGGCAGGTGGTATCTTGCCCAATCTGTCCAATTCGCGCAGGGCTTCGGCCTCGACTTTTTCAGGCATTTTGGCTTTTTTGATATTTTTGTCGATTTGCTTTAGCTCTTCAGTCTGACGGTCTCCCCGGCCAAGCTCAGACTGAATGGCTTTTAACTGTTCCTGGAGAAAATATTCACGCTGATTTTTGTCCACGGATTCTCTGACACGGCCTTGAATTTTGTGACTTAGCTCCAAAACTTCCAGTTGACTTGCCAAAGCGACGGATATTTTTTCAAGGCGTTTGGTTGCATCAAGCTCCTCGAGCAATTTTTGTTTCTCAGCGATGTTAAGACTGAGATTTGCGGCCAAGAAATCAGCGAGGGCGGAAGGATTTTCGATATTTTCCAGCAGCACAGATGCTTCCTCAGGTACGTTGGGACTTAATTCGATAACACGGTTTGCTGTCTGGCGAACGCTAACGATAAGGGCCCGGAGCTTTTTGGTCATTTTAGCCTTGACTTTGAGTGGCTGGACCGAAGCCTTGAGGTATGGTTTCGTGGCTATTGGTTTTAGTATTTTGAAACGAGCTATGCCGTGGACTACGATGTGAATTGAGCCCTGCGGCATTTTTATGACTTTAAGCACCGAGGCAGCGGTTCCGACCGAGTAAAGGTCGCCGAAGTCCGGCCTGTCAGTTTCGGGATTGTGCTGCGTGATAAGCCCTATGATAGATTCGTTGGGCGTGGTGTCGGCGAGCAAACGCCTGCTTCTCTTCCGGCCTATTGCCAACGGCGTTACTGTTCCGGGATAGGCGACGGCATTTCGAATCGGCAAGATGCCAATTGCCTCAGGCAGTTCGAATTCGTGCTCGTGTAAGTCCGCATTCCCGTTGTGCAAATAGTGCTCAAGAATTGCAGGCTCTTCCGCCGTCATTTCAACCAGCCAATCGCCGTTGGAAGTAAACAGGTTTTTAAGGTTACTGGCCATTCTGTCCACACAACTGTTTCTTGTTTACACTAAAATAGTACACGATTTATCGAAGATTGAAAATCAAAATAAGAATCAAAGGCCATAATTTTAAATCGATACCAACATCAATAGATGCGCCTCTAACAAGCGCAGGCGAATTCAAAAACTTTGCGTTTTTCGTTTTCGACTTTATATTTGCAAAATTCACGGAAATTGTTCTGCTTATATATTAAAAAGTCGGCTTTTTTGTGCGTTTGCATTACCAAAACAGATACAATCAAAAAAATCGCCAGAAACAGGAATTTTCGGCGCCCATTCTTAGCATAAAGAGGGGTCTATAATAGTGAAAGGACAGTTAATGTCACAAAAGCCGGATTCAGCATTAGTTCAAGCAGCTATGAACGGCGATGCGGAGAGCTTCGGCGAGTTGTGCCGCCGCTACTATCCGGCTATGGTTGCGATTGCGCATTCGGTAGTTGGCAATAGACACACCGCTGAAGATGCAGCCCAGCAGGCGTTTGCAAAGGCTGCTCGTAAACTGCCGCAGTTGAAAAATAAAAATAAGTTTGGCGGCTGGCTCGCTGTGATTTGCAGGAATGTCGCAAAGGATATGGCCCAGGACACTGAGAAGTTTTACACCTCCGACGACCTTTCAATGATAGCGGCTGACTCGCACGAAAATGGCACCACTGATGTAGTTAAGAAAGCTATCAGCGAGCTTTCTGACTCAGACAGAGAAGTGATTTTCCTGCGGTATTACGATGGAATGACGTACGAACGGATTTCGGTGGTATTAGGGATATCCGAGCAGGCGATAAATGGGAGACTGCGAAGAGCAAAGAAAAAAATCGCTAATTATTTGCGGCGTAACGGCTTTGGCGAGGTGAGATTATGAGAAAGAAAGAAGAAAAGAAAGAAGAAAGGTGGCTGGATGAGCTGATTTGGCGGGCGGTTGATTCAGGGAATGTGGAGTTCGACGCCGAGAAGTGGAAAGAAAAGTATCCCGAGGAATTTCAACTGCTGAAATCGCGAGCCAAGCAGAGCACTTCATATAGGCAGGCGAGTTTGTTTAGGATAGTTCTACAAAGCAGAATAAGCAAACTGGCTGCTGCAGCGGTGATAATTATAGCAGTTGGTTTTTTTGTTGTTCACCGCCGCCCAGTCGAGCGGATTAAGCCACCCGAAGTTTTAGAAGTTACAAAATCACCAGCAGAATTGACGACTTTCGCCTCTCTTACCTTTGCTTATCGCCAAGGCGGAATTGAGTTAGTTGAAGAGATGTGTGATAGAGCCATAACATTAGCTGGACCGCGGCCAGCCAGGATATCGATGCAGGAACTATTTGAAGAACTTAACAGTAAAGATTTGGAAAGGACTAAACTATGAAAACCAACAGCAGAAGAAAACTTATTCGTTCTACTTGTATTCCGCTTATAATATTGATGTCATCTTCGTTGGCGTTTGCCTTGCCGCCGGACCCTGATAATGCAGCATTACTGTATTATCAGACATTTTGTGCCTATGAAAAGCCCGATGATACTATGAAGAATATGATTAGAGAGCTGGCTAACGGCAGGATTGAACCAAATCCAACAATTACAAAATACGTCGAAAGTTGCCGTCCTGCAATCGAACTTGCAGTAGCCGCCAGCGAACTTCCCAACTGTGATTGGGGCCTGAAATACTCTGATGGACTTGATACGCAAGCAGCTCATCTGGCACAAATCAGAATGCTAACTCACATAGTCCTTGCTGATGCAAGAATAGCCTTTGCACAAGGGGACTACGATTTAGCAATTAAACGCTGCTTAACCGCCCGTAAACTCGCTATAGATGTTGGTCAAGATCCCTTAGCTGTAGGTTATCTTGTCGAGAAAGCCATTGAGAGACTTACAAATAAATGTATTCAGGAAATTCTCTCCGCTGGTGTAATGGATTTGCAAAAATTACAGCAGCTTGAAGCACAACTGGATGAACTTGATAGCAGAATCAAACCTGTAGAGTTCTTTTTAGAAACTGAACAAGAAGTTATGGCTATGTATATAACACCGGAAAGAATCCAGGAATTACTTCCCTGTATTGATCCGGAGAAGGAAGATGCGTTTATTAATGTTCCCGATGATGCTCGAAAGTATATTCTTAATGCCGACCAAGAGTTCTGCCAAAGAAACCTGACATATTACAATAAACACTGGAATGCGATTTTCTCCGCTCTCGAGTCGCCATACCAGCAGGCTTATAACAAGCTGAAAGAATTAGACAAAAAAGCTGCCGAGGATTATAAAGAGAATCCTGATGCAACTATGACCGTACTTTTAGCACCTGCTGTTTGGAAAATCTATAACAGAGGGGTTCAAAGCGAAACCTTCTCGAATGCTCTAAAGACCGCACTTAAAATCTACATAATTGTCGCACGGACGGGCCAACTGCCCGATTTGCTGCCTGCAGGTTCACCGAAGGATTTATTCAGCGGAAAAGATTTTCAATACGAGAAAACCGCTGAAGGGTTTATGCTGCGTTGCCGGGGCAGGGATTTAGACAAAGACAAAATCTATGGGTACGAGTTCAAGATTAAAAAGTAATTTGTGTATACCATCAGCGAAATTAGGCCGGGCTGGTTTGGCTCGGCCTTTTTTATGCGCTTACTTGATGGCGGAATGGTAGCTTTGCAGTGATTTTACGGGGGCGGTGCCGGCTCGGCGAGCAGCAATTCCCTTTGCCGCAGCGGCGGCAGCGGCGGTCGTGGTGATGTAAGGCACTTTGTACTTAATGGCTGCCTTGCGGATATAAGAATCGTCATATTTGCTCAGCTTGCCGGCAGGGGTGTTGATGATGAACTGGATCTCGGCGTTTTTGATGGCATCGATAATGTTTGGTCTGCCCTCGTGCATTTTGAGAATAGACTCAGTTTTAAGGCCATTCTCTGCCAGGAAGCGATGGGTTCCTTCGGTAGTCTTGATTTTGAAGCCGAGGTTCCGGAACTCTTCTGCGATTTTTATGGTAGCTGGTTTGTCACTGTCAGCAACAGTTATCAGAACGGTTCCCTCGGAGGGCAGAGACAATTGTGTGGCTTCCTGTGCTTTGAAGAAAGCCAGTCCAAATGAGTCGGCCAGGCCCAATACTTCCCCTGTGGAGCGCATCTCCGGGCCGAGCAGCGGGTCAACGGTGTGGAACATATTGAATGGAAAGACGGCTTCCTTTACGCCGAAGTGCTGGATTTCGCGGTGCTTTAGGTTCAGGTCAGCAAGCTTTTTTCCGAGCATAAGCTGGGTAGCCAGCCGGGCCATAGAGAGTCCGCAGACTTTTGAGACCAGCGGCACAGTACGCGAGGCACGCGGGTTGGCTTCAAGTACGTAAACAGTATCGTTCTGTCCCCGCGAAGCGGGTTCCCTGGCTATCGCGTACTGCATATTCATCAGGCCGATGACGTTTAGTTCCGTGGCTATTTTTCTGGTGTATTCGCAAATGGTGTCAAGGTGTTTCTGAGGGATGCTGACGGTCGGGATTACACAGGCCGAGTCTCCGGAATGGATGCCGGCCAGCTCGATGTGCTCCATAACCGCAGGGACAAAGGCATCGGTGCCGTCTGCGATGGCGTCGGCCTCGGCTTCAATAGCGTTTTCGAGAAACTTATCTATCAGGATTGGGCGCTGCGGCGTTACTTCGACTGCCGCAGCAACATATTTCTTGAGCATTTCCTCATCGTGAACGACCTCCATACCGCGTCCGCCAAGGACATAGGACGGGCGAACCATCAGCGGATAGCCGATTCGCTTGGCTATTGCAATGGCCTCCTTAAGGTTGCTTGCCATACCAGATTCGGCCATAGGTATGTCGAGCTTCTTCATCATTGCGCGGAAACGGTCGCGGTCCTCGGCCAGGTCTATGGTCTCCGGTGATGTGCCGATTATTTTAACTCCGGCGTCTTCAAGCTGTTTTGCGATGTTAAGCGGGGTCTGTCCGCCGAACTGGACAATGACGCCTTCGGGCTTTTCCTTTTCATATATGCTCAATACATCCTCAACAGTGAGCGGCTCGAAGTAGAGCTTGTCAGAGGTATCGTAATCGGTCGAGACGGTCTCCGGGTTGCAATTGACCATAATTGTTTCAAGACCTTCATCCCGCAGAGCAAGTGCGGCGTGGACGCAGCAGTAGTCGAATTCGATTCCCTGCCCGATGCGGTTTGGCCCGCCGCCCAGGACCATTATCTTGCGTTTGTCGCTTACGCTGACCGTATCAGGAGCGTTATAGGTGGAGAAATAATAGGCCGCATTTTCGACACCGCTGACCGGTACCGGCTCCCAGGCCTCGACAACACCCAGCTTCGTGCGCTGCTGACGGATTTTATTTTCCGGTATATCGAGCAGCTGGGCAAGGTAGCGGTCGGCGAAGCCGTCTTTTTTGGCCTGCGTTAAGAGCTTATCGGGGAGCTTCTTGCCACTGAACTTTAGAATTTGCTCCTCAAGGTGGACAAGCTCGGCCATTTGTTCGATGAACCAGCGTTTTATGTGTGTTTTCTCAAAAAGAGTATCGATGTCGGCTCCTTTACGCAGCGCTTCGTACATAATGAACTGCCGCTCACTGGTCGGGGTGCTCACAAGATTCATCAGTTCGTCGAGTGAGAGTTTGTTGAAATTCTTTGCAAAGCCCAGTCCATATCGGCCGGTCTCAAGCGAGCGGATGGCCTTTAGGAAGGCCTCTTTGTAGTTTTTGCCGATGCTCATTACCTCGCCTACAGCGCACATCTGTGTGCCGAGTTTGTCCTCGACGCCTTTGAATTTCTCAAAAGCCCAGCGTGCGAACTTGACCACGACATAATCGCCTGAAGGCGTGTATTTCTCAAGCGTTCCGTCTCTCCAGTATGGTATTTCGTCCATTGTCAGGCCGCCAGCCAGCATTGAAGAGACAAGGGCTATCGGGAAGCCGGTAGCTTTTGAGGCAAGTGCCGACGAGCGTGAGGTTCTCGGGTTGATTTCAATTACGACCACCCGGCCGGTCTCGTCGTCGTGGGCGAACTGTATGTTTGTGCCGCCGATGACCTCAATGGCATCGACAATGTCGTAGGAGTACTTCTGCAGACGTTTCTGCAGCTCAGGGGCGATGGTGAGCATAGGAGCGGTGCAGTATGAATCGCCGGTGTGTATGCCCATCGCATCGACGTTTTCAATAAAGCAGACGGTTATTTTCTGTGCCTTGGCGTCACGTACGACTTCGAGCTCCAATTCCTCCCATCCGACGACAGATTCTTCGAGGAGGATTTGTCCGACGAGACTCGCCGAAAGGCCACGAGCGGCTATTGTGCGTAGTTCCTCAAGGTTATATACGAGTCCGCCGCCAGTGCCGCCCATAGTGTAAGCAGGGCGGATGACAAGCGGAAAGCCGAGCTTGTCGGCTATTTTTTCAGCTTCTTCTACGCTAAAGGCCGGTTCGCTTTCCGGCATCTCAATACCCAGCTGATTCATTGTCTCTTTGAATGCGATTCGGTCTTCGCCCCGTTTGATAGCGTCGACCTGCACGCCGATTACTTTGACGCCGTACTTTTCGAGCACGCCTGCACTGGCAAGCTCGGAAGACAGATTGAGTGCGCTCTGGCCACCAAGGTTGGGCAGCAGGGCGTCGGGGCGTTCGGCTTCGATGATTTTTGTCATAGTCTGGAGATTAAGCGGCTCAATATAAGTTACATCAGCCATTCCAGGGTCGGTCATAATGGTTGCGGGGTTGGAATTGACTAACACTATCTTATAGCCTAACTTGCGAAGGGCTTTGCAGGCCTGAGTGCCGGAGTAGTCAAATTCGCAGGCCTGGCCGATGATAATGGGGCCGGAACCGATAATCATTACTTTTTTTATGTCATCCCGTTTCGGCATACAAAATTCTCCTGTTTATCGCTTAGAGGGCAGGGCGGGGCACAACCTCACCCTACAATTCAGACTCAAGTATATTGCGGCGAATTAGACTACATAACGATTGAACTGTCAAATAAGAAAAGTTTATAAGCCAGGATTTGGCAGACGCCGTTCTGAGCACAGCGAAGAATCTGATTTTTAACCACCGAGAACACAGTGAATACAATATACGCTTCACGAGATAAGTTTACCCTGAGCAAAGTCGAAGGGAGATACGAATTATTGCCACAGATGAAGCGTTATCTGCCATAAATGAAGCGCCAGTTGTAGCATATTAAGAGCTTATCCGAATAACCGGGTCGTTATGAGGCCGAGCGAAAAGTTCGAGGCCAAGGCGGCAGGCCAAAAATGCTCGGAGGCGTGGTTTTCTCCACGTTGAGAATGTTTTTGGCCGACAACGCAGGCATCGGGCTTTGCAGCCGGCTGCAATAGAGCGGGTTATTTGGATAGGCTCTTAGCCAACGGTCTTTCTAACCGTTTTTATCGTTATGTAAGTTGGTGTTTGTAACGTAGTTATTAAATTCTCACAGATTCTGGTTGCGTTTGAGTTGCGTATTTGTTGCAAAATTCGATGCTGGAACTCTCTACCCATCTCCCAAACGAGCGTCACTCAGAGCCAAGGCCAATTCATACTTTTCTGGTAAAGTGTGCTTTTTCCCCTAATCAGCAGGGAACTTCGTGCATTCGATTGAATTCCGTTGAACCGCGAGTAACGTATTGCTCACTGGGTGCGGCTTTTTGCACTCCAGCGAAGCAAATTGTTGTGCGGTCCTAAAAAACTAAATCCCTTTGATTTTTATAAGATCTATTTTGCTAAATAAAATGTTTCGTTCATTAATTGTTCCCAGACAGCTTCTTTAGGCGATTTTGTAATATGAAGCATTTCGACAAATCTCTCAAAATCTATCATTTCAAAAGATTCTAAAATCTCCTTTGAAATCATCTGATTTATCGTTTTCACACTAACATTTGAATAATGATCAGCAGTGGTTACAAAAATGCCCTTTCTCGATTGCTTAATCCACATTGCGCCAAGAAAATCTCTAATCTGACTGATAGGTTCAACGCTTTCTTTACGCTCTCTGCATTTAACTTGAATTAAGGTTGGCTCATCTGAATCGATCATGATAAGATCAATTCCACCATCATGAGATTTCCCGCAGTGTTCTACCTTACAATTGTAAAAACTTGAAAAAACATATTGGACTACTTCCTCCATCTTTTTTTTATGTATACCATAGATAATATCAGGTTTGCTTTTTAGATGATCTATCAAAGCCTTTGTTGGTGCTTCGGATTTTTCAATACTAAATCTTTTTACACAAGCCTCATGATGTATGGCGGCATATGCAACATCACCTTCGACACCTCCCCATTCAAATTTTCGTTCAAGTTCCCACCACCCACACTTAATGCATTCCCATAGTTTATTAGTTTCCCACCCGTTTGAATTATTAATACGAACTTTCATAGAAATCTTACAAAATGGACAGATACCAGAAGCTCCTTTGTAGTATTTTTTATTCCAATTATACGCTTCAATATTTGTAGAGTAACCTTCTCCTTTTATTGGTTGGCCTGGATATCCACAACCATCTTCAATATATTCTTTAGCTTCAATGCTTCTATACTCTGAGTAATGTACTAAATAATTCGACACTGTCTTCCTTTGCATTTCATCGGATCAGTTCGGAGTTTTATCCGCACAACGTTGTCGATAACCTGGAGTTTAATAGGGACGTTTACCGATTTCTTGTATTCAGTTCTTTTACTTTTGTTTATTTACAGCTTCAGCCTGCTTTTTCTTCTTTGCACCTTGGGCCTAATTTTGTTTTTCGGTCGACCTACTGCTCATGAACGAAGCCTAAAAATAGTAAACGTCCCTAATTATTTCCTACCGTTTCGTTTTCATAAAATGGGGTGCGTCCCTAATTAATTAATTCTCCTATTTCCACAGAACCGCAATAACCAGAGACAGTGGACACGGTAGCGACAACCGGCAGAATATGAATGATCTCATGGTCAACCCTGTCTTCCTCAATGACTCCGCCGTAGGACACAGAGATACGAACTGAGATTTATTACGAAGTTACGCATACAGACAGGTCTATGTACAGGAAGAGAATCGCCAACAGAATGCTGAGGAGGAAGACTAAACCTGTAACCGCACGCACATGCGCGTCTATAAACCGACCGACAGGGGCACCCGCCAAGCGCCACAGCGGAAGCACTATGCCACTTGCCACGGCAAAGAAGACCGGGAGCAGTAGCAATCGCCAAGACGGATGAACTTCTTGAAAGTTTTTGTGATATCGCATCTCCTGATCGATTTGCGCCACTTTTGTCCGAATAATGTTAAGGTTTTGAAGGAAATCAAGGCTTGTGTGCTGGTTGTTCAACGAGTAAAACAGCAAGCGCTCCGACATGGGCTGATTCAGTTTGTCCACAAGTTCCTCGCGCAGTGACAAATAGGATGTCCTTTCCGTCCCCAAGACGGTGAGGATGATATGAGACAGGTTACGGAAAACGTTGAGAACTTCTTGGTGATAGACGATTACCCTATGAGACCACTTCTGAAACTGGGATTGAGCCTCGGGAAAATTAACGTCAACAAATTCATCGTCGAAGTCGATGAGACGCTGCTGTTTGTCAATTGCGCGATAGGATGGTAACTCACAGTACATCTTTGTCAAAAGGTCGTCAAGGAGGTGGCGAACCTCCAGTAAGAAGGCTGGCGAGGGGAAATTGCCCTTGAATCTACTATTTAGCTCGTCGAATTTCTGCTTGATAGCGATTACATCATCTGCGAAGATCCCACGCGGTGATTCGCCCCAAGATTCCCTCTGCAGCATATTCATGTGGTTGCCTAAGAATGATGCTCGTCCAACTCCTACGGCAGACAAACTTCTGAACGATTCGTTGAGACTGTGGAGTTGCTTTTGTACTTCTACGGCAAGTCTATCTTGGTTCTGTCTGGAGTATATTGAGTACGCCGCAATAAAAGTGAGCAATATTGCAAGCATAGTGCCAGCTAAAGCCACTAGTGCTTGAAGGTACACCACTTCGTCCGCAGTCCTTTTCTCCGCTGTGGGCTTGGCTTCATCCGGTTTATGGCTTCCAATGCTCATAATGTTGCTCCGTTCTCACGCACTGGGGATAACTCCGGGGACACCATACTTAACTCCAGCCGATGTCTGTGTCCCAAAGCTCCGCAGTAATTCAGCCCAGCCGCTGTTGTACCCATATAAAATACAATCAAATTATTGCTCTTTCAAGTGAAAAATTGCGAATAAATAGGTGGTTTCTTTCTTACTTAGGAAACACTTTACTCAACCATTTTAATCCTTGGATTATCACTTAATTTTGGGCAATTCGACAAACCAATTGCATCTAAGTTGCGCTCTCTGCGGCCAATTCTTTTTATTCGTTTTTTTAGTTGACTTTTGTTTGGTTATCTGTTAAAATACCCGCATGTTTTGCCTGTCCCCTTGTCCCAGAATGTCTTTATCTGGGATCCAGTTCTTTCGGTGGCTAAAAAAACCCTCCACCTCAAAGCTCTCTTTCAAAAACCATGATTCTTAAAGCAGTACATTAGTATATACGCATATACTAATATACTTCCTGTCGCCACCCCAGCACAACCCGCAAACTTCAAAGTCTGCATCCAAAAACCCCATAATCTGCGTCAAATTTTCAATCAAAAACGCAGCTAGTTGCGCACAAAAATCCATTTTTTCAAAACTTTTCTATCTCTTTCCCTATAAGTATTTACAAATTTATTGCCTCCGAAAAACCTGTGGTTTCCACTCCATTTGCGCAGATTCGCCCCACTAAGGGGAACGTCTTTTTACGAAACGCTATGAAAAACCAAAACACGATTTTCACTTTTTTCTCTGCTTGCCTCGGCGTAGTCGTAGACGAAGACGGGTCAATCAAAAATGATTAATTATGCAAAACAAACCCAATTTACTGAACGCTCAAATAAACGTAAGCTCATTTATAACAAAGGATTACGAAAATGTTCATCTCCTCGGACGCCGGAAAAACAAACCCAATCAAACCCAACCTGCCCTGAGCGCAGTCGAAAGGCCTGTAGTGAGCTTGCCCGTCCTGAGCTTGTCGAAGGGGTCGAACCTATTTCAAACTTTTTGCTGTTCTGCGAAATACGAGCTTCGTGTGAGCGGTGAGGACATAACCCAGGAAAACCCTAACGAAATGGCTTTTTGTTTCCAGGAGTCGAATTTTTCAGGGGCTACGTATTCGACAACTTCAAGTGAATTTTTTGATGGTTTTAGATATTGGCCGATTGTAATTCTATCGCAGCCGACATCGCATAAATCTTTTAAGACCTGCTCAACCTCAGCGTCAGTTTCTCCCAGTCCGAGCATAATTGAGGACTTAGTCGCAGTGTCTCCGTAGCTTTCCTTGGCCATTTTGAGCAGGTCTAAAGAGCGTTTATAATCGCCGCCGGGCCTGGCGAGCGGGTACAAAGAGGGGACTGTCTCAACATTGTGCGCGAATACGAAAGGCAGAGCATCGGCCAGGATTTTAAGAGCGTCGGCCTGGCAGTCGCGGAAGTCGGGCGTTAGCATTTCAAATTTTATCACCTGGCACTGCTGCCTTGCCGTGTTGATGCAATCTCGAAAATGGCCGGCACCGCCATCCGGCAAATCATCACGGTTGACGCTGGTAATCACCAAATATTTCAATCCCATTCGCTCGGCCATTTTGGCTATTCTTGCAGGTTCTGTCTGGTCCGGCGGTGCGGGCTTGCCGGTGGCTACCGAGCAAAATCTGCAATTTCGCGTGCAAATATTGCCCAGAATCAGGACCGCTGCCGTACCTCTATCCCAACACTCGCCGCGATTGGGACAGTTGGCGTTGGCGCATATTGTCTCCAGGCCCAGAGAGGTTAATATATCCTCAGTGCGCTTATAGGTATCGCCGGCCGGTAAAGGCCTGCGAAGCCAGGGAGGCAGTTTTCGTCGCTTGTCGCTCGTGGCTCGTGATTCGTTTAAGGTGGAGAAGTGCCTGATTAGCAGCTTGGATAATTTTTGTTTTACATCAGGCATTGAGTAGCGTTTGCCGGTCTCTTTATGCGCGGATGTTATTTCTATTCCGTCAAGGCCGCAGGGCACAAGAAAATCGAAAATGCCGAGATTGTTTTGAATGTTGATTGCCATACCGTGATAAGTTACAAATTTTGATACGCGCACGCCGATAGAGGCAATTTTTCTATCATCGACCCATAAGCCGGGCAGACCCTTTCGCCTTTGACTTATGAGCCCTAATTGATTTAGTAGTTCAATGCCTATCGCTTCGAGCTCTCTGATATATTCGCTGATGTCGAGGCCGAGCTGTTGTAGATTTAAGATTGGATAGAAAACCAGTTGGCCGGGATTGTGGGCTGTCGTGCCGCCGCCTCTGCGGCTCTCAATTACATCGATATGCCGTTTTGCCAAATCATTGCGATTGGCTAGCAATTTGTTAGCAGTTTTTCTGGCACCGAGAGTGATAACAGGGGGGTGTTCAGTGATTAAGACGGTATCTGGTATTTTGCCTTCGCGTCTTTTCTCGCATAGTTGGCGCTGGTGAGCCAATACCTGTTGGTAGTCTGCAAGGCCACAATCGTAAATGCTAAGAGAGCACTTTTTAGTTTTTTCAGCTACTGTTAACATTGTGAACTCTCATTTTTGCGCTTTCTGTAGATTTTGCAAGATGCGGACTGTATTTATTTTGCGATTGTTGTGTGTGCGGCGTCGAACATTCTTACTCCGCCGGTGTCTAATTGAAGAATCAGGCCTTTTTCAGGGTCTATGCCGGTGCAGTTGCCGATGAATTCAGAGCCGTTAAATATAAGTGTTGTTCTTTGGTTTAGCAGAATACTTAGCTTGCACCATTTGTCTATTACCCTTTTGCTGCTTTGTTCTGCCACTTCGAGCCAGTGGTCTATCGATGTTAGTAATCTCTTTGCCAGGGAGATACGGTCGGCAGTTGAGTTTGTTTCGATGTCGATGCTTGTAGCAGTGGTCTGTAATTCGGGCGGGAAATCGTCTTTGCTCTGGTGGCAGTTTATCCCTATGCCAATGATATAAGCAGGGCGGTCGTTATCTGCTTTTGATTCGAGCAGGATTCCAGCTACCTTTTTGCCGCTTAAGATTATATCGTTTGGCCATTTGATTTTTGCGTGATTGCCTATAGCTTCGGCGACGGCCACGGCACAGGTAAGCGAGAGCAGCTCGGCATTTAGTTTGCAGTTGGTTAAAATGATTGAACAAAGAATACTGTCGGCTTGTCCGCTGTGCCAATTTGTGCCGGCTCTGCCCCGGCCGGCAGTCTGCTCCTCGGCAAAAATCGCCAGGCCGTCATTGTCTTTACTTTTTGTGTACTCGGCAGCAATGTCGTTTGTGCTTGAGGTACTGTTATAGACAAGGATTTTGGTGCCGATACGTTTTGTGTCCACTTTTATCTTGTCAGAATCGAGCGAGTCGGTCTTTGGGCAAGCCATAGGTTACCTGTCGAGTCCAATGTCAACTGCTGTGGCTGAGTGAGTGATTGCACCTACAGCGACTCTGTCGATGCCGCAGTGGGCGATAGCTGAGACGTTGCTTAATGTTATGTTGCCGGAGGCCTCAAG
>JAUWIG010000053.1 GCA_030605475.1 Planctomycetota bacterium | reverse complement strand
AAAGGCTATAAATCTGTGATGATATTCGCGAAGATAAAGAAAAGAACTTTCGAAGATGAAGTCTTTACACTTACATTTATGCCAAATCTGGAATCCTTGAGACAATGAGATTATGGGCGGCAATTGGGATTTTATTAACATTTTCTTATGGAATGGCTTTGGGCAAGGAAGAGTACTCCTTTGACCTGTCAGAAATAGAAGAAAAACCCCTGCATATCGGGGGATATCTTGAGTTTCGTCCCGTTCTTCTCGGGTTGGATAAGAATTCTGCACTGCACAAGCTCAAATCATATAACCGCGGCAAAGAAAATGTCCGTGAAGAATATAATTTTACAGCGTTGTTAGATGGCACCTATAGGAAAGGAACTACAGAATTTCATGCAATAGTCAACACTGACTTTAAAAAATCCTATCTCGGATGGTCAGAAGAGACGACACTTTATGAAGGCTACATGTCATTAAAGCCATCGTCAACGTTTAATTTTAATATAGGCAAAAAGACATTAAAATGGGGCAAAGGATACGCATGGAACCCTGTGGCATTCTTGGACAGGGCAAAAGATCCCGAAGACACTGAACTTGCTCGTGAAGGCTATGTAGTAGTATCCGCGGATTACATTAAGAGTTTTGACGGGCCATTGAAAACGTTTTCTTTCACACCGGTTTTGATGCCCGTTTATGACCATATAAATGATGATTTCGGAAACATTAACCGCTTGAATTTTGCAGGGAAAATGTACTTTCTGCTTTACGACACAGATATTGACCTTATTTTTCTTACAGGTGGAAGCAAGACAAACCGATACGGGATGGATTTTTCCAGAAACATTACCTCTAATTTTGAGATACATGGAGAGCTGGCATTCATTGATGATCACAAAAAAAGATTTATCGACAGTGATGGTGCAGTTTTTGATAAGGAATACGACGCAACAAGCTATCTGCTTGGCCTGCGATACCTGACCAAATCAGATACAACATATATCTTTGAGTATTTTCATGATGCGACAGGGTTTGCTGAGAGCGAAATGGAAGACTACTTCTCGTTCATAGACAAGGGTTACGATACGTATCTTGCTTCAGGTAATGATTCTCTCTTAAAAAAAGCATCAAACGTGGCTGGAGGAAACTACAACAGAAAAAATCTCATGAGAGACTATCTCTATCTACGCGTCAGTCAGAAAGAGCCGTTTGATATACTATATTTTACGCCTTCACTAACGGGAATATTTAACATTAACGACAAAAGCTTTTCCATTGGCCCAGAATTGTTATACACCGGCATCAAAAATCTGGAACTTCGACTAAAAACAACTTTTCTTGTGGGGGACTCATATACCGAGTTCGGAGAAAAACAAAATGATTGCAGGATAGAATTGCGGGTAAGGTATTATTTCTAAGTCGCGCAGATATCCAATTGAGGTTGATATGATTATAAGTGGTGTCTCCAGGCGTAACATGGCCAGGATGGTCAAATAAACTCACGGTAAACAGTGTGCCATCAACCCAGATGCTGGCAATATAAACATCTCCTTGATTTGTACCAGCCTCACTTAGGAACAAATCTATACCCTAGATGTTTATGGTACTTGAATTACAAGCGCTCAAGTTGCCGATAGACCCACCTATTATGTTCATGACGCTTGAGTCAAAGTCACTTAAATAGCTGACGCTACCACCACTCATATTCACCATACCAAATTCGCAAGGCTTGATATTATATGATGAATCCCCACTAAAATTAAAGGTGCTCGTAAGGGGCTATATAAGAAATACCGCTTAACGAGGGTGAAAATCGACCATGAAAAGTGCACAGACTGTGGGCTGTGCATCCAGGCCTGCCCAACGCAAGCCGCTAAAGCCAAAGTATCGGGTAAGCTATTTGGTGCTGATTGCTTCAGTTGTGCCCGTTGCCTGAATGTATGCCCTCAGGATGCTATCAGATATGGTTCTGTGTTTTCCAAAAGCTCTTGCGAGAAACCTCAAAACCAGCCGCTTGACTCAGATGTGGGCTAACGTCCGCGCCGCTGAGCTTTGGCCGTTATCTGCGATTTTGGATTTTAATGTTCTAAGGGAAAAGGAGAAACCTATGAAAACACTACGACAAATTGGTTCGCTGGCCTTCGTGTTGGGGCTGTTCACTTGCATTTTTGCCGGGGTGCCGTGGCACGTGATGGTTGCCGATGACCCGGTCGTGCCGTGGTGGCTCAGAATAGCAGTCTTCTGCCTTCTGGGCGGTATCCTTGTGGTCCTCGCAACAGTGGCTATCGAACAAAGAAAATTCAAGACGTCACCAGAGGCGTCAGTTGCTACTGAACCGGAGCGCACGGTTTTGCTGTTGAATTCCACAGAAGTGCCTGGCCGCCAGACACGTGAGGTTCTCGGTCTCGTCCAGGGCCATACGGTATTTGCTATCTGGCTCGGCAAAGACCTATCCGCCATAGTCAGGTTAATCCTTGGCGGCGAATTGACTGAATACACCCAGATGATGGGAAAGGCCCGGGCAGCAGCTACTAATAGGATGGTCGCCGCAGCTGCCAAGATGGGCGCCGATGCAATAATCAATGTTCGCTATATGACTACATCTGTTGTGGGAAGTGCCGCTGAACTTTTAGCTTACGGCACAGCCGTCAAGCTAAGCGAATAGACGCCATCGCGGGCCGATATTGATAGCTGAAAGATTGCAGGGCTCCCACTTTGCAGTATATCGCAAAATGGGGTCCCAGCTTTGTTATCCTTACAGCGCCGACAGGATTTTCACAGAATTATTAATACGCAGTATGCGGCGTATTATTATCAAGTGAATTGACCCCACTATCATCAGCCTGGAACAGACTAACATTCTCACCGCTGGTATTAAAGTACCAGTTGTGACTGTCATCTCCAACACCTGTCCCATCACCTTCCTGGACAGTGGTCGGGTCATCCAAATCACTGAAAGGATTTTCAGGAATTTCCTTCAAATAGGGCCCGTATTTGTACGCGGCGCTGGTGCCCACCTCACCGTCTCGATTGGTTCTGCTCGTCATCGCCACTACAAAATCGCCACTAAGGTCCGTTCCCGGCAGGTTGTCATCGTGCTGAATCTTATACAGCTCAATCTGAGAACGCACGAGTTGAAGACCACTGAGCAAAGCTGATTCCTTGACTTCTACACTCGCGCTGGTAAACTGAGGAATCACAATAGCAGCGAGAATACCAACGATGACCGCAATAATTAGAAATTCCACCAATGTAAAACCGCTTTTTGTTCTCATTTCTACACCCCCTCTTAAAAATTTCGGTTGAACACTTGACAGGCAAAAAAACTTCAAACCCTCACGTCCGAAAAACACTTCAGATACCCTTTTACAGGGCCGATGTAAGCCTCCAAACAAAGTATAAAAAATAAACTCTCCGCTGCCAAATTCTCAGGCGGAAAAATATCTCACTGAGGCTCCAAAATTCAACGCTAACAAGGGGTATTGTGAGGTGACACCGTTACAATGCCATATAGTCAGGTGTATTTTTGATGTGTATGTCTCTTTGCGTTTGGCCGCTGTGAAAAAGTTCTATCCGAATGTAATCTATCGCCCGCAGGGCCGACTCGATTTTATCGGCCCACTCAATCAGAACCACCGACCGCGGGTAGCAAAAATCATCAAAGCCTATCATTTCGAACTCACCAATCGAATTCAGCCGATAGGCGTCTATATGGTAAATATCCACTCGGCCCGTGTACTCATTCACTATGACGAACGTTGGGCTGTTAACTTGCCTGCTGTCTTTGGCCCCCGCACCGGCTGCAATCCCTTTAATCAGGTGTGTCTTGCCGCTGCTCAATGCACCGCAGACAGCTACAACTTCACCACCCTTCAATTGTGAGCCGATTTTGCGACCGAGTTCTATGGTCTCTTCCGGCGAATTCGAAATAATATCCAAATCCATATATTTTTCTACTCTTGTGCTCTTTTTCCCAATAATCAATCATCAATAATCAATCATCAATTCTTCAAATGGTCGTATCCCCTCGCTTCCAAATCGTTAATTTCGCCATCGGGCATTTTTATCTGCATCTTTTTGGTGTCGATAATTGTTCCGATTTGTGTAATCGGTATCAGACCGGGGTCCCACTGCTTCACTAAGCTCTCGGCTTCTCTTTCAGAAAGGGTAAAAAGCAATTCAAAATCTTCGCCGTCGTTCAGCGCTGAGCTCAGCGGCTCGTCGCTTTTCCGCCCTGCATCAGATATCGGAATCTGCTCCGCATTTATAATAGCCCCCACCTTGCTCTGCCGGCAGATTCGACTCAAATCGCTGCTGAGTCCGTCGCTTATATCAATCATCGCATTTATAGTTACAATTTGAGCAATCTCCATTGCCTCTTCAACTCTCGGCTCAAATTCCAAATGTTTTCCACGACCTGCACCGCCCAATGAGCCGGTAACGCAGATATTGTCGCCGACCTTCGCCCCTGACCGCCTCACAGGTTCATTGCCAGCCGGTTTGCTTAGCATCGCCACACTTATTGCAAACGGCTTTTTATCTTTCCAGCTTGTAATATCACCGCCGACAAGCCAACATCCGAATTTATCACCGGCCAAAGTAATTCCCGAATGGAGTTGTTTTAATTCTTCCTCACCGAACCCCTCCGGCAGCGCAACAGAAACAACCGCAGCGACAGGAACGGTCGCCATCGCTGCACAATCGCTGAGACTAACAGCCATAGCTTTATATCCGACCTGTTTTAGAGTTGCCGTTCGCAGGTCAAAGTGCACGCCGTCCAGCAGCATATCCGTGGTGACAAGAACCGAACCTTCCTTACCCAGCTGGATTTGGGCCATATCGTCCCCGACGCCGATGGGAAAATCCGACGCAGACAATCTGCTCTTGCGGGCAAACCATTCGGTTATTTCGTCTTCACTCGAACTCATCGCTGTGCCAATTGCTTTTCCCAATATGCGATTTGTTTCTTTGCCTGCTTGGGCCCAGCCGCACCTTCGGTAACATATTTATTCGCAGCGTTTGCAGCACCGAGAAATTGATACACATCTTTCTCAATCGCCGGCCAATACCTCTTAAACTCATCCAAACCAAGCTCAGCCAACTTCTTGTTTTGCCCCTCACAACAAACAACCAGCGACCCGACAATGCCGTGTGCCTCCCGGAAAGCGACGCCCTTCTTGGCCAGGTATTCAGCCAAAGCGGTAGCGTCCAAAAACCCATCTTCCAATCCAGCCGAGATTTTCTTGGTATTAAACTTCGTATGTGAAACAATCGCCTTCGCCATATCCAATGATGCGCTGACCGTGTCACTCGCGGAAAAAATATGGACCTTGTCCTCCTGCAAATCGCGATTATAACCTGATGGCTGAGCTTTTAGAATCGTCAGCATCGCCATCAATGAACCATAAACACCGGCCGCCTTCCCGCGAATCAGCTCCAGGACGTCGGGATTACGCTTTTGCGGCATCATACTCGATGACGTGCAGAAACTATCATCAATCCGCACAAACCCGAACTCACTGGACGAATAAATTATCCAATCCTCAGCCAGCCGGGACAGATGCGTCGCAATCAGCGCACAATCGAAGATAAACTCCGCGCAAAAATCCCTGTCGCCCACCGCATCCACACTGTTATAGCTGATATCGGAGAAACCTAACTGTTTTGCCGTGCTTTTGCGGTCTATCGGCAAAGTCAAGCCGGCCACCGCACCGCTGCCCAAAGGCGAAACATTAACCAGCTCCCGACAGTTTTTCAGCCGGATAAGGTCACGCTCAAACTGCTCCACAAAACTCAGCAGATACGATGCAATAGCAATCGGCTGGGCACGCTGAAGATGCGTATAACCCGGCATCACGTCTTCGGCGTATTTACCCGCCAATTTCACAAACGCTTTTTGGAGACCCCCTATTTTCGTTTGCAGAATTTCTATCTCATCGCGCATCCAGAGCCGAATATCTGTGGTAACCTGGTCGTTACGGCTTCTGCCGGTATGTAGCTTCTTACCCGCCTCACCGATTCTCGCTACAAGTGCCGCCTCGATTGCCATATGAATATCTTCGTAGGTCTTATCGAACTTAAATTTACCTTCTGCGATTCTCTCTGATATTTCGAGCAGGCCGTTTCTGATTGCCTTGAATTCGTCTTTAGTAATCAGCTTCTGTTCCGCCAGCATCTGCGCATGGGCGATTGAGCCGACAATGTCGTATTTATAGAGACGCTTGTCTATGGACAGCGACTCTACAAAATCAACCATCAGCGGGTCCGGCTCACCAGACAATCGCTCTTCCCAGCTCTTTTTTGATTTGGCCATTTTATCTGCTCCAAAAGTAAACCGCCTTTTCCCGAAATGATAAGGATTATAGAAATGAATGTCAAGCACGCCTATTACAATGCTTGACAGTCTCCCTCAAAAGCGTTAGATTTACCCACTCAATAGTTGGGCCCCATTTTGCGAACAATGGCAAAATCGGAACCCCTTTATGTCGGTTTCAATGTCGGCTGTGACTTATAAGGAGGTCGTAATGGACTACAAAAAATTCATTGAGGAGCAAATCGCTCACATCAGGCAAACTGTGGGCAAGGCAAAGGCGATTAACGCACTCAGCGGCGGCGTGGACAGTTCACTCGTAACAGTGCTCGGACACCGTGCCCTCGGTGACCAGCTGAGAACCGTCTTTGTCGATAATGCCCTGATGCGGGAAGGCGAACCGCAGCGGGTCGCTAAGACTTTCGCGGATATGGACATTCCCGTTGAATTGGTGGACGCCCGACAGGAGTTCCTTTCTGCCTTGGCCGGCCTGACAGACCCGGAGGAAAAACGACAGGCTATCACCGACGCATTTTACTCAAAGGTTTTCAGCCGGCTCGTCAAAGAGTCAGGCGCAGCGTTTTTGCTGCACGGCACCATCCTTACAGATATCGAAGAGACCGTAGCAGGTATAAAACGTCAGCACAACATCCTCACCCAGCTCGGCATCGACACCGAGGCCGCTTACGGATACTCCGTCATCGAGCCACTCAAGACGCTGCGAAAGGATGACGTTCGCCAGGTCGCCAAGCTTCTCGATTTACCAGCCGAAATCTCCCAGCGCATCCCCTTCCCTGGCCCGGCCCTGGCCACCCGAATCGTAGGAGAAGTAACGCTGGAAAAACTCGAAACTGTGCGCACCGCAACCACCATCGTGGAAGCTGAACTCGCCGACAGCGGCGCCTTTCAGTATTTCGCCGTCTTGCTCAGCGACCGGGCAACCGGCATCCGAAACAACAAACGCCAGTTCGGCCGGATTATTGTCCTCCGCTGCATTGAGAGTACCGATGCCCGAACTGCGACCGTTACTCCATTGTCCTGGGAAAAACTGAACAGCATCTCCCAGCGAATCACTCAAATAAACGGTGTCAACCGCTGCCTGTATGATTTGACACCAAAACCTCCAGCCACAATTGAATACATCTGACAGAAATAGAGTAAATTAGGAAAGCTAAAAAAATGGGAGAGCCTCTCAGGCTCTCCCTTTATTTGTGTGGCTCTTTCCTTTTTATTTTTAGCCCTTGCTTGCTATGCCCGCATTTCGTTCTGACCTGTGTGCTGTATCGAAAGTGGACAACGTAAGGTCAAGCTAACTATAACCGTATTGGCCATTTTCCAGAGCCACCCGTTTTTTAGTCTGTTACTACACCCATCGACAGACATTCTTTCTAATCTTGAATTTTTTTGAATGCCCCCCTTCCCATCAAACATAGCTCTGTTCAAAACAGGCAAGAATGCTGATGATTGAGAAACTTCCCGCTTTTTCTCTGCTCCCCCAAACTCTAATTTTATCCTTCTAACCATTTCTCCCACACTCAGCAGCTTACCTCATTTAACACCGATAATCAGAGTTTTTTTTACTAAACTCAAATTCATCGCAGGTCAAAAAATTTTAATTTTTTTCCCCTCCCAAGCCATAGGGAGCAGTCGAGAAAAGTCCCTTTTTTAGCCCAAAAATAGCAGGCAAAAGGCAGGAAGGACACATAAATGAACATTGACAAATTATTCACGTATAGAATTAAAACTTACTGGCCGATTAATAGTTTATTGAGGAGAAAAATGAAAAAACGGAAAGTGACAAAGTTTGTTTACAGGATTTGGAAAGAATGGCGATTAACCATCTTTTTCATAGTTTTTGTAGTCATACCTGTAAAATCAAGCTTGGCAGATTGGAATTGGGTCCCAACCGGTTCTATGAATCCTACTATACTCGAAGGTGATTTGCTCTTTGTAAACAAACTGGCTTATGACCTAAGATTCCCCCTTACTCTGCATCGGCTGGCAAAATGGTCAGGCCCTGAAAGAGGAGATATTGTAATCTGTTTCTCTCCTGATGATGGAACTCGATTAGTCAAGAGAGTAATAGCAGTGCCGGGAGAGACAATCGAAATAAAAAACAATACGCTTCTCTTAAATGGCCGACCGGCTCGCTATTCAAAAATCGACCCAAAATACACACAATATTTCTGCTGTAAACCGGAAAATCGTTGCATATTAGCGATGGAAGATTTGGGTGGCTCCACTCATCCGGTAATGAGCACTCCTTCAATCACGGCAGTGCGAAGTTTTGGGCCAATTACAATACCGCAGGACAACTACTTTGTTATGGGAGACAACAGGGACAACAGTAAGGATTCAAGGTCTTTCGGATTTGTGGAAAGAAAGGCAATAGTCGGAAAAGCAAAGGCGGTATTAGCATCATTTGACATCACTGACAGGTATCAGCCGAGATTGAAGAGGTTCTTTACCTCTTTGAAATAACTCATCATCGCGAGCATCACGAAGCAATCTCAACTAAACAATAGTAAATAGTCAATAGTTAATAGTAAATTAAAACTGTCATCCCGACCGAAGTGGAGGGATCTCATATCCAATCGAAAATAGTCAATTGTCAATAGTAAATTAAAGCGTCATCCCGACAGCAGCGCCCCGCCCTGCGTAGCTTCAGCGAAGCAGGGAGCCCACCCCCCCCTCCCGACCCAGTCTCCTTTTCCTTTTACGCCGTTGATTTAGCCCGGCTTCTGCTGAGCGTTGCTTTTATATTTAATCGCCTATTTTTCCTGCTCGGCTTGTTCTTTATTAGTACAGATTCGGCGATAGACAATAGCATTCACCATATTTTAGAAATTAGGTTTTTATTCAAGACAAAAGTTTCCAGAGTAATCTTGCGCAGTAAATAACAGCATATGCAAATATAGAAATAAACATACCAACAACAAAGACAGGAATAAGTTTATTTTTAGCTTTATTGGTAATTTCTACCACAGGGAAAGACCCATAGATGCCATTGAATACTAATCTGAAAAAGTACGTCCATAGATTCGATAATATGATGAGCAAAATGATAAAAATATAAACTCTATTGTCCCCTAACTGAGATGGGAAGGCTAGCGCTAATTTTTTGCTAACGAAAAAAGACAACGCAAACACAGTAATCACCACAAATACCTGAATAGATGCTTCAAGTCCCCAATGATGCCAAAAGCGGTTTCTATTTTTGGCCTTACTTACCAATCCTCTTACCATTTCAGGTATCATTGTAACAATATTTTTCTTAGTGCTTTGAACACGGACATTGCTCCTTAATAAAGGATACCTGAGATCTGTTCGATGGGATAAATTTATACGTATTTCCGTAGAGTCAATTTCATCATTAAACTCAAATCCCACATACCATATTTTGTTTGCTTCGTTAAACTTGTCAAAGAAATCATCTAGTGAATAAGTTCTTACAAGCTCTTCTTTGTCATAAGTGATAGAATAAATTGGTGGTAAAATACGCTCTCTTTCTTCTCTTATTGAGTTGGCAACATGCGTCATTATTTTAATTAAGTCTTCAATGCTCTTTTTATCAAATGAACAGAACGTGATAGCAATATCTTTACTTTCAAGGGTTAGGTTAGCCTCTTTATATATTGGTTGCCTTCCAGTGATCGAAAACTTATATAAAACACATTCTCCCTTTGTACCAATATTTGTTTGCCATTGTCCCTTCATTTCTTTTCTGTCATCCGAAATGACGAGGTTTACCGTGCCTTCTGTTGGGATTCCATCTTGTTTAGGGGTAAAATCAAAAACTTTCGCTACTATGTTATTTCCCTTTATATCCCCCTCAACCTTACCAGCCAAGTTTATATCTTCTATGTCATATAGTTGGAAATTCCCTACTATTTTATTTCCTTCGATGACATCGAAATTTAAAGCTATAAGTCCTCGGTTAGTCCCACTTATTATGCCCGTCCATTTCTCCATAACGCCCTCTGAATCATTATTGGGTCTCTTTTACTCTGCCTAAGAAACTAGTGACACCCACCCATTTTCCCAGACGTAATCAACTTTACCACCAGCCCTACCATCCCTACTTTCCACCGATAGGTTTGTTTCTTCCAGCCACCGCAAGAGCTTAGAACTATTGGGTATCCTATTCTATGTTGTGTGCTGTAAGGAATATTGCTTTTTCAAAAGCCGTGAAAAACTGTTGGTACGGCTCTGGGTCTTCGATTGCTTTCAAATTGTACTGGGCATTCGCACGAACAAGCATTTGAGTTTCGCCGTGTGGTCGAACATTGACTGTAATTCGCACTGCATAACGATCCAGTTTTGTTGCACTCACACTTCCCAGAACATCATCAGCTTTATCAATGACAAATCCTAAATCTTGAAGAGTGGCCATCGCAGTTCGTAAGGTCTTGATTTTATCTTTTGTGTCAAATACGCGTGATTGCATACTGCGTAATTTAACCTGACTTTCGTCGGCAGCTAATACTTGACTTCGGGAACTCTCGCAGCCACAAAAACAAAGACAGCTTGAAACCAAACATAATGCAGCTATAAACTTGACTGGCCTATTCATATACCATGCGCCTCCAGAAACACCGCTTTAGAAAGCTTCTCAAAAAAATCCTGATACATCTTGGGATCGTTAAGCTTTTCGAGCTTGGATATTTGGTTTTTTTGATCCCAGACAATCCGTTGAAAAGTCACACGGACAGCTATCCTCTCCCCATTTTCCCCAGCATGGGATGTTACGATTGAAGCCCGTATTTTTTGCCTACAATCGTATCTGGCATCACCAGCAATACCAAACATGACAGTCCAAGCTATCGCTCCAATTACTTGTCCAGCTTCCATTGCGTCTCGATCTTTGGACGATACAAGAAGACCTAAGTCCGTTTCACTTTCGTCCAGATTGAAACCGAGGTCTTGAAGAAGTGATGCTGATGCAGATAAAATCTTCCCTTCATCAGAAGTATCGAACACCCGCGTCTGGAGCTGCCTGTCTTCAAGCGTCGCTTTGTTCATACTCAAAGCATCTTTAGGAATCCCACCACATCCTTCGATAACTAGTGCAAGAGGCATTAACAGAAAAAAACATGAATAACGCACCTTTTTCATTGCCTAACTCTTAAAAGCGTGAGGTGTGGTATGCAAAGTCTCGAACTTTTTTGTCCTCATCAAATTTTATAATAATGGTAAGTGTTCGTTGACTTTTTGAAGCAGCTCCAGCCTCTTGGCCAAGCAAAAGCAAAGTCCAATGGCCTTTAGAAGCAGCAACGTCCGTCGCAATCTTGTCATATACCCAGACTTCACGACGCTGCTCATCAGTTGTGACTATGTTAGGTGACCCCAGAGCTTCTGCTACCTCTGTGCTGCTCATGCCTACATGTATTTCACGCTGGACAGTTCCGACAGTTATCTTATCTCCCTGAAGGCCTTTCTGGACTTCTCCTGCGTGGTACTCTGCTGAACACCCCACAGATCCAATGATTATAGCTCCTGCAAAGAGAACCCTGATGATAAAAATATGCCTGTTTCTCATGATAATGTCTCCCAAAAATTGTCATACCTGAGTGGTTTTTAGAGGAAGTCGGTAAAACCGGTTGCACAAGACACTGCTTTTACTATGTTGGATTGTCAGGATAAAAAACAACAAAAATGACATTCGTCTCCCACTGCTCAACCACAACATCCTTCCTTCCTGCTCACTCATCCTCACCCCTTCATCTCCTAATTCTATTTGTAAGCTATATGATATTATGTTTACAAACGATATAATAACCAAACTCCCACACCCGTCAAGCAAAAAATTGGAGCGAAGCCTGATTGAATTTTCTGTATTCCTCTGCGCCCTCGGTGGCTGAATTTTGTTTTACCTTCTGTGTCTTCTTGTGGCTATAAAATTCGCGTTAATTCGTGGCCAAGTTTCTCTGTGAAATCCGCGCTCTCCGCGATTAAAAAACTATGAACAATGAACAACGAACTATGAACTAAAAGCGCGCAAAAAAACCAATTCTGTTCGGCACAACAATTGCTCTCTGGTTTTGGGGGAGAAAAAAATTTTCATAAATTACCTATTTTAACTTGCGCTTTTTCTGAGAGTGTGTTTAAATCGCCTGCATGGCAAAGAAAAAACCAAAAATAAAACAA
>JAUWIG010000041.1 GCA_030605475.1 Planctomycetota bacterium | reverse complement strand
CAAAGAAGAACAGCCAGCCCGTCAGCGCTGCCCGCGTCCAGCGCAGCGAAATCACCAACAGAGGAATCAGTATACAGGTACCGATGACACCAGCCAGCACCACCGGGTTTGACAATCCCAGCGGCTCCGGATACACGTAGTGCGATGACAGATTCACCGGCCAGATGATTTTGTAGAGATAGAAGATGATGTTGTGACAAAGGATTAACGGAATACTCCGCGGCCCATACTCGCCCAGCGGCACCGAGCCGGCTGTGCGGCTTTGCGAAATATACGTAATAATCGCAGCGACACCACCAATGACAATCAGCGGTATCTTCTCCAGAATGCTGCTTTTATTCAGCCGCTTAAGCGGCCAATAGTCCATCAATAGCATCAGCACCGGCAGCGGCGTGCTCGTCGGCTTGGACATCAACGCCAGCACGTACATTACTACGCAGCCGATGTAAAATTGCCAATCACTCTTACGGGTATAGCGCACGTAAAGAATCAAACACCACAGCGCGAAAAACGCCGCCAATAATGTCTTACGTTCACCCACCCAGGGGATAGGCTCGATTGTCATAGGATGAAGCCCAAAGAGCAAGCCTACCACTGCCGCTATCAGTGCTTGACCAAACAATAGATAGAGCAACACAATCACCAGTGCGGTGTTGGCCACGTGCAAGGCAAGAGAAGTGCGATGGAACGGCCTAAGATTATCCTTTCGTCCACCCAGGGCGTAATCGGCCATCAGTGAGAGCATCGCCAGCGGCTGATAGTAACCGTGCACGGTTGACGGTTCTAACACCTCGGTGAGGAACCGCCGGGCCGATGTCCAACCGGGATTTTGCACCAATAAGTTGTCAGTAAGGTATTGGTCGTCGTCAAATGATATCGCCTGGGCTGACAGTGCCGGCCAATGCGCCGCTGAAACCATCGCGCAGACGACGAGAAGCAAAACCGCCAGCAATCCAGTTCGCCTATTAGAAGCGAATCTGCCGATTTTTGAAGATGACCGGCTAATGTTCTCTTGCATTTTATTTCCAGCCCTTCGGTGTGTTTTGCTCATACGAGTATGTTACCATCAAACATACTTCGGTACAAGAACTCGGCCAGACTTGCTTCGATGGGACTCAAAAATTGTTTTTCTTATACCTCTTGAGCTTTTTTGTTGCTAATCTCTTTAAGCTAATTATCAAGTCACTTGCTCACATACCTTTTGATAAACATCATCGACGGTTACAGCTTTAATATCGTGTTTTGGGTCGGTACTTTTGAGCCTGAGGCCTCTGCTGTGGGGTTCAATCGCCGCAACACAGCGGCCCCTTCCGTAGGGGGTTACCCTGAGTGGGTTGGACCGGCCGAATATTAAAACCAGAGGTACCCCCAAGGCTGCGGCGATGTGGCCCGGGCCGGTATCATTGCTTACCACCAGTTTGGCAGCTTTTAGTAGAGCTGTCAGTTCGCTGAGGTCAGTCAGGCCGGCAAAGTTTGCTATCGGGACATTGGCTGCGGTTTTCAGCTTTTCAACGAGGCTCCTTTCGGATTTTGTTCCGGTGGCAATTATAGATAAGCCGAGCCGCGATGAAATTTTATCAGCCAGAGCGGCAAAACGCTCGACCGGCCAACACTTGTCCCTGTGAGCGGAGCTGGGTACAAAAACCATGTAATTATCCGGGTTAATGTTGTTACTTTTTAATAGCCTGTTAATCGAATCGGCAGCGGCAGTCGGCTGTGGTAATACAAACTGCACTTGCGCCTCACGAGCACCGGCGGTTTGGATTATCTTTAAGTAGTAATCGACCAGATGAGTACAATCCTGGTCCTGGGGTACCTTATGCGTATAAAAAATGTGGGCGAATTCTCTGGCGTTTGTCATTCCGAAACGCTTTTTGCAGCCGGACAGCCAGGCCAGAGAAGCGGTTCTGAAAAGGCCTTGCAAGTCGATTACGGCATCGAATTTACTGCGACGAAGTTGCCGAATAAGGGACAGCAGAGAAGCGAATGCGCGCGGATGAAACCAGGCTTTGCCCAGAAATTTGCGGTCAAAAAGAATAATATCGGTTAAAAAGGGATGGTCTTTGAGAAGCAGTGCAAACTCGGACCGGACGAGCCAACTAATCCTGGCGTCAGGAAAACTTTTGCGCAGGGCCGAAAGTGCCGGCAAGGCCAGAACTATGTCACCCAGCGAGCTGGGCTTGATTATCAGGATGTTTTTGAAATTATATGACATTTATATTGTTGGTTTGTCTTCGACCTTAGGATAGAGCTTCTCAAGTTTTTCTATGACATCTTGGGGTATTTCAATGTCAGCAGCAGCGATATCGTCTTTGAGCTGCTCGACGTTACTTGTCCCGAGTATAACACTGGTTACTGCCGAATGGTGCAGGCACCAGGCAATTGCCAGTTGCGCAGCGGAGACAGCCATTTGCTGAGCTATCTCGACGAACTCCTGGGCTTTTCTTTTGTTCTGCTCACTCCAATATATAGCTTTGATAACCATATTCTGGTCGGGGTCGGCGGCGCGGGTGCCCGTGGGTGCATCCTGGCCCGGCTTGTACTTGCCCGTGAGCATACCATGTGCCAGAGGCGAAAATACCACGTTGCCAATACCCTCATCCCCAGTAACAGCAAACAGCTCATTCTCCGGGTATCGATACAGCAAATTATATCGAGGCTGATTTACAGCGCAGGGTCGGGCGCCTATTTGCCGGGCGACGGCGTTGACTTTGACTATCTGGGCCGGGTTCCACTCGCTGACGCCCCAGTAGATTATCTTGCCTGCCCGTGCCAGGTCCTCCATTGCGCGGACTGTCTCTTCCAGAGGCGTGGCTGGGTCGGGTCGGTGGCACATATAAACATCCACGTAATCGGTACCGAGTCTTTTCAAACTCGCGTCGCACTGTTCGCGAATGTGCTTGGCGCTTAGGCCGCGGTCGTTTGGCCTGTCTCCCATAGGCGCCCAGACTTTCGTCAGTAGAAAAATCGAAGAGCGAGCAAACTCGCTTAGATGCTTGCCGAGGACTCTTTCAGCCTGGCCATTATTGTAGGCATTGGCGGTATCGAAGTAGTTTATACCGCTGTCATAGGCGAGTCTTATCATATCCCGTGATGTCCGGTCATCGCACTTAAAACCGATGGTCAGATAGCTGCCAAGCCCCAAACAGCTAACGCGTGCGCCCCATTTGCCAAGTTGATTGTATTTCATTTCTCTTATTTCCTCGAAATGACAAACTTTTCTTCATCGCTGTTCATAAGACTTTTATGGTTGTCATTGTAAGCGATAGCGAGATTTTGAGCAATTGATTTTGTTTTTATAGATTTTCCTTATGGGATTCTTTCTGAGTAGTTTTAGGAATATAAAAATTTTTTCTTGACATTACCTATTTTGTGAGTTTTATTTAGGTTGTTCGGTGGAGCACCAAACAACCCATTTTATGGGGTAATCTTCAAAGGAAAGGGGTTATCATGCATAATCAAAAAACACTTCTATTTATTGCTGGTGTTTTGACTATGGCCTCAGTTGCTAATGCAGACTTGATATTGACGCTCAACGGGCTTGATGCAGCAAAGCAGCCACTCGAAATAGAAAGCAAAGACAATCTTGTAGTTGCCGTGGCAGGTGGTACCGAAGTCGATGCAAATGCTTATTCTGTTACAGCTACCGGTGGTGTGTTGGAGTTAATAACAGAACCCAACACGGTTAGCTCAGAAGCTCAGGCTGACAATTGTTTGTTTAGCTTTGAAGATGAATTATTTCTGGGTACTGTAAGTCTGATCGCCAATCAGGATATGATTATTGACGGCGTCTCTGTTCTGGCCGAAAGCACAATCTATCAGCTTATTCTTTTCTGCAAACCTGAACCGGATACAACTATAGCTTTTGGTGTGAACCTGGAAGCTCTTAACTATATGCGAGCAGAGCAAGAAGATGATGTACCACAGATTTCT
>JAUWIG010000047.1 GCA_030605475.1 Planctomycetota bacterium | reverse complement strand
TTGTTTTATTTTTGGTTTTTTCTTTGCCATGCAGGCGATTTAAACACACTCTCAGAAAAAGCGCAAGTTAAAATAGGTAATTTATGAAAATTTTTTTCTCCCCCAAAACCAGAGAGCAATTGTTGTGCCGAACAGAATTGCAAAAAAGCGCACTTTTTCGCACTTTTTAGCATTTTCTTGCACTTTCTTGCGTTTTCTTGCAATTTCTTGCAATTTTTACTCACTTTTTTGCATTTTTTTGCAATTTTTCGCAATTTTTCACCCCAACTTGCGCAAATGATTGAAAAAATTGACCTTTTTGTGTTAAACTGGGCAAGATTTTCCCTTCTCTTCTTTCGGCTGATGTTTCCATCTCCTGTGGAGCCACCAGTATTGGCTCGGCTCTTCACGCACAAATTTTTCTATTGCTTTGGTGTATTCTGCCGTAACCCACTGTAGAGGCTCCTCCTTTTCGGCCCATTCTTCCGGGAGAATAATCCGATTGACACCAATTTCGAAGTAAAAACGGTTTCCAATTCTTCTGCTGTAACCCACCCCTATTGGTACGTTATTGCTGATAGCGAGCAGGCCTATGCTCTTATAGGTACTGGCCTTACGGCCGAAGAAGTCAACGAATATCCCTCTTCGGCCGGCGTCCTGGTCTGCGATAAAGCACAGCGTTGCGCCTTCTGATGCTATTTTGTCCATCAGCTCAGCCGCGCCTTTTTTATCGATTATGTTTTGGCCAGCCTGCCGGCGAACTTCGTATAAGTACTTGTTAATAAACTTGTTATCTAAAGGCCGGGCAATACTATAAACCTTAAAACCGAACAGCCCAAGCAGATAGCCCATAATTTCAAAGTTGCTGTAGTGAGCGGCAATCATTAAGAGTCCCTGGCCTTGTTGCATCAGCCATTTGGCCCGTTCGACGTTTTTGTACTCTGAATAATCATGCCAGTTGTGTTTTTTCACTAATCGTGGCGTAAACAGCACGTCAATTGCCAACATTGCGATATGCTCGAAGCTTCGTCGGCCTGTCTCCCACATCCATTGCTCACTCTTTTCCGGAAAACTTGCGCGGAGGTTATCCAGAGCCCGTTTTCGGCCTCGGTGGTAGTGTTTCCACAGCAATCGCCCGAGAAAACAGGCGGTCTTTAGATTGGTCTCGACATCGAACAGGTGGAGAAAAACCACAAGAATCCGCAGCGCAACATAACTCAGCCAATCCATAAAGAGATTGTGTTTTTTCTTCTTCTGTGTGACCAAATCAGCCATAGACCGTGATTTTAGGCTCAGAATTGCCACTGTCAAGCTTTAGAACAGCATACTGTACGATATTCTCTGGATATTCCATTCCGCATAACCTTTTGGCTTGACCGGCAGGCTTGAGTTTGTTAATCTGCTCGGCCTAATATAGTCGTAATATGCAGCGAGTTCTTTGCTTCAGGCGAAAATGACAATTGAGTCGGGTTCCAATTTTGCGATGTTTTGCAGGGGACTCTCAGACGCCCTTTATCGCGTTTGGGGGCCGCGCAAAATGGGCCCCGGGTAAAAATGGGGAAACCGCAGGTCCCTCTTGGGAAACCGCGGGTTCCCGGTGTCGTTTCGAAAACCACAGGTTTTCGTTTTGGAAATCTATCGAATGAAAGCTTTTATGCGAATATTCAAGTATGTCTGGCCGCAATGGCCTCGGCTCATTGTGATATTCTTCAGCGCAATATTGATAAGTATTTTGTTTTCCCTGAGTTTTATGACGATTATCCCGCTGTTGAAGGTGATGATGGGCGAGGAGGGATTGCACGGCTGGGTCGACCGTAAAGTTTGCGGCCAGCGATATGGCTTGGAATTTCATGTCCCGGACCGAATAGATTATGCTGACCCTGAGAATCCTGATGTGGCGTATTATCTGCTTGTGATGGACGTTGAAGAGGATAGTCTCGCGGAGGCGGCGGGGCTGCGTAAGGAAGACAGAATTGTCGGCATTGGTGGTTCTGCCGTTGGGGAAGAGCCGGCTAAAGTTGTGTCAGCGAAACTGCTCGAGAAACTTTCAACTGCGGCCGGTAAGAGCGATATAGCTATTCAGTATAAGCGGTTTGATAAAGACGAAGAAGTTCAGCTGTGCAGCGCTGTTTTGGACAGCGGGGACAGGCCGGCCTATCTCGACTGGATTGAGCGGCTAATGAGTTTTCTGCCGCGGGAACCGGGACGGGAGAATAAGACGCGGGCAGTGAGCTTCATCATAATCATTATGGCTGTGTTTACCGTTGGCAGATGCACGGCCAGGTTCTATCAGCAGTATTTGGCCCAGAAGGTGGTTCAGACGGCGATTGGCAATTTGCGAGAGCAGACCTTTGCGCACGCAATGGATATGCCGGTAGGGTTTTTTGAAACCGAAAGACCCAGTGATACTGTCAGCAGGCTGGTTCGTGATACAGAGCTGCTTAGCATTGGGGTGAAGACTCTGTTGGGCAAGGCACTTAGGGAACCGTTGAAGGCGGCGGGGCTGCTGGCCGGTGCGATGTGGTTGGACTATAAGCTGACGCTGGTATTTTTGTGCTGTGCACCTCTGACGATTGGTGCGTTATCGAGGATGGGCAAGAAAATCAAACGCGCCACGAAGAAATCGCTTATGAGTTGGAGTTTGATGTTAGGCAAACTTAAAGAGGCCTTTGGCACAATAAAGGTTATTAAGGTTTATAACCGGCAGGGTTATGAAAGTGAGGGTTTCAACGGCATCAATAAGGGTTTGTTGAAGCAATTGTTCCGGATAGCAAAGGTAGACGCGGCGGCTGGACCTATTATGGAGGTCTTTGGGATGGCGGCAGGGGCTGCGGCATTGCTGTTTGGCGTACATTGGGTTGTAAGAGGCCAGATTGATGCCAGTGAGTTTCTTACACTGGTTGCGCTGTTGGGCACCGCAGCTGAGTCGATTCGCAAGAGCAGTGACATCTGGAACAAGGTGCAGCAGTCGGGAGCGGCGGCTGAGCGGGTATACAAGATTATAGATGAGCCGATAGAAAAGGAAAAAGCCGATGCGACAGGGCTTGAGAGGATGACCAGAGAGATTGAATTCAGGGACATTGTATTTACCTATCCGGGAACAAATAGGCCGGTATTAAACCGAGTCAATCTTACTGTGCAAGCAGGGCATAACGTTGCCATCGTAGGGCCTAATGGCTCCGGCAAAACAACGCTGGCAAATTTGATACCGAGGTTTTATGACCCTGATAGTGGGCAGATTTTGATAGACGGCAAAGACATTCGTGATGTAACACTTTTTAGTTTGCGAAGCCAGATTGGGATGGTTATGCAAAATGTGATGACATTCAACGATACTATAGCGGCAAATATCGCGTATGGTAAGCCCGGCGCCACCAGAGAAGAGATAATTGCCGCGGCCGAGCGTTCGTTTGCTCACGAATTTATTGCCCCTTTGCCTGACTGCTATGATACGGTAATTGGCGAGCAGGGTGTCGGCCTTAGCGGCGGCCAGTTGCAAAGAATTGTCATAGCCAGGGCAATTTTGAAGAACCCCGCAATCCTGATTTTTGATGAGGCCACCAGTCAGATTGATGCCGACAGCGAAGCCAAAATTCACATTGCTATCGAGGAAATTATGAGGGACAGAACCACTTTCATAATCGCCCACAGATTCAGCACCGTCATTACTGCAGATGTGATAGTGGTAATTGATAACGGCCAGATTATTGCCCAGGGCCAGCACGAAGAGCTGATGCAAAGCTGTCGATTATATCGAAGTTTATACAAAACACAGTTGGTAAAAGTGTAGCATGTAGTATTATGGCTTTGGTTTGCATCATCACCGTAATGCCGACATTGACTGCTGCGTCCCTGCTTGTTGGTGGCGGCGGTTGGTCGTGGGCCGACGGGTTTTTTCTGTAGCCGTACCTGAAATTCGTACTTTGATGTACAGTAAATTGTTCATCTTGCCGATTAAAATTAGGTGGTGTAAGAGGGACCCCATTTTGCAAATAAAATTGCAAAATGGGAAGCCGAACCAATGTTGTTGCCCTTTACGGTATCAATTGACGCTTTGGGACTGAAATTATGACCAACCTTTTACGGCAAAAAAAGGCACACGAACTCTTTAAGAGGTATGAAGGTAATCCGATAATGACGCCGGAAAACTGGCCTTATCCGGCAAATGCGGTTATGAACCCGGCAGCAATTAAATTGAATACCGAAACGCTGCTGTTGATTCGCGTCGAGGATCTGCGTGGCTTTTCGCACTTGACTGTGGCGCGCAGTGCCGATGGGTTCACGAACTGGCAGATAGACCCGGAGCCAACGCTTGAGGCTGACCAAAGTTCTCAAGAAGAAAAGTGGGGCTTGGAAGACCCTCGCATTGTTTGGCTTGAGGAGCAAAGGCAGTTTGGCATTACATATACGTCTTTTAGTGAAGGCGGCCCCGTGGTTTCACTGGCGATTACCAAGAATTTCAGAACCTTTGCCCGTCTCGGTGCTCTTCTGCCTCCGGAAGATAAGGATGCTTGCCTGTTTCCTCGCAGATTTAAGGGGCGATTTGCGCTTATTCATCGCCCCATCGTTCGAGGCCAGGCTCATATCTGGCTGAGTTTCTCACCGGACTTGAAGCATTGGGGCAATCACAGGTCTCTGATTAAGACAAGACCCGCCTATTGGGACTGCCATAGAGTTGGTTTGGCTTGCCAGCCCATAGAAACACCACAGGGCTGGATAATATTCTATCACGGCGTCCGCAGTACCTCAGCAGGAGCAATATATCGTGTCGGACTGGCACTTTTGGATTTGGAAGAGCCGTGGAAAGTCTTGCGCCGAAGTGATGAATGGGTTTTAGGGCCGCGGGCATCTTATGAGCGGATTGGCGATGTTAGTGGGGTGGTATTTCCCAGCGGAGCTACCATTCACAAGGAAACTAATCAGCTTAATCTGTATTATGGTGCTGCTGACTGCACCGTCGCTGTCGCAACGGCTAATTTAAGTAAGACCATCGACTATATTATGTCCTCCCCGGAAGCAGAGGAATAATTCTTTCCCGCCGCTGTTACTGAGAGTCCGGTCTTATAATTCATCTTCACTTGAACCGTTTGCCAATTTCTTTCGAAAAGCGTCCGGTTCCCACTGGTTAACGAACTCCTGCTCCTCTTTATTCAAGCTGAGAATCCCACCTAAGCGAAATGCATTAGTGCGAATGAAAAATGAACTCTCTACTACCTCCCTGATGGTAGGGGCGATTTTCTCTTTCCCGGCGACAAAAAGTCCGACACCCTTGACCAGAAACGCCACAGAAGGCTTTTTTGCCTTTTTGATTTGCGAGGCCAACCTGCCTGCGATTTCCTTCGAATCGCAGTCGTCCACCGGGGTTCCCAAACGCGATTTTTTGCGTTTGGCCCCACCCACCCACATTGCAGGCCCGTTGGCATATAGCAATTCATCCGGCGTCAAAGCCGCTGGCAAGAGCATCTTCCGTGCGTCTCTTTGGCGCCAAAAAGCTGCAATAGCATCGTTGTAAAAGTGACTTATCGTAGCATACTGGCCGGTCGCCTCAAAAAACGCCCTGTGGATACAAAGCTTTGCACGGGCAATAGCTTGCTGAGTTGGTGGTTTGGTTTTTCCGGCCCTTGGTTGTCTTAGCTTGCTGATGCAGCGTTTTATGACCCTGCGAAGAAGCTGTAAGGCAACATCAGGGCTATTTGCTGAAATGAGAAGCCCGTGCTTTTGCAGGAAAAGAGTCGCAGGTTTTTTGCCGAAGTGATTTTGATAATTGCTTACCAACTTCATAATTCTCTTGCCGAGCATAAAGCCGGGGTCTGTGTAGGGTACCCATAACGGTTGGAGTTTCTCATTTTTAAATAGTTTTTCAAGCTCTGTCTGCCCGTTTTTGGCACAGGCGTATGCCAACACCGCAGCAGGATGTAGATGTAGTACGCACTTATCAAGAAAAGCGTGCAAATGCGTTTCTACCGACGGCCGGGCGCTGCTGGTGACTTCATCATCGCACGCCAGAAGCAGCCGATTCACCACCTCGGCTTCTCTCGTATAGGTGTCGAGCTGCGCTATTGACTTATCTTTTATAATCGAGAGGACCGAATCGAGCCGCAATCTCCGCCAGCCGTTTTGTTCATTCATATCCCTTAGGGCTGTCCCGCTGGCCTTGATATACATATACTTGCCATCTTTTGTCTTCACCGATGTGTTACCGCCTCCGCCCTGAATAAGCGAGGGGTCTTTACCAACTATGTTCGATATTCTAATAAGCTGTGATAGAGTCTTATCCATTTGTTGGCATATGCCTTACATGTTACTACGATGATTTAATGCGCTCATCTTATAATATTTTTTGTCCTGTGTTGCGTTTTCGCCTGTTATGTTTTTGGGACAGAAACAAATCTATCGTGGTGTGGCATCGGGCAAACCACCGTCCACGGGAATCGTAGCACCAGTGGTAGGTGTTTGGCGCGTAGCAAAAAACAGTACTGCGTTGGAAACATGCCTTCCTGTAACCCTGGCTTTTAGTAGATTTCTGGTGCGGTAATACTCCTGCAATTCTTTTTCATCAAGCCCTCGGGCCTGCATTCGACTGGGGCCTATTTCTTCCCATAAGCCGGATTTGTGCTTTCCTTCAGAAAACACCGCATCCGGTGCTACCATGTTTACGCGAACCCCATATTGCGCCAACTCTATGCTGGCGATACGGCCCAACTGGTGGCAGGCGGCCTTGGTGGCACTGTAAGCACCAAAACCGGCGCCGGGGGAGGGAACATTTTTGGTGGATATAATAATAACATCACCGCCGGTTCCCTGGAGAATAAAATGACGAGCGATTTCGGAGAGTGTCAGCAGAGCACCTTCCACATTTACCTTTTCCAGCTTGCGAAAGGCATCGAGGTCAATCTCTTTCAAGAGAGAGACCATCGCGATGCCGGCATTGACCACAACAATGTCAATTCCACCCCAGGTTTGAATGATATTTTCAAAACCTTGGGCAACAGAGGCTTTATCGGTGACATCAATGGGGACAGCTATAACATGGTCGCCGGCTGTTTCCTTCAGTTCAGCTAAAAAATCGTCGAGTTTTTCGCCTGGAAGGTCGGTGGCAGCCAGATAGCAGCCGGCCTCCAGCAGACCACGGCAAACTCCATAACCGATGGCACCGGCAGCACCGGTTACCACGGCAACTTTATTTTTAAGAGGCAAATCAGGGCCCCCACCTCGCGGGAACCAACTATTATCCTGTCGGTCAAGGTAAAGTATCCCCAGGTCACGAAGACATATGATTTCCGGTTTGCGGTTGTACTGCCCCGAATAATCTGAAATCCAATCGCTTAATTGTTTGCGAAGATTTTCCGGCTCGGCGCTGAAATCGGCAGCGTCCAAGAAGAGCGGTGGTTTCCGACCTTTGGCCAAGGGTGTGGGATACTGCTGTGCTTTGGCACTTTCAGCAGAGGCGGCAAAATTGACTGCTTCTTTGCTGGTTAAAGATTTCAAAATAACGGGTTCATAGGGTATGTCCGGATTACCCGTCGGATTTGCCAAAAGCCCGCGAATGACAGGCGTCACCAGCGCCAACCGATTTAAATTCACCTGGTTTGACTTGTTTTTATCCATTGTTCTTTTGTGTTCCTTCCAGAGAAATATATTCCGCTGTTTTTTATACTTTTACCGCTCTGGCCATGTTTTCCAGCATGAATTTTGCATTTTCCTCTGGTGCTTTCCCGTCGAACACCGCGCTTCCGGTAACAATAATATCCGCCCCCATGCGAGCTATGTCCGCTATGTTATCGCGAGTGATGCCGCCATCGATACCCACAAGGATGTTTTTCTTTGCGTTGCTAATCATCTGTTTTAACTGCCCAAGCCGGGACCGGGTGGAAGGAATGAACTTTTGTCCGCTCCAGCCCGGATTAACGGCCAGCAGAAAAACCATTTCCAGCTCACCAATAAGCGGCGTGATAACTTCAAGCGGCGTACCAGGGTTCAGGGCGATGCCGCGTAGAATACCTCTGTTGGGGTCGTTGGCATTGGTCAATTCTCCCAGCTTTTGTAAAACGCGATGTATGTGCCGGCAGGACTCAACGTGTACGGTAATCATATCGGCACCGGCGGCAACGTAGCTTTCAAGCTTGTTTAAAGGGTCATCTATTATCAGGTGTATATCTTTAAGCAGCGATGTTTTTATGGCCTTTATCAAGACAGGGCCGACGGTCATCATGGGGCAAAAACATCCATCCATAACGTCAACATGCAGGAGTTTTACTCCTGCATTTTCCATAAGCTTCAACTCTGAGCCCAGAGACATCAAATCAGCAGTGAGTATCCCCACACTAATATGGGGAGATGTCTCGTGCAGTTCATCTAAAAGAGCTTTGCTTCGCATTTTCAACCCTAATTTTTCTTCTTTTCGTTTTTGATGGTTTCGTACAGCTCGTAAGCCTCGACCGGCTTCATATTTTCATGAACAATCTTGCGGACCGCCTGTATCATGGCCTTGGGGGCATCACTCTGGAAAATGTTGCGGCCCATATCAACTCCTGACGCACCAGCTTGTATTGCATTATATGCCATCGCCAGGGCATCCAATTCAGAGATTTTTTTGCCGCCGGCCATCACAATCGGTACCGGACAGGAGGCGGTAACTGTCTCGAATCCTTCCTCGATGTAGTAGGTTTTCACAAATTGAGCGCCAAGCTCGGCACAGATACGGCAAGCCAGGCGGAAATATCTGGCGTCCCGTACCATATCTTTGCCCACCGCTGTTACCGCCATGGTGGGAATGCCATAACGCATTCCCATATCCACCAGGCGGGTCATATTATGCACGGAGCGGGTTTCGAACTCTCCGCCAATGAATACCTGAAGCGTGACCGCCGCTGCGTTCATGCGAATAGCATCTTCAATGTCAACGGCTAATTCTTCATTTGACAGTTCCTTGAGTATGCTCGGGCCGCCGCTGCACCGCATCACGATTGGTTTGGTCAGCCAGGGCGGTACCGTAGTTCGCAGAATCCCTCGCGTCAGCATCACAGCATCGGCATAAGGCATCAGGGGCACAATATTCAGGTCTATTCGTTCCAGTCCGGTGGTGGGGCCTTGGAAATACCCGTGGTCGATTGCCAACATCACCGTCCGGCCTGTGTCGGGATTGAATATCCGCGACAGGCGGTTCTTCATCCCCCAATCTAAAGAACCCGCTCCCTTAAGGAAAAAGCCCGGCGTTTCCATAGGGACATCCTCATAAAACTTTTTTGCTTCCTTTACGGCATCAGTGTCAGCCATATTATTACCCTTTCTTTTACCTTGGTATACTTTTGTTAGTAACGGCAAACCAGTTCATACTAATTATTTTTCAACAGAAGAACACACTCCCGGCATATCTCTATAAAGTTCGTTAGCGAAATCCACACCCAGAAGAAATTTTTGATTCTCCGTCGCCGTAAATGCATATATTAAACCCCCAGCCTGTCTTCTGCAAGCGCATACCGGAACTTTTTCAACCGCACTGTCAAGCTCATAGACAGCCGCAGCACAGTATCTGCCTCAACAACCAATCTATGATTTTACAGGAACATAGCCGCAGGGTCTATTGGATGTGGCGTTTTGCAGTCAGCAGTTGGCGTGTCAGTGTTTGCCTAAATAAAAAGGCGTGGCGGTCCTAACAACCGCCACGCTTAAAAACCTAAATGGTTTTCTCTATTTCTATGTATCTCAGTAAATATATACTTCTTGTGTTGTCAAATCCAATTCCACGTTTATTACTTGAGTACCATCGTCAATGGTCAAATAAAGTACGGAATCTACAAACGATGAGGACACAATCAAGCTGGCGCCCTCCTCATCTCTTCTTGGATGTAAAACGGTTGCCAGCAGGTCTGAGCCGGTACTGTTGAAATTAGCTTTCAGGAAAACAGTTCCAACGGTGCTGGTTGAAAAGCCCTCAAGCCCAGGATGGATAAAATGAACATCCATAACCACAACGTCCGAATCATTGTTGTTTTGTATAATGTAGTAATCATCGTTTTCTTTAACAATATTCATATTATCAACAAACTCGGCCCTTAAGTGTGTAGTTCTGAGTCTCCATTCAAAATAATTTGAAGAAGGGCTCGCTTCAAGCTCATCGGCAATCACCACCAAATTTGGCTTGATATAGACAAAGTGCCGATAGAATTTGTCCAGACTTGAAGAGCGATAGATATTCTCAGCGTCTCCGATGATATAATCATAATCTATCGTGTTCTCGGCTTTGATTATGGTACTGGACCCATCTGCATTTACAACATCTTCTCTGTCAAACCAGGTCCCGCCTTCACCCCATTGCCCCAGTCCGCCCGCGAGAATTGTACAGTGGTCGTACGTGTATTTTGGTTTTGCATAACCGGGTTCAGTAGCCAGCCATTTACCGTGTGCATAAATTTGAAAACTATCCACATCCGGCTGACCATGGCCTCCGTTAAGTATGTGAGACGACCCATACTTATCATAAAATGACTGAACTTTGTGTCCGTGAAATGGCCCACACTTAAAGCCGACTATAACCGCGTCTTCGTCCCAGCCGCTGCGGCTCGTAATCCAGCCGGTATCCTCAAAATGCTTAAACGTAGGAAGGCTCGAAAGAGCAGTAGCTGTTACGGTTTCATCGTACCAGAGCAGATTGCCCCATGCCCTGAAATCTATATCCGTAGTACCAATACCTCGCGCAAGCATTTCTTCAGCAAGCCATTGTGTATAACCGTTGTTGTACTCGGATGCAAGCCGGCAAAGACTATGAGTTGGCCCGTGGGAACGATAGTCCCGATGGGAATCGCCAAAACTCATCACACAATTGGTAAAACCTGGTTCCGATGGTAGTGTGTTAAAATCTGGTATCGTGCTGAAAATAATGAAATCCATCGCACCTTCTATCCACTGGCTGCTATAGTAATCCTTGTCCATCAAGTCCCTGGCCGCTTCCATAAAGCAAAGCAGTGACTCCATCGAATAACCCCAGTATTGATGTCCCTCTGTGGAACTTCCCTCATTACAGGCAACCAGAAAAGTCGTTTGGAAAACCAGGTCCGCGTGTTTTATCCAGCTTATTGCATCCGGAGCGTTGGCATCGTCGTAGAGAACAAACCCCGACGCTGCTAATCCGTTATATTCAACGTGGTTGTGGTTTGCAAGATACACCTCATTCTGTTGAGGCGGATAATTTTTCATTCTGTTTGCCTGGTATTCTAATTTATCTCTGATAAATTCCATATTTGGGTCGCCCGCCAGGACGTTATGAAGCCAGTCATATCCGACAGAGATGCCCACAAGGCATTCGCCGGCACCTAAACTTCTACCGCCGTCCCAATCCGAGCACTCGCATATAGTTATCATCCATTCCTTGGCTTCTTCAGCGTAATTTGGGTCATCGGTTAACAGATAAGCCAATGCCAGCCAGGGGACACCCCGCCCGGCGTTTCGCATGTCATCCTCGCTGCCGCAATCCGGCGGCCACCAAGACGGCGGCGCTGCTACGTAGCTGTCCGCCTTTGGCTTGACGACGCCGAGCCAGATATCCTGATGTACCCCGGCAGAGGCGATTTTGGATTTCAGGTCGGTCACTTTTGCTGCTGTCAGCAGATACCTGGGGTGCACGCCGATAAAGTCATCCAATCTTGCAGGCGGGTCCCAGGACTGATTTACTATCGTGTTCCAGCTTAGGTCAGGGAAGTCTATCCCTGTGGTAAAGCTCCACACCTCACCGGTTGTTGTGCCGCTGGCATTTTTCTCATCGATACGCCAGTAGTAGGTGGTTTCGTAGTTCATAGTGCCGGGGTCATAGGTGGTGCCGGTCTGGTTGCCTTTGGATTCGCCTGCATCCGGCGTTGAATCTGTGCCGAAGTACACATCGTGTGAAGTCGCACCTTCACCGGCCATCCAGCTCAAATCAGCAGTTATACTTACGTGTACTTGAGTATCAAAGGGCTTGGGGCAAATGGCCTGACCAGGTCCTGATGGAGCTGCTTCCGTTGTAAAGCTCCAGATGACACCGGTTGTTGTGCCGCCGGCGTTGACCTCATCGATACGCCAATAGTAGATGGTACTGACCTCCATAGCGCCGGGGTCAAAAGTGGTACCGGTCTGGTTGCCCTGTGACTCGGTTTCATCCGGCGAGGAATCCGTGCCGAAGTATACATCATGCGAAGTGGCACCGGAACCGGCAGTCCAGCTCAAATCCGCGAAAACACCAACATCGATCGCCGAATCGATTGGGCTCGGATTGGTGGCCAAGCCAGGTGGCGGTGGTGGTGCTCCGGTCGTAAAGCTCCAGACAATACCGGTTGTTGTGCCATAGTCATTCTTCTCATCGATACGCCAGTAGTAGATGGTGCTGAAATTCATAGTGCCGGGGTCAAAAGTAGTACCGGTCTGGTTACCCTGGGACTCGGTTTCATCCGGCGAGGAATCCGTGCCGA
>JAUWIG010000032.1 GCA_030605475.1 Planctomycetota bacterium | reverse complement strand
AACCGCAAGCATCAAAACAATACTTAAGTATATACGCAATTACTTAAGTAACCACCACCATTTAACCAATTCACCACTCACCATTTTACGAGCATCCGTCTTCCGTCCTCTGCCTTCTGTCTTCTGCCCACGGGTCACGAGCCACGGGCCTCCGGCGCGCACTTTCTTGCATTTTTTCGCATTTTTTCGCATTTTCTTGCATTTTCTTGCATTTTTTTACATTTTTTTGCAATTTTTCGCACTTTTTTAGCAATTTTTTGCACTTTTTAGCAATTTTTCACCCCAGCTTGCGCAAATGATTGATTTTTACCCCCTTTTTCTAACGTAATAATTTTTACTGCAATCCACCCTCAGCAGCCGAAAATACACTTAAAGCGGGACAATTTAGTTAGTGCAAAGAAACAGCTTTTTCTCTAACTACAGCAATATTAAGTGGTTACGCGGACAAAAGATAATTCGCTCCCCGATTATATCGCTATGGCCGTTATTATTTTAATGGCCATCGGCACGGTCTTTGTCTTCTCCGCAGGCTCTAACATCGGTCGAGAGCTCGACTTACAGCGATTTTACGATTTCGCCGTCTTGCGTCAAATCCTCTTTTTCCCCCTTGCCGTTATCGTTATGTACATCGCCTCTCGGTTCGATTATCGCCGCTTCCGCTTAGCTGCCGGCTGGTTAAAATCCCCGGTCGGCTATTTGTTAGTCTTTAGTATAGCGTTACTTATACTCGTTTTATTCCCGCAGTTTGCCCCAGAGATAAACCGTGCCCGCCGATGGTTCAGGATTCCTGCCGGCCCCATAACGGTAAGTTTTCAGCCGTCCGAACTGGCAAAATGGGCAGTTATCTTCTTCCTCACCGCATTTTGTGATAAGTTCAGTGCTGACATCAAGTTATACTGGAGGAGGTTTATTCCTGCCTGTCTGATTATAGCCGTGGTAGTTGGACTGATAATCACCGAAGATTTTGGTACAGCAGCACTTATATCACTTTTGGCTCTTTTGATGTTAATAATTGCCGGCGTAAAATTATGGCACATTGCAACTCTTTTGCCGTTTGGTGCCATTGCCTTTTTTGCAGCCTTAATCCGCTCTCCTGCCCGGAAAATGCGGATTATCGCTTTTTTAAACCCTGAAAAATGGGCCGATTCTGCCGCTTATCAGGCCAATCAATCGCTGATTGCTCTCGGCTCCGGCGGACTATGGGGCAGAGGCCTCGGCAGAGGAATTTGCAAATATGGCCATTTGCCGGCAGATACAACCGATTTTATCTTCGCCATCATCGGCGAAGAGCTCGGCTTCGTTGGAACCGCAGCGGTCATTGGATTGTTTATTGTGTTTGTTTGGCTGGGAATCCTGGTAGTTGTGCGCTGCCGAGACCGTTTTGGCCAACTGTTAGCCGGCGGGATTGTCTTGACAATCGCTACTCAGGCAGCACTTAATATCGGCGTGGTAACGGTTGTGCTGCCGACCAAAGGCATACCTCTGCCTTTTGTAAGTGCCGGCGGAACCAGTATGCTGCTCTCAGCAGCTGCGGTAGGTGTATTGATAAACATTGCTAAACAGTCCAGCAAAGAGCCGTTGGAGGATAACGAATAATGCACGGCAAAAGTTTTTTCTTTGCCGGTGGTGGCACAGGGGGACACATCTATCCCACTATTGCGGTGGCAGAGCAGCTAATCAAATTAGAACCAGAGGCAAGAGTACATTTTTTCTGCAGTAATCGTGATATCGACACCCAAATCCTGTCAAAGACCGATTTCGGATATACAAATCTACCGGCTAAAGGCTTTTCCATTCAGCCGGGTAAACTAATCGACTTTTGTACTTCGTTTTTTGAGAGTTGCCGAATCGCTAACGAAGTTATTAACGAAAGTGAGAATGTTGTGGTGATTGGGGTTGGCGGGTTTGTCGCGGCGCCGGCGTGCTGGGCGGCTCACAAATTAAAAATCCCGGTTGTGCTTTTGAATGTTGATATTGTGCCAGGCCGGGCAAATAAAATAATAGCTTATTTTGCAGACGAGATTTTTGTCCAGTTTGAAGAAACGGCTGAATATTTTGCTAAGAGAAAGGCGGCAGTTCACGTTGTCGGCTGTCCCCTGCGAAGCAAGTTTTGCAACCCGGAGCCTGACAAGGTGATAGAGCAGTTAGGTCTTGAGAGACAAAAAAAGACTTTGCTTATAACCGGTGCATCGAGCGGCTCGGAGAATATTAACGATGCAGTGTGTTCGCTGTTAGAGAAGTTAAGTGTTTTTTCCAATGAGTGGCAGATAGCTCACTTAGCAGGACGGACCAATTTTGAGAAAGTTAATAGTAAGTACAGCGATGCTAAAATCAGTACGAAGGTGTTGAGATATTTTGATGATATGCCTGATTTGTTAGCTGCTGCGGATTTGGTGGTCGGCAGAAGCGGTGCGGTCAGCGTGGCTGAATACGTTGCGGCAGGCGTGCCGAGTATTTGTATGCCTTACCCGTATCATAAGGACAGGCATCAGTATTTAAACGCGGGCAAGCTGGTTGAGGCAGGAGCCGGGATAATCGTGGATGATGTGCCGGACGAAAAAGACAGAGCCGAATGGCTGTGGGAGGAGTTGGAAGAGTTGATGAAAAATGAAAAGAAGCGCCAAGAGATGGCAGAGAATTGCAAGGCAATCGCAAATTTGGGAGCGGGTTTAAGGATTGCAGAGAAGCTGTTGGAAATTAGCGGATAGCGCGTAGCGTTTACCTGTGGCAGAGCTATCGGGTAGAAAAAAATAGCCACAGATGAATGCAGATTTCGCTATCTTAGGTATTAGGTTTTTGGGGACGGCCGGTCAGGAGGGGCTGGCTTGACGAGGACGGTGATTTTGGGGACTGTGAATAGCGGATAGGGTTTTAGGGGATAGAAAAGCAAGCCTTCGGCGTTTCCTTCGGCACTTCGGCTCCCTCGATGGTACCCTTCGATAGGACTCAGGACTGCGCTCAGGACAAGTTTGCTCAGGACAGGGCTTGGGGCAGGGCAGGCTCTGCGCGGGCACGAGCTTTTTGGGGGATATATCGTCCAGGACTAAAAATTAGTGCTGGGTTGGGTATTAAATGCGTTTTTTGCGTCGAATTTGGTTTTTAAGCTAAGAATTGTACAAATTTGGCAAAAAAGTTATTGCTATTGGCCGGTTGGCCGATTATGTTAACAAGTTCGGCTGTAAGGATTAACGGCTACCAGAGCCAGACTTAAACTAAGGTGTAAGAAAATGGTTTTGACAGGATTAGCGAACCGTGCAGAGTAAAGGAATAATTAACCTGTGCGGCAGCGCTCTTGCGCAAATGGTGGCCTGGAGACCGGTGTTTCTGCCTTTTCAGAGTGTGTCGGTAAATGACCGAGGATTGTTGCTATCGGAGGCGGCTAATGTAGTGTAAAGGCAAACTACAACCTCTGTTCGATTTTGGCGTGCTTTTGAAAAGTGGAAGCTATTGAGGTTTCCACTTTTTGTTTAAATTAGGAAGCTAAAGAGAAATGAATCAGGAATTAGTAAGAATCGTCGAAAACATTGCACGCGATAAAAATATCGACAGGGAATCCATATTTGTCGATTTGGAAGAAGCTATGGTCTCGGCGGCAAGGAAGCATTTTGGTGAGCCGGACAGCGAAATAGTCGTAAATATTGACCGCACCACCGGGCAGGTTACCGCCTTTAAGAATGACGAGCAAATCGATATGACGCAACTGGGCCGAATTCCCGCTCAGATAGCCAAGCAGGTGATGATACAAAAGATAAGGGCCGATGAGAGGAGTAGTATCTACGCCGAGTTTATCCAGCGAAAAGGTGAAATCGTAAGCGGCTCGGTTGTGCGATACGAAAGCGGAACGCTGATTGTTAGTTTGAGCCATCGCACTGAAGGCTTTATGCCGAAATCCGAGCAGATAATGGGCCAGACACATAGACCGGGCGAGAGAATTCGATGCCTGATTCTTGATGTGAAAGAAGCGGCCAGCCAGATCAAAATTATTCTCTCTCGAACACATCCTGATTTTATTCGCCGATTATTCGAGTTGGAGGTTCCGGAAATTGCAGAAAATATCATAGAGATACGGGCGATGGCGCGCGAGGCCGGCTACAGAACCAAAGTGGCGGTTATTTCGCTTGACGAGAAGGTTGACCCTGTTGGAGCATGCGTGGGTGTTCGTGGCAGTAGAATAAAGAACATAGTCGATGAACTCGGCGGCGAAAAAATAGATATCGTCCGCTGGAACGAGTCGTCACAAGTGCTTATTACAAATGCATTGATGCCGGCAAGGGTCAGTGAAATCGCTCTGTGTTTTGAATTGGGAAGGGCGACAGTGGTTGTGGATGAGGACCAGCTTAGTCTGGCTATCGGCAAGCACGGCCAAAATGTGAGGTTGGCTGCGAGGCTGACCGGCTGGGATATCGATATACTAACACCAGATGAATACAATCAGGGTATCGAACAGTTGACAAATTGTGTCAGGAATGTAGAGGCCGCTGATGACACAATGGTCGACAAGCTGATAGCACTGGGTGTTATATCTGTTCTGGATTTGGATGATGTGGGGCCCGAACCGCTGATTAAAGAGTTGAATATTGACGCTGCTCTGGCCGAAAAGCTGGTTGCGGCAGCAGTCGAAGAAGCAGGGCGTTTGGCGGCTGAGTCGAAACAAAGCCAGGCGGAAAACGTGCTGGAGCAGCAGGAAGAAGCGGCGGAGGATAACGAACAATAGAATTTTGATTTTTTTTGATTTTTAGTTAACCGGGTTCCCAGACGCGAAAAAGGGCGTTTAGGGTCCTGCTGAACACTAAAAACTTAAAACTATTTTATGGCTGCTACAAGAGTTTACATTTTGGCAAGGGAGCTTGGTGTAAAAAGCACTGCTATTGTAAAAAAGTGTCAGGATGAGAATCTTGACGTTAAGAACCATATGTCCGCTATTTCGGCTGGTCTTGCGGCGACTATTCGCGAATGGTTCAGCGAGGGAGACCATATCACAACGGTTGAAACGACTGAGAGAGTGGATTTGAAAAAGGTTCGCATTAGAAAGAAGCCAAAACGAAAGCCGCCGGCAGAGAAGGCGAAAGCAAAGAAAGCTAAGCGGGCCGAGTCTGAAGCCGAAATAGCTGCCGTAGCAGAAGCTGAACAGCCTGAGGAAGAATCGGCAGCCGCAGTAATTGCAGAAAAACCAAAAGCGAAGCCCAAAAAACGAAAAGTCAAAAAGCCGAAAAAGCGGGAACCGGAGCCGATATTGCCTGCTGGTCCGGTTTTGGAGAAACCTGAGCCGGCTCGATTGAGCGGCCCCCGGATTGTTCGAGTCGAAGCACCGGAGCCGCCACGGCGCCCAAAACCGAGGCCGAGAGCCAGGTATGATGAGCCTATTACCGAGCCATTGATGTCTGACAGGCAGAAACAGGAACAACCAACTTCAGTTTTGCCAGGAGACAAGAAACGAGTGCTAAAGCGGCACAAGGAGAGAACGTGTGGGCGTCGGCAAGATGATTGGAGTGCGGAAACTGTAAGAAAGTTTAAATTCGTCAGTCAACGACGACAAAGAGATATTGAAGAAAGGCGAGCTCGGCTTAATGCCGCTGGTGGCGAAGGCATTCGATTAAGGCCGATGCGGAAAATCGCTACCAAGTTCCATGGTGGAGTTGCTGCACCTGCCAGGCCAACAAAAACCACTATAAGTGAGCCGATTATCGTAAAGGATTTATCAGCAGCTATGGCGGTTAAATCAGCAGATATTATAAGCAAATTGATGCAACAGGGCGTAATGGCCACGGCCAATCAAGCTATAAGTGCTGATGTTGCGGAACTGGTTGCTCTGGAATTCGGCGCTGAGCTGGTCATAGAACGCAAGAGCACGCTGGAAGAGCAGATACGTGCTGAATTTGAGCAACGCCAGAGAAAAAATCTCAAGAGGCGGTCGGTAGTAGCTACAATGCTGGGGCACGTTGACCACGGCAAGACCAGCCTGCTGGATAAGATTCGTTCAACTCATGTCACGGCCGGCGAGGCAGGCGGGATCACACAGCATATCGGCGCATATCAAGTTAGCTGTGGCGATAGCAAGGTAACGTTTCTTGATACTCCGGGACACGAAGCTTTTACTGCTATGCGTGCCAGGGGCGCCAATATAACCGATGTAGTAGTGCTGGTGGTCGCCGCTGACGATGGGGTGATGCCGCAAACCATCGAGGCAATCCATCACGCCGAGGCGGCGGAGGTGCCGGTTATTGTGGCACTGAACAAAATAGACCTGCCGGGCTACGATATAAATCGTGTTTACTCGCAGTTAGCTGAGCATGAGTTGTCGCCGGCGGAATGGGGCGGTCAGACTGAAGTTGTGAAAACCAGTGCAATTACCGGTGAGGGTGTTAATGATTTGCTTGAACATCTCGATTATATAGCTGAGCTGCTTGAACTCCAGGCTGACGACACTATCCCTGCGACAGGGTGGGTGGTCGAGGCGAAGATGTCACCAAGGAGAGGGGCGGTTGCAACGCTGTTAATTAAGGAAGGCAAGCTGAGCAGGGGCGATGTAGTGTTGGCCGGAGGTGCTTTTGGCAAAGTGAAGATTTTGAAAAACAGCTACGGTAAAAGCGTAAAGACAGCTACAAGTTCGATGCCTGTGGAGATAACGGGTTTGAGCGATGTTCCCCTGGCCGGTGATAGATTTTACTGTCTTGATGATATTAACAAGGCCAAGGCCGCTGCAGAGGAGAACCAGATACGCTCAAGAGAGCGTTCGCTGACGCAGCGAACACAGGTGACGCTGGATAATTTATTCAGCCAGATAGAGGCCGGCAATGTTAAAGAATTAAATATTGTCATCCGTGCTGATGTGCAGGGTTCGGTCGATGTTTTGACGAAGTATTTGTCTGAGCTCAGCACGGACGAAGTGAAAATTAGGATTTTGCATGCAGCGCCGGGTGGAATTACAGAGGGCGATGTTGTGCTTGCCGAGGCGTCTAATGCTATTGTTATTGGTTTTAACGTTGTCAGCGAAGAACACGTAGCCAAGATTGCAGAAGCCAAAGGGGTTGATATAAGGCTATACAATATAATCTATCGTATAACTGAAGATTTGCAAAAATCTATGGCTGGTCTGCTTGAGCCGCAAGAGCAAGAGAAGTCTCTTGGCAGAGCTGCGGTAAGAGCCCTCTTTAAGGTTTCAAGAGTTGGTACGGTGGCAGGCTGCTATGTCAGCAGCGGTATCGTGAAAAAGAGTGCGAAGGTACGCTTGATACGCGACAATATCGTAATCAGAGACGACTTAAGCATAGATTCTCTAAGACATTTCAAAGATGACGTTCGTGAGGTCAAGACGGGTCTGGAGTGCGGCATTAAGATAGTGAAATTCGACGATATTAAGGTCGATGATGTTCTCGAGTTCTATGAAATCGTCGAAGTAGCCAGAACTCTGTGAAGCGTGAAGCGTATATCGTGAATAGTGAATCGTAAATTGAATTACGAAACATGAACAACGGGATATGAAATACGAGATACGCCTTGCGAGATACGGGTTATCATGGCGACAAGAAGACAGGAAAAAGTGGCTCGTGTGGTAAAGGAAGCGGTCAGTGACGCTATTGCCAAGCACCTTAGTGACCCGCGTATCGAGGGATTCGTAAGCATTACGAGAGTTGATATGTCCCCTGATTTGCGCAGTGCAGACGTGTATATTAGCATTTTTGGCAGCGATGATGCCGCACAGAATAAGACCTTTGCGGCAATAACACACGCAAAGAGCCGGATACAGTCGCTGCTGGCCGGCAGATTGCAGAGTAAATTCTGCCCTGTCTTGCGTTTTTACAAGGATGAGAAATTCAAAAAGACGCTGGAGACTATGAACCTTATAGACCGGGTGGTCAAAGAGTTGGAAAAGAAGGATTCGGTCGACCAGGAAGGAGACTAATTGTAAATTGCCTGACCGCTGCCCGATTCAAGATATGGTATCAAACCACCGGATGTGACAGGGGCTATTATGGAAAATAGCAAAGAGTATTCCAAGAAACTGCATAAGTTGTATCGCTCATTGAAACGTAAATATCCGAAGGTCCAAAGAGCTGTTTATGACGAGCCGGTGGAGGCGCTTGTTTATGCCAGCGTTAGCGAAAATATGAGCGGGACGGCGGCTCAATCCGCGATGAGGAGATTTGCTGATTATTTCGTTGATTTTAACGATTTGCGTGTTTCGCGGGCAGAAGAGATTGTAGAAACATTGGGGGAAGATACGCCTGCTACAAGAGATATAGCTTCGGCACTTACCAGGGCTTTATGTGCCGTATTCGACAAATATAGTACAGCCAGTCTGGAAGCGTTGAAAAAAATTGGCAAACGTCCAGCCAAACAATTTCTTGAGGAGATGGATGGTACCAGCCATTTCGTGGTCAATTATTGCATGCTTACGTCTCTGCAAGGCCACGCCATACCACTTACAAAGAAGATGATAGAATATCTACGAACCAACGAACTGGTCCATCCTGATGCCGATGAGCAGCAGATAGAAGGTTTTTTAGCCAGACAGATTTCGGCTGAAAATGCATACGAGTTTTACGCTCTTTTGCGGCGCCAGAGCGAATCACGCAGGGGCAAACAGAAGAAAAAAACCACTCGTAAATCAGAAACTAAAGCGACGACCAAAACCAAAAGGAAAATGAAAGAAAATTAGAAAGTAAAAAGAAAGGATTGGCCATTATCAGATGTCAGAAGAGATACTAAAATTAGGTCTTCCCACAGGCAGTCTGCAAAAGGCAACAATTGAGCTTTTCGACAAGGCCGGGTTCGGCATTTTAGATTCTGAAAGGAGTTATTTTCCGCGTATAGATGATGAGCAGATTCAGTTGATTATGCTGCGAGCTCAGGAGATGAGCAGATACGTGGCCAATGGCGTTCTTGACGCCGGCATTACCGGCTATGACTGGATAATGGAAAACAACTCGGATCCAGCCATGTTGGGATCTTGCGATGTGGAGGAGGTCTGCGAGCTTGCCTATAGCAAAGCCACGAACAAGCCGGCCAGATGGGTATTGGCAGTACCTGATGAATCAAAAGTAACCGAGCCGAAGGACTTGCAGGGTGGGATAATCGCAACTGAGCTGGTTAACGTGACAAAAAAATATTTTGAGGATAAAAAAATCGACGCAAAGGTCGAGTTTAGCTGGGGTACTACCGAGGTAAAAGCCCGGCTGGTGGACGCGATAGTGGAGCTTACCGAGACCGGCTCGTCACTGCGAGCGAATAATCTGCGAGAAATAGATACCGTGATAACTTCTACCACGAGATTTATCGCCAATAAGCAGGCCTGGCAGGATAAATTCAAACACCAAAAGATAGAAAACATTGCCATTTTGCTTAATGCAGCAATCGATGCCCGCAGCAGGGTTGGTTTGAAGATGAATATAAAAAAGAGCGGTTTGGAGCGAGTTTTGAAGATTTTGCCTGCCGAAAAGAGCCCTACTATTTCGAGTTTGGCCGATTCCGATTATGTGGCAATAGAAGTGATTATCGAAGAGAGGATAGAACGGTCGCTGGTCCCGGCTTTGAAGCGTGCAGGAGCATCGGGCATAATCACTTACCCCCTCAATAAAGTCATCCACTAAATAACTGGTTATTGACTATTTGCTATTGACTATTGACGAAGAGAAATCCCCGAAAACGCGGAGCTAAATAATATTTAGCCTGCGGTTCTACCACAGGTTTAGATTATGTGTAAATAATGGGCCGAATGGACGGAGGAAAACCGAAATGATTTACGAAGACTTGAAGGGCAGGAAGGTTTTAGTAACCGGCTCGAGCAGCGGAATTGGAGCAGCAGCAATTATGTTTTCCGAGCAGGGTTGTCTCATCGGCGTCCATTACTTTGAGACAAAAAACGGCGGTGAAAAGACCCTCGAACAGGTGAAGAAAAATAGCGATGGCGTTTTACTCTGTGCGGATATGCGCGACGAAAGGCAGGTCGGCAAAATGGTTGAACAGTTTGCCGAAGAGGCCGGCGGCATCGATATCCTCGTCAATAATGCCGGCTCACTCATCGACAGACAGCCCTTTGAAACCGCAACGACCGATTATCACGATGACGTATATGCCACCAATGTCCGCAGTGTCTTTTTGGCGACGAGGTCAGCCTTGCCGTACCTTAAAGTAAGCCGCGGCAATATCGTCAATGTCGGCTCAGTTGCCGGCCATACCGGCGGAGCCGGCGGCTCAGGTATCTATGCAGGGGCAAAAGCGGCTGTTGCTACTGAGACTATGGCTATGGCAAAGGAATTCGCTCCCTATGGCATCCGCGTCAACGCCGTTTGTCCCGGCCTTATCGAGACACGCTTTCACGAGAGATTTAGCACGGCCCAGCGAAGGAAAGCAATTGCCAGGCAGACGCCGCTCGGCAGAAACGGCACGGCCGAGGACGTAGCAAAGGCGATATTGTTTCTGGCAAGCGAGGCAGCAGGCTTTATTACCGGCGAATATATCGCTGTAAATGGTGGTTTGTATATGAGAGTTTGAAAACATTTTTGCACTTCAACGCTCGTTTTGGGTATAATCAGCGTATATATACTGCAGAAGGTTCGCAGGTAAACAGGAAGGAAGAACGTTATGGTGACAAAACAAATAGCACTGGTAGCTGGCTTGAGTTGTCTGGCCTTTTTCGTTGTTAGCTGTCAGAGCGCTGCTGCAGAGGTCGCAAGCCCCGTTAGAAGCAAGGGGACAACTTCTAACGTAGTGAAGGAACACATCAAGCAGGTGACCGATGGGATACACACTTACGAGGTCAGGATGGGAGGCACCCTTGATGGATTTAATACGGCCGATTATCTTGATACGTACCTTGGTTTCAAGCGTATGGAAAGCAAATTTGAGCCGAATAAGTACCTCGTTATCGAAAATATCGGCGATACCGACGTGGTGAATCCCCGTATCGTTGTTAATGGCCGGCGTAACTGGTTTTCAGCCGACGATATTCTCGCGAGCGTTCTAAAGCCTAGTATGACCGACGCTGAAAAGGCAATGGCGATTTTCAATTTCAACTCGAGCATCGAGCTAAGGTGCCACGAGAATGACAGACGCCCTGGCCCTGAGACGCCTGACGACAATTCCAACCCATCGCGCAATACGTTCAAGGAACGGGCTAACCCTGTGAAAGCTGCAAACAGCTACTACTGCAGCGGCTGTCAGTATGCGTCGACGAATTTTGTGATTCTCTGCCGTCACGCAGGCCTGGTTGCTCGGGCGGTCTGGCTCAACCCAATGGACAAATACGGAGGCCACTGCGTCGCCGAGGTCTGGTACGACGGCGGCTGGCACTTGCTCGACCCCGAGCAAAACTCGTTCTATCTCGAGGACGACAACACAACCATCGCATCCTACGAGATGGTACATAAGAATCCCTCATTAGCAGCCCGCACCCATGAGGGCGGCTTTGCGGCCACAGAGGTTAAGCATCGTGGCCCCGGCTACAAAAAAAATTACCCCCCGCACATTATGTCGGTTGAGCAGTGGCTCAGCACAATGGCAATGACGCTGCGGCCCGGCGAGAAGTTCATCCGGCGATGGGACCACATCGGCAAGTACCGCTGTGGGTTCAACCGCCGGAATATTAAACCCGACAGACCGGACGGCTTGCTGCCATATCAACTCGCCGATGGAAAGATAATCTATCGGCCCAGACTGGCAGGCACCGCATTTCGCAGAGGCATCGTCTCGGAGCTTAACATCAAGTCCATTGGGACTGATGCGCAAAGTGCCAAGCTGCAGCCCGAAGTGGTTGGATGGCCGGGCTTCGTCATTTACAAGGTCAGCTCCCCTTACCCGATAGTTGGTGGCATCGTGGGCGGAAAGTTCTTCCGAAAGACCACTGCGGACGCATGTCGAATCTATGTATCGGTTCACGACAGTGACTGGATTGAGGTCTGGTCCGCGAAGGAAACCGGCGAGGTCGAGAAACGCGTCGCCATAGACAAGGTCTTGAATCCGAAGCCGACACCAGCAATTTACGATTATTACGTGAAGTTTGAACTTCATTCGGAGGCGGCACCGGCAAATGCCTGTATGACTCAAGCCTATATCGAAACGGATGTTCAGATGGCAGCTACCTCGCTACCTGCCCTGTCGGTGGGAGTTAACAGGGTTGTTTACCGTGACAAGTCCGGTCAGGGACGCCGAGTGCGGATAACCCACGGTTGGAGTGAGAGCTCTGCGACCCGGCCGCCACTTCCGCCAGCCGGGCCAGTTGCACCAGGCGATGGCAGCGAGGTTGACCTGACATCGCTGAGTAAGCTTGCGTGGGAGGCTGCGAAGGACCCCGATGGCTACATTGCCGACTACCATATCCAGGTTAGCCCTCGTTCGGACATGCTGCAGCCGATTTCGCCTGACTTTGACCGCATTACTTTCTCAGCAAAGCCGCAGTGGCCCATACCCCAAGGCTGGTTTGTGAAGGGCCGTACCTACTACTGGCGGGTGCGAGCCAAGGATGATTGGGGGGCCTGGAGCGATTGGAGCGGTGTCTGGGAGTTTAGAATCAGTGAGGGGAATTTACCAAACAAAAAGCTTTATTCAGCCGTAATCAATAAGTGAATAGTTGCAAAGGCACTTTTATGCCGCTTGGTGCGGGGTGACTCTGGCAGATATCGGATATGAGGCGGCTTGTGAGCCGAAAGAGCTTTTGTGGAGTCATCATTTATGAAGACAGCTAACAAAGTCGTAATGGCCGTGGTGGGTATTGTCCTTGTCATTGCCTCCATACTGAAGATACATCAACTGCTTACCGAGCCGATTGTCAGCCTGAGTTTCTGGGAGTCTTGGGAGTTTTTTTTGATTCAGATACCGTTGGAACTGGGGCTGGGGATATGGCTTTTATGTTGGCTGTTTAGAAAAGCGGCATGGTTGGTAGCGGTATTTGCTTTTGTGGTATTTATATTGGCAACTCTGCAAAAGGGGCTCATCGGGGCCGCGTCCTGCGACTGTTTCGGGAGGGTTCACGTCAATCCGTGGATAACTCTTTTGGTGATTGATGTACCACTTTTGGTTGCGCTATTGATTTTCCGTCCGAAAGGCTACAAGCTGCTGCCGCCGCCGTGGCCTTCAGCGAAGCACTTTTTTGGCGTTGCTATACCTACCTTTATACTTTTAGGGAGTATCATACCGATTCTTATATTCAACAAGCCACTTGATAAAACGGACAAGTACGAGGTGGTAAGACCCGAAGAATGGATGAGAAAAGGGCCGAGAAGCAAGGAGCAAATCAGCGCAAAACAGACGAGCCAGGCACAAACAAGTGAAGAGCAGGTCAGGCAGGAATGGCCACTTCTTAAGTACATCGATATTGCCGAATCCCTGCGGTCGAATATCGCGATTGTAGTGTTCTATAGCAGCGAATGTGACACCTGTCATGAGGCGATTCCTCTATACGACAAGATGGGCCGCGATATGGCCGGCAGCGGGGACTCGATACAGATAGCGTTTGTCGAGGTTCCTCCGTACGTCTCTGAGCAAGATAGTCTCATTCCGCCCGATACGCTTTGCCTCACAGGCAAGCTCGATTCGAGCAAGGAATGGTATATTATGACGCCGCTGGTTGTGGTGACACTGGATGGTTCGGTGGTTAAGTCCTGGGAAGGTGAAGCCCCGGAGTTGGATGAGATATTAAGCGCGGTGACCGCCGGCAGTTAGTGACCCTCACCTTGGGATTCTTTTTTTATGAGGTGCATCTTGTAAAGCGTGAAGCGAGATATGAGATTCGGTTTGACAGATTTCCGTAGGGTGCTATAATGCGCAGCGTCGGGATATTGATTTGTCAAGAAGATAAGGTTTTGGTCAAATGCGACCTTCTGCAAGGATGCAAAAAAAACAATGGGTAATCCAGCCGGCGGACAAACGCCGTGCACAGCTTGCTAAATCGCTAAAGGTTTCGCCTCTTTTAGCCCAGGTTTTAATCAACCGCGGAGTAACCGACGCCCGGGCCGGGGGCGTTTTCCTGAGGCCGAAACTGACGGAGCTTATCAGCCCGGAGCGAATGCCCGGAGTTGAAACAGCAGTCCGCCGGGTAAAGCAGGCCATCAGAAACAAGGAAAAAATCGCCGTCTATGGCGACTATGATGTGGACGGCATTACGGGCGTCTCAATTCTGGTGGCGATTTTAAGGCTGCTCGGTGCCGAAGTAGATTACTATATTCCGCACCGCATTGATGAAGGCTACGGCCTGAACGAAGAAGCCGTCCGGTTACTGGCCGAATCCGGCACTAAACTTTTAATCACCGTTGACTGTGGTATTACAGCATTTAGCTCCGCTGAGCTTGCAGAGCACTTGGGCCTTGAGTTGATAATAACCGACCATCACCAGCCCTGTTCCGAGCTGCCCAAAACCGCTGCCATTGTGCATCCTGCGATGGAGAAATCCTACGCTAATCAGGATTCATCCGGTTCGATGGTCGCCTTTAAGTTGGCCTGGGCAATAGCTAACGAATTCAACGCCGGCCAGAAACTTGGAGCCCCATTGCGTGAATTTATGATAAACGCAACAAGCCTAGCGGCAATGGGGACCGTCGCCGATATTATGGACCTGCGAGGCGAAAACAGGGTTCTGACGATGTATGGACTCAAAGCTTTGCCGGAGTGCGGCCTCTGCGGCGTCCAGGCCTTGATTGAATCGGCCGGCCTGACAGGGCAGGGACTCGATAGTTTTCACATTGGCTTTCGGCTCGCACCAATGCTCAATGCAGCAGGGCGTATGGGACACGCGCGGTTAGCAGTGGAACTCTTAACAAGTGATAGCCGGATTCGCTCGGTACAAATAGCCGAATATCTCAAAGAGCAAAACGGCCAGCGTCAGCAGTGCGAGCGCAAGATATTCAAGCAGGCCTGCGAAATGATACAAGAGCAGGGGTTGAGCGGGCCCGATAGGAAAAGCATCGTGCTTGCAAGCGAATACTGGCACACCGGCGTTATAGGTATTGTGGCCTCGAGAATAGTAGACAAATACTATCGTCCGACGATTATGATTAACACCGGAGTCCCCAAGCGCAATAAAGGGTGTCTGGAGGACCCCGCCGCCGACGGCACCGCTCAAGGTTCCGCCCGCTCGATAGCAGGCTTTGACATACTCAGCGCCATTAGCGCCTGCTCGGAGCATTTAGCCAGCTTCGGTGGACATAAAATGGCTGCCGGTATAACTATTAAAACCGGAAAAATTGCACAATTCGCAGCCGATTTTGAAGCCTATGCAAAGCAGAACCTGGGCGAAAACGAGATGGTCGCCGAACTTCACATCGACGCAGAGACCCCATTGAGCGAATTTCGCAAAGAGGTTGTCACCGAGCTGCAGATGCTCGGGCCTTTCGGACAGGGTAATCCCGAACCGATTTTCGCAACAAAAGGCGTTCGCCTGTCTTCTCCACCGAGGGCCTGCGGCGCAAAGGGCGGCCATTTGCAACTTGCGATAACCGACGGTACAGCCTCAATTCGCTGCATCGGCTTCTGGTTCGGAAAATTGGAGAAGAAATTGCTTGAGCACGAGTTCTTCAATGTTGCATATCAGCCACAAATCAATACCTATGACGGTAACAGTAATGTCCAATTAGTTCTCGCCGACATCCGGTTCGAATAAAGCGTGAAGCGAGATGCGAGACACAAACCACAGAACGCGAGGTACGAGAGGGACCCCAAACGCAAAATGGAGCACGGACCCAGATACAAATCCGGAATGACTTTCGATGAGCTTTTGGCACTGGTTTGGGCCCCCGCTTTGCGGGAACCATCTTCAAAGGGACCCCAGACGCAAAATAATGCATTTGGCCCCCCAGACAGCGTGCCGCGTCTTTGCGTCGATTCGCGTCTTGTCAAAGGCGGTGATATCTTCGTAGCTATCAAAGGCAGCATTTATGACGGCCACGATTTCATCGATGAAGCCATCGCCAAAGGCGCTAAATATATCGTTTGCCAACGGCCTTGTCATCGTAACGATGCCGAAGTAATAATCGTTGACGATTCCACAAAAGCGGCAGCGATTCTGGCACAAGCAAGCAGGGACAATCCGGCTTCGCAATTAACCAATCTGGCTGTCACCGGTACGAACGGCAAAACCACGGTTGCTTTTCTCGTTCATTCGGTGATTCAAAATGCCGGCGAGAAATGCGGCCTTATCAGCACAATCATTTACGATACGAGCTCGGCTCGTTGCGAAGCGGTTTTGACAACGCCCGATTGTCTGGCCATCGCCGAAAAACAGGAGCAGATGCTAAAAGCCGGCTCAAAGTATATGGTCATTGAGGCCAGCAGCCACGCCCTTTCTCAAAACCGCCTCGCTGGTATTAACTTCAAAGCCGCTGCATTCACTAACCTCGCCGGCGACCATCTGGACTACCATAAAACCAGAGCGGATTACTTAGCGGCCAAGACCAAACTGTTCGAGACATTATCGCCTGACGCAACTGCTGTATTGAATAAGGAGTCCCCAGCGGCAATGCAAATCGCCGAGAAAACCGGCGCCAAAATTTTATGGTACGCCGTCGATGCGCCGGCAGATATCAACGCTCATATCGAATCGATGGACATAACCGGAACGGTTTTTCTCTTGAAATACGCCGGCCAGATACGAAAAGTGAAGACACCTTTGATTGGCCGATATAATGTTAGTAATCATTTAGCGGCGGCGGGGTTGTGTCTTGCAATCGGTTTCGATTTGGAAACGATAGCGGTCGGCTTGTCAGCTTTGCGAACAATACCCGGCCGATTGGAAAAACTTGATTGGGCCGGTATTTCGGTCTTTATCGATTATGCTCATAGCGATGACGCTTTGCAAAATGTCCTGTCCACATTAAGGCCTTTATGTAAGGGCAAGCTGAGGGTTGTTTTCGGCTGCGGTGGGGATAGGGACCGGACCAAGCGGCCGCGTATGGCCAGGGTAGCTGAACGATTGGCCGACTTTATCATCGTCACCAACGACAACCCGAGAACGGAAGAACCTATGGCCATCATAGAGGATGTCATCGCCGGTTTTGAAAATGGTACTGCAACACCGTATGAAGAATTACGAGATACGAGCGACGAGATGCGAGCGACGAAGATAATTGCGCCAGACAGAAAAAAGGCCATTGAATTGGCCATAAAAGCCGCTGCCCAAAACGATATTGTACTTATTGCAGGCAAGGGACATGAAACGTATCAGATAGTCGGAGAGCAAAAACTCAATTTCAGCGACAAAGATATTGCCGAGGAGTACCTTAGAGAAAGAAGATGAAGGAATTCTCAATCGAAACCCTGGCCCGAATAATAAAAGCCGAGCTAACAGGAAATGCCGGTGTTTTTACCGGCGTAAGTACCGACTCGCGAACTACACGAGCCGGCGACTGTTTTTTTGCTATTGCCGGTGACAATTTCGACGGCGCAGATTTCCTCGCTGATGCTTTTGCCAAAGGTGCCGCCTGTGCCGTGGTCAGCAAGGATATCGAGTCCGAAAAATTTACCGACGGTTGTGTACTCAAGGTTGACGATACCATAAAAGCTCTCGGTGATTTTGCCGGAGAATATCGTCTGCAGATGAACTTTAAAGTAGTCGCGATAACCGGCTCAGTAGGCAAGACGATGGCAAGGCAAATCGCTTACCATATCTTAAGCCGACAGTTCCGCGTGTTTCAGGCACCGAAAAATTTCAATAATAACATAGGTCTACCTTTTACACTGCTCGGAGCCGACCCGGAGCACGAAATTGTTATCGTCGAACTCGGCAGCAACCACCCCGGCGAGATTGCTTACCTGGCTCGAATCGCAGGCCCCGACATAGCAGTTATAACCAATATTTATCCCAGCCATTTGGCTGGATTCGGCGACCTGCAAACGATTATGCGGGAAAAGCTGTCCATATCAGAGGGACTGCAGAGGGAAGGCACTTTAATAATCGACGGTGATTTTGACCGGTTGGTTGGCACTTGCCGGGCTGAGGGCGTCCCATTTGCAACTTTCGGCAAATCAAATGGTTGTGACATACAAGCGCGGAACATCATTTATAATGACTTTGGTAGCCGGTTTACTATCGATGGCACGCAGGTTGTCCTGCCGTTGCCCGGCTCTGGTAATGTCGAAAATGCGCTCGCTGCCTGGTCTATTTGCAGCCGGTTTGGAATAACTATTGACGAATTTGCTCGTGATGTAAAGACCTTACCTGCGGTTCCTATGCGGGCCGAACTGCTGCAAGTAGGGACGCTAACGGTATTAAATGATTGCTACAATGCAAATCCGGCGTCAATGAAAAACGCCCTGGATATATTGGCGAATCTCGGCTCAGCCCGGAGGGGCCGGCTGGTTTTTATCTGTGGTGATATGGCTGAACTCGGAGAGCAAGCGCAAACTTTGCACGCTGAGCTGGGTGTCTCTATAGCACAGGCTAAAGTGCAATTATTATTGGCCGTTGGCGAGTTTGCGAAAATTGCCGCCGAAGCTGCAAAAGCAGGTGCTGAACACGATTTGCAAACGAAATCTTTCAGAGATACCTTTTCAGCTTGTAATAATCTGGCAAAATTCATAAAAGATTACGATATAGTATTAGTCAAAGGTTCGCGGACCGCCAAGCTGGAAATGGCCGTCGAGAAACTAAATGAACTTTTTTCGTGAAGTGTATCTTGTGAAGCGTGAAGGGCACCATTTTGCGACAAATCGCAAAATGGGGACCCAGGCGTAAAGCGAGATGCGAGGTGTGAGATGATATACCACTTGTTATGGTATTTGCGTGACGTTTTTACCCACCGGCTGGGCTTTTACGCCTATCAGGATGTTATGTTTCGCTGCGTAGCGGCGATATTGACCGGCTTTTTTGTTGCTGTTTTGCTCGGTCCGAGGATTATCCGCTGGCTGATGCGCAAAAAAATTGGTGACCGGCCCGAGTTTCATCACGCCGCCCTCAATGAGTTGACCAAAGAAAAGGCCAATACGCCCACGATGGGTGGCCTGATAATTATCCTTTCGGTTCTCTCGACCACGCTGTTGTGGGCAAAGTTGAATAACCCATTTGTTCAGAAAGCGATTATTTTACTGATATGGTTTGGCACTCTGGGCGGCGTCGATGACTGGCTAAAGCTCACAGGTGATATTCGCCACCGCAGCAGAAACGGACTAAAACCCTGGGAGAAACTCATCTTTCAAATCGGTGGAGCTGTCTTAATAGCTTCTTTTTTATACGCCGATTTTGCCAACATAGCCGATGGTAAGTTATTCTGGCTGCCATTCTATAAGCATGGCCTGCCTTTAGCCAATTGGATGTTTGTACTGATAGCGATTCTTTATATATCGGCCACGAGTAATGCTGTCAACCTGACCGATGGTATGGATGGATTGGCGGCCGGCTGCGTTGGAATGGTCGGCCTGGTTCTGGGCGTGCTCTGCTATGTCGCCTCCGAGACAATGACACGGACCAGTCCTATCACGTGGTCAAGTTATCTTCTGCTGCCGCATATACCGCAGGCCGGTGAGTTGAGCATTTTTTATTCGGCCATTTTAGGAGCGGTGCTCGGCTTTTTATGGTACAACTGCCATCCCGCTCAGGTCTTTATGGGCGATGTTGGTTCTCTTCCGTTGGGAGCGGCTATGGGTTACGGCGCACTGGTTACGAGAAATGAAATCCTGCTTTTGATTATTGGTGGTGTCTTTATCGTGGAATTGGTCAGTGTCGCTTTGCAAATCGGGTATTTCAGATACACAGGGGGCAGGCGTCTCTTTAGATGTGCCCCCATCCATCATCATTTTCACCTGATTGGCTGGAGCGAGCCGCAGGTTGTAGTGCGTTTTTGGCTTTTAGCCGCCGCCTTTGCCGCCATCGCCCTAGCCACGCTGAAAATCCGCTAGCCCGGGTTTATCCGGTCCAAAAACACCACGAAAAACCGTGCAAATCTAAAGTTATCACTGAATTTAACCGAATAATAAATGGAGAGTTACTGTTGTGATTAGAATTTTTTGGGGACGTAAGATTCTGAATTTGGCAGAGATTTGCTTCATTTTCTGCTTTTTATTGAGTGTGGCAGCTATGTATAAAATCATAAAGTTTTCAGCTATTTGTCCTCGTAGAAATGAACCGGCGACCAATTCTTTCCTCATTTCTGTAAGATATTTTAGTATCCACAAAAAAAGTTGCTAAAGGGAGGATATTCAAATGCTCAGAGCAAAAAGCATCATGACAAAAAGCGTAATTAGTGCAAAAAAAGATACCCCGATATATGAGGCCGTGAAGCTTATGGCAGAATACGATGTCTCGGGTCTTCCTGTGGTCGAAAATGATATGACCTTGGCGGGGGTTCTTTCAGAGAAAGATGTGCTGAAGTTGTTCTATGATAGAGGAGATGCTGAGGGGAAAACCGTTTCTAATTTTATGACGCAGCATGCGCATTACTTTAATGAGGATGACAGTTTGCTGGATGTTTGCGACTTTTTGATGAAGAACCTTTTTAGAAGAGTCCCGGTTTTATCAGAAGGCAAAGTGGTTGGTATTATCAGCATAAAAGATGTTATTGAATATATCCTTCGGTTAAGGCAGGAAAGTATAGGTGCCGTCTGAGAAGAGGGGTTAATGACTGCTGCTGTATAATTTACCGCACCCAAAATTGTTGCGCTGCTGCCCTATGGTAAATTGCGGCTGTCTGCGCGTCCCGGTCAAGTCGATTACTCATCGTAATGTTCTTCGGTGTGGATTCGAACGTTTTTTCTGTATACCATTGAATCGTCGGAATTGATTCTGTCCAATTGTCTCTGTGCTAAAAAGATTTTGACAGCGGTAATCGCACAGCCGAGGCCTGCAACAAAAAATACTATCGCAGCAAGTGTTGCGAAAAATTTCGGCAAAAGGTAAATCATAAACCCAAAACCAATCAATATCAGCCCTGTGATAAATATTCCCGCAGCAACAGCCCTGGACGCTTGAGAAATTGCATTCGTGTAAAAACGAAAACTCATGTAGAGCTCCTTATTCTGCTTACACTCTCTAACAAAAACTATTGTGTAAACACCGGAATAATGCCTTTAACATTATCGGACACAGCCCATTTAGTATATTCTATTGCGTCCATCGCTGCAATGGGTATGATATTCGGCGAGGCAAAAAGGAAGTGCGTTAAAATCGCTTCACCAGATTAACCCCTATTACTGGCCTGCAGTTGCTTGCCGTGTAAGGTAGCACCTTAAAACCGGCAATCTCAAGCTGTTTATGCTTGCCCGCAATGGTATGGCCGACCACCCAGCCAAGAGTTGCGCCAAACACGACGTCGCTGCCCCAATGGTCGCCGGCGTCCATCATTCGAAGGCCCACAAGAGACGCCAGTGCATATGCAGGAATACCTACTTTCGGGCCGTAAAACTCATCCAGAACGGCAGCAACTGTGAACGAGCTTGAAGTGTGACCGCTCGGCCAGGCCCAACTGCCGTTGTTGGGAGTATCGTTGTTCCTGATACCTTTCAGACCCATCGTAGTCAGCCCCGTCACCGAAAGCGCCGTTATCATCGTCCACGCCCGCTCCCCGTTAAACTCGTCCTGCTTGTCTGAACTAAGCATATACCAAAAGCCCGCGGCCGCAAAGTGAAACCCCGGACTGCCAAGTGTTTTAAAACCTCTGTCTGTAAAACCGTGAAAGACATCGTGCCTCTCAAAATACCCTGCTATATTCTCGTCAGGACCTTGATTCATCGCAATACTCGCCCCGCCGGCTAATAATAGAGCTGCCATATTGTTTGCCTTCGAAAACGTATCTTTTGAGTCTTTGATAATCCTGTCAGGCAAATTAGCAATATCCTCCCTGAAAGATTCAAAAAAGTTGCCTGTTTTGGATAAATCATTCTCTTGATTTGTCCCGTTAGAAATCTCTGCCAAACGTAAGGCAGGCGCCACTGGCGTCTTATTTGGGTTCCCGTAAGGTGGGGTCCCTCTAACGGGGTTTGCACAGCCGGCAGCGAAAATCAAGCCTATACAAACAACCCCCAGCCTGCATCTATTCCAGCGATATGCCCTCATTTGCAAAAATCCACAATCGTTTCTAAGTTCACGCCTCAAAACGAGCAATTCGTGCTACAGTGTATTACGGCTATTATCGAAGGAGACTACAATGGATTGTGGCGGTTTTGTTAAAAAAATGATTTTTAGAGTGGGCTAATAGATATGATATCATGCTCGACACTAAAGCTGCATCATTCCCATTCAATCGTTGCCGGCGGTTTGCTCGAAATGTCATACACGACCCGATTGACCCCCTGAACCTCGTTTATAATCCTGTTGGATATCACGCCCAGCACTTCAAAAGATATCTTCGAAAAATCAGCCGTCATAAAATCGGAAGTCTCAACCGCCCGAATGGCAATAACATCTTCATAACTTCGTTTATCGCCCATTACACCAACCGTTGAGACTGGCAGAAGAATCGCTATGGCCTGTGATATTTTTCTGTACAGTCCTGCCGATTTTATTTCATCTATTAAAATCCCATCAGCACGGCGTAGAATTTCCAGTCTTCGAGGCGTAACTTCTCCGATTATTCTCACCGCCAGCCCGGGTCCTGGGAAAGGATGCCGCCAGAGAATATCTTCTGCTAATCCTATATGTTCGCCGACGACCCTCACCTCGTCCTTAAACAAATCCCTCAACGGCTCAATCAATTCAAAACCCAATTCAGCCGGCAGCCCACCCACGTTATGATGCAGTTTTATATTAGCCGCAGGATTACCGTCCCCAAAACCCGACTCGATAACATCAGGATAGAGTGTCCCCTGAGCAAGAAATTTCGCATTGGTGATTTTCGACGCCTCGGATTTAAAGGCCTCGATAAACTCAGAGCCGATTATCCTGCGTTTTTTCTGAGGGTCTGTCACACCTTTGAGAGCATCCAAAAACTGCTTTGACCAATCTACAACACGCAAATCTATATGGAAATGGTCCTGAAAAATTGACTCAACATTTTCTCGTTCGCTCCTCCGCAGCAGACCATTGTCAACAAAGATACAGACAAGTCTGTCGCCTATCGCCTTATGAATCAACGACGCCACAACCGACGAGTCAACTCCTCCGCTTAAACCGCATACTACCTTAGCATCGCCGACCTGCCGGCGAATCGCTTCGATTTTTTCATTAACAAAATCGCTCATCCTCCACTCGCCCTTGAAACCGCAAATATCGTACAAAAAATTTTTCAAAATCAGCGACCCCTCCGGTGTGTGGGAAACCTCGGGATGAAATTGAACACCGAAAAACTTCTTTCTCTTATGCCTTACCGCAGCAAATGGACAGGTCCTCGTATCTGCTAATCTGACAAAATTGTCGCCTAATTCTCCAACCTGGTCGCCGTGGCTGGCCCAGGCCGTGATTGAATCCGGCAGATTTGCAAACAAATCATTTTTGTCAAGAATAGATATATTTGTTCGCCCATATTCACGCTTCTCGGCGGCAACAATTTGGGCCCCTAAAATCTTACAGCCAAGCTGCATTCCATAGCAGATACCCAAAATCGGCACACCCAACTTAAAGATTCTCTCATCGCATTTTTGCGCTTTTTCGTCATAGACGCTTGCAGGACCCCCGGACAGTATCAAGCCCTTGACCTGTAACTGGGCTCCATTTCGCGAACCATCGCAAAACGGGAACCCTTTCGATAATTCCTTCGCCGTTATATCTGCACGGCAAATCGCCGAATAAACATTGTGCTCGCGAACCCGCCGTGCTATCAACTGGCTGTACTGGCTGCCAAAGTCTAAAATGGCTATCATCTCCCGACTCATAAAAAACCCTCAGCAAAATTGGTATGCAAAACTTCTGTCGGTCTGTAATATCGTAGGTATTAGTCTTCAAAAGGTTCGGTCGCCGAGTAGTTCGGTGCCTCTTTGGTTATTTGTACGTCATGCGGATGCGATTCGCTAACTGACGCCGAGCTTATGCGGACGAATCGCCCATTTTCTCTAAGCTCTTCAATGCTTCGTGCTCCGCAATAACCCATACCGGCCCGCAGTCCGCCGACCAGTTGATAGACAAAATCACTCAGCGTTCCACGGTATGGCACTCGCCCTTCTACGCCTTCCGGCACGAGTTTGTCTTTCTCAGTGGAGCTTTTCTGGCCGTACCTTTCCGCCGAGCCTTTGACCATCGCCCCTAAAGAGCCCATACCTCTGTATTCTTTGAACTGCCTGCCTTTGTAGATAACCAATTGACCGGGACTTTCCTTCAGACCCGCGAACAGTGAGCCAATCATCACACTCGAAGCCCCAGCGGCGATTGCTTTGGTTATATCACCCGACTGCCTTATTCCACCATCGGCAATAACTGGAATATTATGCTTTTCGGCAGCCTCGGCGCAGTTGATTATCGCAGATATTTGCGGCACTCCCACGCCGGAGATTACCCTGGTGGTGCAAATTGCACCGGGCCCGATGCCGACCTTTACGGCGTTTGCACCGGCTGCTATCAAATCCTCCACCGCTTTTGCCGTCGCGATATTGCCCGCAATCACATCGATATCATACTTGGCTTTAATTGTCTTTACAGTATCGATAACATTTTGCGAGTGGCCGTGAGCGGTATCGACCACGATAACATCAACCTCCGCTGATATTAGAGCGCCGATTCGCTCATGGTCTCCAACGCCCACTGCCGCACCGACACGCAGCCTGCCTCGCTGGTCCCTGGCCGCACGCGGATACTGTTGTACCCTATCAATGTCCCTCATCGTAATCAACCCGGCCAGCTCACCTTTTGAGTTAACCAAAAGCAACTTCTCAACCTTGTATTTTTGCAGAATTTCCTTTGCTTGTTCAAGTGTCGTATCAGCCGGGCCGGTAATAAGATTGTCTTTAGCCATTACGGAACTTATCTTGACGTCATAATCTTTGAGGAATTTTAAATCCCTGCGTGTCAAGATACCCACCAGTTTTTTGCCGTCGATGATGGGGATGCCCGAGACATTCTGTTCATTCATCAGCTCTCTTGCTCTTCTGACAGGTTCGGTCGGTGTCAACGTTACCGGGTCGAGAACCCGTTCGTTTTCTGAGCGTTTTACCTTTGCCACCTCACGTTTTTGCGCCTCGACCGAGAGATTCTTGTGAATTATGCCGACCCCGCCTTCCTGTGCCAGCGCTATCGCCAAATCCGATTCAGTAACCGTATCCATAGCAGCCGAGACAATTGGGATATCTATTGTGATATTGTTGGTCAATCGTGTACAGGTTTGGGCATGGCTCGGTACAAAATCGCTTTTGGCCGGTATAAGCAGTACATCGTCGAAAGTTATACCTTCAGCGACAATTTTGCTCCTGTCCATTTTTCTCTCCAGAATTAACCGCTGCCTCGAGTTATATTGAGCAAGCCAGTATAATAGCGCTATAAACTACCGTCAAACCTATTTTCAACCCTCTGCTATAACAGTGGATAGCGTTTAGTGGATAGGAAGCCGTATTGCGTGACGTGAGAGGGGAATTTGTTTTGCAGGACAAAGGGTTTTTGGTTTTTCAGTCGGCCTTAGCGTCAGCCAACTTGAGTGGTGGCTGATTATGCAAGGATTTGTTCGAGAGGCACGCCGGACAACGGGCTCTGATTACCCGCTGGCTTGGGATGCATAAAAAACCATCTTGTTTTGTGAGAAAGTTGAGCTTATCTGAGCAGTTTCTTGCAATTTAGCGCGACTTTCTTTGAGAATGCAACCCCTTATCAGTAAATACTTTAGATTATTTTTCAAGAACGACTAAATAGTTAAAACTGGCAGGGGGCGGCATTGAGATGCTGATTTTTAGTGCTGGGCGATATAATCCACAGAAACACCAGGAAACACCCACTATTTTAGAATTTTTGGACAGATTAAATTTGCGTTTAGTAAAATATCAAGCATAATTTAGATAGTAAGGACGAGCATAATCAGAGTCTGTTTTCTCCAAACCGGGGGGGGGAAATGGTCGCAAAGGCAAACAAACGCAGGTTTCGCCGTGGCTTATCGTTAGTGGACGTAATGGGTGCTATTGTCGTCCTGGCAGTAACGGTTATCGGAACTGCCGATTATAGATACTATGCCGTCTTGGATGAGCGAAAAGCCACTATACAGCTAACGGCTGCGAGAATCGGAGTGCTGCTTTGCGAAAGTTGGCGGGGCGTTAAAGGCAGCAGCACCTATGACCCAAAGACCTATTCTGGTTCAGACCTAACAATCACCACGGGTACCACCGGCCCTAACGAGCCTGAAGGCTTTACCCTATTGGGAAAGTACACGATTGAGTTAAATGGCGACAACCACTACACCACTCTGTCGTGGAAAGACGTTCAGGCCAAATTGAGGGCTTTGAATGTTGTTGTAATCTCGCCGCTGCGGGTGCAGGACAGCATCGATGATGCAGGCGGGTCACTTGAATTTAGGCTCACAACCTACACGCCTACGCCGGATGTTGTTGTAATCTCGCCGCTACTGGAGCAGGAAGAAGACAGCATCGATGATGCAAACGAGTCACTTGAATTTTAGGCTCACAACCTACACGCCTACGCCGGATTAGAATACGCAGGGGGTATTGACCGACTATGCTGAAAAAGAAACTTACAACTCAGCGAGGCTTTACGCTTATAAGTCTGATGATAGCCACAGCACTTGTGGTTATCCCCATATTGGCCATCGGCGTTGTACTGGTTGATTGTCAGCGTGCGTGGCAAGCTATGTACAATCGTACATTCTCCGGTGTAGCGACCGACAGCTACGTTGCAAGGAGAACGTTTGACGCTGTGATTCGCAAGGCAAGTCGGGAAAAGCTCTTATTGGATGATGCCGGAAATTGGGTCGAGATTTATTACTATCAGGATGCGAATTCCACTGCCATTGACCGCTACGTATGTTTCCGTTTCTATAAGGCTTACAGCCAGCTGATTGCTGAGTATGGTAAGCTGAATCCCAAGGCAACATTGGCCACCCAGACTATTTGCGGGAACGTATCTAAATGTGTTTTCAAAGGAACCGGCCGGTCTGCCCAAATGATACTGACACTCGACGATGGTTCGCGGACAGTTACCGTTGCCTCGTCTGCTGTTATGCATAATCAATAACAAAATCTTTTGTAAAGACGAGGTCGAGATGAATATGAACAAGACGCTACAATCAAAAAAACCCGGCTCTGTAATGGTCCTTGTGCTGCTTACGGTCGTAATATTGTTTGTATTAGGCTTGGGATTGCTGGGTCTTGGTCAGCACTGTCGTATCTTCGCGGTACAAACTGCCTCGGAGCTTACAGCACGGTGTTCTGCCGATGCCGGGCTGACAAAAGCTGTCTTTGAGATGAACGAGAAATTGAAGGTAAAACCCTGGGATGATGACAGCGCCCTGCCGTCGGAAGCGAATACCTTGCCGAATTGTGATGGGGTTTTTAGATATACGGTCACAGGTGAAAGCAGCAGTGGTTATATCGTTGAATCTACTGGAAAATCCGGGCAGGCCGAGAGAAAAGTTAGCTGCGCTTTGCGGGCGAGGGGACCGTTTGAGGCGGCAATTTTTGCAAACACAAGTATAAGTTTGAAAAATGGGGCTACGGTGGAGGGGTACAATTACGGCGGTGGCGAAGAGAATTTGCAAATCGGCACTAACAACACCGAACTGGGCAGTATTACCCTGGCAAATGAGGCAGTTGTGGACGGCGATGTGGTCGTGGGCGTTGGTGGAGACCCGGATGTTGTTATCAACTCCGACTGGTCGAACATCACAGGCGAGACTTATGCCTTGACCGAGAGATACGAGTTGCCGTCAATAACAGTGCCGCAGTACCTGCAGGATTTATCCTCCCAGGGAACTATAAGTGGTTCTACAGTAATGACCAGTTCTGGAAAATATGACAGCATTAACCTTGCGCATACCGAAACGCTTACACTTACAATTGATGGGTCAGTTGCCCTTTATATTATTGGCAACATAGAGCTTAAGAATGATGCCCAACTGCAGATAGTCGATGCCAATACAAATCCTGACGCCTCCTTGACTTTGTATGTAGGGGGAAATATTGCAATTGGAAATGCAGGCGTTATTAACAACGGGACCGCCGACCCTAAAAAACTCAAGATATATGGGCTTGATAGTTGCGAGAATATACAATTTGATAACGCCAGTGCTTTTTATGGAACAATTTATGCTCCTAAGGCAGATGTGGTATTTTGTAATGCTGTCAACATATTTGGGGCCGTTGTAGCCGACAACTTTAAACAAGAAAATGCTGGTGTCTTTCACTATGATGCGTCATTGAGAGATGTAAGTTTAAATGATGAGTGTGTGCGCTTCGTAGTAAGACAGTGGCAGGAGGAGTAAGAGATTACTTCGCCTCGCTCGAAGCCGGGGATGCGTATTGCGGAAAAGCGAAAATCTAAATCAGCTTATTGATTACGTAATACTCTATGGCATAATACCCTTTTGATGGGAAGATAGGCTTAAAGTCGGGTAGGGAAGTAGTGGTTCTACCTCCGGACAACTTAACATTATAGTACATTTTGCTATCAACTATCTCTTTTCTCGTATTTCGAACTAATATTTTAAGGTCGACCGTCCTGGCATCACCAAGGTTGATTATCACAGGCGAAATCACGTCATCAGGGCCGTAAACAACATCCACATTATTGCTTCCAGCTAAAACCCTCTGGAAGATAGTCCTCAAGGCATAAAATGCCAATTTTGCGTGACCGTGGTAATCAATGATGGGCTTCATATAAGTGACACTATTGCCGCCACCGCGAAGAGAGCACCATACTATGCCATCGATGTCAAAAAGACGCTCCTTTTTCTTCGTATTATATCCGGCAAATGCCTGCCAGGCCTGGCTTATCTGCCACTCATCGAATGCCAATCCCCGTCCGATACTGCCTTTTTCGTATGGCTTCCATTCCCACGCTATAGGGTGGGGTTTCTTCGGCCCATTATACCCGAAATACCTCGGGCCACGACGGCGGGCCTCATCTTCCTGCCACCTGTCTAAAGCCAGACCCCATCCACTGCTGTCACTGCCTGTCTCGTAGCCCTGCCATTCGTAGCCGTGTATATGGTACCAAGGTTTGCCTTTTACCAAATCCCAGTTAGGCTGGCCTATTATTCCGCCGCTTTCAAAATCAAAAAGGCCCTTCTCCTTACTATCCAGAAGGTCTTTTTTCCGATACGGCCTGCCCGAAAGGTCCTTTTCCCTCTTCATTGGCCACTCACGCAGCATCGACCAGTCGTTGTAACCGCTCAATATGCCGCCGTAAGTTCCCTTGGTAACTATTGGTTCATCCCTGAAATAGTTTTTTAGAGGCACAAATAAGCGGCTCGGGTCCGCAGCGTAAACAGCAGGGTAAAAATCCCTAAATATGCCGTCGAGATGTGCTCTTTTAACACTTTCGTCAAGCAGCTCCCACACAATTATGCTCGGGTGATTACGGACCTGTTTCATATCCTTCACGTATTCTTCGACCTGTTCTGTGAAGCGTTCTCTTCCTGCATATCGCCATCCTCCCTCTGTCCATTCTTTCCTGTTCCAGCCCGTACCTACCCATATGTACATAAAACCCAACTGGTCCCCATATTCCGCAAAACGCGGGTCGCTGTAGGCACAACTGGGCACATGAATTCTTATAGCATTTCCATTCATATTTTTTACCATCAATATTTGCTTAACAACCCATTCTTTGGGAGGGCATCGATGCCAGGTGGCAATTTCAGTCAAGGGCGATGGAAACTGCATCATTAGAGCGCCATTTAACATCTCCGGCTTTCCATTTATCCTGAACGTTCCACCTTCCTGGCTGATGGTTCTAATACCTGAAGTGATTACATAATCGTCAATCGGTTTTTCGGATTCCTTTAAAGTTACCACAATTTTATAAAGACTTGGGTTTTGGAATGACCAAAGTTCGGGGTTAGGTACGGAAATTACCTTCTCTAAAACCTCTTTGTTTCCTATCCCAATGTTGACTGGAAATTTAGCTGTTGCAGCCGAAACAGAACTTTCTTCCGGATACCAGGGATAAAAATCAATGACTACATCCGCCTTAAAAGGTTTTATATCTTTATTTTTAATCTCAATACGAGTTTGTATGTGAGCAGGATTGGAAACATCATTAGCATAGACAAAAACGTCCTCAATATAAGTCCTGGCGGTTAAATCCAGAGACATCCTCCCGGCAAACCAGCCATAATACATATCATTGCCGGTATGTCCGTCCTTAAGGTAGTATCCTTTCGGGACGTGGTTGACCTTCACGGCGATAAGATTATCATCGCCTTTCTTAAGGTATCTGCTGATGTCAAGCCTGGTGGGTTCACGATTTAGTTTGGCTACGTTTACACTGTTAACATAAACCTCGCCGCCGGGGTCGAGGGCCTCTATATTCAGAAAGGCCTTTTCGAAATCGCCGGTATGCACGACTTTACGCATATAGATGTCTCTGTCGGCATTCCTTTCGCTGCCTATGACAAGAGGCAGTTCTTTTGTCGTCAGCCAATCGCTGTCGTCATAATCCACATTGTACCAGTCATCGATGGCCGGCTTTAACTCGAAATCCTCGTCTATGAAGGTACGTGGAATATAAGTATCCAATCGAACCCTTCTGTCCCTGACGAAATCTGGAGAATACCCTACGCCCCATATATCATCCAGTATTTCACCTTTTATTCCTTTAGCGGAAAAGAGGTTAATCTGATTAATATCCTGTTTGTTTTGAAGCTCTACGTAATCCGCTTTTAATTGGCCGTCAACATAGAAATTGTAACGCCCGGCAGTACGAGTCAGGTCTGCTTCTATCTTGAACTCGTACCAGGTGTCAGCCCTGTAAGGCTCCAATTCAAATTCTTTCCCTCCTGAGCAGTAGAAGATACGGCCATTCTCGTTGAACCCCACCGTAGCTGCAACGATTTCGTTATCGGATAAGTAGAAAGACTCCCTCACGTCAGTCCGGGGCACCCTGGCCTTCCACTGGATAAAGAACCTCCACGTCTGGGATGGAAAAGCTCGGTGAAGTTTTACCTTTTCATTAGAAAAAACTAAACTGCCGTTTTCTACTTTTACCCCTTTTATGTTAGCCCATGTTGAAAGCTCCTTTACTTCTTCCTCCCTTTCCCCTTTCCTGTACCCAATCCACTTCCACTGCTCAAGTGGAATCCTTTTTCTCACTTCGGGAAGAGGCTGTTTTTTAAATTTCTTTAAGGCAGCTTCAACTTCCCGGTCAGTAACTACTTCTTTATCTAATTTTGGGTCATTGAAGAAATACTTGGCATATTCGGCGTAATTACGGAGAAAATCAACCCGTTGCTCCGTATCAAAAACAGCAGTCTGACCTTTAAAATCGGTTTCACCATTTGACCGGCCATCTCCATCAAAATACTTGAACTCGAACGACCGTGATAATTCCTCGGAAGATTGAGCTGCTGCAATTGTTGCAGCAACCCCTAAGGCTGATGCCATAATCACAATAAATAAAGCTACACCGTACTTTTTCATTTTAACGTTCATCTTAACATCTCCTAATTGAGCTTTTCCTCGTCAAAGAATTTTGAAAAGATATAGTGCTTGTTTAATAATATTAAATTAAAGTTCATTTTTAGCAAACAAAAAATTAGTAGTTCTCGGACCTTTGGATATATAGAAACTGGGATGAGACTCTGGGGATTTGTTTAGTCACATTTGGCACACGTGTAAAAAAAACGCGACGGCCCATTTGGACCGCCACGCTTGAAAATCTCTCCTGCAAGATAAATTACTTGGCCGAGACTCTTATCTCATCAATATAAACATCATCTTGGTTGCTGCTGGCATCACACCTGAACCTGACCTTTATGTCTGTCGAGAACGTATAATTCACCTCATTAATAATCACGGTCTCGAAATAGAATTGGTCGTTTACAAATTCATCTCCTGAGTCATAATCGGCCACGGTATGCCAGGTAGAACCATCATAGTACTGTACCCAGAAATCTTCACCGGATTCCATACTTCTCGGATAGAACCAGAACTCGATTTTAATCTGGGTGTATCCGGGTGTGTCAACATCAATTCCGTTGGTGTAGTAGAACGAAGATAATGTTCCGCTGTTGTCCTGAATATCTGCTGCGTAACTGCCCTGATGGGCGTAGGGCCCACCGGTATACCGTTTGCAATCACGACCGCCGTCGGTGTAATTACCCCAGCCCGACTCAAAATCATCATAACTCAGTTCAGTCCACTCGGGTGCGGCAGCCGTGGCAGCGGAAGCGGAACTCGACCAGCCGGTCTCATTCTGGTTAGGCGATTTATCGCATGCCTTGACCTGATACGTGTACTGCGTATCCGGACTGAGCCCTGTATCCGTATATGTCGGACTATCCTGCCAACCGCTGTTGTGACCGCCGCCCGCAACACAGGCGAAGTAGTACTCAACACCGCTGGCATCCGAGGCGGTTGTTGCTGTCATCGAAATCGAGCTGCTACCAGTGGCATACGGCGCCGTCGCCCAGGTCATCGGGTCAGGTGTTGGTGCGTCGGTGTCGGGTTGCGAACCTAAGGATACGACAATCTCAACCGCCGACCCGATTGCAACTGCTGCACCGCCGGCTGGGTTCTGGCTGATTACAAGACCAGCCGCTACGGTGTCGCTGTATTCATTAGTTACATTAACTGTAAGATTATCAACGGCAGTGATGGCGGCTGTTGCAGCTGCTTCGGTCATACCCACAACATCAGGAACAATGGGTTGACCTAATGATACGACGATTCCAACCGCCGAGCCGATTTCAACCTCGGTACCGCCAGCCGGATTCTGACTGATTACATCGCCGGCTGGAACGGTATCGCTGTAAGCAGTAGTAACATTGCCGACGACCAGCCCGGCAGCGACAATACTCGCTTCTGCCGTCGCCTGTGCCTGACCAACAACGTCCGGTACTAGCGCGTGGGTAATCGCCGAAGCCGAACTCGACCAGGCGGTCTCATTTTGGTTAGTGGATTTATCACGTGCCTTAACCCGGTAGGTGTACTGCGTATTCGGACTCAGACCAGTGTCCTCATAGGTCGCACTGTCCTGCCAGCCGCTGTCGTGACCTCCGCCCGCAACACAGGCGAAGTAATACTCAACACCACTGGCATCCGAAGCAGTCGTTGCTGTCATCAGGATAGAAGTAGGTCCCGTCGGGGCTGGCGGCGAATTTGTACTCCACGTCGTCGGGTCAGGCGTCGGCGGCTCAGTGTCTAACACTCTTGGCACCGCTGTAATCTCAATATCGTCAATGGCCATATCACCTCTGTAGCTACCAGCCGCAACACCTCTGAACCTTATTTTAATCGTTCCTGTATAATCATCGAGACCAACTGTGGCTTTGGTATAAGCAGCTCCTGATGAGCTATGCTGCTGGCCGGTGATACTCCAAACGCCGTTATGCCAGGTGCCATCATAAACATCAACATTGAGAGTGCCCATATTTGAGCCGTACATATGATAATAAAAAGACAGGTCCATACTATATGTGTCTGCATCAAGCTCAGGCCCCTCTAAACGGGCTTCGTCCCCTGATGAATAACAATAGCCCGATGAGGTTTCCATATATATGTACGTGCCGCTCGCATCTCCGATGGTGTTGTCATGGTTTGGACCGGTACTTCTGGAGGGAGTAGAACCCTGTCTTCGGTACCAATTGTCCTTATCTCCCGTAACGTTGGTCCAATTACCAAAGTCAGTTTCGAAATCGTCCTGAAACAGTGGCCCGGTCTCTGTGGTAGCTGATTCCTCGGTGGACCAGGCGGTTGCATTCTGACTTGCCGATTTATCACGCGCCTGCACCCGATAGGTATACTGTGTATTCGGACTCAGGCCCGTATCCTCATAGGTCGGACTATCCTGCCAACCTCTGTCGTTACCGCCGCCCGCAGTGCACTCGAAGTAGTATTCCACACCGGTCGGGTCGGAAGCCGTCGTTGCCGTCATCGTAATCGAATATGGCCCGGTTGGGGCCGGCACCGAAGACCAGGTCATCGGATTTGGTGTCGGCGGGGTGGTGTCGGGCGTGAAGCTCGCGGCGTAGTCTTGATTGTCCTGGTCGGTGGCAAAATTATTGTATGCTCTACTGCTCGGGTCGAATGTGTATTCAGATTTTGTCGGCGTAACCGTGCCGGACCAGTTTTCAGGCACCAACAATTCGTAGTACCCATTAGAGTCGGTTGTATCGGAGCCTCCACCATTATCTGCCGACACCAATACACCGTTGATTGGTATGCTGTCAGAGTCCATAATATGCCCCGAGATTAGCAATGGAACGGCAGAGGCGTTGACGTGCTTCATTGCGCAATGAATCGCACCGGCGGCATTGATAATCGAGGAGCAGTCAACCTGAATGATTTCGTGGTCAGGCATAGCTGTTTGATAGACGCTCAGCGCAGTTGCATCGTTGGAATGGTTGAATTTCGGGATGAATACCTTGTTATTTACGATTGAGGCGTTGGTATAGGTGTAATGTGTGCCGACGCTTACCCAGGCCGGTGTGCGCCACACGGTGTAGCCCCTTGATTCGAGGTCGTTTGCACCGGTATCTGTTATAGTTTTGCCTGTACCGCTGGCAAACTCCGAAACGAGAATGTCAGTATCCGAAAGCGGCAGCAGCCACATATCGATATGGCCTGTGGAGTCGATGCTGGACGGCAAACGTTCGTAAATTATGACGTCAACATTATGATAATCCAAAAATATCTGCTTAATTTCATTCTCGGCATAGCCGGGATTTTCATTGAGAATCAAAGTGCTCATAAACGTATCGCCCGTGGAAACACAGTGGAAGTTGCCTGCGCCGTGGGTAAGACCGATGTCGTAGAGCGGCTCGTTCCAAAGCTCAGCGAGGAATGCAGGGAAGGCATTATCTTTCGGGCGGTTGCGATTGTAAGTGTGGTCCATCATTGCTCGGTTGGCTCCCTCATAGAAAAACTGCGGACCGTAGTCGCGAATCCAAACGCTGTCTCCATCGTAGGTAATGAACTCAACATTGGTCATATCCGCACCGGCACCTTCGAGCGTGGAAGTGCAGCTTGATTGCTGACTGGAAGTTTCGACCAGCACCCATGCAGTTGAATCATTATCGGCATCACTGACACCAACAATAAATTCTGTCAGCAATGAGTTGTATGACCCCCATCGCACCAGCACACCGTCAAGCAGCTCATACTCGGCAGGCGTCCAGACAGCACCCGATGGTGGAGCCGTTTGTGCCCCAAGAGCTTCTACGCCCTCAAGGGCCTGCAAAAGCACCTTTTCCTGCAGCAACTGCTCCTCCTCCTGTGTTGCGTATCGTGGCAGGGGATTGGGCTCATCGTCCACAATGCTGGCGAGGTAATCGGCCGGCACCGTACCTGCGTATGCGTCAACAGGAACCGAGGATACCACCAGAGCGCAAAAACACAGTAGGCTAACCATTACTTTTGCTGTTGTTAATAACTGTTTCATCACTTTCGCCCTCCATAAATTTTGGATAAAGGAAAAATTTTCTCGCCGGTCGCACCCAATGCGCAAAGCCGGCCTAATGCATCCTTGCTTGGGGTACAGGCAGATTGGTTTCCGCTACAATCTATCCAGCTTCTTCATTCGTGAATGTAAAGCAAATAACCGACAGCAAACGACAGCCTTGGTTTTACTTGCTTTATTCGATTAAAGAAGAACGCTCGAAATGGAACTCCAGAGCTCTGAGCCCTTTTACAATTAAAGCCAGAGCCACATCTTTTTCCCGGCAATAAGCGGGGAAGCTTGAAGCAAAACCCTCCAAAGCCTTCTCACCGCTCCTCCTGTAAGATTATATTGTATAATAGTTTACCAAATTGTCCTTACAAAAGTCAAGAAAATAATCCGGGCAACCTATCATATTTTTACCAACTGCTCTGAGGCATCCCGGCGATTTTATTGGCCTTCATCTGGTTGATAAAATTTGTTAGGGTAGTCCTATAGATTATGTACGAGACCGAAAGGAACTGCAGAGGAATTGAGAGATGTCGGCGAGTGGATGATTTTAGTGCAGGTGGTTATGGATGAAAGACTTGTGCTGATGGGCTGCGTTGTATTGGGTATTATCGCGATTTTCGTGGCTGGTGGGGATTGTAGAGGAAAAATTGTAGAACTTGGTGCAAATCTCTGCTAAAATACCTGCCTTCGGTTTCGAGCGGTTATTTTGTTTTGTTGAGGGATACAGAAAATGAGGCAAAGAGAGCATCTTACGCCGTACGGCAATAAGCCAATGGTTACGCCGATTGTATCAGCGGTCAATTACGAATACGTCTCCTTTGAGATACTGCGTCAAATTACTGATGGGGAGATTGACGGCTACACATACCACCGTGACGACAACCCGACCGTCCGCGCGGTGGAAAAAGAAATTGCTATGATGGAAAAAGCTAACGACTGCGTTATCTGCACTTCAGGTATGGCGGCCTTGACTATGGTTTTCTTGACCTATTTAAAGGCGGGCGACCAACTACTGACATTCCATGATACGTACGGCGCAAATTATAAAGTTGCGCTGATTCTTGAAAAATTCGGGCTTGAAGTTACCTGGCTGGATGCCACCAAGCCGGAAAAGGTCGCAGAGAATATCAAAGACAACACCAAAATGATTCTCTGTGAAACCCCGAGCAATCCCTTGGTTAAGATTGTCGATATTGAATACCTTCGTCAACAGGCTGACCGTGTTGGTGCGATGCTTGTTGTTGACAACACCTTTGCCACTCCCTATCACCAGTTGCCATTGACGCTTGGCGCGGATTTGGTAATCCACAGTGCGACCAAAGGCCTGGGCGGGCACAATGACCTTATGGCGGGGGTGATTGCATGCCCAAAGCGCGAGTATTACGACGAGCTTTGGTTTACACGCCAGGCGATAGGGACCACGCTCGACCCTTTTGCTGCGTCACTGCTGGAGCGAGGCCTAAAAACATTCGAAATGCGGGCTGCAAAAATGGCTGAAAACGCTATGGCTATCGCCGAGTTTCTTTCCAGTCATCCGAAGGTAACAAAGGTACGTTACCCCGGCTTGCTGGACGACCAGGGGCATAAGACGGCCTCTAAGCAAATGAAAAATGGCTTTGGTGGGGTGCTGGCGTTCGATGTGGGCAGAAAACAGAGCCATGCCAAAAAATTCGTTGAAAAGTTGAAGGTTATTTATCACGCTGTAAGTCTTGGTTGTACGGAGACTTTGGTTTGTTTGCCTGTTCTTACCACAATGCTCTATTTGCCTGAGGAGCGAAGAACAACTTTCGGAGTTAAACCTAATACTGTTCGTTTGTCGGCGGGCATTGGAGATGTGGAGGAGCTTATAGATGATTTGAAACAAGCTCTGGATTGAATATTTTTTAAGAGTTTATTCTTGACGGGCAGGCGGAAATTGATTTTACTTGGCTTTGTTGTAAATGAAGATTATGGGGCGAAATTTTAGAGCAGAGTGCTTACGGCTGTTTTGGGTTAAGTTCTGAATTTGGCGGGAAATTCGGGTTCAAGGTCGAAAGAAGACCATTATGGCAAAGACGTTTCTATTGGCTTGTATAATTTTGACAATGATTTCAGTTGCCAATGCAGACTTGATATTGACGCTCAATGGGCTTGATGCAGCAAAGGAACCACTCGAAATAGAAAGCAAAGACAATCTTGTAGTTGCCGTGGCAGGTGATACCCAAGTCGATGCAAATGCTTATTCTGTTACAGCTACCGGTGGTGTGTTGGAGTTAATAACAGATCCCAACACTGTTAACTCAGAAGCTCAGGCTGACAATTATTTGTTTAGCTTTGAAGATGAATTATTTTTGGGTACTGTAAGTCTGATAGCCAATCAGGATATGATTATTGACGGCATTTCTGTTCTGGCCGAAAGCACAATCTATCAGCTTATTCTTTTCTGCAAACCTGAACCGGATACAACTATAGCTTTTGGTGTGAACCTGGAAGCTCTTAACTATATGCGAGCAGAGCAAGAAGATGATGTACCACAGATTTCT
>JAUWIG010000040.1 GCA_030605475.1 Planctomycetota bacterium | reverse complement strand
GGCAGAAATCGCTCGTTCGGCGAAAGAATAGGCAAAGGGCAAACTCTAAAAGAAGCCCAAAGCGCCACTGAATCGGTTATTGAGGGCATTGCTACCTGCGAATCAGTTATTGCACTTGCCGCCCGATTACATGTTGAGATGCCAATTACCCGCGCTATCTACGAAGTGCTGTTCGAGGGCAAATCGGTACAAACGGCAATTGCCGATTTAATGAAGCGCCAACTCAAAGCCGAATAAATTGATTATCAATCACCAACGTCCTATAAGGTTTACTTCCTGTCAGGATTTCAGGACCTGGCCGCAATACCATTTTGATATGGACTACAAGCTGTTTTCTTGAAAAATTTCGCGTTTTTAAATCCTGGCTAATCGAGTTCAAAACGCTTCGCTCCGCGTACAGCCGCGATACCGTTTATAAATTTATCACCATCGGCAATCAAAATCGCGCATTTTATAGGAAGTGAAATCAACACGCCAATAATCGGTAATTAATAATCAATTTTTTTGCTGGTCGGGCTTTTGTTGTTTATATTTTAGTTAGGGCCGCACAAAAGACCCCTCTTTGCGCTCTTTTTTGGCGCGGGACATATCTTAGGTATTCCTAATGCAGGTGTCAACTCTGGACGATACATATTTGTCGTGTATGAAGCATAACAGATATCGCGAGGACACAGTACGATATATGCTCCACGCTAAACATTATACGCCAAACGCTATCAGTCAGGATATTGTGATATGGTAGACCTGGAGGCTATATTAGCAGAGGCTATAGGCAAGCAAGCAAGCGATGTGCATATCAACGTTGGGATGCCGCCGATAATGCGAAAGAATACGGAATTGATCAACATGGATTATCCTGTCATCAGTGAGGAAGATGCAAAGAAAATGGTTCTTTCCATGGTTGGGGTGGACAAATTCGAGCGATTCGAGGAAGAAAGGGACCTTGATTTCGCGTCAACCGTCATCAATAGCAACCATCGGCTCCGTGTTAACACTCACTACCAGCGCGACACGATTGCAATTTCGATTAGGGTGATTCCGAGTCAGATTCTTTCAATAAGCGATTTACATCTGCCGGAAATCATTAAGGACCTGACCCACCTGCCAAGAGGATTGGTGCTGGTAACCGGCCATACTGGTTCTGGTAAAAGCACGACGCTGGCTTCGATGATACAACTGATAAACACAAAGTATAAAAAACGTGTCATTACGTTGGAGGACCCCGTCGAATATTTGTTAGTGAACAAAATGTGTATGATAGAACAGCGTGAAGTTGGTTCTGACTGTCCGGATTTCGCATCAGGTCTAAAGCACGTATTGAGGCAGGACCCTGATGTCATTATGGTCGGCGAAATGCGGGACCTGGAAACTACGAGCTCGACAATCACCGCTGCTGAGACAGGGCATCTTGTCTTTAGTACGCTGCACACGATTAACGCCTCTCAGACTGTTGAACGTATTATAGATATCTATCCCGCAAGTCAGCAGAATCAAATTCGAACGATGCTGGCCAATACGCTTCTGGCTGTTATCTCACAGACACTGTTTAAGCGGATAGACGAGCCGGGGATGGTACCGAGTACGGAGATATTGCTGTGCACCTCAGCGGTTAGAAATTGTATTCGTGAGAACAGAATCTGCGAAATACCCAGTATTATTGAGACCTCTCGCAAGATGGGTATGCAGAATATGGATGGTAGCATTGCCGAGATGTATTTCAAGGGCTACATAGACAGAACAGAAGCAATTATACGGTCAACCGATATTGGGAAAATGGAGAAGATGCTTACACCTATGGAGGAGTTTGAAGTTGTCCAACCCCTGAAGTAATAAGTAACATGTAGGAAAGTGTTGGAGATAGGTTTGAATCCCTATACATCAGGACACGAAATCATAAAGTGCGAAAAGTATTCAAATTTCCATAGGCGTTTTCACTTCCTGCTATTAACCACAATAACTTGCTATAACCTACGTTAATATCTAATCTTACGCCCACTGGCAAAATTCCTGACGAAACAGCCTCGCAGCTAATTTCACAACTCACTCTTCCTGGAAAGCGGTTTTGTATAAAAGTTCTTGATTTTCGTGTTCTTTTTAATAATGTTATAGTTGATTGCTACGAGGGCGGTTAGCTCAGTTGGATAGAGCGCCTGCTCGACACGCAGGAGGTCATCAGTTCAAGTCTGATACCGCCCATTGCTATAAGCACCTGTAAGTAAACAGCCCCCAAGAGTCTTTGTTTCCGCTCTCTGTTCAAATCTGCCCTATTTTTCAGCCCTTGGCATCGAAACTGTTACCGTTGTTTCAAGCCTTATCTGAAAAACCCGGAGCTTGATACCGCTAACATTATGCTCCTGGAATCAAGATGGGAAAGTACTTGATTACCCCGAAAGCCTTTATTTCCAAGAGACAGTTTGTGCTTTTGACTCTCTTTCGAACCGGAAAAGGCAAAGTCCAAGTGTGGCCAAAACCCGAGGAGGCCCTGTAAGGTTTAAATCAGGACGATGAATCTACTCGAACAATCTCCTTATGTCATCATCTGTAATCTTTTCATCAGGCCTTATTGGCTCTCCTCTTTGCCTCCTTAGGTGCTCAAAGAATTCCTTCACGTTTTCAGGAGCCGATTTAATTACCAGCCCCACTGAATATCTCATTAAAGAGATATCTGCTCCATCAAGAAGGCCTTTTATAAGCCCTGTTTCCGCGTTCTCCTGGTCCTCCAGCTCTCTGTTCAATCTATCCAAGACATCCTGTAGACCACCATATTCTATCTGTTCTTTCGCGACCGGCTTATTGGTTAAATGAGAGTAAGGTAGCCCCATGGCTCTAAAAAGATAAGCAGCTTCAGGAGGAATTGCCCTTGCATGCTCAAAACCTTCTTTAAACTCCGGCCCGCTATAATACCTGGGCAGTAGTATATGTGGCTTTTGAACCAGAACAACACCCTTCCTTACAATGGTCCGATCCCTGAATCGGCCGTGTTCGGCGGCGAATACATAAGGCAACTCCGTATCTCCAAAGGTATAAAGAATCCGCTGGTATTGCCTAATTACCTCGGTTCTCCTCCAGTAGTCTTTAAATTTTTGCTTGTCAAACTCAGGCATTTGACCTTCGCATCTATAGAGCTTATACTTCCCGACTGCTTAAGTCGCCAGCTTCAATTTCTTGACCGCTGGCCCTTTAGGAACTTGAGCACATCCTTTATTATCTTCTTATCGCCCCACCTGAGTATTCTGTCCAGCCAGAAATTTTCCTTATACTCTCTGAATACACACAGTAGCCCATAGAGGTCGGTATTCCTCACTGGATTTGAAGCGAGAGCTTTGTAAAGATTCATTCCATCCTTATATTGCTTTCGCACATCGAAGGGATTTATCTGCCGGTTGTCATTCGGTATTATACCGAGTTTCTCGGCCTGTGTCCACCTTCCCAAGTCTGGCAGATAATTTCTATACGGCCACGACATCAACTTCAAATTGCCACCATCCAATAAATCAAGACGGTTTCCCTGGAAGGTATATGGATTTGCGTAATCGGATTTCTGGTCAGCGTCAGAGGCAAAGTTCGGGTCAAGAATTTGACAGGCCCCGTAGGCATCATATTCGTAGCGTTCGAGGACAACACCGTTAAAAAGAAGTAGTGCTGCCGGGCTGTAAAGGTGGTCGTGAATATAGAACCTGGCCAGGGGCGGCGCATAGCTGGTGCTCATCATTAATACTTCATCGATGTAATTGCCGTAAGCGAACCAGCGCTGAAATTCATCGGAGGCGTTATACTCACATAACACCTGCCAGTTATTGTTATAGTAATAATACGTGGTTTGTGAATCGTGATTCGTGAATCGTTTAATCCTTCTGCTGAGGGCATCGTAGGCAAGTTTGGTCTCAAACAATACATTGGAGATTAGCTTAAAAAACGGAAACGCTAACGATAGGTTGCATTTAAGAACAGGAGAATAAATAAAAATATCACAAAAATTCTCTTATTCCGAGTTTCGCAAAACTAAGGTTGCTGCGTCGTAAGACAACCCACAAATAAATTTGGTGGCGGTTTTAATTTACTATTTATTGATTATTGAAATCAAAGAGGTCTTTCGACTCCACTGCACTCCGCTCAGGATGAGATACAATTGTTTGCACATTTTACTTTGATATGGTATAAATGGCAAAATTGATTGTGGCAAATATGTGAGGCCAAATAGATGGAAACGGCGGAATTAAAATCAGCTGTCTCAGAGCTGCGGGCCCGGATTGAAAAAATCCGGGACTGGCTTTGACTTGCCTAACAAAAAAACTGCTCTTAAAAAACTCGAAAAGAAAGTATCCAGGGCCGGCTTCTGGGACAATCCCAATACAGCCCAATCCACAGTTTCTCAATTAAGCTCACTTAAATCGGTAATTGAGCCGGTAGAAGAGACTTTGCGCGAGGTCGGCGATTTGGCCGAGCTTCTCAAACTGGCAGTAGCTGAGTCGGACGAAGAGATGCTGGGACAATTAGAAGACGACGTGGCCAACCTTACAAAAAAGTGTGAGCAAATCGAATTTCAGGGGTTATTATGCGGTCCCGATGATGCGAAGAACTGCTTTTTCAGTATTCACGCAGGAGCTGGAGGGACAGAGAGCTGCGACTGGGCAAGTATGCTGCTTAGAATGTACACGCGTCATTTCGAAAGAAATAAATACAAGTTCCGGGAGCTTGATATCGTGCCGGGAGAAGAAGCGGGCATTCGGTCGATAACACTGCGGGTCAGCGGGTCTTTTGCGTTCGGCAAGCTGTCCTGTGAGACCGGCGTGCATCGTCTTGTACGTATTAGCCCGTTCGATTCGCAGAAACGACGGCATACAAGCTTTGCAGCGGTGGATTGTATCCCTGAATTTGAGGACGATATCGATATTAAAACAAACGAAGAGGACCTGCAGATAGATTTTTACCGTTCCAGCGGTCCCGGTGGACAGCATGTAAATAAGGTAAGCTCGGCGGTACGGATTACACACAAGCCGACCGGTATTGTGGTACAATGCCAAAATGAAAGAAGCCAACACAAGAACAGGGTTCAGGCAATGAGGGTACTAAAGGCGAGATTATATATGCTCAAGCAGCAAAAGCGCGACGCTGAAGTTGCAAAACTGTATAGCGATAAAGGCCAAATCGCCTGGGGAAGTCAGATAAGAAGCTACGTCATGCAGCCTTATCAAATGGTTAAAGACCATCGAACCAACTTTCAGACAAGCAACGTGGAGGCCGTGCTGGGCGGAGAACTTGACGGATTTATCCAAAGTTATCTGCGGCATCGGGCGAAAATGAAAATTAAAAAATAAGGAATAGCCACAGAGAAAAAAACGAGTAAAAAAGCAGAAGTAAAAATTAAAAAAGAAGATAGATTCCTGCTTGCGCAGGAATGACATAGAAAAGAAAAGTAAATAAAGGTCAGAAAAAATGAAAGAGATTATCGATGTGGAACTGAAAGCGCGAAAAGTTGACTTTAGCAGATGCAAAACAGACCTGCTTGCAGTGGGGCTTTTCTCGGACGCTAAAGGGTTAGATAAACTGTGCGGAGAACTCAACAAAAAGCTTGATGGCGCGATTAGCCAATTGACTAAACTGGGCGATTTCAAAGGCAAAGATGAAACGAGCGCAATTGTTTATGGCAACGCTAACATAGGCGCCAAAAGAGTTCTCTTAGTCGGCCTGGGTGAAAAGAAAAAGGCAACGCTTAATACACTCCGCAAGGCAGCGGCGAACACAGCAAAAAAGTCAGTAGAAATGAAAGCAGAAAATATCAGTCTGGCACTGCATAGAGCATTTGGAGGGCAGTTCGATTTGAGCACGATGGGACGGATTATTGCGGAAGGGACATATTTTGGCAGCTATCGCTATGATGAGTTTGTTACTGAGAGCGAAGATGGGCGATTGGATTCGCTCAGCGTTGAGCTGATTGATTCTGATTCGGCGAAAACAAAAAAGCTAAACAAGGGGCTTTCGAGCGGTAGTATTATCGGCAAAGCTCAAAGTTACACCCGGACGTTGGCGAATCGGCCCGGCAATGTGATGCATCCGCCAGCACTCGCAGCAGAGGCGAAAAAAATGGCAAAAAGTACCGCAGGGCTTAGCTGTACGGTTTTTGACGAAAAGCAATTGGCTGCAAAAGGTATGGGTGGTGTGCTCGCTGTGGGGTCCGGCTCAGAAAACAAGCCGAGATTCATTGTTTTGAAATACAGTCCCACCAGCGGAGCCGCTGGTCGGCTGCCTACGATTGGTCTGGTTGGCAAGGCGATAACATTCGATTCCGGCGGGATAAGCATTAAGCCATCGGCCAAAATGGACCAGATGAAATTAGACAAATCCGGTGGAATTGCCGTGTTGGGGACAATGAAAGCAGTGGCGGAGTTGAAATTGCCTGTGAGTGTTTATGGGATAATTCCTGCGGCTGAGAACCTGCCGAGCGGGACAAGCTATCGGCCAGGTGACATTATCACAACCTTTAGCGGAAAAACCGTTGAGGTGCAGAATACCGACGCCGAAGGACGGATGATACTGTGTGACGCACTTAGCTATGCGTCCAAGCAAGACTGCGATATTATAATCGACATAGCGACGCTGACCGGAGCCTGTAAGATTGCTCTCGGCAAATATATGGCCGGGCTGATGGGCAACGATGAGAAATTGATAAAACAATTGCAAACAGCAGCAGAACAAAGCGGCGAGAAGGTCTGGCCTATGCCGAGCGGTGATGAGTACGGCAAAGAAATGAAGAGCAAGATAGCTGACTTGAAAAATATCGGGAGCAGATGGGGTGGTGCGTGCACGGCAGCGGCGTTCTTAAGAGAGTTTGTAGGCGATAAAAAATGGGCGCACCTGGACATCGCAGGGATGGACATATTCGAGAAGGCCACAGAGTTTTCAGCGGAAGGCTCAAGCGGGTTCGGTGTGCGGCTGCTGACCAGCTATCTTATGAGTCTGGTGTGAAAAAATGTTACAGAAACTGAATAAATTCTCGACCATTATCAAGACAATGTATGTTAGGTAGTCATCTTTGATTTGGGAAAGCCTTGCTATGCTTTCAGATATCATTATACCAGACGATGCTGTTAAGTATATTCTTTTTCAGCGAACGGCCTATCTTGCGCTTTGGAGAACCAGGTTTGTCAAGATACTGAAGAAACTGAGTCCATGGTCGTTGTACAATGCTGTTGTAATATTGGAATCTATGCTTCAAAGGGAAAAAGTAAAACAATTGTTCAATGAAGATATGATGGGTGAATATGAAAGTATTAAATCATGGCTTCCAAATAAATGTTCAAGAATTCTTGATATTGGTTGTGGAGTTGGTGGAATAGATGTGCTGCTGCACAGGCATTACAATTGCGATGGAAATACAGAGTTCTATTTACTTGATAAAACAGGCATTAACAGAAAAGTATACTATGGTTTTAAGAAAGAACCTGCTTTCTACAATTCTCTCGATATGACGGAACAATTATTGTCCCAGAACGGCATACATAGAGAAAACATACATCTCTTAGAAGTTACGTCGGAACACCACATTAATGTGCCGGTAGTGGTTGACCTTGTTATTTCACTCAGCTCCTGGGGATTTCACTATCCAGTATCTACATATGTTAACGAAGTTTGTGATATTTTAAGGCAAGAGGGACATCTTATACTGGATGTCAGGAAAGGAAAGCGTGAAGAAGAGGAATTAGAACAAAAATTTGCAAAAGTACAGATAATATCCGAAGGCGAAAAACACTTTCGAGTTTTTGCAGTAAAATGAATATGATGCATTTGCCGGCTTTGCCGCATAGTTCAATCAGGGAATTTGGTATTGAACTGGAAGAATGAATTTACAGAAAGTTGTGCTTAACCGAAAGAAAAACCAAACTGAAACAAAGTAAGTTAGAGAAACGCAAATTAGTCGCTGATTGATAAATGCTTATAGTTATAGAAAGTTAAGATGATGGATAACAAAGATAAAACAATAGATGCCGCGAGAATCGAGAAAGCAGTTAAGGAAATACTTTTAGCCGTAGGTGAAGACATCGAACGAGAAGGGATAAAGGGGACACCGGGGCGAGTAGCAAGTATGTATGCTGAATTGTTGGCAGGAAAGCGGGAGGACCCCAAGAAACACCTTAGCAGTGTTTTTACCGAAAACTACGATGAAATAGTTTTGCTGCGAGACATACCTTTTTACAGTATTTGCGAGCATCATTTGATGCCGTTCATCGGCTCAGCTCATGTTGCGTATTTACCGGCCGGTGCGGTGCTTGGGGTGAGTAAACTAGCCCGGATTGTGGATTGCTTTGCCCGCCGACTGCAGGTTCAAGAACGACTTACCGACCAGATAGCTGATTTTATAATGAATGGCTTAAAGCCGAAGGGCGTCGCAGTGGTGCTGGAAGCATCACATAGCTGTATGACCATTCGGGGCGCAAAGAAGCCCGGCTCGATAATGGTGACCTCGTCGCTTCGAGGGATATTCAAGAAAGACCCGAGAAGCCGAAGCGAAGCTATGAGCCTGATGCACAAGTAAAAAGTAAAAAATAGGCACAAAGTAAAAAAAAAGGTTTTTATCTATGCATAAGCTGGCGAGGCGGGTGCGGTTTTCGATTAATCCTTTTTCGCCGAAGGATAGCAGGAGCTCTAATTCGTTTGCATCCAAGCCGGCAGGCGAAGGGTTATCAATATTTTTCGAATTATGCGTGGAACTGGTCGGTGAGGTTGAGCCGACTACGGGATTCGTCGTCAATGTAACCGATATTGACAGATGCGCTCACGAATATGTTGTGCCGATTTTTGCCAAACAGATAAGAGAAGCTTTCCGGCAGAGCAGACACATCGGGCTTTCCGGCATAGCTGGACTTCTAAAGTCGGGCTGGGGCCAGTTGGCTGACAAGTTTGGGGCGGCGAGGTTGAGTGAACTGAGCTTGAAGCTAAATCCCTTTAGAAAGGTGACGATTGACTGCGAGGGGACGCCAGAGGATTGCAAGGTGATTTATTTCAGCGAGAAATTTGAATTTGCGGCGACGCATAAACTCTGGAATGATGATTTTTCCGAGGAGCGCAACTTTGAGGTTTTCGGCAAATGCGCAAACCCAGCCGGTCATGGACACAATTATGTTGTTGAAGTCACTATAAAGACGCCAGCAAGTGGGGATGGCTTTTGTATCGGCGATTTTGAAAGAATAGTGGACGATGAGCTTATAAGACTGGTTGACCATAAGAACTTAAATGCCGACGTGGCCGAGTTTGGCAAGACCAATCCGACCGTTGAAAATATCTCTGCTTTTGCGTGGGAGAAGCTGGTAGGTAAATTCGGCAAAGCGACACTGCATTGTGTTACCGTGTGGGAAACTGATAAGACCTATTGCTCCTATTACGGGTGAAAACAATTAAAAAGTAAAAAGTAAGGAACAACCGCACAAGCCACATCATTTCAACATTCTCTCTCTAATTTAAGAACGAAAAGGTGTGTTTGGCAGGTGAATTTTAAGAAAAGCCCGATAAAAAACGTATTTTTGGCACTGAGAGAATAGCAGCTTCAAATACTAACCCACAGCACAGCTTTCTATCCTGTGTTTAAACCCAAAAAGCCATATTCTCAACTTTGTCGACAGTCTGTCGCTATGAACTTATAGGACATTGGGCACGTATAGTTTTTATCGCAAAATCGGTGGAGACTACCAGTCGGCAAATCAGCTTTACTAAAGCTATGTTCTTTATTTGTCGATACTTATGATAGAGTCAGGAGTCGGAAGACAGGAATTAGGAGCTGGGTTGTAAAGTATTAAAGTAGTCAGGTCCGTGCGGTCTGGCGGAAAATCCATCCTGATTGGTATTCCGAATAATGTTCTGGGGGTAGGCTGGGCTTTTTGGTGCAGCTGACGGGGACGGAGTCTGTCTAAATTGATTATTTACTATTGCACAGTATTTTTCCCACATCAAAAAGATTTTATATGAGTCTTACATGAAAGTATTAGTAACGGGCGGAGCAGGTTTTATCGGCTCTTATCTGGCAGAGCGGCTGCTAAAAGAAGGTCACAAGGTAGCGGTTGTTGATAATCTTAGCACCGGCAGTTTAAGAAATATTGAAGGTTTCAAGTCAAATTCCAGATTTGATTTTGTTGAAGGTGACATCCGCGATGCCAAACTGATGGAAGCTCTGGTAGAGCGCAGCGATATTATCTATCACTTGGCCGCGGCTGTTGGCGTCAAGCTGATAGCCGATAGGCCGGTCCACACAATAGAAACCAATATCGGTGGCACCGAGGTGGTACTGAATATCGTTAATAAGTTCGGCAAAAAAATCTTAATAGCTTCAAGCAGTGAAATTTACGGCAAAAACGAAGCAGTTCCCTTCCGCGAAGATGACGACATTGTGCTTGGCAGCACAAGTTTGTCACGGTGGTCATACGCCTGCAGTAAGGCGATAGACGAATTTTTGGGTCTGGCTTTTTATCAACAGTATGGATTAGGCGTGGTAATCGGCAGGTTTTTTAATACAATTGGGCCGAGGCAAACAGGGCAATATGGCATGGTGGTGCCCCGCTTTGTTCAATGGGCGTTAAAGAATGAGCCGGTTTTGATATATGGCACAGGTCAACAAAGACGATGCTTTTGTTATGTTGATGACCTTGTCGATGCGGTTATAGGTTTGCTGAATTGCGAGGAGGCGGCAGGAAAGGTATATAACATCGGCTCAAGTGAAGAGATTACTATCGAAGGACTCGCTGATAAAATTATCGAAATGACCGGCAGCAAGAGCAAAAAGGAATTCGTCCCCTACGAGGTGGCCTACGGAAGACCTATCGAGGATATGATGCGGCGGGTGCCGAACCTGGAGCGAATCAAAGAGGCGACTGGCTGGGAGCCAAAAACAAGCTTGACCGAAACGCTACAGATGACTATCGAGAGTTTTAAATAGGGTAAAAAAGTAAGATATGCTCATCATCTGAATATAAAGACAAGTTCTGAGGAGATACCTTGGAAGCCAACGCTAACAAGAGTCTTGCCGAACAAACAGTAGTAGTAATCCTTGCAGCCGGCAAAAGCACACGGATGGGCCGGGAGGATGCGGCAAAAGTCTGTTTCGAAATCGATGGTGTGCCTGCTATCAACCGCATCATCGAGACATTTAAGAGAAATCGTTTCGATAAGTTCCTTGTGGTTGTTGGGTCGATGGCGGAACAGGTTCTGGGGACGGTCGGCCGGGTGTATCCGCAAGCAATGTTTGTATATCAATCGCCACAGCTGGGGACCGGGCACGCCGGTAAAATTGCTGCCAATGCGCTTCAAGAGCTGGGACATACCGGCCCGGTTTTAGTCACGCTTGGCGATAAGTACATCGAGCCAACAGCGGTGAAAATGCTGGTTGAAGGTTATGTCAGAAACCAGGCCGATTTGGCGTTACTGACAACGCCGAGAACCACAATGACAGAGCCATCGAGGGGGTGTGTTTGTATCGATGAAACAGGCCAGGCAGTCGGGGTCATCGAGCAAATCGACCTGGCCAAGCAAGCGACAATTGACGAACTGCTGGAACGACTGGCTAAGGACGAAAAGATTAGCGGTTCATCGATTATGAAGATTGTAAAAAAGCACATTTCCGACCCGAAAAAGATGAGCGTTGCTGTCCCTGAACTGTTAGATTTGGCGAGCAAATCCGGTGGCGTCAAGAGGGCACAGCTCAAAAAAATACTGCATTTGGAGAAATATAATTTGCGTGTCGCAGGGCAGCATTACACAGCCCGGCAGATAAAAAGAGGCTGCAAGCAATTCAATCCGAGCTTGTATTTGTTCAATGCCAAGGTGTTCTACCAGGGTGTGTCAATGATTGACAACAATAATGCACAGGGTGAGTACTATTTGACCGACGTGGTCGAACATCTGGGCAACATCACCGATGAATCGGGCAAACGGTGCTTTCGGGTCAGAACGGTACCGGTGAAGAGCGCGGAATTGATTCAGGGATTTAACTCACCCGATGAACTGTTGGCTATACAGGATTACGCGCGGCGAAGAAAGCTTCAGACGAGTCAACAAAGTATTACCTATCTCAGGCCCTATCTCAAGAAGAATCAATATTGTACTGTCGGCGAATGGATAGGCAAGGTCGATTTGGGGTCAGGCAGACTTAAAACGTGGCTGCGCAAAATCTACGGCCAGCACAAAGAATTACATGCTGAGAAGCGCAAAGAATTGCTGAAGGTTCTGAAACGTTACGGCAAACGATTTGGGTTTGACGAGAAGGTGGTGATTGTCAGGGCTCCGGGGCGAATCAATCTTATGGGCCGGCATGTGGACCATCGGGGAGGTTTTAATAACTTCCTCGCACTGCATCGGGAGACAATCGCCGTGGCGGGGCTGCGGAATGATAACACCGTGATTGCGGTCAATACAGAACCAAAGAAGTTCAAGTCGCAGCAGTTCAATATCGCCGAACTAATCGGGCGGTTTGCCTGGAGCGACTGGCTCGATTTCGTAAACAGTGATTGGGTCCGCAGTATGTTGCGCTCGGTCGGGGGCGAATGGGGCAACTACCTCGAGGCAGCTATGTTGCGACTGCAGCACAAGTACAATGATTTGAAGATACAAGGTATGAACGTCGCGTTGTATGGTAACGTGCCGATAGCAGCCGGTCTGAGCAGCAGTTCAACGCTCGTGGTGGCAACATTGCAGGCGGCCATCGCATTGAATAACCTGGAATTGACCAGCCAACAGTTTATCGACCTCTGCGGGGAAGGAGAATGGTTCGTAGGTTCCCGCGGTGGAAAGGGAGACCATGCAGCAATATATCTGGGCCAAAGGGGCAAGATAGCCCAAGTGCGCTATTTGCCGTTCATGGTCGAGAGAATCATAGATGCCCCCCGTGATTACCAAATCATCATTGCCAACAGCCACATCAAAGCTGCCAAGAGCAGTTCAGCCAAGGACAAGTTTAACTCAAGGATTGCCAGCTATAATTTAGGGCTTGAACTCCTGAAGCTGCGCTGTCCAGAAATTGCCGGCACGACCGAATACGTTCGCGACCTCAATCCGGACAGGCTGGCTTGCACCACAAGTGACATTTACCGGATGCTGTTGAAAGTTCCGGAGTTCATGACGCGGAAGGATTTTGAGAGAAGCCTTTCCAGAGAACATCAAGAAATGATAGATTCAAATTTCTCGTCGCACCGCGACCCAGGAGTATATAACATACGGGGAGTGCTGCTTTTTGGAGCCGCTGAATGTCTGCGCAGCAAAATATGTATAGATTATTTAGTCCAGGGAGAAGTTGAACACTTTGGCCAACTGATGAGAATTAGTCATGATGGAGACCGAGTGTCGCGAGCAAACTCGAAGGGAGAGTATCAACCCTCACAGACAGACTACAGTGATACGGCACTTAACAGACTAATTGCTGACCTGCGCAGCGAAGACCCAAATCACGTGCTCAAGGCACAGTTATATATGCAACCTGGCAGCTACGGCTGCAGTACTGAAGAGATTGACAGGATGGTTGATATCGCCTGTTCAGTGCCAGGTGTGGCAGGTGCCCAGATTGCCGGTGCGGGCCTTGGCGGCTGCATTATGATTATTGCGAAAAAAGAAGCGGTGGACGCGGTCCGGCAAGCCCTGGTCAAGAAATATTATAAGCCTAATGGCTTGAGACCTGGGATTATCAACTGCATAACCGTAGCAGGAGCCGGGTTGGCTGAATTTTAATCCTAGTTGCAAAACAAATTTCCTTAAGGTGCTACTGCCAAACATAAGGCCTGAATAGGAGTTGAATTAACATGAAAGCACTGATTACCGGTATTACAGGGCAAGACGGCTCATATCTTGCGGAACTGCTTTTGAAGAAGGGTTATCATGTCTGGGGCATTATACGGCGAAGCTCATCGTTTCACACAGGCAGAATCGACCATTTGTATAAAGACCCGCACGAACATCCGCGACTCAGGTTGGTTTATGGGGATTTGACCGACGGCAGTAATCTGTCAACAATTGTGGACGAGATTAAGCCGGATGAGGTCTATAACCTCGGCGCCCAAAGCCATGTTCGGGTAAGCTTTGATATGCCCATCTATACGGCTGATACGGATGGACTCGGGACGCTTCGGCTGCTTGAGGCGATTCGTTCTATGAAAAAGCCGGCGAAGTTTTACCAGGCCTCCAGCAGCGAGATGTACGGCAGAGTTGTCGAAACACCGCAAACAGAAAAGACGCCATTTTATCCGCGAAGCCCGTACGGCTGCGCGAAGGTGTACAGCTTTTGGCAAACGGTGAATTATCGAGAAGCTTACGGCCTGTTTGCGTGTAACGGAATCTTGTTTAATCACGAATCGCCGAGGCGTGGCGAGACGTTTGTTACGAGGAAAATTACGCGCGCGGCGACGCGAATCAAATTAGGCTTACAGGATAAGCTGTATCTGGGTAATCTGGACGCGAAGCGCGACTGGGGATTTGCAGGCGATTACGTCAAGACAATGTGGCTGATGCTTCAGCAAAAAAAAGCTGATGATTACGTGATAGCGACGGGCGAAACACATTCGGTGCGTGAATTTTTAGATGAGGTTTTTGGTTATCTCGATTTGGACCGGCAAAAGTACGTTGAGATTGACCCACGATATTTTAGGCCAACCGAGGTTGACTGCCTGATGGGTGATGCAAGCAAGGCAAAAAGGGGCCTCAAGTGGGAACCCAAGGTAACATTTAAAGAGCTTGCGAAGATGATGACCGATGCAGATATGAAACTTGCTGAGCACGAAAAGATATTAAAAAAACATGGAAAAAAATGATGATGAGCAGTTTTTTCAGGGACAGGCGAGTTGTTGTTACCGGCGGCGCAGGCTTTTTGGGCAGTTACGTTATTGAAGGCCTGCAAAAACGGGGCTGTAAAAATATTTTAGTGCCGAAAATCGAAGACTACGACCTAGTTAACATAAACGATATTGTTCGAATGTATGAAGATATGAAGCCGGATATTGTTATTCACCTTGCAGCGGTTGTAGGTGGAATTGGAGCCAATCGTGAACACCCAGGCGAGTTTTTCTATAAGAATTTAATGATGGGTGTTCAACTAATAGAACAAGGCCGACTTCATAATATCGAAAAATTTGTTGCAATCGGTACGGTTTGTGCATATCCGAAAATCACGCCGGTACCGTTTAAGGAGGAGAACCTCTGGAACGGCTATCCGGAGGAAACCAACGCGCCATACGGGCTGGCCAAGAAAATGCTGCTGGTTCAATCACAATCTTACAGGGCCGAATATGGTTTTAATTCAATATTCCTGCTGCCGGTAAATCTCTACGGCCCTGGTGACAACTTTGACCCTGCCAGCAGTCACGTGATACCGGCGTTGATAAAAAAATGCGTTGATGCGGTTGAGAGCGGTGCTGACCATATAGAGTGCTGGGGGACAGGCAATGTTTCGCGCGAGTTTATTTACACAGCCGACGCCGCTGATGGAATACTGTTAGCGACAGAACACTATAATGGCCCTCAAGCCGTTAACATTGGAGCTGGATTTGAAATAACGATAAAGGAGCTTGCTAAGAAAATCGCCAAGCTTACAGGCTTTGTGGGCGAGATTCGCTGGGACAGCTCCAAGCCGGACGGCCAGCCGAGGCGATGTCTGGATACATCCAAGGCCAAAGAGCTTTTTGACTTCGAGGCTAAAACACCGTTCGATGAAGGCCTCAAGACAACCATTGACTGGTATATCAAAACAAATAAAAGCTGCAAAACATAGCCGAGGCGCACTTAAAGAAGTATGAGCGAACAACGTATTACGACATCGAAAAAACTGATTCACAACACACTTTTTAATGTTGTGGCGTTAGTAAGCAATGCGGTTGTCGGCTTTTTCTTAATACGCTTCTTTCTCGGACAGCTTGGTGAAGAGCGATATGGCATATGGGTACTTATTGGCTCTATCTTTCGGTATCGAAACCTGTTAAGTATGGGTCTAAATAGCGCTGTAAACAGATACATTCCTATATACCTGGCAAAAAGCGACAACGATGGGATACAGCGAGTAATCAATACATCACTGTTTTTCTTTTCGACTGTGGCAATTGTGCTCGTCCTGGCAAGTCTGCTGATTTACTACAATATCGGTTCCTGGTTCGCTATCAATCCTGATATGGTCACCGCTGCCGGTATGCTCGTGCTGGTGGTTGGATTCTGCTTTGCCCTTGCGATGCCGCTGCATCTGTCCAGTGCGGTACTAAGCGGTCTGCAGCGGTACGACATCATCAACTTAGTGGTGCTTGTCTTTCTGCTGCTGCGAACAATATTGCTGGTTGTGTTACTTTTGCGTGGTTACAGCCTGATTACGATGGGACTGGTATTCGGAATCAGTGAAGTTGCTGTGAGAGCTTTGCAATTTATCTTTGCCAGGAAATTGCTGCCACAAGTTTCGCTGTCCTTGACGAGCATAGATTTCAAGTTTCTCAGAGAGATGCTGGCTTATGGAATAAATACCTTTTTGTATGCGATGGGAGCTCTCATAATCTACAAGGCCAGTGATTTGGTCATTGGCATCTTTATTGGCACTACGGAGGTCAGCCAATTTGCTATTGCAGCTGCGGGGGTTCTACTGCTCTCTCAATTTCTGCATGCTTTCGCAGCGGCCATAAAGCCGGCGGTCAGCGACCTTGACGCCAGAGACGAACACTCGCGAGTACGCGAGATATCATTTCTAACACAAAAATACAGTCTGCTGTTGATTATCCCGGCTGGATGTTTCCTCGTTGTAATGGGTAAAGAGTTCCTGTGGATATGGGTTGGCGAAAAGTTCCGGGACCCGGCTGTAATAAACAGTATGGGGACCATCCTTGCCATCCTGACCGTGGGACACTGTTTGAGATTGGCACAGCACAGTAACTTCCTCGTGCTCGTGGGCCGTGGAGAACATAAACTTTTTGGTATTTTCACAGCACTGATGGCCCTGCTTTGCGTCTCGGCTTCTATTGTTTCGGTAAAAGTGTTTAATTTGGGATTGCTCGGAATAGCCTGGTCTAATTTTTTTCCGATAGTGTCAATATCCGGCATAGTCTTACCGATATATTTTAACTGGAAAATGCATATTTCCGCAAGGGAAAGTATTCGCAGGGTTTGGTGGCCGGCCCTGTTGGGAGTATTGCCCAGCGTAGCTATGATAAGCGTATGGAAATATGTGGCGCCGCCCAATTCGTGGCTTCAAATCGCTGCCGTAATAATTACCACAATGGCCCTGACGCTCGCAAGCAGTTGGCTTCTGAGCCTGGATGCAACCGAGCGAAGACGATTTGTCCACGTTGCTCTGCGAAAAAGTAGCGATTGAGGTATCACTTGAGCGAAGTTGAAGATGTAAATGGCAAATAAACCGTATACATACTGCCCGCATTGCGGAGAAAAGCTTGAAATCGCTGTGATAGACGGGCGTGCGAGAGAACGCTGCCGACGATGTGAAACAGTGTTTTATGTTAATCCTCTTCCAGTAGTAAGTTCTGTATTAGTGAATGCGAAGAGAGAGGTTCTACTCATATTAAGAAAAAATGAGCCTTATAAAAACAGGTGGTGTTTACCCATCGGATTTGCCGAGGCCGATGAGAGTATTGAGGATGCAGCCCTGCGTGAATTAGAAGAAGAGACGGAGGTAAAAGGTCGTATAGTTCGTCTGTTGGACGCGCAAACAGCAAATGATTCATTCTATGGAAATATGCTGGTGCTGTGCTACGAGGTTGAACATGTTGACGGCGAAATTAGAGCAGGGGACGATGCCCAAGAAGCTCGTTTTTTCCCTATAGATGACATTCCTGAATTGGCATTTAAGTCGAACGAAAAGGCCCTTGAAAAGTATCGAGAGCTTTACAGGGATTCATAATGAAGCGTTTGCTTATCTGTCAGTTACCAAAAGGGTATCTGTTGAATACCCCATATTCGCACTAAAAATTTCTACAGAATAAACTAAAGGCATCAATCAAAATGAAAGCGATAATCTTAGCTGCTGGTAAAGGCTCTCGCCTCGGTAAAATCTGCGAGGGACTACCAAAATGTTTAATTAGCATCGAAGACAATACATTGTTTGAGATTCAGATAAATACCCTTCATGCCTGCGGCGTTGACGATATTTCCGTTGTCCGAGGGTATGAAGGTGAAAAAATTAATGTTCCAGGATTAAAATATTACGATAATCCTGATTATGCCAGCACGAATATGCTGCACTCTCTTTTTTGTGCCCGGAAGGAAATGGCCGGGGATATATTAATTCTTTATGCAGACATCCTTTACGAAGAGCAGGTCGTAAAGCGTCTTATTGAGTCAAGTCATGACATCGCTGTGGGAGTTATGGTCAACTGGAAGGAAGCCATTCGACAGCGCAGCACAATCGCCCTGGAAGAGCTCGAAATGGTGTACTTTGATTCCGAAAACCGTATTCAGGAAATAGGTAAAAGGCGAACAGAAGAATATGAAACCCAGGGACAATTTATCGGGATGGTGAGGTGCTCCGGCCGGGGAATAGAGATACTGAAAAGAAATTACGACAGAGCGAAAAAACATTATTCCGGTAAGCCCTTCGGTCAGGCAGATGTATTTGAGAAAGCCTGGCAGACAGATATTTTTCAGGAGATGACTGAGTTAGGGGTCCCACTGCATTGTGTTATTATCGAACGAGGATGGATGGAAATTGATACGCCTGAGGACTATGAAAGGGCGTTGACGGACACTAAGTTTGTGCGCCGTTTAGTGAAAAGGAAAACCAATTGGGACAATCGAGCCAAATTCTATAATAGTCTGGATTGGGTAAGTAAAGGTGAACTACTAAACGCTATTGTTGAAATTGTAGGAGTTCTAAGAGGTGAGAAGGTTTTAGATGTCGGCACAGGCACCGGAAAAGTACTAATGGCCCTTAAAAAACAGTGCCCGGAAGCTGACTATTACGGCATAGATATTAGTCAGGGCATGTTAGACAAAATAGGTGCATCCTACGGTTTTAAGCTTTCCATCAGAGAAATGGAAAATTTGCAAGGGTTTAAGGACAACGACTTTGATTTGGTAACAGCCCGTATGGTTTTTCATCATGCAAACAACCTCGAAAAAGCTATGGACGAGGTCCACCGTGTTCTCAAGGCGGGAGGAAGATTCGTTCTTTGTGAGGGCAATCCACCCGACTACCACTCTATCCAGTTTTACAAAGATATGTTCCGTTTTAAGGAAGACAGAATCACATTCCTTTTAGACGACCTGGTTAACCTTCTGGTACGGCAGGGGTTTCGAAAAATCACTTCCAGGACGGTGATATTGAAGGATATGAGCTTGAACAACTGGCTTGAAAATTCAGGGCTTCCTTTCCGCAACATAGATATTATTAAGAAAATGCATTATGATTGCGGCGTTTTTGTCCAAAAAGCCTACAACATGAAATTCGGAAACGATGACATCCTGATGGACTGGAAATTTTCCGTAGTATCCGGGATTAAATAAATATCAACCTTTACCTGTAGATTGCCGAAAAGTGAAACATTAGGAAAGGAAATAGAGATGAAAATAGTCTATTCGTATTATGTATTAGATATTGTCCATAAGGGACATTTAATAATGATGCAAAACGCAAAAGCAATTGCGGGCGAAGATGGAAAATTAATCGTAGGGATTCTTACCGATAAGGCGGTTATGGAGAAAAAGCCCAAACCGGTACTTTCATTTGAGGACAGAATAGAGCTCGCAAGCGCGATAAAATACGTAGACCTTGCGGTTGCACAAAAGACTTATTCGCCGATGCCAAATGTAATGAAGATTAAGCCAGACGTTCTAATGGAGAGCTCAAGTCACGCCGAGGAAGATATTGAAAAGGCAAGAGAATATATGGAGAGCATCGGTGGTAAGGTCATTGTGATACCCTACTTTCCCACACGGTCATCAAGGAAGATAAAAGATAAGGTAAAACGAAGCAACCGGAAATAAAAATTAAACCCGAAAGGAATGACAAATGGAAGAAGCTTTAAATACATCAACATCCAAATCAATTGGCGCATGGCAAAAGAAGATGTTTTTTCTTATGTGGGTGACCTACGCCTCTTTCTATCTTTGCCGGGTGAACATCTCCATTGCTATGCCTAAAATAATGGAAGAGTTCAATTTGACAAAATCCAGTATGGGCCTGGTACTGAGCAGTTTGTTTCTATTATATGCGGTAGGCCAATTCATAAATGGTCAACTTGGAGACAAACTAAATTCAAGGCGTATAATTACATTAGGCTTATTGTCCTCAGCGGTGCTGAACATTATATTCGGCTTTGGTGGTGGGATATTAGGCCTTATGGTAGTAGTGTGGGGGCTGAACGGATATTTTCAGGCAATGGGATGGGGACCAACGGTCAAGGCGATGGCGAACTGGTTCCCACATAACATAAGAGGTAAAATTTCCGGGCGCCTCGGCACAAGCTACATTATTGGAGGAGCTGTTTCCTGGTTTGTAGCTGGTTCTATTGCAAAGTACTTCAATTGGCGTTTTACCTTTTGGCTCCCTGCTGTATTTTGTATATTTATTGCTGTCCACTGGTTTATTCGTGCTCGAAATGCACCTGAAGAAGTGGGCCTGCCAAGCTTAGAGGAACAAGAAAAAGGCCTTGAAAGCCGAGAGATTCGCAAAGATGCTCACATAGGCTTTCGCAAGACCCTGAAAATTACACTTTTAAATCCTTATGTCTGGTTTGCCGGCCTTGGGTTATTCGGGTTGAATATTGTTCGCTACGGTTTTATGTCCTGGGCGCCTACATATATGTTTGAGGAACAGGGTGCGACGATTTCTACAGCTGCTTACAAGGCCATTGCTTTCCCTGTTGCCGGTGGATTAGGAGCCATCTTTGCCGGCTGGGCGTCCGACAGAATATTTAAAAAGCGCAGGGCACCAGTCGCTTTTATGATGCTGATTTTATTGGCTGTCTTTTGTTATTTATTTAAAGCATGTCCTAGTGATAATTGGGTGTTAAGTTTGATTATTTTATTATTCATCGGCTTTTTTACTTTCGGTCCCCACGTACTATTGGTAACAACTTTACCCGCAGATTTAGGCACGCGTAAAGCTGCTTCTTCAGTAACCGGCTTTATAGATTCAATGGGGTACTTGGGAGCAAGCTTGACCGGTGTTGGAACAGGTTATCTGGTAGAAAAGTTTAGCTGGAGCGCCGGTTTCTACTTTTGGATTTTCGGAGCAATTTTTGCAGCAATTATGACCTTGCTTATCTGGATTTACAGGGAGCAAAAAGTTGAAGATAAATAAAACAGCCGCCAATGTTGGTAATCTTGCGAAACCCCGTGTTGAGATTGATTTCCCCGAAGAACATAGAGAAGCCCAAGACAATTCCATAAATTTTGCCTGCGGTACGGGGCGAATAACGAGTTTTCTGGAGGGTCGTGTAAGGACATCAACGGGTGCTGATGTATCCGCCTCTGTGTTGGAAATTGCCAGTGAGAAACCAAAGCGTACTGAAATAATCCAGGCAGACATCACTGCAGAAAATATTTTTCCAAGATAAGGAAGGTTATACTGCCCCTTGGCCAGAGAATTTTGGCATAAAACGTTAAAGGTATCCTTCGTTGAGAGGACAGCGTAAATGAAACGAAAAGTCTTAGTGATCGGGTTGGACGGTGGTACGTGGTCGATACTTGACCGATTCATGGAAATTGGTGTCATGCCGAATCTCCAGCGACTGTGCACTGCGGGCTATCGGGCGAAGTTGACATCAACTATTCCTCCTATTACTCCGACTGCGTGGGCCAGTTTTGCCACTGGTATGAGTCCTGGTACGCATGGAATCTACGGGTTTACCGTACCACATGCGACTTTGGGAAGTTATGCTGCTCCACCGGCCCGTCGAGACCTGATCGAGCAGCCGACACTGTGGCGGCGCCTTTCCGATGCAGGCCTGGAGTCTATTGTGTTGTGTGTACCATTGACCTATCCGGCGGAACCGATCAAAGGTTCATTAGTTACCGGTATGTTCACGCCGGGACTGAATTCTGAATGTACTTACCCTCCGTCGTTAAAACACGAGTTATTAGCGAACAACTGTATGCCGAAATTCGCAATGGATGTAGTACAAGGGTGGACGGGGCGTGAGGGCAACATTCTTCGAGAGGCGCTCAAGAATGAGGGAGCCAGGTTTTTTGAGAACCTTGATGACATAACCGAACGGCTACGTAGAGCGGTACAGTACCTGAGCAAAAAGCCATGGAATTTTTTTATGACGGTGTTTGTCGGGACTGACCGGGTCCAACACGCCTTGTATGACCAGATTATATCGATAGGCCCTAAGGGTACCAGCCTTCTGGCCCACCGCATCCGCGATTTTTACTCCAAAATTGACTCAATCATAGGTGAGATGATTCAAGCAGCAGGAAATGATACCATCTGTATGCTGATGTCGGACCATGGGTTTGGGCCATGTGCCGGCAGGTATTACTTGAGTCGGTGGCTCGTAGAGGCGGGCTATGCACGGTATCAACCGAGACGTCTACGTTACTTTGTCAAAATGCTTCTTACAATAACTCGTACGAAACGATTGGTCTTGCGACACCTGTCCGGCGAAGCTAAGGCTCGCGTGGCAAGCGGTTCCTATCCGCTGGATTGGAGTCAAACCAGAGCTTTCTTTACTTACCCTAATGGCATACGAATCAACCTGAAAGGCAGGGAGAAACAAGGGATTGTCAAGCCGGGGGTGGAGTACAAAATCTTACGCGAGGAGCTGCGTGAGCGCTTATTGGAGATTAAGGACCCTGCCAGCGGGAAGCGGGTAATTTCTCGGGTATGGTTTGCAGAGGAAATCTATCACGGCAGGCGTTTGCAATGGGCCCCCGACATCGTAGTTGAAGCAAGCGATGAACCGTATTATGTTTTTGCACGCGGGCAAATTCGCAGTTCCAAACTGGCAGAGCGAGTCACCCACTACACAGGTACCCACCGCACCGAGGGAATTTTTGTTGCTTACGGACCTGGTGTTAAGCCAAATGCCGATGGGTCGCCGGCGCATATCATTGATTTGGCTCCGACGATTATGCACCAACTCGGCTTGTCGGTCCCGGATGACATAGAGGGACAAGCTATAAAAGAAGCCTTTGTAGACAGTCCTCCCAAACGCGCTGTTGAGACAGCTACCAACGGCAGCTCATCTGTAGAGCCATCCCCACCTGCATCGAGTCCAGGCCGATACACGGACGAGGAGGAAGAGACCTTGAGGCGGCGACTTAAAAATCTTGGTTATCTGGATTGAGACAGGAAAGACGTCACATTAAAAGAGGTTTTCGGACAGGAGCATGGCTCAGATTTTAATTGGGGAGATTAAATGAGTTTCATAGACAACTGTCGCAAGGATAGAATAAAAAGAACCGGTTTACAGAATTTGAGAATACAGTACGTATACTGAATACGAAAATGAAATAAACGAATATGAATAAAAATAGTGTTACACTTAAAGATATTAAGAACAGTTTGACAACTGCTAAAGCAGCACAGGATAAGGACAGGATAATAACGGTATTATTTCGCCCAATATCCTATTATTTAACTTATCTACTTATGAGAGTAGGGTTTTCTGCCAATAAAACTTCACTATTATCGTTTTGTGTAGGGCTTGTTAGCATTACTTTTTTAGCATTTCCAAACATATATACTAAAACATTAGCGCTGTTATGTCTGTATATTTGGCAGTTGTTAGAATATTGCGACGGAAATATTGCTCGAGTTTCAGGAAAAACATCATTCGCAGGCGCTGTTATTGACGACCTGAATCCTATTATGATAAAGATGCTAATGCCAATTGCGCTGGGAATAAACGCTTTTTTGTCGTCCGATAGACCATTCGTGTTTAAATATCCGTTAGAAATCAATCTGGTAATCGGTTTTGCAGCCGGCATGCTATATCTATTGTCTTTTTATTATGCAGAATTGAGTAATAAGATATTTACAGCTTATGAGGGCAACATTAAGGAGAACCCAATAAAAGCCAAGGAGGTTTCCGGCAACTCTATAGCAAGGGAAAAAAAATGCACGGTATTACTAAAGATACACAGGATAGCTGAATATATTGAATCGTTTGGCTATGCAGGGCTGATAATAACTTTCTTATTCATTATCCTTAATATGCACCTGTACCTGCTGCTCTTACTGTTAGTTGTAAGAACAATAATATGTACAGCAAGTTTAAGCAGATTCCTGTATATCGCAATTAAATACTCTAATTGATACATTTACCAAGCTGGGCATGCACTTTGCTCCAGCAACTACTATATGTTGTATTGATATATCAGTGGGGGTTGTGACATTTGTGGGTCAGCTCAGATTAGGGCGTGGATGAAATTATAACTTTACGAGGATAATTAAAATTCGGAAAAAGCTTTGAAGGAGAGGGATAATTGGTCTGGTATGACTAACTTGAAAGATGATTACAAGTATTATTTGGAGTCCGACCGACGTACTTTACAAAGAAGGGTCGAAAGGCAAAGGTTGTTTATTTTAGACCCTATATGGACATTTCATCTGCTACTGAGAAAAGTCGAATATTTCAGGAATCACAGTCGAGAGCTATGTAGCAAACTAAAGCTGTTATATTTGTGATGGAGACGGCAGTATTTCGGTTATTTGTAAGTTAGCCGACATTATCTCACCAACAATTGATATTACCCCATCAGCAATTGTGGAAAGGAAATTACTATGAACGACTCAAAGTCGGAACAGGTAAAGAGGTTTTTAGCGGAACCGGACGTCCATCAAAAATGGATAGGTACCTACTACTGTGCCGAAAATGAGACCTTCTATGAACAAGCCTTCGACTATATAATAAGTATTCTAAAAGCCCCGAAAAACTCTACATTTCTCGATGCTGGATGCGGAAATTGTGCTCATTCCATTCGCTTAGCAAATCGTGTATTCTCTGTCCAAGCAGTTGATTTTTCCGAAAGTGTACTGAAAATGGCGGAAGCAAATGTCAAAACTAAGAAGTTGGAGGACAAGATTAAAATCCAGCGTGAAGATATTACCGCACTTTCATTTGAGGATAAGAGTTTCAACTATATTCTATGCTGGGGAGTATTGATGCATATTCCTAATATAGAAAAAGCGATATCAGAACTTACTCGCGTTCTAAAACCAGGAGGAACCCTTGTTATTGCTGAGAACAACATGTATTCTCTTTACTCTATAACCATACGAAACCTGAAGCGACTTTTAGGAAAGGGGAAGGGAGTTGCAAAGAAAGTACCGTCCGGTGTGGAACATTGGTCTACTACTCCTACCGGCACGCTGGTGACAAGACATGCAAACATACAATGGTTGCTTAAAAGATTCAAGAGTAATCAATTCGTCGTTAAAAAACGCATAGCAGGCCAATTCACACAATTATATACCAGGGTTTCCTCCCGACCACTCAAGAGTCTCATTCATGGTTTCAACAACCTTTGGTTCAGGTATATTAAGAACCCGCATCTTGCCTTTGGCAATATAGTAATTCTGCAAAAAATGAGGGATGAAGCAACAGATATTCTGTAAGCTTTTTCCATGGGTTCCGGCGTTGAAGTTGCGGGCGCAATTAACGTTGGTAACAGGGTTGTTATCGGAGCAAATGCGATTGTAAATAAGTCTTTCCTATAACCTGGAATTGTTATAGCGGGCGTACCTGCTAAGAAGATAAAGAGTAATCCGGATTATCCCGCCGCATTGGATTGCATTTATGATTCAAGTGTGTAACAATTCCTGACGAATCAGGAAGTTATTGAGACCAATCTAATTGCATTAGTTTTAAGGATTACCGGACGGCTTTAAGTTCGATATTAGAGGCTGAAACCTCATTATGTGTGCTGAATATGCAGAACAAATGTATGAAGATGAGCTTTATTATGATTATGAGCCGCCTGAGCAGACTTCCGATGTTCAACTGCCCGGGGTGGTAAATACTCTGCTGCTTGCGATTTGGATTGTGATTTGTCTGATTGGCTTTGCTGTAATCTTCCTGGGCAAAGCGCCTCTGGCCGGCGCGGCAATCATAGCTGTGCCGACATTTTTAGGAATGATTATTAAGCCAACCTTTGCGTTATGCTTAATGATGCTTGTGCTGCCGACCGGAAGTGGAGTAGGTTATGAGAGGGTTTTCACCCTTAACCGAGGCGTGGGAATAGCTCTGGCAATTAGCTTTGCGCTAAATTTACTGATAACCCGCCCCAAGCTGCATATTCGTAATAAGGCCTTGTGGGTTGTTGCTGCCCATACTTTTTGGATAGGTTTGTCAGCTCTTAGGGCTCCATCTTACTATTTACCTATGGAGTTGAGACACGCTTTCGTGCAGATTCAACTTCTGGCGTTCGTTTTCATTATATATTGGATACTCGAAACAAATGACGAAAAAACTTTTCGCTGGGCGCTAAGGTCATATATAGTTGGGACATTAGGTATGATTGCGATAACATTTATGACCGGGGCTGCAATAAGAACGGTGGAAGAAGAAACTGGAAGATACGCAGCTACACTCGGTCGCGCAATTGATGCAAATATGTTTGCAGTGTTGATTGCAATGGCCTTTTTAGCGGCTATTTATCTTTTCGCTCGAGACAAGAATTTGTTTTGGCGAATTATATATCTTATTGCAATTTTATTTTTGCCGATAATGTTGATTAGAACCGGGTCTCGGGGGGCTTTGGTTGCGCTGGCTTTTACCTTGCTGTCACCATTATTATTCTTGAGGCAGATTGTACACAGGCCACTTCTTGTCGTGCTACTGCTGATAATTACCATTTTAGCCGCGAGCTCTATGGTGCTTCTTGTTAAGAAACGTGGGCTCGAAAGGGGTGTTGAAACACGACTGACAGATATTGGAAACATCGAAAGAGCTTTTGATTATAGGATGAGGATCGCTAAGAACACTCTTCGCATCGGCCTTACGATGCCTATGGGTACCGGTTATAGCACCTATTTTGAACGAGCTGGGATTAGACATCATCCGCACGGTGATTTCATTTATGCTCTTGGGGTTAATGGGATACCTGACGCTGCGCTTTTTGTGTTCTTTGTGGTTATGATGATATTAACTGTAAGGCGCATTCCGCTCGGAATAGAAAAACTATATGCCAGAGCGGCGTTAACATTTTTGTTAGTGTCGGGGTTGAATATTACTCAACTATATAAAAAATATTTTTGGGTATTTCTCGCATTTGTAATGGCAAGTGAACGTATAAGCAGTCTTATAAAGCGTGTACCCGAAATACATAGCAAGGTAGATGAAGAAACTGCAAATACTAACTACTAACCACAATTTTTTACTGCTTTGCGATGACAAAGGAGGCGTCATATGCGTATTGTGCTGGCCTGCTCCAGTTTTCTCACCCACGGGGGAGGTATAGCCCCATACAACCGTGAACTCTGCAGAGCTTTGATAGAAAGGGGGCACGAACTATTGGTTATTACCCAAGAACAGTTGGATGCAGAGAGCTGGGAGCTAAGTGAGCACCAAGCTGTCCAAATGTATTCCACTGTTGTACCTAAGTTAGTGCGAGATGAGCTGGAAGTTGCTCGAAAAATGTTTAACCGAATTGTAGAATATGACCCTCACGTGCTTATAAGCAGTGACCATATCTATCTGACATCTCTGTTTCCGTGTTTTGCGGATAGGCGTACAAGGATCACCATCAGCCATTATTATAACAAGCTCCAGCCCAAGGTAGCGGCCTGCCGGCCCCGAGAAACGGATTGGATAGTGGCTCTTTCCAAAGCCGGTAAGCAATACCTGTTGGGCCTTCCGGGTTGCTGTGCGGAGCAAATAATTGTGATTTATAACGCTGTGTACGATGTCAATATCAATGTAGCAGATTTGATATTCAGGAAATCGCGAGAGGATGTTCTGCGCATAGTCTATCCTGGCGGAGCCATCAGGCACAAATCGCCGGAGGTTGTATTAAAGATGGTAAAGCGCCTGACCAAAAGCAATTTGAATTGGGAACTGATTTGGCTTGGCTCGCTTGGCCCGTCTGGCTCGGCAGAACATTTTGCCCGGCGTGTTCCCGACAATGCTCGAAAGAGAGTTCTGGTTACCGGTAATGTGCCAAGGCCAGAAGCCGAGCAGCATATTCTTCGGTCACACTGCCTTGTGCTTCCATCTCGGGGTGAGGGGTGCCCGATGTCCCTGCTTGAAGCAATGCGGACGGGCACAATACCTCTGGTGTCTGACTGCCCCTCCGCCATGAGAGAGGTGGTCGTTAATGGCGTCTCAGGATACGTTGTACGTAGAAGGGATTCACGGTCATTAGTATCTTATCTTGTCGATATTGCAAAGTCACAGCAGTTGAGGGAGTCCTTGATGAGGCAGGCCCGGCTTGTATATGAAAGAAATTTTACCGTAGATGCGTGGATAAATAAAGTAATAAAACTCCTTGAGCATCGGCGGGAGAGCAGAATCAAGTTGAAAGATACGGACCAGTTTGACCCCACAATGGTGTATAGGTGGCACCGTCGTCCGGGCAAATGGCAACGCCCGACAATCACATATCTGAGATACAAATTCGGCTACCCAAATCTGTCCCCATTGTCCAAGGGATAATCTATGGGATTATTATTCAGATTTAAGAAGGCTTTATCAGCTTCAAAAAATTCTAAGCTATATACAGGATTGGATGATTCACTTAGCTATGGAAGATAAAGGGTCAGGTTCAAAATCGTCAGTTGAAAAAATAAGAGTTTGTTTGTTTTCTACAGTTCAAACCTCTGGTGATGTGCGATTGTTTCATCGCGAAGCCAAGTCTCTGGCGAGGGCTGGATTTGATGTACACGTGGTTGTTCCATCTGATTTCTCTGGCACAAAGGATGGCGTCCACTTCCATGCCATTCGGCGCGCAAAGAACAGATTCTGGCGTATGCTGTTAATGCCGTGGGTTGCAATGTGGGTGGCATTGAAGACAAAATCCTCGATATACCATTATCATGACCCTGAGCTTATTTTTGTTGGAGCTGTGATGAGGTGGGTCTTATTTAAGAAAGTCATCTTCGACATGCGGGAGTCGGCATTCCGACTAATTCTGGGAAAAGAATATTTGCCAAAATGGTCGCGGAAAACTCTCTCATTTTGTTACAGAGTAATTGAAAAAGTCTGCCTCAAAGGTATTGCGATAGTATTAGCTAATGAAAGCATCGCTGAAGAGTACAAACAATGCTACCTCGTGCGCAACTTTCCTGAAGTAGACGAAGACATAATGGCCAATGCTATGGATATGGTGGAGCGGTTGAAGTTACCTCTGCTGGTTTATGTGGGTGGAGTTTGGGAAAGCAGAGGAGCTCTGCTTTACGTCGAACTTGCCAAGCGACTTTCGGAGCGTGGACATAGTTTTCGCATGATGATAATAGGACCGTATGAGGAACAATTTGGCCGAGAGCTTAAGGCAAAAGTGAGCGAACTGAATTTACAAGATGCAGTGACAGTTACCGGCCTTCTGGACTACCGAGAAGCAATGAAGCTTACATCACGTGCGGCCATCGGACTTTCTATGTCCGGACCTAAGGTAGCTCCTAACCGTGCTATCTGTCTCGCCGGCAAAATCATAGAATATATGATGTGCGGGACCCCGGTTTTGGCGTCTAATTTCGAGCATTGGCGGTCGTATGTCGAAGGTGAACGAACCGGTATGATGGCAGACCCGGCCAACATCGATGAGATTGTTGAGGTTTGTGAAAAGATGCTAAGCAATCCCAGCGAACTCGCAGCGATGGGTAAACGAGGTATGGAGGCCGTGCGTACGAAATACAACTGGAATGTGGAATTCAAAGTGCTGCTTAAGTGTTATGAGAAGCTACAAAAAGGATGAGAAAATTCTATTCCAAGCACATTGGTGAAGCTTTTGTTTTATATCCTGGACAGCAGCTCAATGACGTGCCCCCAAAAATTGAGGTCAAAACCAAGATACTACCGCTACGAAGTCTGGACAAAGAGACTGAGAGACTATTGGAGAAATCACCAACTTCCAAGGCTACTTGTCTTTTGTGTATTTGCGTTTTATTTTTGGTTCCGCAGAGACTTATCTGGCGCTGGCTCGTGTGGGTGAGCAGCTTGCGCATATTGGCTGGGTCAGCAGCAGGAACTTATTTTAGGAATTAAGCTACCTTGAGTAAATTTTTAGACAATCAGAGCCTATTAAACTGGCCTATTGACTTGATATTTGGGTTTGTTGCCGTTTTCATTGTCTAAAAACTTCTTACGGGTAGCTTAAAAGGGCGAATTAGTATGATTGATAATATAAGGAGCGTTATTATTCTCGGTTCCAGTGGGACCGTAGGAAGTCTAACGGGTGGCCTCATTGCGCAAAAAGATATAAAGGTTTATTTTTTAAGCCGGGTACTGGAAAGAGCAAAGTCCGGCTTAGAACGGGCTATAGCTCAGGCACGCTCAGAAGTGATAAGTCGCAATATTGTGTGCGGGGATTACGAGCACTTGCTTGAAAAGGCGTTGGAAGAGGCTGACTGGATTGTTGAGTGTGTCAGTGAGAACCTCGCAATAAAGCAGAGAATGTACGAGAAAATAGACCAATATAAGAGGTCAGATGCTATAGTGAGTTCCACGACATCAAGTTTGCCCTTAACAGAGCTACCACGAGGGAGGTCTGAATCATTCAAAAGAAACTTTCTATCGACCCATTTTTATAATCCGCCTGGTAGGATGCTTGCATGCGAGATTGCGACTCAGGCTGCCACGGACCCTGAGGTCTTTGATTTTATGAAGGATTTTCTGGGACATGAACTTCGCCGAGTGGTTATCCCCGTTAAAAATATAGCAGGATTTGCGGGTAATCGAATCGCTTTTTTACTTTTTAATCAGATTACGGCATTAGCTGAGGAGCACGGCGTAGAGATGATGGATTATTTAATTGGGCCATATACCGGCAGGCTGATGCCGCCGCTGGCAACGCTTGATTTGGTCGGGGTGGATATTCACAAAGCGATTATCGAGAATTTATATGAAAACACGAATGACGAAATGCATGAATCCTTTATTCTGCCAGATTACATTAACAAAATGATAGATAATGGGTCTTTAGGCAATAAGGCGCTTACTAAAGGTGGTTTCTATAAGAAGCTTGAGAGTGGGAAACGCATTTTCCTTGACCCTGCAACCTGTGATTATGTTCCGGCAATAGAACCTCATGTTGCTTCTGTTGAGAAGGCGAAACAGCAAATCCACATGGGGATGTATCGTGAAGCGTTTGAAACCATCAAGACCGCCCACCGCAAAGAAGTTGACATTGTTATGGACATCCTCTGTACGTATATTGCATACTCTTATGCTCGTATTGGAGAAGTTACTGAGAGTGAATTGGGTATAGAGGAAATTGATAAGGTCATGTCGTTTGGATTTAACTGGGCGGCACCAAGTCTGATTGTAAATATGCTCGGTGGCAAAGAATATGCCATAGAGTTAATGGAAGAAAGGGGTTTTGCGGTGCCGGATTCGCTTAAAAGCGCAAGTGAATCGGCGCACCAAATTCCCAACGCGGGAAAATATTTTGTGGCCCGGTAAGTATAACATAGGAGCATTAAATGAAAGGTGAACAGGTGTATATTTTGGGGGGATATCAAACGGATTTTGCCAGAAACTGGAGCAGGGAAAATAAACATATTGTTGCCATGATGCGTGAGGCCTATCAAGGGAGTATTGAAGCTACTGAAATTGAGCCTGGTGATATCGATGCTGCGTTTATCGGTAATTTTGCGGGTGAATTATACTGTATGCAGGGACACTTGGGCGCATTTTTTGTGGACTTTGACCGGCGTTTTGTCGGCTTGCCCACCTGTCGTTTTGAGGCTGCCTGTGCTGCCAGTGCCGTAGCCGCCCTTTCGGCAATGGCTTATATTCAAGCAGGTATTTATGATTTGGTGTGTCTGATTGGCATTGAGCAAATGAAAACTGTAGATGCGGTTAAGGGTGGAGAATTCTTAGGTACTGCTGCCTGGTATGAAAAGGAAGCAGCCGGGATAGAATTTTCTTTTCCCAAACTCTTTGGTAAACTTGGGGACGAATACGATAAGAGATACGGACTCGATGATAAATACCTGGCCCGGATTGCTGTAATCAACTATGATAATGCCAAGAATAATCCAAACGCTCAAACCCGCAACTGGTTTATGAATTTCGAACACGCAAGCACGGTGGGTAAGTATAATACCATAATTGGCGGGAGAATCAAGGTTACCGATTGTTCTCAGATAACAGATGGGGCTGTGTGTTTATATCTTGCTTCAGAGGAATTCGCCGCCAAGTATGCCAAGAGAAGACAACTCAAGCTCGACCAGATTCCAAGGGTACTTGGCTGGGGTCACAGGACTGCTCCGATTGAGTTTGCCAAGAAGATAGCTGATTCAGCGAAAGACGAATATGTTTTACCAGTAACGCGTCAAGCAATAGTAGATACATTAAGTCGGGCCGGCCTGGCAGATTGCTGGGATTTGGACGTGATTGAGACCCACGATTGCTTCACGACATCAGAGTACATGGCAATTGACCATTTTGGGCTTACCAAACCCGGCGAATCCTGGAAAGCAATAGAGCAAGGCGTTATAGAAATGGGAGGGAAACTCCCCATCAATCCTTCCGGTGGGCTTATTGGTTGTGGGCACCCTGTGGGGGGCACAGGCGCACGACAACTGCTTGACGCCTATAAGCAAGTTACGGAAACTGCCGGCGATTATCAAATTCCAGGTGCAAAAAGGGTAGGCACATTAAATCTTGGTGGTACTGCAACAACAAATGTATGTTTCATTGTAGGCAGATGAGAGGCGCTTTGAATTCGATACAGCTCTATTTCAAACTTCCGGGTTTCAAAGGCGGCATTGACTTTGCCATCGGCTTACTTAGCTGCGGGTTCACTCGCGTGATTGACTAAGTGGTATATAATGGAAAAGTCGCAGTAATACTATTTTCGGGAAAGGGACTGCGATAATGTTTGGTTATTCAAGGGTAGTATATGAAATCTTTACATTTTCTGAGGAACCGACTCAGAGATTAGAGCCCAAAATAGAGGTAGACACAAAACTGCTACGGCTGCGTGATGTAACGGCTCAGCAGTGGAGTCAGTTGAGACAACTTCAGGGACGCTTTACAACTTCATACCTTAAGTGGCGATATGGTTCACCCAAGACATATATTCTGTTAGCTTTTGCCGAAGGAGAACTGGCCCATGTAGAGTGGGTTGTCCCCGCCCAAAAAATTAGGTCGCGCTATCTTTTTGTCACAGAGGATTCATATCTCATAATTTCCTGCTTAACATCGCCAAGGTTCCGTGGGTTGGGAATTTATCCAGCCCAGTTGCGAAAGGTGGTACAATCAGATATACAGGCTCAGATATATTGGGGCTTGTCAGCATGCGGTAACACGCCGAGTTTGAAAGGCATCCATAAGGCCGGCGGGGTAAAAACCGGTGAATTTGCTCAGAAAAGATGGCTGTGTGGTTGCTTGAGGAGTACTAAATATTATCCCGATGAGTCATAACCGGTATATGAAGCATAGTTGATAGAAACAAGGTATTCAAAACTTTACCAAAGGATGATAGATGGGTGACGGTGATTTGATTTTTTCTGAGGATGTCTGGTTGAGCAGGAGTGGGGGGAAAAGGCTTAACTATATGGGTAAGCATTTGAAGGACGACCTCAGTCGGGATGCGGTGCGGAGGTTTGCGCGTGAAAAAGGTGCGCTGCTGGCAACATGGACTTACGATTACGACTGTGACGAGGAGTGGCCCTGGTACAACTATGTGTGCGATACAGTTGATTATGATACAGATAAGATAAAGAGCAAGAAGGCCCGGTACTATGTTCGTCGCAGTTTGAAGGGCTGTACCGTTCGTCAAGTAGATTACCTGTGGCTCGCGGATAACGGATATGATGTATACGCTAATGCGGCTTCTCGTTACAGCAACTTTGAACCGATGTCCAGGGAGAAGTTTAGAGAGAAGACGCGCAGCCTCTCCGAGATACCGGGCTTTGAGGCGCTAGGTGTGTTCGTAGATAAAAAGTTGGTAGCCTATGCATTGTTGCGTACTTGCGGACAAAGCATACAAGTGCGTGTGGCGAAATTTGACCCAGCATATTCAAAATTATATCCGATGTATGCTTTGTACTATATGATAGTGTACCATTATCTTAAAGAAGAGGGCTATAAGGAAATTGACAATGGTTCTCGGGCTTTGCTGCATGAAACAGATATAGGTGATTTTCTTTTGCGTCTGGGCTGGCGGAAGGCGTATGGTAGATTGGGGTTATATCTGACGCCGTCTGTTCGGGCGATGCTTAGTTTAGCCAGGATTTTTAGAAAAGTCTGCAAGCTTTTGCTTCCAAGCCGACACTATGCAATTTTGGAAAGCCTGCTGGCCGCGCAGGATATTGCAAAAGCCACCAGAAAGCATTAGAAGCCGTTTCGCGCCTGACTAGCTGAGGGACAACAAGGTATATATGCTTGGTCTTCAGAATTTCAGCAACTGCTAAAATGCTGCAAACATTTACTCAAAAACCGAAGTTTGCGAGCTTCAATGGAATTTCAATAATTCACGGCCGCGTGAGAATGAAAGTTGCGGAAAGAAAAAAACGAGGCAAGGGTTGGTGTCGAGCGAAATGCCAAGATGGTTTTAGACTATCCTTCCACAATCATTGATAAACACAGAAAACATGAAAAAGCGTAAATGGCACATCGCTGTCAAAGATTTGAGACCGGCATATAACTGGGCAGAAATCGGAAGTCCCAAGTGAAAACCTATATAACCAAGAAACCAGGAGAAGATGGTGCCGCATAAAGACCAAAGGCGTATATGCCATATTTCAACCGTCCATCCCATTGAGGATGTTCGCATTTTTTACCGAGAATGTCGCTCTTTGGCAAGGGCTGGATACGAAGTTCATCTGGTCATTTCTGCAAGTGAGCCCGCCGTAAGGGAAGGTGTGCATATACATCCTATTCGAGTGGTAAAGAATAGATTGTTGCGCATGCTGTTTATGCCCTGGGTAGCTATGAAGAACGCTTTGGAGACTAAAGCCTCGCTGTATCATTATCACGACCCGGAATTGCTGCTTATGGGATTCGTGTTGCGATGGGTACTTGGTAAAAAGGTGGTCTTCGATATACATGAATCGGTTCCGCGACAGATAATGAGCAAGCATTACCTGCCAAGGTTTACGAGAAAACCAATATCTCTTTGTTATAGATTGTTGGAGCGTATGTTTATTACTGGGCAACCGCTGATAGTTGCCAACAAAAACACTGTATCAGATTATTCATCAAATACATACCTGGTACAAAATTATCCTGAAATGATTGCAATCGCAAGTGATGAAAAGAGAAAATCTGCGGTTCCGTTGCTCGTGTATGTTGGCGGCGTGGCTAAAATTCGAGGAGCTATGGTTTATGTTGAACTGGCGCGTAAACTTGCCGAAAGGGGGCATGATTTTCGCATGCAAATTGTAGGGCATTATCGTGAGAAACTTGGCAAAGAACTAAAATCGAAAATTGAAAAGTCGCATCTGCAAGATAAAGTTGTACTTACAGGTCGCTTGGATTGGTTAAAAGCAATGAAGCTTGTTTCGCAAGCGACAATTGGTATGTGTTTACTACTGCCCGTACCAAATTACACTACGTGTCTGGCAACCAAAATCATTGAATATATGATGGTGGGGACGCCTGTTTTGGCATCTAATTTTGACCAGTGGCGGCCGTATGTTGAAGGTGAGCGAACCGGTATGATGGCAGACTCAACCAACATCGACGAGGTGGTCGATGTTTGCGAAAGGATGCTTGCCGACACGGATGAATTGGCTGCGATGGGCCAGCGCGGAATGGCCGCGGTGCGGAACAAATATAACTGGTCATCGGAATTCAAGGTGTTGCTTAAGTGCTATGAAGACCTGCTTAAAAAGTAAGACATTAAACTTTGAGCGGTGCGTGTAACCATACATGAATATTCTTTATATTAACCAATACTTTTCGACCCCAAATGGGACGAATGTCACGCGAGCATATGAGTTTTCCCGTTTATGGATGGCACGGGGACACAAGGTTACGGTGCTGACCACGACCGCCAACCTTGTGTCTGAAGATTTGAGAAACGCGACAGGGGTGTTCTTCAAAAAATTAAATGTTGAAGGGATTAATGTGCTCACATTTAGCATACCATACAGACAGAAAATGGGCAAGATGAGCCGCTGCTTGTCCTGGATAGCTTTTTTGTTTGTGTCGGTGATAACGGCCTTGCTTACGAAGAACGTTGACGTTATCTACGCAAGAAGTACACCCTTGACTATCGGCATTCCTGCGATAGCAGCAAAGCGGCTCAAAAAGATACCCTTCGTGTTTGAGGTTACCGACCAATGGCCTGAAATACTCATAGAAATGGGAATCATAAAAAGCAATATCATGATTAGAGCGCTCTTGTGGCTGGAGAAAACTATTTATCAGCACAGTGATTCAATCATTGTATGTTCGCCAAGCATGGCTGATAGCGTAAGAGAAGTTATGGTCAGGGAAAAGCTGAAAGACAAGCCGATAACGATTATCCCCAACTTTTCTGAGACCAGCTTCTATCGGCCAGATATTGATGGTTCTGCGGTAAGAAAAGAAAGGGGCTGGGACGATAAACTCGTTTTTCTCCATGCAGGTACAATGGGCAGGATTAATGGTCTGGATTTTGTTATCAACGCTGCTGAAAAGCTCAAAGAACATCGCGATATTATGTTTGTGCTGATAGGTGACGGAAGTCAAAAGCCACTTTTGGAGAGCAGGGTAAAAGAGCTTGGCCTGGCAAACGTAGAAATCCTGCCTTCCGTGCCTAAACGACAACTACCGGAGATTTTTGCAGCAGCGGATGCAGGCTTAGTTATAATCGCCAAATACCCAATATTGGAGCATAACTCGGCTAATAAGTTTTTTGACAGTTTAAGTGCGGGTAAGCTGATTCTCTTGAACTACAGCGGCTGGCAGGGGAAAGTTCTTGAAGATAACGCTGCCGGCTTTGGCTGCGATTTGTGCAATCTTGAGCAGTTTGTTGAAAAGGTGTTGTATCTTCACTCGCATAGAGAACTTTTAGTTGAGATGGGCAGAAACGCCCGGCGCGTTGCCGTCGAAGAGTTTGACAGGGATAAGCTGGCGATGAAAGCATTAGGAATTATCGAATCAACAGCAAAATGCAGTACAGGGGCATAAACGCGTTTTACTGAGAATGTTTAAAAAGTCTGCCAGCATATTGGTCACCGAAATGATAAAGGAAAATTAGCTGAACTACGGCCGGGCATTATGATAGAATTATATATGAAAGGTGTAATATGAAGGAAAAATCCAGACCTGTGTACGTTAAAGCATATCAGCCGTGGAATATGCTGATTCCTGAAATAATTTCCATACCATTGGCGCCCGTGCTGGCTGCATTGAAAGTGCATCCTAATCTGATTACATTTCTTTCGCTTTTGGCGGGGCTGGTGAACGGAGTGTTCTTTGCCCGGGGACAGTGGATATGGGGTGCAGTGTTTTTTGAATTCTCGTTCTTCTGTGATAATATCGATGGTAAGGTCGCAAGGTTGCGCGAGATATCGTCAGAGTTCGGCGGCAAACTGGACAATATGGCTGATGCCGTGCGAAAACCTTCAGCTTTTCTCGGGATTGCGATTTTCTTCTACATTAACAGTGGAATGCTGTTAGCAATATTGACAGCTGTAGTTTTGGTCGTCCATGTTGTAGTGCATAAATTGTACGGTAAAGCAGGAGTTTTGGCATTCGATTTGGAATTTCCCAACTTTCATAGAAAAGTCGTACGCCGTTTTATTCCAAGGTCATTAGCACTATATACCTTCGATGACGAACAGCTAATGGAATTTGTTATTTTTCCACTGATTGGTGGCCTTATCGGTCTGCCTGAAGGTGGAGTGTGGTTCTTTTATGGTATGATAGCGGGGACCTTGCTGAGTTTGGGTAAACTATGCATACTGTTGAACCACCGCCGAAAAGGTCGATATGAGCAAGTCTACCAGGATTGGCCCGGGACGAAGGGTATGCTTGATAAAGCATAAGTGTATTCGAACAATCCGCACTTTGGCGACAAATTGCAAATTTAGATAAATCAATATACTATGAGGTTCATTTAAGGGTTTAAGATTATGTCAAGAGATGGTAAAGTAATTGTGTTTACTCCGGGAACGTGGGATATGTTTCATATCGGGCATCTGAATTTATTACAAAGCGCAAAGGCATTGGGAGATATTCTTATCGTCGGAGTTAAAACGGATGAATTGGTAATGAAGGATAAAGGGTACCACCCCCTCATGAGTTATGAGGACAGGGTCGGTGTTCTAACAGCATGCCGATATGTTGACGCAGTAATCCCGGAACGAGTGATAAAAAGGGACGAACTACTAAAACAGCTGGATGTGGATATTCTTGCTGTTGGAGATGACTGGTGGCAGCGCAAAGTGAGAGGGCACGATTTCATGGTCAAGAACGGAAGAAGGGTGGTATATTTACCTTACACAACAGGCAGAAGTTCAACTTTTCTCAGAAAAACCCTCAAGCGTTTCTATGCTGAGCAGAAAGAGCTTAATACACACGGGCCAAACAAGAAAAAATAAGTGCAACACAACAGGAAATCGGCCGCTCAGATGCTGTCAGGACCGGAGGAAACATTAAATCCACCAATTTTTGCTGGAGATTCTTGATTTATGGTTGAAGCTGGTCTTCCAATGGTTAGTGTAATTGCACCGTGCCATAGTGAAGCTCGATTTATAGAAAATACTTTGAATTCGATTTTACAAAGTGATTATCCCGCTGAGAAGATAGAGGTGCTTGTTGTAGACGGAATGAGTACTGATGGCACCCGCGAGATTGTTCAAAAAATGGCCGCTAAGGACAGTCGCATAAGGCTGCTGGATAATCCTGCGAGGATACAGGCTGCAGCGATGAATATTGGGATAAAGGCGGCTCAGGGTGACTATATTGCCAGAATTGATTGTCACGCAACTTATGATTCGAGTTATATCCGCAAATGCATAGAACTGTCCGAACGGACCGGTGCCGCCAATGCCGGAGGCTACTGGAATACTTTGCCGGGAGCTGATACGCCTGTGGCCAGGGCGATTGCTGCGGCGACCAGTAACAGGTTCGGCGTCGGCAAGTCAGTGCACAGGATAGGCGGTTCTGAGCAGGAGCAGGAAACCGATAACGTCGCATTTGGAATGTTCAAACGTGAACTTTTTGAAAAGATAGGTTTGTACGATGAAAGACTGGTACGTAACGAGGACTCTGAACTGAATCACAGGATACGCAAAGCCGGTGGCCGTATTATAATCTCACCTGAAATAGAGGTCGGCTATTACAATCGGGCTACTTATCGCGGATTATGGCAGCAGGCATTTAACAATGGCCTCTGGAATCTATATACCGTTTGGCTCACAGGTGAAAGTGCCGGATTGTCTCTGAGGCACTTTGTTCCGATGGTTTTTGTTTTAGGACTAATTACTTTTACCATAGGAGCTTTTTTCTGGTGGACTGTTAAATGGATGCTGCTATGTTATATTTTGCTGTATCTGTCGGTTGCATGTACTTTTTCGATTCGGTGTGCACGCCAGACAAAATCTTCCGCTATCTTGATTTTATGGTCATTTGTAGTATCACACGTATCTTACGGCCTTGGGTCGATATGGGCAATTATAACAATACCATTTAAGTTTCCCGACCGTCATAAAAAGTTTGTAGGCAAACCATCGGCAGAGCGAAAGGCGTAACTCGTCGTGCAATATTACCATCCCGGCCATATCAATCGATGTCATTTGAAGACAGTTACAAAGTAATCCATTCCCGCGCCGGGTATCTTTTCAACCTTGGTGTTCGAGAACCCCGCAGCTTTCGATAACTCTTCAATTTGGAGGGGCTCGTAGAAGTACACCGGACACCGCTTGAGCCAATAGCGAACCTTTCGCAAAGGGGTGCGGAACCAATGCTTGCTCGGAAAGCTCATCACAGCACGCAGCTGGACTCGCCGGGCCAGGGCCGATAAAAAAGGCAATGGGTCCGCAATATAGTCCATTACACCCATTACAATAGCATAGTCGAATGTTTCCTGGGGTGAATCTTGTGGAAATACCCCTAAAATAAATTCGCATTCATCAGCAACCCCGGCAGCAGCGGCACGCTGACAGCCTAAATCAAGCATGCCCTGGGCCATATCAAGGCCAACTACTCGTTTGCCACCACGTCGGGCTGCTTCGACTACATAAGGACCAGACCCACAGCCAACATCAAGCACGGTCTTGTCCTTCAAAGGCTCAATAGTTTCAAAGGTTAGACGGTAGCGTTCGAATACGTCAGAGCGGAATTTCCTGTCTACCCATTGCATAAATGCGCTACGCTGACGGTCGTAAAAGGTGTCAAAAGTAATGGATGCCTTGTCAAAATACGTACCAACTTTATGGTTATGTTCTTTCCGATTGTTCAAATTCATACTCATTGTATCCTTTTAATACTTCGATTGCCGGGCCAAACTTAAAGGCCTTCAATAGTATTCTCAGTCTGGCTTGCCCGTTTTTGCAGTTATAGTAATGCCTGAATTTTCTATACGCAGATAATCCTGGAATCTGCGGTATAATCGGGCCAACCTCGTAAGGATGGATATAGAACATAGCTGGGTGGCCCTGCTTATTGAGTTTCGAGAGAAAAACCTTGGTAAGCAGCAATGAGTATAGCCTGAAGTATCTGCCGCCTCCGAAAGGAATTCGTTTGCCGAGTAACTCAGTGGTTGACAGTGGAAATTCTATTAGCCCATTTGGCAGCGTGTGGACTGAAGGGTCCGCATCCTTTATTCCGTAAACATCATGCAGCCCAAAAGGATAAATGCTTGAATCATAGATAAAGCCAAGTTCTCTCAAAATATCCAGAGCCCAGATGGATTTGTCGGTAATAGAAAAGTCAGGTGCCCTGAACCCATAAACCGGTTGGCCGGATACGTCTTCAAGGTCTTTTTTGGCCGCAGCTAATTTCTGCTTAAACTCATTCTTTTCGATGCCGAAAATACGAAGGTGCAGGTAATTGTGGCAGCCGATTTCGTGACCGGCGAGGGCAGCTTCTTTAACAATGTTTGGAATATCATTTGCTATTCTTCCAAGTAAAGAAAAACGTAGCCTTGACGCTCAATTCATTGAAGAGTTCAAGGAGAGCGTAAGTATTCGTTTCGATTTCACGATTCCCGGCAGCCTGGTTAAGGTACCTGTCATCTATGGGAAAGCTCTGTACGTTGGATTCGACAAAACCCTCAACATCGATGGAAAAGGCATTTGTTACAGGGTTTTGTAATTCTTTTTCAAAATTTGCTTCCACATATAGTTTACCCATCGTGTTACGCATTAACTTTAAAAGACTCACCTACTAATATATAACAGCCAGCAGAAGCAGTCAAACAAACAACGGCTGCACAGCGAAATTTGGATGGGCAAAACACAGAATAATTCTTTGCAAGCACAATAAAAAGCATTTAGAATAGTTTAAGAACAAGCTCAGTTTATATTTCGGTTAAAATTTACACAGTGTGGATTTGTGAGTAACCTTATCAAGCGAGTTTTTGACATTTGTATATCCTTGCCAGCGGTAGTAATTCTGTCGCCGGTTTTTGCTGTTATTATCACTGCGATAAAAGTCAGCAGTAAAGGCCCGGCGATATTCAAGCAGCAGCGGGCAGGCAAAGATGGCAAGCCGTTCGTCTTCTATAAATTCCGAACAATGAAGCTCGGCGTTGACCCATTCGGGGCAAGTCCAAAATCCGGCGAAGACCCTCGGCTGACGAAGGTGGGCAAATGGTTGCGTGAGTATTCGCTTGACGAACTGCCGCAATTATTTAACGTATTTAAAGGTGATATGAGTATTGTCGGACCCCGTCCGCTGTATGTTTCGCAGATGACGGAGTGGAACGAGCGGCAAAAAAAACGACTGCTGGCAAAGCCTGGCTTGACTGGGCTGGCGCAAATTTCAGGACGGGGGGAGTTGACACGCGAAGAAAAACTTGAACTCGATGTAAAATATGTGGAAACAGCGAGTTTTTTGGCCGATATAAAGATAATCCTGGCGACTATTGCCCAGGTGTTCAGGCGAAAGAGCATCTACGAGAAAAAGTATTCGGAAACAGAATATACGCGGGGAGAAGGGGAACCAAAGTGAGCTAAAGTGTCTAAAGTTAAAGAAATAATCAATTTCCTGGTGCGACTTAAGTTTCATTAGTAATTCAAAGGCCAATAAACAGGAAGGAGAATAGCCATCAAGATTAAATACGTGACAAAAATAGAGCAGTTGGAGCAGTTAAGCGAGCAGGAACAAGCCGAGCTGAAGAATGTTACCGACAAGTTTCCTTTTCGCAGCAACGATTACTATCTGTCGCTTATTGACTGGGATGACCCCGAAGACCCGATACGCCAAATTATAATCCCACATATGCAGGAGCTTGACGAGTGGGGTCGTCTTGACCCTTCGGATGAAGAAAGCTACACGATTATGCCCGGGCTTGAGCACAAATATAATTCCACCGCACTGCTTTTGGTGAGCAATGTTTGTGACAGCATATGCCGGTACTGCTTCCGCAAGCGTGTTTTCATAGAACCACGCAAAGAATATCTGCGGGACCTGCCGGCGGCGCTGCAATACATAAAGGAGCATCGAGAGATAACCAATGTACTTCTGACCGGGGGAGACCCGCTGGTACTTACAACCCCAAAGCTTGAAAATATCATCCGGCAACTAAGACAAATTGAGCATGTCCAGATAATTCGTATTGGGACGAAGGTACCAACGTTCAATCCATATCGGATTGTTGACGACCCGGCTTTGTTGGAAATGGTCAACAAGTACAGCACGGAAAGGAAAAAGATATATTTTATAACTCACTTTGTTCACCCGAGGGAATTAACCGATGTCGCCTGCAATGCAGTGTCTCTTTTGCAGAAAGCCGGCGCCATCGTAGCAAATCAAACGCCCCTTATAAGGGGGCTAAATGATAATCCAGAGGTTCTGGCAGAGTTGCTTGCCAAATTGTCTTTTATCGGGGCGACTCCATATTATGTGTTCCAGTGTCGGCCGGCTCTGGGAAACAAGGCTTATACAGTACCAATCGAACAAGGGTATGAGATTATAGAGCAGGCTAAAACGCGGGTATCCGGACTGGCAAAGCGCCTTCGGTTTGTAATGTCGCATTCGAGCGGCAAAATAGAAATCGTCGGAAAAACGAGAGATTTTGTCTATTTTAGGTATCATCGGGCCGCTAAAGATGAGGATAGCGGGCGTTTCCTGGTTTTCAAAAGCAATCCAAACGCCTGCTGGTTCGACGATTATGATGAAGCGGCCCGGGATTATCCAGTCAGCTTGCCATGCAGGTCGTGCGGGCCGGAATAGCATCAGCATTAGATACTAATACCAAATAGATGTGGTTCGGTATTTCAGGTGTTAGGTTTTTGTAAAAAGCCCCGGCAATATCTGGGGCTGATTTTTTGGCTCCAAGGAGAATTTTTGCACAAATGAGGATTCGAACAGTTCTTATTTCATGCTTGATTTTTTTCGCAGCCGCACCGGGATATGCACTGGAGCCCAACCAAATCTTAGTAATAGCAAACAGCGACGTCGCAGCGTCCGTGCAGCTTGCCCAATACTATTGCGCGAAGCGAGACGTGCCGGTGGGCAATATTCTCGCCCTGCCTTTAGGAACGGGCCTTAGCGATACAATCACCAGAGACGGTTATGAAAAGCAGCTCGTTGAGCCGATTCGCAAGAAACTATACAGTCGCGAATTTGCCGGTAAGATTAGATGCCTGCTGACAGCTTACGGTGTGCCAATCAAGGTAGGAAGGCGAAGACCACTAAAGGGTCAGCAGAACAAGCTGAAACAATTGAAAGAACAGCAAGAGCGGGTGAAAAAAACGCTCGAGCAGTTAGAGCAGAGTGGTGTAGCTAACACATCCAGAGAGACGAAAGATATCAAACGCAAACTGGCTCAGTTACAGTCCGAAATCGATTATATCACCGGCAAAGAAACAGGGGCTTGCGTGGATAGTGAACTATCAATGGTATTGTTCGGTGATTATGAACTGCATCAATGGCAGCCGAATAAGCTAAAGTATAAAATACCGTATTGGGACTTCAAATCGCTTATGGTCTGCCGCCTTGATGGGCCCGGTCTCAATATAGTCAAAGGTCTTATCGATAAAGCGCTAACAGCAGAGAAAACGGGGTTAAAGGGCGCCGCTTACATCGATTCACGTGGTATTACAGATGATAAAACCCCTTATTCAATCGGCTGCATCGACCAATCTCTGCGGGATTTGGCATCGATGATAAAGACTCAAACGCATATACCCGTGGTTGAAGAACGCACTGGTGCTCTTTTTGCGCCCGGCCAATGTCCCTCTACCGTTCTGTACTGCGGCTGGTACAGTCTGAAAAGATACATCGATGCCTTCGATTTCATCGACGGTGCGATAGGGTGCCATATTTCAAGCTGGGGGGCCGTTGACCTTCGCGACCCGAACAGCAGCCAGTGGTGTCCGGCTATGCTCAAAGACGGGGTAACCGCAACTCTGGGGGCGGTGGCTGAGCCATATCTTCATTCATTTCCGCAGCCGCAGGCATTTTTCGCCGAGCTATTCGACGGCCGATGCCTTGTTGAGGCATACTACCGCACAAAGCCATTTAACTCGTGGCAGCTTGTTTTGATAGGCGACCCGCTGTACAGACCTTTCAAAAAACCTTAAGTGTCACTGGGGGGCACAGTAAAGTTTTGGCGAAATAAGGCAATCAGGAAGATTGCGGCAACGACGACTGTAATTCCTGTCAGAGAAATGATTACATCCTGGAGTGCGAAATCTCTGCCTAAAATTACGGAAAATAATTTTACAACTAACAACAAACTTATCGGAAGGACTAATGCCACTATCAGCCACTTGGGTCTGGCCGCTTTTAGCGGCAGGGAATTATTCATATACCGAATCCACAGCATAGTAAAAAACACGTAGGCAAACAGGTGAAACATCGCATTTGTAATTGGCAGTAAGTTGGCCAGATTAGCCCTCGCCAAATTTGTTAAAAGGAAAATAGTAATGCCTGTTACCACAAGTAATGCTGGCCAAAATGTAAAAAACGAAAGCAGAATTAAGCCTGTAAGCGTCCCGGCCAGGTCAGCTAAAAAATCCTTAACAGCAGGGTTGCGCCCGACATAGGCCTGGAGCACTTCGTCAACAACCCCATACCAAACCACCACGAAAAGTATCCACCAAACAGCGGCCTTGCGCCAGTTTACCTTCCTGTCAGGACTGACTGCAAACCACAGCAGAAAAACCAAAACCAGATAGGCAAGGCAATGAAGGGTTTTATCGGAGACCTGGGCACTGCGAACCAGTTGCGGGATGGGCATATGCGCAAGGATAAAGATACCAGGCCAGTAAACCAGTAATGAGATTATAATCAGCTTTTGTCGAAGCGATAAAGCCATTAAAACCACCTAAATACGTTACTAAAACAACTGTTTCTAAAAAATGGCCAATGTAATAATATCTCGATTTTTATTGGCTGCTACTTTAATTTTAGCAAAGATTGCTTTGTGATGTAATGGGCAATTTGCTGAAAACTGGGGAAAAGCTGGTCGGCAAATTAAGCATATTGGGCATTGGATTCTGATTTTTGAAAAGGCTGGCTGCTGAGTGTTTTGAGCGTATAATATAAGCAATTTATAATTTACCACCTTAAAAACCGATTGGGAGGACTGAAAAAAATGAAACGGTTGACAATTCTTGTAATAATTTTAGCCGTTTTTGCGGCCTTTTGCCTGGGTCAGTACGGGTCTGGGGTCTCGCCACCTAAGATAATTCGACTTTCCGAGCCGAGGCTGACAGGGCCGCTCAGTTTAGAGCAGGCCTTGGCTAGGCGTCGAAGCGTGCGCCGGTTTACAAACCGAGGGCTCGACCTTACACAGATTGGCCAATTGGCCTGGGCTGGCCAAGGCATAACAGAAAAGCAAAGAGGTTTTCGAACGGCGCCGTCGGCTGGCGCAATTTACCCAATGAAGCTGTACTTTGCCACCGGGGAGGGCTTGTTTATCTACAACCCCTACAAACACAGCCTGGAAGCAATTATCAATCAGGATATCCGGGGCAGATTGGCGGCAGCGGCTTTGGGGCAAAGGCCGGTAGCTAATGCCGCCTGCGATATTATTATCACAGGCTCGGAGAGAAAGCTTGCCTACAAATATAGAAATAAGGCCGGAAGGTATATGTTATTGGAAGCTGGGCATATTGCTCAAAACATCCAACTGCAGGCCGTCAGTTTGGAATTGGCTTCCGTAACAATCGGTGCTTTTAACGTAATGAGCGTCAGCAGCGTTTGCGGGCTGCCGGCAGACCTGGAGCCACTTTATATAATTTGCGTTGGCTACCCCACAGGACAAACAACAATAGAAAAAGCCGAAAAAGAAAAGGAGACTCGAAAGACGGACAGCGCAAAGGCAAAAAGAGCGGTGTTAATTATCGCCAGTGGGAACTTCCGCGACGAAGAGCTTTTTGAAACAAAGCGCGAGCTTGAGAAGGCCAATGTAGAAACGGTTATAGCAAGTACAAAGACAGCGGTCTTAAAGGGTATGCTTGGCAATAGAGCTGAGGCGACGATTCTCGTGAACGACATCACTGTCGACGATTACGATGCGATAATCTTTATAGGCGGTTCGGGGGCAAGCCAATATTTTGACAGCCGGGTTGCATTGGACATCGCCCGCCAGGCAAAGGATAAGCAAAAAGTTCTCGCGGCAATTTGTATAGCGCCCACGGTCCTGGCAAACGCAGGTGTGCTCGACGGCGTCAGAGCCACCAGTTTCCTGTCCGAACGAGGCAAACTCAAAAAAGCCGGCGCCACATATACCGGTGCTGCTGTTGAACAAGATGGCCTTATCATAACCGGCAGCGGCCCAAAAGCTGCAACTAAATTCGGCAAAGCCATTACTGATGCCCTTGCTGACAGATGATAGTGAACAGTATTTAGCGACTAAATACTAACGGTCGCCGCAAGAGTTGTAACGATTTGTAATCGGCAGTCTTCTGTCCTTGCCGAAGGCCTTCGGCGTAATTTTTATCCCAGGAGGCGATTGCCTTCTTTTGTATTCATTACGGTCAATCATACAAATGACGCTGCGGACCACGTCCTGCGGTAGGCCAGCTTCAACGAGCTGCTGTGCGGACTTGTCCTCTTCGACGTATCCCTTGAGGATTTTGTCAAGTAAATCATAATCCGGCAGTGAGTCGCTGTCTTTTTGGCCGGGCCTGAGCTCGGCACTGGGAGCTCTGGTTATTACGTCGGCAGGTATAATCTGTCGGCTGTTTATTTTGTTTATGTGCTCGGCCAATTTGTAAACAAGAGTCTTGGGGACGTCTTTTATCACCGCAAAACCGCCGGCCGTGTCACCATAAAGGGTCGTATAGCCGACCGCGGTTTCACTTTTATTGCCGGTCGTCAGTACCAAAAAACCAAACTGATTGCTCAGGGACATCAGGATACTGCCGCGGATTCTGGCCTGCAAATTCTCGTAAGCGATACCTTTGCTGTTCCAGCCGCTGACTGTCTCTAATGCCTGGTTGAATTGCTCAAGTATCGGCTCAATTGCAATGGTCAATAATTCAATGCCCAGATTTTTTGCCAGCTCCTCCGCATCGCTTAGCGTCTCAGGGCTGCTGAATCTTGAGGGCATTGTAAGGCCAACGACATTCTCAGCCCCCAAAGCGGCAACCGCAATAGCAGCAGTGACGGAAGAATCTATCCCCCCGCTAAGGCCCAACAAAGTCTTTTTGAAACCGTTCTTTTGAGCGTAATCCCTTGTGCCGAGCATAAGGGCCTGATAGACCTCGTCAATCAAATCGCTTGGCTGCGGTACCAGCGGCCGCATCGGCTTGACCTGAACTACTTCCCCCCCTACCGGGACAACATCGGCAATCAATAAATCCTCATCGAATGACTTCGCTTGAGCTGCGATTTTGCCGGTCGAATCGGCAAAGCAACTTGAGCCATCAAAAACTATTTCATCCTGGCCGCCAATAAGATTGCAATACGAAACAGCGCAGTTAAATTTCTTCGCACAGCGGCCGAGCACTGCCTGCCTTTGCCCGGTCTTGCCCATGTGAAAAGGCGAGGCCGAGATATTCAGAACCATTTGGATTTGGCCGGCGTTCCCGAGGAAATCAGCTAACCATTCGACATCCCAGATATCGGCGCAAATCGTAATAGCGACATTGAGTCCGGCTACACTGATTACCGCCGGCTCGGTGCCAGGCTGGAAATATCTTCGCTCATCGAACACGCCAAAATTGGACAATTGGCACTTTCGATAAATTTTGGTTATCCGGCCGGCCTGCAATACAGCGGCCGAATTGTAATTAGTGCCTTGATGACTTTCGGCAAAACCTACTACTATGGTTACCTCCGGGCAGTCAGCGGCGAGTTTCTCAACAGTTGCGCGACCGTCTCTTAAAAAGTGATTCTTGAGCAGCAAATCTTCCGGCGGATAACCGCAAATAGCTAATTCCGGAAAGATAAGCAAATCCACATCACAGGCAAGTGCCTTCGTGTAGATATCGCGCATCTTTTCGGCATTGCCGGCCAAATCGCCCACCAGAGCATTAAATTGTCCCAACGCAACCCGCACCGAACACAACCTCCAAACTAACTATCGTATTGTGTATCTCCTTTTGCGCGATACAGCACACGGACGACGAACAAATCGGAGAGGGCGGGATTCAAACCTGCCCTTGCCGCTGCATCTTATAAAGCAAAAGCCTGGCACGCAAGCCTTTTTTCTGCAACGAATTATGTGCTACGACACGTTACTGTTCGCATAAGATTTCCACATATGTGACTGCCCAAACAAAACAGTGGAGAGTGAAATTTTCACAAAAGGGTTGGAATTGGGCGGCTGATTCCGGTATTATGACAATAAAGCGGCCCTGCCCCGGCAAACAGGGATGGCCGGGTAGAGACTATCCGGGAAATATCAGCTAAATCAGTGGGCTGCAGAGAGGTTGGACCTTTTAATTTTTTTTGGTCTGCGATATGTCGAAGCATGCATAACCGCGTAAAATCTTGTGGAGAAGCACAGATGAGTAAGGAAGAAGACTTGACTAACGCCGTTCTCGAACGAGCACAAGAGGCAAATGGCAAGAAAAAGTTGGCCTGTGCTGAGGCCTTTGAACTGGCACAGGAATTCGGGACGGAGATTATTGAGATTGGTCGTATTTGTAATCGGCAAAACGTAAGAATCTGTAAGTGCCAACTTGGCTGCTTTAAGTGATAGAGAGCGGGAGTGAAGAAATGAAAAAATTGAGAGCGAGGCTCAAACTTTGGCTCAGTACCAAAAACGCTGAAGGTGTTTTCGGCGATGGCAAGTGGCGGCTGCTTAAGGCTATTGAGACCGAAGGGTCGTTGAAGGCAGCCAGTAAGAAACTGCACATAAGCTATCGAAAGGCCTGGGGCGACTTGAATAAAGCCGAGGATGCCTTAAATACCGCTCTGATAGACAAACAGCGGGGAGGCAATATGGGCGGGCGAACCGACCTAACAACCCAGGGCAAAAAATGGGTCAAAGCTTACACGAAATTTCGCGACGATATCGAAAAGGCAATGGAAAAAGCCTACAAGAAACATATTGAGGAACTTGCAAAATGAGCAAAATCGCAAACCTCATTTTAATTCTTCCGCTCCTGGGCTTTTTTACACCGACAGTTATTGCAACTGAAAAAATCTCTGAAATCTCAGGGAAATTGATTATCTTTCACGCGGGCAGCCTCGCGGTCCCTTTCAAACAGATATGTGAAGAATTCAACAGCCATTACCCCAAGGTAAAAATTGTTCGCGAAGCAGCCGGCAGTCGAATATGTGCCCGCAAAATCACGGACCTGAATAGGTCGTGCGACATCATAGCTTCTGCGGACTACACGGTTATAGATACTCTGCTAATACCTGAATATACAGAGTGGAATATCAAGTTCGCAAGCAACGAAATGGTCATCGCCTTTCGTGAGGATTCACGCAGGGCCGGCGATATAAATAAAGACAACTGGTACGATATCCTGCTGGAAAAAGATATTGCTTTCGGCAGGTCTGACCCCAATTCGGACCCGTGCGGGTACCGGGTTGTGCTTACAATAAAGCTGGCGGAAAAATTCTATAACAGGCCGGGCCTGGCGAGCAGGATGCTGGGCAAAGACCGAAGATACATCCGCCCAAAAGAAGTGGATTTATTAGCGCTTCTGGAAGTGGGTGAGCTTGATTACATCTTTATATACCGTTCCGTCGCCGAGCAGCACAAGCTCAGAATTGTAGTGCTGCCTGACGAAATCAATCTGAAGAAAGCCGAGTTTGCCGATTTTTACAAGAGTGCTTCGGTCCGTATAACGGGCAAAAGAAAAGGTACCTTTATCACCAAAACCGCTGCACCGATAGTATATGGCATTACCATACCAAAGAATGCGCCGAATCGAAAAGCGGCGCTGGCCTTTTTAGCTTTCTTGTTAGATACCGATAGGGGCGGAGCAATTCTTGAGAAGAACGGACAGACTTTGATGGTACCTTCGCCGACGGAGACCTTTGACAGGATTCCGAATAGTTTGAAAACCTTTGCCCTCCCAATAGAAAAGGATAGAGATGGGTCCATCGCCAAAGATAAAAACTGAGCCGCTCTCGCTGGTATTTGCCGCACTCGGAGGGGTTGTGCTGCTGTTTATTGTCGCCCCGCTGGCAAGCATGTTCCTGAACTGCTCGCTGCCGGAACTCGCCGAGACAGCAAAAGAGACGGATGTTAGAAACAGTATTTGGCTCACATTATGGACATCGATGGCGGCAACTGTAATCTTCGCTATTGCTGCTATCCCTTTTGCGTATTTGCTGGCACGAAAGGATTTTCCGCTGAAGGGCCTTGTTACAGCCATTATTGACATTCCAATTGTCATACCGCATTCGGCGGCAGGGATAGCACTGCTGGGCGTGCTTTCCAGAAGCAGTCTCTTGGGAAGAGCGGCGGGCAAAATAGGTTTAAGTCTCGTCGGCAGCAGTGCAGGTATAATGGCGGCGATGGCTTTTGTCAGTATTCCATATCTTATCAATTCCGCTCGAGACGGTTTTCTCGCTGTCCCCGACCGTCTTGAAAAAGCTGCCCTAAATCTCGGGGCAAGTCCTTTGAGGGTATTTTTGACCGTCTCGGTTCCTCTGGCGGCCAGGTCGATTGTCTCAGGTTTGATTTTAATGTGGGCACGGGGCATGAGCGAGTTTGGTGCGGTGCTAATTATCGCTTATCATCCGATGATTACGCCCGTATTGATTTATGAACGCTTCGGGGCTTTCGGTCTGAAATATGCCCGGCCGGTGGCAGTCATTTTCATAGCGGTGTGTTTGGTGTTTTTCGTTTTCTTAAGGCTTTTGGCGAAAGAAAAACAAAGTGCTTAGTGTTAAGAATATCTCCAAGTCTTTAGGCGACTTGGCCATAAAGGACGTATCCTTCGAGGTACAACAGGGCCAATATTTTGTTCTGCTCGGTGCCTCCGGTGTCGGCAAAAGCGTATTGCTGGATACCATAGCCGGTCTTATCCGTCCGGATGCCGGCCGGATATTTCTTGACGGAAAAGATATTACAGGCGAAAAAATACAGATGCGAAAAATCGGACTGGTCTTTCAAAACAGCACGCTTTTCCCCCATATGACGGTCTATGATAATATCGCGTACCCGCTTCGGTGCAAAAAACTTAAGGACTCTCAAATCCACAAGCGAGTAGCCGAACTTGCCGAGAATTTTGCAGCAACTGGTCTTCTTAAGCGCAGACCTCAAACGCTTTCCGGTGGGGAATCTCAGCGCGTTTCTCTGGCACGGACGGTAGCAAGCGAGCCGCGATGTCTGCTGCTGGATGAACCGATATCGTCGCTGGATGTCAAAGCCCGGCCACAGATGCGTGCCCTTTTGCGCAAGATTAACGCTAATGGCCAGGCAATAGTACACGTTACGCACGATTACACCGAAGCGGTTTCTCTGGGCACACATATAGGGGTCATGGAAGGCGGAACGATTGCACAGATAGGGAGCGTAGAGGAGATTTTTCATCACCCCAAATCCGAATTTGTCGCTCGGTTTGTCGGCATTAGAAATTTCTTTAAAGGCCAATTGGAAAAGTTGGACGAGCCTCAGGAAAACACAAGACGATTCAAAACCAGCGGCCTAAGCTTTTCAGCTCTTACCGACAGCCCCAGCGGTTCGGGTTATATTATGGTTCGAAGTGAGGATGTTACGATTGGCAACGCAGCAAGCCAAACGAGCGCCCGCAATAATTTTGAAGGGACGATTGTGGATATTGTACCGGCTGGAGTGGGAGTTGAAGTCATAGTTGATATTGGAACGGAGGTTGCAGCCCTAATAACCGCTGAGTCTGTGAAGACGCTGGAGCTGCACTGTGGAAAGAGAGTATGGGTAAGTTTCAAAGCCTCGGCCGTTAAATACGTTGAGGGATAAAATGATAAAGCTTAACGGGATGTTAATGATTGGTTCTGCTGGGGCAAATGTCGGCAAGACCAAGCTGGCCTGCACGCTTATCAGGAAATTCAACAAAGACAGGGGGCTCCCCAGGGACATCATAGGAATAAAAGTTACCACAATAAAAGCCAAAGATGGGCAATGTCCCAGAGGCGGTCAAGGCTGCGGGGTCTGCTCTTCGCTGGAAGGTAATTTTGCTATTACGCAAGAGACCGACAGTGGTTCGGACAAAGACACAGCAAGACTTCTGGCGGCAGGTACAAGTCGGGTTTTCTGGCTGCGTGTTATGAAAACACATCTCAAAGATGGGCTAACCGCCCTGCTCAGTATAATCGGGCCGGACGCCGTCTCGATTTGCGAATCAAACTCACTGCGGCACGTGGTCGAGCCGGGACTGTTTCTTATGGTCAAGGACCGGAATCTAAAAACATGGAAAAGCTCAGACCGGGATGTAAGAAGATACGCCGATAAAATCGTGGTATCTGATGGCAGCGATTTTGACTTTGATATCGACCGGATAAAACTCGCCGATGGAAAATGGACAATACTTGAAAAGGCAACAGCGATAATTATGGCAGGCGGGGACAGCAGCCGAATGGGCGCCGACAAAAGTATGCTGCCGATTAAGGGTAAGCCCATAATAGAGAGAGTCTCAGAGCAGCTTCGCGGCTCTTTCGAGCAGATACTTATAAGCACGGATGAAACAGATAAGTATTCCTTTCTCGGCTGCGAGATTATCCAAGACAAAGTACCGGGGCAGGGACCTTTGATGGGGATAGCTTCAGCTTTAGAGGCTTCAAGAAACGGCCTCAATTTTGTGGTGGCCTGCGACATCCCGCACATAGACCTGTGGTATGTTAGAAAAATGCTCGCCGAAGCCGTCAAAAGCAGAGCAGACATAGTTGTCCCAACCACCAGCGACGAATTTTACGAGCCGCTCTTTGCGATATACCGCAAAAGTACGCTTAAAGCTATAAACCAGGTGCTGCGCACAGGAGCACGCAAAATAAGCGATGTATTTACCAGGTGCAGGGTTAAGTATATTGAGCTGCAAGGGATGTGGTTTACCAACTTGAACACAATGGTTGAATATGAAGAATTCAGGAAAAAATCCGATGATTAAATTTGATGATGCGTTTGAAATTGTGATGGGCTCAGCTCGTCGGCTCGGTACTGAGCGCATCGACATCGACCGTGCCTTGAATCGGGTACTGGCAGAGGATGTGACCTCTGACATTGAGGTGCCTCCATTCAATAAATCGGCTATGGACGGCTTTGCCTGCCGTCGAGCCAACCTCGCAAATGAGCTTACAATAATTGAGACAATACCCGCGGGACATATGCCTCAAAAAACAATCGGGACAAATCAGTGCGCAAAGATTATGACCGGTGCTATTGTCCCCAAAGGCGCTGACTGCGTGATTATGGTCGAATATACCGAAAGCACAGCAGAGGACAAGATTCGATTTACCCCGTTAGAGATTCCAGGGTCAGAGAGAGAACAAAAAGCAAAGAACTCTCTAACGGGGTTTACTGGTAGAGACACGGACGATAACATCTGCCTAAAAGGCGAAGACATCAAAAAAGGAGATGTAGTTCTTCGGGCCGGCTGTAGGCTTTCGCCCCAGCACATCGCAGTACTGGCGAGCTGTGGCTGCGTGGAACCACTGGTGTCATTGCAGCCGAGGGTCGGCATTATAGCCACCGGGAACGAATTAGTCGAACCCGCCCAAAAACCTCTATCCGGTCAAATCAGAAACAGTAACGCATTTCAGCTGACCGCTCATGTGGCCAGTGCTGGCGCGATACCAACAAACTATGGTATCGCTCGGGACACAGAAGAAACTATAGATGCTATGGTCAAACAGGCAATAGTGGAAAATGATGTTGTGATTTTGTCCGGCGGAGTATCAGTAGGTGATTACGACCTTGTTCGAGGGATTCTGAAAGAAAACAACGTTAAGCTGTTATTTGAAAAGGTCGCTGTCAAACCGGGCCGGCCTATGGTCTTCGGAATTTCAAATAAAGCTTTTTGTTTTGGCTTGCCGGGCAATCCCGTATCGACCTATGTTTGCTTCGAATTGTTAGTGAAACCCTTCCTTTACAAGATGATGGGACACGACTTCAGGTCCACTATTACTCACAGGCAATTGGAAAGCACAATAACAAGAAAAAAAACCGAGAGGGATTCGTGGCTGCCGGTTGTATTTACCAAGAATGGTAATGTCGCAAAAATTGAGTATCATGGCTCTGCACATATCAACGCCTTGTGCGAAGCTGACGGTTTAATTTGCATACCCGCAGGCGTAGCAGAGATTAAAGAGGGAACTACCATTGCTGTTAGACAGATTTAATCGAAAAATAGATTACCTGCGAATATCTGTAACGGACCGTTGCAATCACCGCTGCATATATTGCATGCCGGAAGTACCTTTTCTGCATAAAAGTCACGGCGACATCCTTTCTTACGAACAGATAGAGTCGCTGACAAAAGTGGCTGCGAAGATGGGTATAACAAAAGTCCGGCTGACCGGCGGTGAGCCGCTGGTGCGAAAGGACATCGAGCGGCTGGTAGCAAAACTCGCGGCTATCGACGGCATCGACGAGGTCTGTATGACAACGAACGGCTCACTGCTCACAGATATAGCGGCAAAACTGAAGCGAAGCGGCCTCAAACGGGTGAACATCTCGATAGATTCACTCGATGCGGACAGGTATCACCGGATTACTCGCGGCGGTGATTTACGCCAGGCGCTTGCAGGCGTCGATGCGGCGATAAAGGCAAAACTTACACCGATAAAGATTAACATGGTCATCCTTGATGACACGAACGAAAAAGAAATTGAAAAAATGAAGGCGTTTTGTGAGCAAAGAGGCTTGCAGCTTCAAAAAATTATGCAGTTCTCACTTTATGACAGGACCGATTTAAGCAGGCGCTTTCAGACGCAGCGTCCGCCGAAATGCAGCCGCTGCAATCGGCTCAGGCTCACTGCAGATGGGTTCCTCAAGCCCTGCCTTTTTTTCGATGATGAGATAAGAGTGAATTTCGACAACATTGGCGGCTCCATACTCGAAGCTGTAGCGAGAAAACCAGAAAACGGAAGCTCCTGCAGGAACAGGCTGATGAGCCAGATTGGAGGCTGAAAAGAAAATGCAAAATTCAAAAGGAATGATAGACATAAGCGGCAAAGACATTACGGTAAGGACCGCCACGGCAAACGGGTGTGTGGTCCTTGGCCAGGAACTGTTCGAGACCCTGCGACAGGGACAATGCCCGAAAGGCGATGTTCTTGAGACGGCAAAAATAGCTGCAATTGGCGCGGTAAAAGCAACACCTTCAATAATCCCGATGTGTCACCCCATCGGCATCGAGGCAGTGAAAGTGGATTTTAACCTGGATGAGACTCAGAAAAGCGTTCGCGTAAATGTAACCGTCAAATCAACTGGCAAAACCGGTGTGGAAATGGAGGCTTTAAGCGGAGCAAGCGCAGCCTGCCTTACCATTTATGATATGCTAAAATACAAAGGCAAAAATATGGTGATAAGCGAAATAAAGCTAATGGAAAAAAGTGGTGGAAAAAGTGGCGACTATAAAAGGGAAAATTAAAGCAATATCAATTTCCAAAGACCGGGGGACACGGAAGTACAATGTACCGGTAGCTGAGCTGAAAGCCAGCCTCGGCATAGTAAGCGACGCCCATTCCGGAAGCTGGCACAGGCAGATAAGCTTATTGGCGGAAGAATCAATCGAGAAAATGAGAGCAAAAGGGGCGAAGGTCACAGCGGGAGATTTTGCAGAAAATATCACCACCAAAGGAATCGACCTGCAGTCTTTGTCCATCGGCAGTAAACTCAGACTCGGTCCTGACGTTGAAGTTGAAATTACCCAGTTCGGCAAAAAATGTCACCAAGAATGCGAGATATTAAAACAGGTAGGAGATTGTGTTATGCCGCGAGAAGGGGTCTTTGCAAAGGTGACCAGGCCCGGTCGAATCCAGGTAGGTGACATATTGGAGGTGCCAAATGGTCACAGTAGCGATACTGACGGTTAGCGATAGTTGTTCACAACAAAAAAGAGAGGACGTAAGCGGGCAAACCATCAAGGAAATACTGCCATCCGACAAATTCGAGATTTGTAAGTACAAAGTCGTGGCTGACGAGCAACAAAGCATTACAAAAGAGCTTATACACCTCGCCGATGAAGTGAAAGCCGATATTGTCCTTACTACCGGCGGCACCGGCCTTGGGCCTCGGGACGTTACACCTGAGGCCACGGCTGAGGTGTGTCAAAAAATGGTTCCCGGCCTGGCCGAAACAATGCGGCTGGAGGGTTTGAAAAAGACCAAAAACGCTATCCTCTCCCGAGCAGTTGCCGGCATTCGTGGAAATACGCTCATAATCAATCTGCCCGGAAGCCCAAAAGCAGTCAGAGAATCCCTCAAAATAATCTTAGATGTTTTGCCCCACGCAAGGGATATGCTGCTCGGCCAAGGTCATAATTCGTGAAGCGCAGTCCAAACGGAAAGGCGTAAAAATATGGCTCATGAAGGTCTCTGGGAGCAACTTGGTAAGCTTGACCCAAAGCTAACAGCTAAACGTGCGAAGTGCCGCTACATAAGTGAGCAGGGACGATATGTGCTTAGATTGCTGGATAAAGAATATGCGGTTGACACCAAAGCACGCGAAATTTTTTCGGTTGACGCAAAGCAGGGAAAAAAAAGCTTTCTTGAAAAGCTTGTTATCCTCGCTTATCTGATAAATGCTAAAGACCTGCCGTTAGCCAATAAACTTGTCAAAGCACAAGCTCTGCCGAGCGGGCAGTTTTTCTTCAGGGGGCTGCATGGCCTGCCCACCGAAAAATTAGAGAAAGCCTTTGGCAAATGTCCCGAAGATTTACACCAGATTACGGAGCAGCTTGACGCTAAACAATGTGAATTTGGCGATGCCTCAATTGAATTATACGTGTTGCCCCGAATCCCATTAACAATAGTGATTTGGCAAAGTGACGATGAATTCCCGGCCAGAGCGTCTATCCTTTTTGACCAGACAGCGGCAGAGCATCTGCCGCTGGATGCACTGCTGGCAGCAGTAGAACTCGCGGTGGAGGCCGTAATAGGGGACTGTAGACAATCTGAATAATCATTCAGACGGATTCAGGAAGATTTAGTTGTTCCTGGGGCGAAAAATTTCGTGGCTGACAAATAATTTCGGGTTGAGTGTTTGACAATGGATGGAAAAAATGGTAGCATATTTGTTTTTCTTTTGCGGCTTCGTGTAAGTCTTTTGTCAACAATATATTAGGGTTCTTTTTTTGAATTCGGGCGTAAAAATAGCAATCGGTGGCAAAGGTGGCGTGGGAAAGACCACGGTCTGCGCGGTCTGGGCACAACTATTTGCCGAGGACGGGCTCGACGTTCTGGCCATCGATGCCGACCCAAATACCAATCTCGCTTCGGCTTTTGGCATACCTTCCGGGCAAAGCCCACAGCCGCTTATCAAAATGAAGCAGCTAATCGCCGAACGCACCGGCACAAACACAGTAGGAGCATATTTCAAGTTAAATCCCAAAGTCAGCGACTTGCCGGACAAATACCAGCTTGAAGTTAACGGCACGGGTTCCCAAACGCAAAATGATGCGTTTGTGGGCCGCTTGAAATTGCTGGTCTTAGGAGCTATTACCAAGGCAGGGGCTGGCTGTGCCTGCCCAGAAGGAGCGTTTCTAAAGGCCCTGCTTACCCACACCATACTGCAACGCCGGCAAGTGGTCCTGGTTGATTTGGCCGCCGGCGTCGAGTTTATGGGAAGAGCGAGCGTTCAGGGAATTGATGCTCTGGTAGTTGTGGTCGAGCCGGGCAGCAGAAGCATCGAAACCGCAATAAACATAGCACGAATGGCTAAAGAGTTGGGAATAAAGCAGGTTGCAGCCATCGCAAACAAAATTACAGATGCCGGTCAAATTGAAACAATAAAAGCTCAGCTTGCAAATATTGCTGTCCTTGCCAATATCGAATATAGTCCCGCGGTTCAGGAAGCGGACTTACGGCAAGGAAATGTTTTTCAGGCCAGTGCGGAAATTGTAGAGCAACTGCGAGAAGCAAAGAATGTATTAACAGATTTAATTTTTCCAAGTGTTGGTTTTGAAGTCAACGATAAACGATTTGTCTAATTGTTTCGGAGACGAAGATGGATAAAGCTATAATGATAAATATCGAAAAGTGTTTGGCTTGCAAAAGTTGTGAGATAGCATGTGCGGTGGCGCATTCCAAATCGGGTGTTCTTGAAGAGGCCGTGGAAGAGTTGCCAAGGCCGCAACGAATGGTTACGGTAGAAGCAGCGGGAGAGTTTGGAGTTCCCTTGCAGTGCAGACACTGTGAAGCGGCGCCGTGTATCGAGATTTGTCCGACGGGTGCGATTCAGCGTTTCGATGAACAGGCACCTGTTGTGGTGGATGCGGATTTATGTATCGGGTGCAAGTTGTGTATGCTTATTTGCCCTTTTGGGGTGCTGCAAATCGGCCCGGAGGGTCGAGCCATTATTAAATGTGATATGTGTTTAGAGCGAATGGGGAAGGGGCAGGAGCCAGCCTGTGTCGAGGCCTGTCCGACCGGTGCCCTGAAGTTGATTTCGCTCAAGGAGGCGACAAAGTCAAAACGTAGGGAAGCGTCAAAGCAACTCGTCAAAGAAGTTGAGCAAAAGAAAAGTAAAAGCGAGGAAAAATAGCAGGTGCGAAAGATAGTTATTATTGGTGGTAGTGCGGCAGGGATGATGGCTGCCATAGCCGCTGCCGAGCAAGACCCGGACGCTGAGGTAACGGTGGTAACCCGGGACCGGCTGCCCTACCGCAGGCCTGCCATACCGGCGTTAATCGCAGGTTACATAACGGGACCGGCAGGGGCAAAAATTTTCTCACCGGAGACGCTGGGTCGGTATAATATAGAACTGATTTGTCCCGCTGAAGTTACGAATATCGAACCGAAAAGCAAAGTCATTTCCATTCTGTCCAACGGCAAAGAAGAAAAACTAGCCTACGACGCAGCGGTGATTGCAACGGGTGGTCATCCACTGATACCGGAAATTCCCGGCGCTGATAAAAAAGGCGTCTGTACCTTTACCACATACGAAGCAGCCGCCGAAATTGTAGAAACAGCTAAGACCGCAAGTTGTGCAGTGGTGGTAGGGGCGGGTTTTATTGCTCTGGAGATTGCCGAGGCCCTGATGTATAAAGGTCTGGATGTTTATTTCAACGTGCGTTCCAGAATACTTAGGAAACTGGTTGAGCCTGAGGTTTCCGAGTTTCTCATCCATAAGTTTGAACAGCAAGGTTTAAGGATGCTTACCGGCGAAGCAATTTCGGAAGTCGGGGGTAAAAGCTCCGTTGAATATGTCGTCCATAAGGGCAATAAGATAGCCACCAACCTTGTAGTGATGGGCACGGGAGTGAAACCGAATGTGGCTCTTGCGGAAAAATGCAGCATTGAGTTGGGTCCGAGCGGTGCTGTCAAACTCGATAATCGGATGCAAACTTCGGTCGTGGGTATCTACGCGGTTGGAGATTGTGCGGAAAGTCCGGATTTAGGCACGGGCAGATTCGTGTATTCGCCAGTAGGAAGTATCGGAGCCTCTGCTGGGAAAATAGCAGGTAGAAACACAGCCGGGGCGAATCAGGAAACCGCGGGGTTTTTGCGAGCACAGGCGGACCAGATTCTGGGTATGCAAATATTCAGTATCGGGCACAGCACTACCAGCGCAAAGGAAGTTAGCTTGAAGGTTAACGTGCATGATTTAAGCCCGCCGGAATCGACGGGGAAAGAGCGGATAACAAAACCTTTTGAGGTGGCAAAACTTCTGACTGACGATAACGACAAAATTGTCGGCGCCCAGCTTGTAGCTAAAAAGTACGGTGCACAATTTGCCTGGCAATTATACGGAGCAGTTTTGGCCAGGGAGAATAGAGAAGAATTTTTGGAGCGGTTCAACTCGCCTCGGATGAAGGTGGCTGAGGCATTAGTGCATGCCATAAAGTCAACAGTTGTGGTTGAAAGCGTGGGGGAAGATAAGGCATTAGCGTTGGCTGATACAGCCAGCCAAGAAAACACGAATTAGTAAAGTGAGGAATTGTTATGGACCCGAAAAAACGTAGCAGCGACAAAGCGACACAGGAAATGCTCGAGCGTATGTACGAAGCGGGCATAGAAAACGCCTGGGACAGACTTGAGCAGCAGGAGCCACAGTGCGGATTCGGCAGACTTGGGATATGCTGCCGAAATTGTGCTATGGGGCCCTGTCGAATCGACCCGTTTGAAGAGGGGCCGCAAGCAGGTGTCTGCGGTGCCACCGCCGATACCATTGCGGCGAGAAATCTTGTCCGAATGGTTGCCGGAGGTGCTGCGGCACATTCCGACCATGGTCGTGACATTGCGCACACATTCAAGTTGGTGGTTGAGAACGAAAGTTCTGATTATATGATCAAGGACGAGCGGAAATTGAAGGAAGTTGCGGCAAGATACGGCATCGAGACAAAAGACAGACAGATAAAGGAGATTGCCAGAGACCTGTCTGAGGCGGTGATGACTGAATTTGGCAAGCAGGAGGGCACGCTGATTAGTGCGTCGGCTTATCCGCCACCAGCCAGGCAAAAGGTCTGGAAAGAATTCGGTGTAACTCCTCGCTCAATCGACCGTGAAATTGTTGAGATTATGCACAGGACACATATCGGTGTAGGTTCAGACTACAAGAATCTTGTAAAGCAGGGCCTGCGAGCGTGTCTGTCCGATGGCTGGGGCGGCTCGCTTATCGCGACTGAGCTTTCCGATATTTTGTTTGGCAGTCCGCAACCGATTCGATTCGGTGCCAATCTCGGCGTGCTTGAAGCCAAGCAGGTCAATATAGTTGTGCATGGTCACGAGCCGACGTTGTCAGACATAATCGTGGCGGTATAGCAGGAACCTGAACTTATAAAAATGGCGCAAGACAGCGGTGCCGAAGGCATCAACATTGTCGGTATGTGCTGCACGGCTACTGAGATACTGATGCGTCACGGGATACCGGTTGCGGGCAACTTTCTTCAGCAGGAATTGGCGGTAATGACTGGCGTGGTGGAAGTTATGCTGGTGGATGTGCAGTGCATTATGCCGGCGCTGGGCTCGCTGTCCGGCTGCTTCCATACAAAGCTTATTACTACTTCGCCCAAGTGCAAAATCGCTGGAGCAGAGCATATTGAGTTTCACGAAGACAGGGCAGTGGAAATCGCACGGGAGATTATCAAGATTGGTATTGAGAATTTTGGCAACAGAAAGGGTAAGGTGCAGATTCCGAAGGTGACAGAGCGCGGGATTGCGGGATTTACGACGGAAAATATTTTTTACAATCTTGGTGGGCGATTTCGCTCAAGTTATCGCCCTCTAAATGATGCTATTATTTCAGGGCGTTTGCGTGGTGCCGCTGGAGTTGTCGGCTGCAATAATCCGAAGCAGGTGCACGATTACGGTCACATTGCGATGATAAAAGAACTTATCAAGAATGATGTGGTGGTGGTTGCTACCGGTTGCAGCGCGATTGCTGCGGGGAAAGCCGGGCTGATGAGACCAGAGGCAGCGGCGAAGTATTGCGGCAAAGGACTGGCCGAGATATGTGAGGCCGTGGGATTACCGCCAGTGCTTTACGTTGGCTCTTGCGTGGATAACAGCAGAATTTTGACAATCCTGGCAAATGTCGTAGCCGAAGGCGGACTTGGCGATGATATCTCAGATTTACCTGTCGCTGGCGCCGCACCGGAATGGATGTCGGAAAAAGCTGTATCAATTGGTATGTATTTCGTCGCTTCCGGTGTTTTCACGGTTATTGCCGAGCCACTACCCATCCTTGGTGCTCCGAATCTGACGCGCTACTTAACCGACGAAATCGAAAAGGATATAGGCGGTAAATGGGCCTTTGAACGAGACCCAATCAAGGCCGCTGGTATGATGCTCGAGCATATTGAAAAGAAACGAGATGCGCTGGGCATAAACGTTGAGAAAGAACGAAAACTTTACGATATGGAAGAGCGTCGAGCATTGGCGGTGGAATAGAACAAGTAAAAAGGGAGATTAGAGTATGTCAAGAATAATTATGACAGCAGGGATAAATGGTGCTCATAAAACAGCCAAACAGGCTGAGGAAATGCTGGCAAAAGCTGTCGAGCAAAAAGGTAGGGATTGCAAAGTGGAGTTCCCAAATACTGGCTACTATATGCCTGTTATCTATTCGATGACAGGCCGAGCTGTAGAAAAATTGGCCGATTTTGAGGATGTGATGGCCGAGGAGATAAAACCTCTGCTGCCAAAACTGGTTGATGAAAATTTGTGGCTGCCGTATCTTGGTCCTGCCCTCGATGCGGGTATGGCGACTCTTTTCGCAGAGGAGATTATCGAAGCCTGCAAATATCTAATCGGCCCTAATCCCGTCGATGGTATCTGGCTGGGCGCTGCAGATGATGTAATCCTGCGCGAGCGCGGCATTCAGTTTGTGGACGGCACGGCGCCGGGATTTGCAGCGATTGTTGGTTCTGCACCTGACGTGGAGACAGCGGTTAAGATTGCCAGGAAATGTCAGGAAAGAAGTTTGTATGTTTTTATGGCTGGCCATCATAATGGAACTACTTTTGCTGAGCAATTAGTGGAAGGAGGCGTGCAGTTGGGCTGGGATACGCGGCTTATTCCTTTTGGTCGGGAAATTACTGCGGCGATATATGCCGCGGGTTTTGCCAGTCGGGTGGCACTTACCTTCGGCGGTGTGCAGCCCGGCGATTACCGACGCCACCTTCTCTATAACAAAAACAGAATCTTCGCCTTCGTGGTAGCTTTAGGTAAGGTCACCGATGAATGGTATGCCACCGCCGCAGGGGCTATTAATTACGGATTCCCAACCATCGCTGATTCAGATATTCCGCAGGTTCTTCCTACCGGTGTATGCACCTACGAGCACGTCGTATCTAATATACCACACGACGAAATAGTGGAAAAAGCCATCGAAGTAAGAGGCCTGAAGATAAAGGTCTCGGAGGTGCCTATCCCGGTGTCTGTCAGTCCGGCATTTGAAGGGGAGCGAATCCGAAAGGAAGATATGCACTGCGAGTTTGGCGGACAAAGGACGCCTGCGTTTGAATGGCTTCGCATGCTGGATATTGGTGAGGTTGAAGACGGCAGGGTAGAAGTTGTAGGACCGGATGTCGATTCGCTTGAGGTGGGAGGAAAGATGCCGCTGGGCATTGTAGTTGAGGTGGCGGGCAGAAAAATGCAGACTGATTTTGAACCTGTGCTCGAGCGACAGGTTCATACATTTATGAACGAGGCCCAGGGACTGTGGCATATGGGGCAGAGGGACATCAGCTGGGTGCGAATCAGCAAGGATACCGCCAAGGCCGGTTTCAAACTCGAGCATATCGGAAAGCTCCTGCATGCAATGTATCACGAGCGGTATTCGAATATTATAGACAAGGTCCAGGTCAAGATATTCACGGATGAAGAGCAGGTTTTAAAGCTATCGGAAATGGCACGCAAAATATGGGCAGTGCGCGATGAACGTCTTGCGGGTATGACCGATGAAGATGTGGATACATTTTACTCGTGCACACTCTGCCAGAGTTTCGCTCCGAACCACGTGTGTGTAGTTTCACCGGAGCGTCCCGGCTTGTGCGGCGCTTACACTTGGCTGGACTGCCGGGCAGCATACGAGATAATTCCAACGGGGCCAAATCAGCCTATCCCGAAAGGCAAGTGCATTGAGACCACCATCGGTCAGTGGGACAAGGTAAACGCATTTGTGCTCAAGGCCAGCGGCGGCAACGTCGAGCGAATGAGCCAGTACAGTATGATTACCGACCCGATGACCTCCTGCGGTTGCTTCGAATGTATCACTGCGGTACTGCCCTCAACGGGCGGCATAATGATAGTCAACCGGGAGTTTGCAGAGATGACTCCCTGCGGTATGAAGTTTTCGACGCTGGCCGGCACAGTAGGCGGGGGGCGACAGACGCCTGGCTTCATCGGACATTCAAAGCACTACATCATCTCAAGAAAATTTATAGCTGCAGAAGGCGGAATCCGCCGAATCGTGTGGATGCCTACTATGCTCAAAGATGAAATTAAAGATGCTTTCATAAAAAGAGCAGAAGAACTTGAACTTGGCGGAGAAGAATTTCTCGCAAGAATCGCTGATGAAACCACGGCCACTACCGAAGAAGAGGTTTTAGAATTTATTACCAAAGCCGGACATCCTGTAACGACTCTGGAACCTATGTTCTAAAGAACACAAATAGTGAACCGTGACCCGTGAATCAAATCACGAACCACGAGGAAAGGAAGAGTATTATGGCACTTACGGGATTAGAAATCTTCAAACTCCTGCCAAAAACCAACTGCAAAAAGTGTGGTATGCCTACCTGTCTGGCCTTTGCTATGCAGCTTGCTCAGAAGAAAGCGAAACTCGAAGATTGCCCCTACGTTTCAGAAGAAGCGAAGGAAAAGCTTGCGGCTGCTTCAGAGCCGCCGATGCGCAAAGTGTCGTTCGGCAGCGAAGACAATCAGGTACAGGTCGGCCAGGAGACAGTGATGTTCCGACACGAAGAAAAATTTTACAATCCCACGGTTCTCGCAGCGACCGTCTCGGACAAACTCACCGGCCAGGATTTAAAAAAACGCATTGAATCTGTAAATTCGCTGCAGTTTGAGCGGGTCGGCACCAAAATTGGAGCCGGTGCCATAGCAGTTATTAATGACAGTGGCGAAGCCTCCGCCTTTGCCCAGACCTGCTCGCAGGTCGCAGACTCAAGCAGCCTTGCCACAATCCTGGTAACAGAATCGCCTGAGGCGATGGCCGCGGCCGTCGGCAAAACCAGCGAAGCCACCCCTTTAATCGCCTCAGCAAAGTCAGACACAGCCGAAGCAATGGCGAAAATAGCTAAAGAAAACAACTGCCCACTTGTGGCAAAAGCCGAATCAGTTGAGGCACTTGCCGAGCTTGCCGAAAAAATTAAGGCCGAAGGAGTTGAGGATATTGTATTAAGCCTTGATGGCTTAAGCTTGCCGGAGCAATTGTATAACCTCTCAAGGATGCGGGCACTGGCACTGAAAAAGGTCTTCCGCCCGTTAGGTCATCCGACTATATCTTTCGTCGCCGACGGTGACGCAACTGCACAGAGCGCCACAGCCACAAGCCTGATTTGCAAGTATTCGAGTATCGTGGTGGTTGATACTGTCGAGCCGTATGCGTTTTTGCCTATGCTCACTGCGGTGATGAATGTCTTCAGCGACCCGCAGAAACCGGTTCAGGTAGAACCGAAAGTCTATCCTATTGGCGAACCGGATGCCAATGCACCACTAATGTTTACAACAAACTTTTCACTGACGTATTACACTGTGGAATCGGACGTCGAGGCCAGCAGGGTGCCAAGCTATATCCTCGTGGTCGACACCGAAGGAACAAGTGTGTTGACCGCTTATTCAGGGGATAAGCTCAACGAAAAAACGGTAGCTGACGCTATGGCCAAACATAATGTAGAAAAACTGGTTAAGCACCGCAAATTGATAATCCCCGGATATGTGGCGGTGATGAGCGGTAAACTCGAAGAAGCTACAGGCTGGGAAGTTTTAGTCGGACCGAGAGAATGTTCGATGCTGCCTAAATACATGCATGAAATCTGGAAATAAAAGTGCCAAGTGTAAATAGAGAAGAGGCAAGCGAAATAAAAGATACGAAACACAAGATGAAAGAGAGCAAAAAGAAAAAATGCACCGTCCGCTTTGAGCCAAGCGGCCTGAAAACAAAGGTTCCGGTCGGAGCGGCCCTGCTTGATGCGGCACGTAAAGCAGGCATCTATTTAAGCAGCATCTGCGGAGGAGACGGCTATTGCGGAAAATGCAAAGTAATAGTCGACGAAGGACAATTTCAAAGCAGACCAACAACTCTGCTAACCCCGGATGAAATACGGGAAAATGTTGTTTTAGCCTGCCAGACCAAAGTGCTCTCCGATATGACTGTAACGGTTCCAAAATCACACGCTCTCCAGGCAGGCCAAATACTTATGGACACCGATGCCCGCAGATTCAGCGAGCTTGCCGGTGAGGTGCGGGAAGGAGTGTTTGAGCTTGACCCTCTGGTTCAGAAGTTTTGCGTTGAGATGTCGGCGCCGACGGTGCACGACAATACGGCAGACCACGAGCGGCTGTATCTGGCTATACGGGACCAAATTAACGCTCCTATAATGCAAACCGGCTTTCGTATTATGCAAAAACTTTCCAAAACGCTTTGTGAAGAGAATTACAAGGCTGCGGTGACAATAGGTCGGCGAGGTGGAACTACGGAGGTTATAGAGGTTGAGCCCTGCAGACGCTCAGAGAGAAATTTTGCCGTGGCAGTTGACCTGGGAACAACTACCGTGGTGGCACATCTACTCGACCTGACAAATGCCACCACAACAGATACGGAAGCTACATACAACAGCCAGATAAACTTTGGCGAAGATTACATCCGCCGAATCATCTATGCGGAAGAAAATAATGCGTTCGACGAAATGCAAAATCGTATCGTGCACGATGTAAATAATCTCATCGTGACACTGGCGGCAAGGCAAAGAATCGATTTGCAGGATATAACCGCGATTGTTTGTGCCGGCAACACTGCGATGGTGCATTTTTTGCTGAATCTGGACCCGACTCGAATACGTAAAGAACCCTATATCGCCTCGGTCAGCTTCGTGCCGCCAATTCGGGCAGCAGAAGCTGGAATCCAGATTAACAAGCGAGGCCTATTATACTGCCTGCCCAGTGTCGCCGCTTATGTGGGCAGCGACATAGTAGCAGGTGTATTAACCACGCGAATTTATACCCAAAAAGGCATCTCACTTTTTATCGATATTGGAACAAACGGCGAAGTGGTTCTTGGTAATCGAGACTGGCTGGTTTGTGCCTCGAGTTCAGCAGGGCCCGCCTTTGAAGGAAGTGGGGTCAAGCATGGTATGAGGGCGGGAGCCGGCGCTATTGAAAAACTGGCCATCTCCAGCGACGGTTCCATCGAGTTTAAGACAATCGGAGACACCCACCCGGCCGGCATCTGCGGCTCAGGTCTTCTGGATACACTTGCTGAACTGTTTATAAACGGCATCATAGACCGAACGGGTCGATTCAAAGTTAATGGTGATGCAAGGTTGGCCGAAGGTGACGAGGGTCTGCAATTCCAATTAGTCCCTGCGGTCAATGACCATCAGGAAATAGTAATCACCCAGCCGGACATCAACAATTTGGTTCGTTCCAAAGCAGGGGTTTTTGCCGCCATTCGGGTCCTTATGGAGTCCACACAAACAAAGCCGGAAGATTTAGAGGCGATTTATCTGGCTGGCGGGTTCGGAAACTTCCTGAACGTTCGCCAGGCCGTTACTATCGGAATGCTGCCTGATGTGTCGGCGGAGAAAATACAGTTTGTGGGAAACACATCAATCGCGGGAGCAAAGACGGTTCTGATGAGCCGAAAAGCGCTTGAAACAGCAGAAGAAATTGCAAAAAGTATGACATATTTTGACTTGATGAGCCACCCGGGCTATATGGATGAATTTATTAGAGCAGGTTTTCTGCCGCATACGGATTTATTGCTATTCCCATCAATAAAACTTGCTCCAGAAAAGGTTTAGATACGGGATATGGCAACAACCATCGCTGTAAGTGGAAAAGGCGGGTCAGGCAAAACAACCCTGGCCGCTATGATTATCAGGCTTCTGTGCGGTCAAATGGGCAGCGCTGTACTTGCCGTAGATGCTGACCCTAATTCCTGCCTCGGCCAGATGTGCGGAGTTGAGCCGGTGGGAGTTGTTGCGGAAATTCGTGAAAAAGCTATTCAAAAGCCGCCCACTAACGCAGGTATGGACCGAGTGCGGTCATTTGAATACGGTATCCAGCAGGCAATCACTGAAGCTGACGGGTTCGATTTGCTTACTATGGGTCGGCCGGAAGGGCCGGGCTGTTACTGTGCCGCAAATCACCTTCTGCGAAAGTTCCTGGATGAACTAAGCTCGGCCTATGACTTCGTCGTTATAGACAACGAAGCGGGAATGGAGCACCTGTCACGCAGAACCACTAATAACGTTGACCTGCTGTGCATCGTGGCCGAAGCAACTACGCTCGGAGCGGCTACCACTCAGAGAATCTCCCAGCTTGCTAAACAACTGCCAATATCTGTAAAAGAAATCGGCGTTATATGGAATAAAGTAGAGGATAGCAAAAAACTAAACGCTACACGCTATACGCTAAACGCTATAGAGGACCTTGGGTGTATACATTATGACAAGGCCGTGCTCGACGCTTCAATGCAGGGCAAAACGGTCTTCGACATTGAAGAGAATAACGCTGCATTCTCCGCGGTGCGGAAAATACTCGAACATAATTTAGAAAAGCTAAAAACAAAAAACCGCAATTCAAAATTTTAAGTTTGGAGGATTTCAGATGTCAGTTCCTGAAGTTGCAGAAAGCTTTACCGGAGAGGTTTCACGGGTTACACTCGGGGCGACCAAAGACAGCGGGGGCACTCGAACCTCAACGGTAACTGTGGGTGGAGCACGTAACATGGTATATGGCGGCTCTAGGCAAGACACAGGTGAAAAACCGGTTATTGCTATGGATGTTCTCGACAGTGAGCCGCAAGACTGGCCGCAGGTTCTGGCCGAACCTTATAAAGACGTCCTGGACAAGCCCGGAGAGTGGGCCAAAAAGTGCGTGGACGAACTCGGCGCTGATTTAATCTGTCTGAAGTTTGAAGGTATCCACCCCGATAAGGCAAATAAAGACGCATCTCACGCCGTCAAGGTTACCGAAGAGGTGCTAAAGGCTGTCGGCGTCCCACTGGTGCTCTGGGGCTGTGGAAACGACGAAAAAGACAATCAGGTTATGCCGAAAGTAAGCGAAGCGGCCAAAGGAGAAAACTGCCTGATAGGAACCGTTACAGAAGATAATTACAAAGCTCTGACGGCTATCGCCCTCGCTGACGGGCACAATCTTATTACCGAAGCTCCTTTGGATATCAACATTGCCAAGCAGGTTAATATCTTAGCTTCGGATATGGGCTTCCCGCTGAAACGAATAGTAACATTTCAGGCCACAGGAGCATTGGGATACGGAATAGAGTATGCCTATTCAATTCAGGAGCGCCAGCGTCTCGCAGCGCTTGGCGGCGATAAAATGATGACGATGCCGGTCATTTGCGACGTAGGTTACGAATCCTGGCGGGCCAAAGAGGCACAACTTGCCGATGCGCCAGGCTGGGGTGCTGTTCAGGACAGAGGCCCAATGTGGGAAGCTGCTACCGCCATCTGCCTGCTGCAGGCCGGAGTCGATATAATTCGTATGCGCCATCCCAGAGCGGTGGCTACCGTTAAGAATTTCATTAATCAAATTTGGAGTTCACAATAGCAGCTAAATATCCAGGACCCCATTTTGCGAGGTCCCCAAACGCAATAAAGGGCGTTCGGGGTCCACTGCAATAAATCGCAAAATGGGAACCCTATTCGTATCAGAAGGAGGCAGTTATGATACTAATTGCAGAGCGAATTAACGGAATGTTTACCAATGTCAAAGAGGCCATAGCCCAGAAAGATAAGAAAGTCATTCAGGAGTTGGCCAAAAAGCAAACCGAAGCAGGTGCCGCATATCTGGACGTGAATGTGGGCACCGCCGCGGCAGACCAGGAAGCGGCTATGCAATGGCTGGTTGAAACAATCCAGGAGACCTGCTCTACACCACTGTCTCTGGATTCACAAAAGCCCAACGTTATCGCCGCAGGATTAAAGGTTATTAATGCTGAGAACGGACTTATCCTGAATTCGGCGCCGCTGAACAGGAAAAACGATGAAGAAATACTGGACAAATATATGGAAATGGCAAACCAGGCGGGGCCAAAAGCCAACATTATCACACTTACTATGGACAAAAACGGCGTACCTCAGGATATTGATACACGCGTGGCCATAGCCGCAGAAATCGTACAAAAAGCGATGGAAAAAGGATTTGACACCCAGCGATTATTCATTGACCCCATCGTTCTGCCGGTAAAAGTGCCGAACGCCCAGGTCCAGCCCAGCAGTATGTTAGCCGCAATGGACCAGATAAGATACCTCGCCGACCCGCCACCACATATGACAATAGGCCTGTCAAATCTCTCTCAGGGTGCGACGGAAAGATGCCTGATAAATCGTGTATTTCTCGCTATGGCTGTTTCGCACGGCCTGGATTCGGCGATTGTTGATGTGCTCGAAGAAAAACTGATAAACGCACTGGCCACCGCTGAGATGCTGATGAACAAACAAATATATTCGGATAGCTTCTTAAAGGTCTACAAAACCGCCGGTAAAGCTTGATTAGCAATTGATTACTGTATGAATTCAGTTCCCTTATCAATTGCAAAATGCGATAGTGAGTACTAAAATGTGGGCCAAGGGCTTGCTGTAAAAAATTAATATGCAAACTGAAAGCGAGGAAAAAGGTTTATGAAGCTTGATGCAACAAAAATGAAGGATTGGCAGATTGCAGAAGCTGCCGAGGAAGAAATGAAACCTGTTCGTCAGTTGGCGGACGAAATGGGGCTTAAAGGAGATGAACTCCTGCCTATGGGACTTCAGCTGGGCAAAGTCGATTACATGAAAGTGCTCAAGCGGCTTAAAAGTGCACCCAGTGCAAACTATATTGATGTTACCGCCATTACCCCAACACCGCTGGGTGAGGGCAAAACCACCACCGCCATCGGCCTTATAGAAGGTCTCGGCAAAATGGGCAAACGTGTAGTCGGGGCTATACGCCAGCCGAGCGGCGGGCCCACATTCAATATCAAAGGTTCCGCAGCCGGCGGAGGACTTGCACAGTGCATCCCCTTAACCCCGTTCTCAATCCGACTCACGGGCGATATAGACTCTATTACAAACGCACACAACCTGGCTATGATAGCACTTACCTCACGTATGCAGCACGAAAGAAACTACGACGACGCCCGACTGGCAAAAAGCAATATCACAAGACGACTCGATATCGACCCGGAAAGGGTTCAAATGAATTGGGCGATGGATTTTTGTGCTCAGACCCTGCGGAACATCAGGATTGGCCAGGGCGGTAAAATGGACGGCTACGAAATGGACTCGGGCTTTCAAATCACCGTCTCAAGCGAGGTTATGGCCATCCTCGCTGTTGCAAAGGACTTGAAAGACCTCCGAGAGCGTATAGCCAAAATCGTTGTGGCCTATGACAAGAAGGGCAATGAAGTTACCACTGCCGACCTCGAAGTCGATGGCGCTATGACCGCCTGGATGGTTGAGGCCATCAACCCTAACCTGCTGCAGACCATCGAGGGACAACCTGTATTTGTGCACGCAGGACCTTTTGCGAACATCGCCGTCGGCCAAAGCTCTATCATTGCCGACGAGATTGGAACAAAACTGGGCGATTACCATGTAACTGAAAGCGGCTTCGGAGCCGACATTGGCTTTGAGAAATTCTGGAATATAAAGTGTCGCATGTCCGGCTTAGTGCCAAATGCGGTAGTTATTGTCGCCACCATCCGCGCCCTGAAAATGCACGGTGGAGGCCCTGCCGTAAAACCGGGAGTGCCGCTGGCAGAAGAATATACCAAAGAAAACCTCGAATTACTGGAGCGAGGATGCGAGAACCTTATTGCCAACATCGAAACCGTTAAGAAAAGCGGAGTCCGGCCGGTGGTCTGTATAAACAGCTTCCATACCGACACCAAAGCGGAGATTGAGTTGGTGCGGAAAGTGGCTGAGGAAAATAACGCTCTGGCCGCGGTCTCAGAGCACTGGCTAAAAGGTGGCGAAGGGGCAATCGAACTGGCCGAAGCTGTGATTGACGCTTGTGATGAGAAAAATCATTTCAAGTTTCTCTATGAGCTGGATACCCCTCTAAGAAAACGAATCGAACTAATCGCCAGAGAAGTGTATGGCGCTAAAGGCGTAACTTATACCGATGAAGCCCTGGAAAAAGCAAAGACCTTTGAAGCCGACCCACAGGCCAGCGAGTTGGGAACCTGCATGGTCAAGACTCACCTTAGCTTATCACACGACCCAGACATTAAAGGTCGCCCGAGAGACTGGGAGCTTCCAATCCGCGATATTATGGTCTACAAAGGTGCCGGCTTTATTGTGCCGGTCGCCGGAGCGATTAAGCTGATGCCGGGTACCGCTTCTGACCCCGCCTTCCGGCACATCGATGTAGATGTGAACACCGGCAAGGTCAGGGGCCTGTTCTAAACTGGTAGCGAAAAACGATTTTGCCAAAATAATTAACCACAGATTTCGCGGATTAACTCGGATTAAATATGAATAAAAATCCGTGTAATCCGTGGTCTTTAAAGTTTAGCGCTTAAGCAATATAATGTGGATGCTCGATGCTCGACACGAGAGATAAGAGACGAGGAACAAGGATGCAACCTATACTGCAATTAGCACTGGACCACGAAAACCTTGCTCGCGCCCTGAAAGCCGCCAAAGAAGCAATGGCAGGAGGTGCGGATTGGCTGGAAGCAGGAACGCCTCTTATAAAAAGCGAAGGATTAGATTCTGTGAGGGCTCTGCGCCGTGAGTTTCCAACTGCGACAATAGTCGCCGATATGAAGATTATGGACGCGGGCCGATTGGAGACCGAATGCGCAGCCAAGGCGGGGGCTAACATAATTCATGTTCTTGGTCCGGCGTCGGACCCGACCATAAATGAATGTATCGAAGCGGCCCGGCGCTATGACGCAAAGATTACCGTTGACCTGCTCGGTCTGGGCAGCACAGAGCGAATGGTGCAGCGGGCAAAGGAAGTTGAACGGATGGGCGCATATTCGGTGTGTATACATACCCCCATAGATATGCAGATGCGAGGACAATTGCCTTTTGACGACCTCAAGGCGATTGTCTCGACGGTCAGCATCCCGATCGCAGTTGCAGGGGGGATAAATTGCGAAACCGTTGTCGATGCTATCAACGGTGGTGCAACTATAATTATCGTCGGTGGCGCAATTACAAAATCGCCGGACGCCAGGAAAGCAACCGAGACAATAAAGAAGGTTATGGCCACGGGCGTCAAAGTGGAAGCTACATTTTTCAAACGCGGCAGTGAGAAGGACATTGCAGAGGTCTTGGCAAAAACCTCCGCTGCTGACGTAACCGAAGCGTTGCATAATACAGGTGAATTGGCTGGCATTAAGCCTATAGTGCAGGGGGTGAAAATGGTAGGTCGTGCTTTGACGGTGTGGACTTATCCGGGCGACTGGAGCAAGCCGGTTGAAGCGATAGACATCGCCGAAGAAGGACAGGTAATCGTTATAGACGCAGGCGGAATGCCACCGGCGGTCTGGGGCGAGAAAGCCACTAAGAGCTGTCTGCAGCGCAAGTTAGCCGGCGTGGTCATTAACGGTGCGATTAGAGATGTTGTAAATATTCGGGAGATGAAATTCCCCGCTTTTGCAAAACTTATAACACCTGTGGCCGGTGAGCCTAAGGGCCAGGGTATGATCGATGTGCCGGTGAGGATCGGCGGTCAATATATCCGCACGGGAGACTGGATTGTCGGTGACGACGATGGGGTTGTGGTGATTGCCCAAGAAAAGGCCGTGGAAGTCGCCAACCGCGCTCAGGTAGTCGTCGAACGCGAAGACCGGGAGATGGCTGAAATTGATGACGGCAGCACTTTGGGGAATGTTTCCGAACTGATGCGATGGGAACAGTTAAGAAAAAAAAGCGAGAGCAAGAACAATGACAAACAGTAACATGGTTGAGATTGCCAGAGCACATCTTGCAGGCATCCGGATGCTTGTTGGTCGAATAGACCTGGCAGCGTCAGATAAACTGGTTGAGATGATACTGCAAGCCAACAAGGTATTCGTCACCGGCCAGGGCAGAAGCGGACTGGTTGCACAATGCTTGGCCACGCGACTTGCACAGATGGAATTTAACGCACATATACCAGGCCTGGCAACCTGCCAGAGGATAGAAAAGCCGGACTTGTTGATTGCAATTTCCTGCAGCGGAACAACCGTAACCACCATCGAGCTTGCAAAAACTTCTCGAAACGCCGGTGCAGAAGTGGTTGTGCTAACCGCTGTTGACAAGTCTGTGCTGGCAGAACTGGCCACCCATATTGTGTTGATTCCTTCAGATGATGCGGACATAAAGGGGCGGTGCAAATACATTATCGGACCGAACAATAATACGCTATTCGAGGAAACCGTTCTTTTGTATGCTGACGCGCTGATTTGCATTCTTCTGGAGAAAAAAGGAATTTCAGAGGACGTAATAAGTCAGCGACATACTAATCTTGAGTAAGTTGGAGACACTGTATGTATTGCGAGGGAAAATTTAGGGAATATCTGGACGACCTGTCGGCGAAAAAACCGGCTCCCGGTGGTGGTAGCGCCGCCGCTGCGGTGGGTGCGATGGGAGTGGGGCTGCTCAGTATGGTAGCAAATTTCACTATCGGCAAAGACAAATACAAAAATGTTGAACCGCAGATTCAGGAAATTCTGTCTTCGTCTGAAAGATTACGCACAGAACTGCAAAAACTAATTGACGAGGATATTGTTGTATATCAAAAGCTGTCTGCTGCTTATAAAATGCCAAAAGAAAAGGAAGAAGAAAAAAGAGCGAGGAGCAAAGCTATTCAGGCAGCGCTGAAAAATGCTATGGCGGTGCCTCTGGCAATCTGCAGGAATTTGTTTGAGGCAACGAAGCTTTGCGAGCCACTTCTGGAAAGTGGCAATGTGAATTTGGTAAGCGATGTCGGAGTTGCAGCTGAGTTTATTGCCGCCGGTTTCACTTCAGCTCTTTTGAACGTTGAAATAAATTTATCTGGTGTTAAAGACAGTGAGCTAATAGCCAATACCAGGGAAGAGTTAGCCCACAAGGAAAAACAAATACAGGCTATGAGAGAAAAGGTTATTGAGGGAACAAAGGAGAAAATCTAATGGCAGCGACTTTATTGCAGGGCGAAAAGGTAGCTTCCGAAATTAAAGAAGGATTAAAAAAGGATATCGAGGATTTGAAGGCAAAAGGCGTCCCACCACATCTGGTGGCGGTTCAGGTCGGCGAGAATGCCGCAGCCAGAGTGTACATCAGGCAGCAGCAAAAGGCCTGTGAGGAAATGGATATTGAGTATGAAGTGAAAGGGTTACCAGAGTCGACTACTCAGGGTGAGTTGTTAAGTTTCGTTGAGCAGCTGAACCGTGATGATGCGGTTACCGGCATAATTCTTATGATGCCCATTCCGGAAGGCATAGATGCCCGCCGGGTACAAATAAAGATTTCGCCTGATAAGGATGTGGAAGGGATGCACCCGGCTAATATGGGCAGGCTGGTTTATGGTGAGATGGGACTTGCTCCCTGCACGGCCCGAGCGGCGGTAGAACTTTTAAAATCAAGCGGTGTAGAGCTTAAAGGCAAAGAGGTTGTCATAGTGGGGCATTCGGAAATTGTCGGCAAACCTCTTACGCTGATGCTTCTTTCTTCACAGATGGAGTCACCTACTCCCACCGTCTGTCACATTGCTACCAACGATTTGGCTTTTCATACCAGAAGGGCCGACATTGTGTTTGTTGCGGTCGGCAGGCCGGGGCTTATACAAGCTGATATGGTCAAGGATGGTGTTATAGTCATTGATATTGGTATTAACCGGGTGCCTGTCACTGATGAAAATGGCAATCCGGTATTGAACGAGAAAGGCAAACCTAAGAAGAGAGTTGTGGGAGACGTGGACTTTGAGGGTATAAAGGAAAAGGCAAGTTTCATCACCCCGGTCCCCGGCGGCGTAGGGCCGATGACAACAGCGATGCTGCTTTACAATACAGTTGAAGCGGCCAAAAGGGTTGCTGCTCGGAAATAGTCGGTTACCGAGCGGTCGAAACGGAGAAGGTTTATGCGAGACTGCGATCTTACATCGAGAGAGGTGGCAAGTCTGTCGTCCGCGACGGATTTAATGGAGCGTGAATGGGCACCGTGTCGCAACGGCTGCCCGGTACATGCTGATGTAAGAACGTATATCGAACTGGCTGCTCAGGGCAGGTGGCAGGAATCCATAGACGTTATTCGTGGAAGGCTGCCATTCGCGGCCGTTTGCGGCCGAATTTGCCACCACCCTTGCGAGGCCAACTGCAGACGTAACGACGTAGACGACCCGATAGCCATCCGTGAAGTGAAGCGTTTTGTGGCCGAATTCTGCCGCAGCAAGGGAGCTACCGTAAACAAGGCCGCACTACAGGACAAGGCCAGGGTCGCTGTTATCGGAGCCGGGCCTGCCGGAATGTCTGCTGCCCTGGAGCTGGCAAAGCTGGGTTACCGCCCCAAAGTCTTTGAAAAATTCCCGGTAGCCGGCGGTATTTCCGCAACAGCAATTCCCAAGTACCGTCTGCCGCGTGACGTTGTTCAGATTGATGTTGACTGGATTCTGGCCCACGGTGTAGAGATGCAAACGAATATTGAGGTCGGCAAAGACAAGACCATCGACGATTTGTTAGCCGAGGGGTTCGAAGCAGCGCTTATAGCAACAGGTCTTGCCAAAAGTAACGTGCTTCCTATTCCGGGTTCAGATCACAAGCGAGTGCTGGCGGTAATGGAGTTCCTGACAAAGGTGGCCTTCGACGAAAAGGTCCATATCGGCAATGATGTGCTGGTTATCGGCGGCGGCAACGTTGCGTGCGACGCCGCCAGGGTGTCCGTAAGGCTTGGCGCCGAGCGGGTAAGAATGATGTGCCTGGAAAACAAAGAGGAAATGCCCGCCTGGGAATGGGAAGCCAGAGAAGCAAGAGAAGAAGGAATAGACATCATACATCGTCGTGGGCCCGTCGAGATTGTTGTCGAAGACGAGCAAATCAAAAAAATTACAGCCAGAAAAGTCACTCGCGTCTTCGACGAGAATGAGCGATTCAACCCCCAGTACGACGACACCGACGTGACCAGTGTAGGCTGCGACACTGTTATCTTCGCCATCGGCCAGATGGCCGACTATGGTTTCATTGCCAACAGCAATGTCAAGCTCGATAACCGAGGTCGACTCGAATTCAACCCCGCAACACACCAGACAAACGAACCGAAGGTATTCGCCTGCGGTGAAATCGTCACACCGCCGGGCTCGGTCGTGGAGGCCTGTGCCAACGGCCAGCGTGGCGCAAAGGCAATCGATATGTATCTTTCTGGCAGAAAGATTGATATCGACGATTCGCTGCCGCCTGTCATCGACAAGATTGCTCCGGGCACTGCCGAAAAGGTCATAAAGACCAAAAGAGTCTCCGTTCCGACAGAACAACCGGAAAAAAGGAAAAAAAACTTTGATGTATTTGAGCACACGCTTGAGGCGGACGTCGCTGCCTGCGAAGCCCGCAGGTGCATGAACTGCGGAGCCGGCGCAGAGGTGCTGGTTGATAAGTGTGCCGCGTGTCTTACCTGCCTTCGGGTATGCCCCTTCGACATACCGAAGGTGACGGATGTAGCTCGCATTGATTCTACTTTGTGCCAGGCGTGCGGTATTTGCATAGCCGAGTGCCCTGCCAATGCCATAATCCCACGGGGCTGGGACAAAGACCGGTTGAAATCTGCCACGACCGAGGCTTTGTACGCTGCAGACGGCGAGTTAAAGATTGTTGCGTATATTTGCGGACATAGGGCGCCGACAGTTGCGTGGCGCGGCGAGGACCACCGCATTGCCGGTGTCAAGCAGTTCTACCTTCCCAGCATGGCTCGTCTGAAAGTGTCTGACCTGCTCGGTGCCTTCGAAGCCGGGGCGGATGATGTCGTGGTCGTCGCGTGCGCCGAGGACGCTGAGCGGTATCCACAGACTGCCGCGAGGATTAGAAAACGTGTAAATCAGGCCTGCGACCTGCTAAGCGAAATCGGGATAGACGGGCAACGGCTGAAAATGTTTGAGGTTGCAGGTGATGCCGATTCAATCCGCACCGCCTTGGACCAGGCGCTCAAGGAAGTTGAAAAAACCGTATCCTGATTTCTTAGGAGAACGTCTCGATGATAATAACTGAAAGAAAACCGTTTGACGAAATTCTTGAAACGCTCAAGCCCTACACAAAGGTGCTTGTGCTCGGCTGCGGCGGTTGTGCAACTGTGTGCCTGACCGGTGGAGAAAAGCAGGCCGAGGAGCTCGCCTCACAGCTGCGACTGGTATCCGGCCCAAAAAAACTGGACCTGCAGGTCGAGTTCGACAGTATTACACGCCAGTGCGACAGGGAATTTGCTGAGAACCTAAAGCAAAGCCCCGACAACTACGACTGTGTGCTTAGCATGGCCTGCGGTGTGGGAGTGCAGTTCATGTCGCAGTTATATCCGGACGTGCCGTTTCTGCCTGCCATGAATACTACGTTCTATGGCGCCGGTGTCGCTCTGGGCGTCTGGGAGGAATACTGCCACGGCTGCGGCGATTGTGTGCTGGCTTTGACAGACGGCATTTGCCCGGTCGCTCGCTGTTCCAAGAGCCTGGTCAATGGGCCCTGCGGTGGTACAAACGATGGTAAGTGTGAAGTCTCGTCGGACATGGACTGTGGCTGGTATCTGATCTATAAACGGCTGGCAGAGAAAGGCAAGCTCGACCAGTTCCGCAAAATACAGCCACCAAAGGATTGGAGAAAGGACCGCGGCGCAGGCGTGCGAAGAATGATTCTTAAGGAAATGGTTGAAGAAGAGGAGTGCCAGGCATGAACGAACCTGTAAGTAACTTGCAACAGGCTTTTGAGTCTGGTCGTTTTGTATTCACCGGTGAGATCGGTCCGCCGAAAGGCATTAACGTCGAGCCTTGCCTGCAAGAGGCGAAAAAATATCTAAAGGCTACGGTAGCTGCGGTGAACGTTACGGACGGCCAGACGGCTGTTATGCGAATCGGCTCGATAGCCGTTTCGAAGATGCTGCTGGATCGGGGCATTGAGCCAATTTTCCAGATGACCTGCCGAGACCGCAATCGCATCGCACTTCAGATGGATTTGCTTTCGGCTGGTTCGCTTGGAATAAAAAATGTCCTTGCTTTGACGGGCGACCATGTCGCCATGGGAGACCACCCCGAAGCGAAGCCGGTGTTTGACCTTGACTCGGTCGGCCTTCTGCAGGCAATGGTCAAGCTTGAATCCGGCACCGACTTTGGCAAAGACATGAAGGGTAACCCCAACCAACTTGACGGCATACCTAAGTTCTTCAAGGGCTGCTGTGTCACGCCGTGCGCCGACGAGGTCGAGCCGCAGATAATAAAGCTTGAAAAGAAGGTCGAAGCCGGCGCGCAGTTCGTACAGACCCAGGCAGTCTACGACCCTGGCGCCTTTGAAGAGTTCATGCGCCGAATCGAGCATCTCAAAGTGCCCGTAATGGTTGGAATCGTCATGCTCAAGAACGCGGGCATGGCAAAGTACATGAACCGTTGTGTACCGGGTGTCCGCGTACCGGACGAGTTCATCCAACGACTTTCAGACGTCGCCAAAGAGGATCGGCAGAAGGTCTCAATAGAAATCTGTGGCGAACTGATTCGCAAGATGAAACACTGCTGCCAAGGTGCCCACCTGATGACGCTCGGGTGGGACCATTGTGTCCCGGAAATAATCAAGGCCGCAACTTAGAGCCAAATTCGCTTGCTGCTCGGCTGCATTGAAAAGTGCCCGCCGTGGCGGGAAGAAAAAAGAGTCGAAAAAAGCCTGGAAATCTCCGCCCGTCTGATTAAACAACTGGAGGATTTGTGTCAGGGAATTCATATTATGTCCCTGGGGTGGGAGTGGCACATATCCACCGTTTTGGAGATGGCCGGGTTATGATGGCCAAAACTAAATAAAGTTAACAGAACCGTCGCTACCTTATATCGGCAAGTTTGGAATGGAAGAGCTTAAAAACCCTAAGGCTAAACTAAGCATAGAAGTTTCAGAATCTGATTTTGAAAAGGAAGAAGTAATGGAACCGACCCGGCGTGAATTCTTAAAATTGTGTGCCGCTTCAGCAGCTGGTTTGGGGATTTCTCAGTTGTATATCCCCCAGGTGCTGCGGGCTCTTGAGCGGGCAGCAGTGTCAAACCCACCGGTTATCTGGATTCAGGGAGCGGGGGACAACGGCTGTTTAGTCTCTTTGCTTAATACCACCCATCCCACAATTGCTGAGGTCCTGTTTAAAATCATCAGCCTCCAATATAATCCCACGATAATGGCCGGCGCAGGAAAGATGGCAATTTCTCATCTGGATACAGTCTCGGAAAAGACAAAGGGAAATTTCATTCTCGTCGTTGAGGGTGCGATTCCCACAAAGGATGGAGGCATATATTGCACCATTGGACAAAAGAACGGCAAACATATCACAATGCTCGAGGCCGTTAAGGACCTTGGCCCAAAGGCCAAGGCAATTATCGCATTAGGTGCTTGTGCTACTCATGGCGGAATTCCCGCTGGTAAACCAAATCCGACAGGAGCAAAAGGAGTGAGGGACGTTCTTGGTAAGGCAGCGCCAATCATCAACATTCCCGGCTGCCCGGCCCATCCGGACTGGTTCGTAGGTACACTCGTTCATCTGCTTATGTATGGTTTGCCAGAACTGGACGACCAGGCCAGGCCGAAAATGTTCTTTGCTGATAGTATCCATCAAAATTGCCCCAATTATTCTTATTATATGGAAGGACAATTCGCTTCAAAATTCGGAGAAAAAGGTTGTCTGATTCAGTTAGGATGCAAGGGCCCGATGACTTACTCTGATTGTCCTCTGCGACGCTGGAATAGCGGTGTCGAGTGGTGTATCGGTGCAGGTGCTCCCTGTATTGGCTGTTGCAGCTTAGGTTTTCCTGATGAGGTTTCACCATTTTACGTTTCTTTGCCAAAGGAGCTTTGGCCGGAAAAACAAACAGAACTGGCTTAATAAATGAAACCAGCGACAAAGGATATAGTAATGGCAGGACGAAAAATCGTAATTGACCCGGTAACCCGTATCGAGGGACATTTGGGAATCGAGGTAGAGGTGGCTCAGGGCAGGGTGATTGATGCCCGCAGTATGGGTACACTGTTTCGCGGATTTGAGCTCATCCTTAAAGGCAGGGACCCACGCGATGCCCCGCACCTGACCCAGCGTATTTGTGGGGTTTGTTCCGCCTCTCATGGCCTCGCCGCCTCGTATAATCTGGATAACGCATTCGGCGTGACCCCTCCTGACAATGCCCGCATTATCAGAAATCTGGTAGTGGGAGCAAATTACATTCACTCGCATATACTGCATTTTTATCATTTATCCGCCCTGGATTATGTCCGTGGGCCCGATACTGCACCGTTTATCCCACGCTACAAAGGAGACTATCGGTTACCTAAGGATGTAAACGATGCCTGTGTCGCTCATTACCTCGAAGCCCTTAAGATGAGGATGCTCCCTCACCAAATGCGCGCGCTCTTTGCCGGAAAGGCCCCTCATCACGTTGGCTTTGTCCCCGGAGGCGTGACCCAAAAGCCGACCGTAGATAAGATTACCGGCTTCTTGTGGCGACTGCGAAAAGTCCAGGATTTCATTAACAATACTTATGTGCCCGACGCTATGGCGATTGCCTCAGCTTACAGTGATTACAAAAAGATTGGCCTCGGCCATAAGAATCTCCTGGCCTATGGCACTTTTGATTTGGATTCCACCGGCAAAAATAAATTATTCAAGCGAGGAAGGTATATCGGCGGCAAACTGCTGGACGTTGACGCGGCAAAGATAACCGAGGATGTAAAATATTCCTGGTATGAAGATAAAACTTCGGGAAAGAATCCTACAGAAGGCGTCACCGAGCCGCAGCCGCATAAGCCGGACGCGTATTCCTGGGTAAAGGCCCCTCGCTATGATGGTCTCCCTTACGAAGTAGGGCCGTTAGCACGGATGTGGATAAATGGCGATTACAAGCAGGGCATCTCCGTGATTGACCGCCACATCACTCGCGCACTCGAGACACAAAAAATTGCCAACGCTCTGGAAGGCTGGCTTATGCAGTTAAAACTCAATGAGCCAATCTGGACCGAATGTTCAGTCCCCGAGTCAGCTGATGGCTGTGGTATGGTTGAAGCCCCGCGAGGCGCCCTCGGACACTGGGTTAGAATCAGAAACCACAAGATTGAAAATTATCAATGCGTAGTTCCCTCAACCTGGAATACTTCTCCACGCGATGATAAAGGAATTCGCGGACCAATGGAGCAAGCACTGATTGATACACCGGTCGCCGACCCCGATAATCCTATTGAGGTGCTCAGGGTCGTGCGCTCCTTTGACCCTTGCCTCGCCTGCGCCGTTCATCTAATCAAGCCCAATGGCCGGATGAAGAAGTTCCGAGTTGTCTAAAACGAAAACCAAACTTATTATCGGCTGCGGAAACCTACTCCTTAGGGACGAAGGCTTCGGCGTTCATCTCATCGAATATCTTAAGCAAAAGCGACTGCCTCCGGACGTGGAATTACTTGATGGCGGCACAGCCGGCTTTGACCTCATTGATTTCATCCAGCAGGCTGGCAAGGTCGTTATCGTCGATGCGGTTAAAGCAGGGGGCAGGCCGGGAGAAATTTATTCCTTCCGCCCGCAGGATTTTGAAACCGGCAGCCCGCCGAAAACCTCACTTCACGATATAACCCTCAAAGACATATTCCAGACTATTCGCCAGCTCGGCCCTCTTCCAAAAATCAAAATTTTCGGGGTAGAGCCGAAGGACATCGATTGTGGCACGGAACTATCTCCCCAATTAAGCCAAATACTGCCGAAAGTCAGTGAATTAGTACTCAGAGAAATTGAGAATATATGAATTAAGTTCCACTATACGCTATCTGCCATACGCTATCTGCTAAATTTTAATCGCGCAGCCTGGCGCCAGGAAATATAGCCATTTAGCTTCCGTCGGCTTTTTCAAAATCGCCTCAGCCGCCCTGCTGTAAAGCTCCAGCTGCTCACGGTAAAGTTCAGCTCTGCTTCCAACCTGTTCGGCGGTTATATTGTCGGTTTTGAAATCTATTATCAGCAAACCATCCGGCGTCTCAAGCACCATATCAATTACGCCCTGAACGATAATGGTCTCATCGTCGCAAACATTGGTGGATTGTGACTCCTCTGGGCCGTCCAATTGCCATTGCCAAGCCGGTATAGCGAACGTAAACGGCCATTCGCGTCGGACCTCACTTCCAGCATCAAGAACTACCTGCCCCAATTCGCTTTCAAAAAACGTCATTATCGAGCTCGTATCAATATACTCTGCAACGGCCTCAGTTACAGCGTTATTGGCCAGAAGTTTTTCTTTTGTCTTTTCAATTGCTTCGCGGGTTACAGGCCTGGCCAACTCAAGCTGAGAGATTACAAGATGTGTGGCCGTCCCGATTAGTCGGCCCTCGACAGGCCCAATTAAATCAGCGGACAAAACCGCTTTCGGCCTCCGCTCCAGCGCCCTCGAATAATCGATTCTCACATACTCGTCTCCGCGGTAAGTCAACTGCGTTACTGAGCGCTTGGCAGGCAGCTTCCACACATCACCAGGCCCGTACCGCCACCACAAAGATTTCTTTACTCGCGACAGCAGCTTCGACTCTCTTGGCTTGGGCTGTAATTTACCTGCAGGCAAAGCAGACCCGCTTGATTTACTGGTCTTTAGTTTGACGATAAAATCAGTGAGTTGTCGCAGCTCGCTCTGCCCGTAAAGTTTCAAGCTAAATAAATCATCGTCAACACCTTTCACCGCCAGGCCCGTTTCAAAGGCATTGTGCAGACTCTTCGCGTCGCAAAGCCCGTAGAGAATCCACTCCAGATGGCTCCGGCACCCGCGAAGCTGCCAATCGCCAATGGCCTCATCGCCGAAGAAAAAACCGTTGCAGATAATGTCCCGGCAATGATTCTTCTTTTGTGAAGCGCTTAAAATAAGTCTCTCCCTGGCCCGCGTTGTCGCAACATAAAGAATCCGCATCTCCTCAGCTAAGCACATCTCTTCTTTCCGCTCTGCGATAACCTGATGTGCAAGCGAGCTTAGCTTGCTATTTGACTGGCGGTCGATAATTTGCAGCCCCAACGTATCGTTTGTCTCAGCAAGAAAATCGTCCAGAACGTCTCTCTTGTTGAACTTACTGTCCAGCTCAGCCAGAAAAACAACCGGAAATTCAAGCCCTTTGCTTTTATGGACGCTTATAACTCGAACGGAATTTCGCACCTCAGCTTCCGGCGAGGCGTCTGCCCAGTCCCGCCCTGCTTCCTGAAGTTTTTCGATAAATTCAACAAACCGCGTCAGCGAAGGTACACCGGCACTACTGGCAAAACCCTCAAACTGAATTGCTCGCTCGTGCAGTTTAAGAAGATTGGCTTTGCGCCCCTGACCGTTCGCTAAAGCCGAAACAAATGATAAGTAGCCGGTTTGGCGATAGATTTGCCATATCAAATCAGCTAAATTGCCACGTCGCGAAAGCACCCGCCATTGCTCAATCACAGCGACTATCTCTTTGAGCTTCTCAGCCAGCTTCGCGTCCCCACAAGAGTCGCGGTAACCGACTACGCAGTCGTAAAATCTTTTGGGTTGTTCGTCTGTCTCACTGTGGATTTTTATCTTTGCCAATTCAGTGTCACTAACGTTGAAAAACGGGCTTCGCAGCACAGCGGCCAATTCAATATCACGCTGAGGATTGTCTAAGACTTTTAATAGGCTCACAAAGTCGGTGATTTCGGTCGTCTCAAAATAACCAGCCGCGGCTTCACAGCTAACAGGCACACCTGCCAATCTAAGCACTTCCACATAATCACTGACACGCTTGGAAGGCGAACGCATTAATATTACAATGTCACCGTATTGAACATCTCTTTTTTCATCTTGCTGCTTATCATATATCTGAAATTCCGCCCTGCCCGTCTCCGCCCCGACCATTTGCCTGATACGTTGGGCAATCATCGCTGCCTGGCGCTGACGGCCGCTGACAATGTTTACATCGTTGGAAATCGTTCTGGAGTTTCTAACAGCGTTTAGATTTTCATCCTCGGTGAACTCGCTTCTCTGCTGCTCTGCCGAATCTGTGTCGATGCTTATCTCGTCGAGTATGTGGAGCTCGACAATGGGTAGACGCGATTCGCGAATCGCCCCTACCGGCTCCTCCTCAAGTGCCGGCTTCAATTTGGCCGATTCGCCGTAATCAATCTTTGCAAACGAAGCGGTCATTATCCGACCGAATATCTTATTGACAAAATCAAGAATGCCTTTGGCAGAGCGCCAATTGGCATTGAGGTCAACCCGCAGGCCATCTGACGCATTATTCGGGTCAAGTGACGCTGGTTTTAAACGTCCAAGAAAAATCCCCGGCTCAGCTCCACGCCAGGCATAGATACTTTGTTTGACATCACCGACGACAAAAATGTTGTCATCGGAACTAAGCAAATCGAGTATTGACTGCTGAACGGGATTGATGTCCTGATACTCATCAACAAATATATACCTGTATTTTCTACGTAGCGACAGAGCCGTCTCTGAGGGTAATGGCTTATCATCTGGAGAATTTCCATCAGTTACCTGTGGCAGAGCTAAAAGTTTCAACGCATAATGTTCGAGGTCGGCAAAATCCAGACAGTTAACAGCCCGCTTGGCCTGGCTGTACAACTGGTCGAATTTCTTAACAAGTTCAATAACCACTTTCGTCTGCAGGCTCACCGCCCCGCCGACTTTATCGAGATAGTCTGGATTTAGAATTGCCAGCTCGCAAAGTCCTTCGAACGCGTCCACAGCTTTTTTCACCGTTTTTTGTATAAGACCGGCAATCGATTCCGGCAACTCCTTCGGCCTATAAACTCTTGGCTTTTCAAAGTCTCTTATTTTTTCTGCGCACCTGTCCCAATCGCCGGCCTCTAAAAGTTCGATACATTTCGCAACGGGTTTTACAAAACTCTCTTCCCATTTCCCTGACCAGTTGCCACCGGTATTCTCATTTTCATAGAGCTTTTGGGCGTGACGAACCTGCTCAAGGATATGCCGCAATTTATCTGCAACAATCTCCTTTTGTTTTTCGCCCAATTTGGTTGTAAGAGGATTGACAGCTTCTGCGAGTAGTGTCGCCCTCTCGTACCATTTTCGTCGCAAAGTTACGCTGTCCAAAAAATCGCTCAAAGTTATTATCTTTGCGGCAAAACCCTCGGCTGCGCGGAGGTCTCGCCGGCGGAGAAGCTGCCCGAGAGCCCCTCGTAAATTGCTCTGCTGCCAGGCCCAGTCGATACATCTTTCTAAAACCTCTGCTTTGAGCAGTTTCTGCTCATCGCCGTCAATTACGCGGAAAGTCGGGTCAAGACCGAGCTTATAAAAGTACTCCGTGATGAGCCGTTTGCAAAACGAATGTATCGTACTGATATCGGCACCTTGTAGCAGTATAAGCTGATAACGAAGGTGAGGGGCCCCGCTTTTGGCAAATGCCTCTCTTAGCTGCTCGGCAATCCGCGAGCGCATTTGCTCTGCGGCCGCCTCGGTGAAAGTCAATACGAGCATACTTAAAACATCGGGACATATGCTTCGGTCGGACACAATATCGACGCACCGACCGGACAGCACCGCCGTCTTACCGGTCCCTGCCGACGCGGTTACCAAAACGTCGCTGCCGCGCTGCCTGATTGCCCGCCGTTGCTGCTCGGTCCATTTAATCTTCTCTTCAGCCATCAGCCACCCACGCCTTCTCAAGAACCTGAACCTTATTTAGCGACACCAAAGGCTCGTAGTCATTTATCTGCCAGTCAAATCGGCAAACCGACTTGTACTTGCAATAACTGCACGGCGACTCGGTGCCAAGCCTGTATGGCTTTACGTCAATCTTGCCGGAGAGTATCTCTTCCGCCAATTGAACTATTTTTCGCTCGGTAAATCTAAGAACTTTTTCAAAGTCAGCAGGTTTCAATACCCCTCGTTTTTCATAATTGCCGTAGGGCTCGCTGTCCTTCGTAACGTAAAAATTATAGAATTCACTATCCTTCAAAGCTTCCTTGTCAAGCTGCTGGAAAAATTCGCCGTTGAATATACCTTTTGCTTTATAATCAAAGCTTCGCGCTTTCTTTGCTAATTCATCAATTGTTGATTTCTTAGGGCTTACTTCAACCGGCATATTAAATGCCCCCACTGTGTTTTTTATTTTTGAGTGAGTTGCATTGCGAACAGCCAGAATATAAATTGGCAGTTGCATATCCAGCCCATAGTAGGATTTTGCCCAGCTAAAGGATTTATCTCTGCGCTTATAATCGAAAACAATCGCGATTTTTTCATCATCGAGGCTTGCGATATCAAGCCGGTCGATTTTGCCGTTCAAAAACAGTCCCCGGCCGGCCGAAAGCCCGATTTTGTATTCACCAAGATTGTCAACGCTATCCTTTACTTCACCGAATGAGACCTCCGATAGCGCTGGCTTAAAGCTCCCCGCACGCACCATTTCCGCAATTGCCAGGACACAGTCCTCAACTGTTTCGCTGGCGCAGGTTATGATAAATTCATTGTGAGCGCTGTGACGGGCAAAGTGTGATACAAACGAATCTGTTTGGACAAGTTTTGATATTTCTCCCCTCAAAAGCTTCAACAGCTCATCATCCTGAACCGTTGCAAAATCTTTTTTTCTCGCGTTAAGTTGCTTTAATAGTGCGTCCAGAACACGATGATAAAAAATGCCCACATCTAACGGCTCAAACTTAAACTCTTCCCGCTCTTTCAGTTCTAATACATATCTGGCGAAATACTGATACGGACATCTTGCGAAAGTGCCTATCTTTGTCGCCGAGCTTGTTATCTGTCGGCCGAAGAGCTTTTTGACTATTTGTTTATCCAGCCGCGCGCAATTATCGTAACTTATCGCCGACCGAACAGTCGCCCCCAACTCTGCAAGTTCTCCATCGGCGCAAATATCATTCAATAACTCACCGAGCCGCTCACGAGAAGCCCGGAGCAAGTCACGAGTCACAAGCCACGAGTCACGAAATACATCTTTTCCTAATTGGCTACAGAGCAAATCAACAAGCTCAGTTTCGCTGTGAACATTTTCAATATCGATTTGTTTACCTGCGATTGATTCTTCATTCAGATTTTCAAACAGCGATTCTAAATTGGCTATGAACTGTGAGCGGACCGTGGCGCTGCCCTTATCATCAGCCAGAGGATACGTTACACACAGAAATTCCGATGGTCGCGTAAATGCAATGTAAGCTAAATATTGACGCTCCACTAACTTCTGACTAACTGTCGCCGCCAGCGAAAACTCCGATTTCTCAGCGGCTTTCCGGTCCTCATCGGTTAATATGCTCTCAAAAATAACCGGAACTGGAAATTGCTTTTGAGTAGACCCGATTAGAAAAACCGCTTTCAAATCAGGATGCCGGCTGCGCTCAATAGAGCCGACAAGGACTTGGTCTAAAGTCGGCGGAATAAAAGCCAACGTCAACTGCGAAAAAGCCAAATTGATAATCGCAAGAAAATCTGCGCATGTCATTTCCTGACCGGCAAAAACTTCGACAAGTTCGTCAAATACATCCACTAATCTTTCGTAAAATTGCCGATGTTCATTGACAGTTGCATAATTCTTCAGCTCGACAGCTTCTTCAATCCACTCGGCAATTCTCTCACCGACGCCCAGACCATCGAGAAAATCAAAAATAACCCGCGTGAATTCCTCGGCACTAATCGTCTTCGCCGGATTGCCAATGGGACAAAGCTTGTCTCGAAGTTCGAGCAAAGGCCCACCGGCTTCTCGCCGGATTTGGTTTATCCGTTCCTCGTCGAACTGTTGGTCTTGTTCGCCTTGAAAACGCCAGTCTTCTTCGCTTTGCCAGTCGTTTCCATTTATACCAAACGCAAGACAGTAATTTTCCAGCAAATCAACCCCGCTAAAAATCTTCCCTTCTTCAGCTTTAGCCCCCTTCGCGGAATTTCTAACGGGGTCGATATCATAGCGTTCTATTGACACAAGGCCGCTTTTAAGATACGCAAAAACATCACTGTGGGAAAAACCACCGCTTACCACCTGCAAGGCCGAGCAGATAAGGCCGATAACCGCATGCTGACTCAGGGATTTTTGCTTATCGATAAAAAACGGCAGACCATAGTCCTCAAAATAAGCCCTTACATAGTGTTGATACCTGTCGATATCTGATGCGATAACCGCGATGTCACGATACCGATAGTTTCTCTCTTTAACCAATTCGAGTATCTGCCTCGCAACGAATTGCACTTCAGCACGAGCGTTCGGCGCCGATATAATCCGAATATTATCTGCCGCCGGTATTTTTGGTGTTTCCAACTCGAATACATTCCGCTCGATATGACCAAGCTGCGGACAGGAAGAGAATCTAACTGCCTCATCAAGGATTACCGGCTCAGCCAATTGGAGTTTACATTTTTTGACCATCTCAATAAGCTCGGCGTACGTTCGCTCGGTCGGATTGAACAAACTGACAGGGTCCGGCTTTGCAGCATCGGGATTTGTCAAATCAATTTTTGACGGGTCCAGACAAAGGGCAATTTGTGCATCCGACGCGACCTTCAGCAGCTCAGCGAGTATTGCAAGCTCAGCCGTCGTAAAGCCGGCAAACCCATCTACCCACAGCTTTGCGCCTTTAGCCAGACCCGACTCCGCCACCGCTCGCCGGGCAACGTTCAGTTGAATATCAGGGTCGACAAATTTACCCTCGATAAACTTCAGATATTCTTTAAAGACCAGCCCGACATCGGCAAATTTCAGCGAGACTAAATTATTATGTTCATCTTCCTGCAATTCGCTCAGCAACCGGTCGATATCTTCCGGCGCCTTGGCATACTGGTGCAGTTCAGCAACGGTATTAGCCATTTGTCGCCCCACCCCAGGCCAGCTCGCTGATGACCCGAAGACCTTTAATTTGCTGCTGTTGTCCCGCAGAATCCTGTGGATTATCATTTGTTGGCCTATCCGCGAAAGACTTGACCTCGCCGTATTTTTACCCGACAGCAAAAATTGAAGACGGTCGAACGAAAGCACATTTAATCTGTTGTAGCCGGATATTCTTTTATCAGACAGGATTGCGCGCTCAGCCTGATAGGTTGCCTGTTCCGGAACCAGCAGAATCAACGGCTGGCCATCGGTCGCCACCAGCAAAGCTTCAACTATCGCCTTTATACAATAGCTGGTCTTACCCGTCCCGCTTCTGCCGAGAATAAATTGAACTGCCATAGAAACTTATCCTGGATTTGAATTTCCCTCTTTCACCTACTGACTACTGACTCCTATACGTCGTTGCCGGGAGCGTACCAACGAGACAATCTCAATCGTCCCCTCCTGTCATTGCGAGGAATCCGCCGCAGGCGGACGACGAAGCAATCTCAAAAATAATCATTAACCAATAATCAATCATCAATTGAAAAGGCCCTCTGTCGCTTTAAGAGACTCCGCCGCTTTTTTTCTTCTAATCGCTTTCGGCGAGCCCACTCCGGCACTTTTGTCTCCTTCCGCACAGCTCTCTTTCTTAGTGCCCCTCTCAACAACTCCCCCAATCGCTCGACCACAGCCGCACGATTTGCTTTTTGTGTTCTATACTTTTGCGAAACGACTCTTACAACGCCCTGTTTGTTCGCTCTTGTTGCAAGCCGTTTGAGTATTCGCTTTTTTTGTACATCGGAAAAGCTCTCACACTTTGCCACGTCGAGCAGCAGCGTCACCCGTGTATTGACCTTGTTGACATTTTGCCCGCCCGGCCCCCCGCTGCGAGAGAACTTAAAAACAAGCTCCTCCTCACTAATAACAATGCCATCTCTAATCTCAATCATAGCCCTGTTTTCAAAAGACCCGCCTGATTCCAACTTCTGACCCTTGTCTCTTGACTCCTGTCTTTTGCCTTCCCGCTCATCTTTCAGGAACTTTCACCGGTCTTTTGCACCTCGGACACCGCCCCGTCTCGCCGGCATATTCTCTGGGCACTTTAATCTTCTTCCCGCACTCACAGCTAAAACGAATAAACTCGTCCTCAGGTTTTTCCGCCTCCATCACAGCTTTTTCGGGCACAGCTTTTTCTATCTCAGGCTTCTCCTCGCCCTTCTCAATCGCCTCAGGTTCCTTACCTTCCTCCTCTTTTTTTTCTCCTTCCTCCTCTTTTTTCTCTCGTGCCAGCATCTGCAAAAGCGACCTCTCGCCCCTCTCCATCACCACCCATTTTTTCTTCAGCATCAAAACCGCCAGACCAAACCCCACTCCAAACCCCACAATATGCGCAAAATAAGTTACCACTTGGACACGGAATAGCACCAGAAGTAAATCGACAAAAAACCACACCGAAACAACAAAGTAACTCGAAATACTAAGCGTTACAGGGTGCGGCACAAGAAAAAGGCAGCTCATCGTATTTTCAGGAAAAAACACAATATACATCCCCACGATACCGCTTATCGCCACGCTCGCCCCAAACGCCGGCCCACCGCCAAATAACGCGTGAATAATCCCTCCCAACAAACCGAGCCCCAGATAAAACGCAGGATAAGCTTTATTACCTATCTTAGCGCACACCGCGTTCCCGAAAGGCCACAAAAAAAGCAACTCAAATATCAGGTGAACAATATTCGCGTGCAGCCAGATATGTCCCAACAGCCCCACTATCCCCCAGCCATCCAAAACGAACGGCTCTATTTGCTCCGCCGTCAATTTCGACTGCAAAGCAAAGACCGGTATCAACATCCCAAATATCAGCCAGTTCACCACTGGCTGCCGGTCAAACGAAGCATCTACAGCATACGGTATCATGCCTCAAACGCTCCTTAAGATAACTATTCCAACCGCCGACTTACCAATCCATTTTACCCCATTAGAAATTCTTGTCAAACATAAGCTCACCTTTCCTGACGTTTTGTTTCTAACGGCGTTTACACACTACCCCCAACGCCATCAAACAAAATAGAAAATAGACAATTGTAAATCGAAAGTTGAAAAGCCCCTCCCCCTCAAAACAAAACCCAACACTCAAAAAACCAGGTATTTGCTCGCCTTATACAGCCTGGCACCCACTTTACCAATATCTTCAATATACCTTATTCTCCCGGCTTTTCGCTGTTCCAAAATCCGCTTTACCGTTACATGCCCAAGCCCCGGCACTCTCAAAAGCGAAAACCTCGATGCCCTGTTTACATCAACAGGAAATTCCTCAGGATGTCTCACCGCCCAGGCCTCTTTAGGGTCGGTAGCTAAAGAAAGATTGCCGTTTCCGTCAAATACAATATCCGATTCCTCGAACCCGTATTTGCGAAACAGAAAATCCACCTGGTACAGCCGATGCTCTCGCATAAATACATCCGTCGGCTTCTCCAAGCTCACTTGTTCACCGGCTATAGACTCGTCCCCCAACCCTTTCTGATAAGCGCTGAAATACACCCTGTGCATCTTCAACCGCTCATACAGACCCGCCATATACTTCACGATTTCCGCGTCCGGCTCCCCCGCCGCCCCCACGATAAACTGCGTCGTCTGCTTGACCCCTGCATATCTCGACCCCGCCGAGGTCAGCCTGCTGACCAGCTTCATCGGCTCAATAATATCACTGATATATTTTTTCTTTTCCGACAGTTTCTCAAGGTTCTTTGCGCCCGGCGTCTCAATATTCACCGACACCGTATTTGCCAGCGACAGCGCCTCTTCTATCGCCGCGTCGCTCGCCCCCGGAATAATCTTCAGATGGATGTACCCTCCAAACCCGTGCTTATTTCGTAAAATCTTTGCTACTCCATTCAGTCTATCCATTGTTGCGTCAGCCGACCCTAAGACCCCCGAGCTCAGAAACAGCCCGAAAACTTTTCGCTGGCTCAGATAATCCAGAAACACCCTTACCGTCTCTTCCGCCCTTAGACTGCACCTGCACACATCCTTTTGTTCTCGTAGCGGACAGTATTTGCAGTCATTCGTGCACACATTTGAAATCAGCGTCTTGAACAGTGTGCTTTTACCCCCGTTTGGAAGTGTAACTGGATATATCCATTTCCCGTCGCCGCTTCGCTGTCGATGCTCGTCTTTATTGCAACTGCACGCGCACGCCAAATCATACTGCGCATCGGCACTGAGTATCTCCAATTTCTCACGCGTACTCGGCTTACTAACAACTCCAACCATAAAACACCATCTTTGGTCTCAATAATCAATTATCAATTATCAATTATCATTATCATTAATCAATAATCAATGGAAATCCCCTTGCCTTTTCCCTTCTTTTCAGCTATTCTTTACCCCGTGAGATAGCAAAGAATTATCTCATGGGGAGCGACGAAATTGCCCTTGACGGAATAAGCAACTTTTGTTATATTTGTAAAAGTTCTACGTATCTCTGAGCCGATGACACTTATATCTATTTATTCTAAAAATTAAGGGAAGTAGCGTATGGAACGACCCTCATCTCCTCTACCGGATTATGATAATCCACCAGTAAACGAGGTCGTATTTGGAGTTCAATTCAACAAAGTACCGATTAAAGCCCCTGATACGGGTATTTTGTGGGAAAAACTCGGCAGGAAAGCGTATCCCGAATGTAAAGAAATGCCTCCACTAGCGCGTGTGGTAGAGCGTTTTGATGAGCCTTCTTCTCAGCCACAGCGTCCAACTTTTGAGGAACTTAGCCATCCTCCTTTACCTCGTTTGTTTTTCATAAATGCTAGCAAAAACCACTTGATTCAAGTCCAACAAGACCGGCTTCATCAAAACTGGAGAAGGCTTAAATCTGACGATAAATACCCTAGATATGCCACACTATACCCAAAGTTTGTAAAGTCTTGGAGACTGTTTACTTCCTTTGTAAACGAATTGAATTTGGGCGCATCGGAGCCAAATCAATTCGAGTTAACTTACGTCAACCATATACCCCGTGGCCAAGGATGGGTAAATTTATCGGATGTAGAGAATGTATTCCAAGACTTTCAATGCAAAGTTAGCGACCGTTTTTTGCCAGAACCAGAGAACATATCTTGGCGTAGAATTTATAGGTTGCCCGACGATAGTGGAAGGTTACACGTTTCACTAAGACTTGCTGTCAGCCGAGAAACCAAGGATCGCATAATGATATTGGATTTGACTGCAAGGGGATTTATCCCAAACAAAATGGACTCTTGGTTTGACATGGCCCACGAGTGGATTGTAAAGGGCTTTGCCGACCTAACTGCACAACCTATTCAAAAGTCTGTTTGGAAAAAGAAGTAATGAACCCAATCTGCATAACTAGGATTAACTCCGACATTATAGATGATTTTTCTTGCTCTACAAGTGACGTTTTGCTAGGCGAGGTCGAGGAATTAGAACCCATCTGTTCGCTGCCCTGGCAGGGAAGCAAGCTATCTAGATGGCCCTTTCTTATAGCAGAAAATGTTGCCGCTTTAGAATTCGAAGATGCTGTTCCGCTAGAGCTCGCCCCTCTTATCCCAGATAAGAGAAGTCCTGGCCACTCGCAAATCTTACTTGTAACTTTTGCCATACCAGAAAAATCTGACCACTTCTTTACTTATCTTTCAGCCAGAACTACCACGTCCCCATATATTGTAGTACAAGACCGTTTTGAACCATCACCCCGTCAAACTCGCTTTTCGCCTGACTTTTATGCCATTAAAAAATGGATGGCCCCTGTTATATGGCGAACTTGTGACTCCCTTATCGAGAATAAACAAACTGGCCAAATACTACGAACCATCCCCATTACAATTTCCCCACAGGTGGTTCGAGAGGCGGAGGAGAGAAGTCTGACAGACGATTTAGAATCTAGCATCAAACTTGCCCAAGAAAATTATTCTACTCTTGAGAGCATCGATATAAACATAGAACATGACCCAGAAATTGTTGACAGAAAAACAATCCGGTTCACTCTAACGGTGTCCGGCGAGCCAGAGTTAGTCCTTAAAGATGAATTCAAATTTAAAGACAAGTTGTATTCGGCCTTAGATATAAAAACTTGTGAGCAAATTACCACAACCTACAAATGGAAAAGCTAAATGGAAATGGTCCCTAAAGAGTTCATTGACCTCGCTCACGAACTTGCCCATAACTTTAAGACGGAAGCTGCATTTCGATCTGCAATCAGTCGCGGCTATTATGGATTATATAATCTAATGAGCCGCTTTCTTGTAAATAATAATATTGCTCTGCCCGACACGGCTAAAGCTCATAACCTAACATATAAATATTTGCATAATTGTGAAGTTCAAGATGTTCGAAAACTTGCCAAGATTCTTGATGACCTTCATGATGAGCGAAACAAGGCAGACTATCACTTAGAACTAACACACTATAAAGACCCCAAAGTTGCTATAATGTCGTACCTTAGAGCTAATGCTGCTTATAACGGTTTTGAAAAACTAATCAGCAAATCCAGCAATCGAAAAAAGATCGTTAAAGGTGTAATCACCCACAAGAATAAGACCCAGACCTGACCACTTATCTCTTCTTTATCTATTCACACCATCCAAAACCGCAATCAAATTTGCCAATTCATTTTACCCCGTTAGAAATTTTTGTCAAACATAAGCTGGCCGTCCCTGACATCTTGCTTCTAACGGGGCTTACCCACTAAATCCGCTTCACGCAATACGCGATACGCAAGCTTGCCCTGAGCGAAGCCGAAGGGACGCAATACGAATAAATTCCCGACCTCCATCATCCCCTTTTTACCCAATCACCATTTACCCAATCACCATTTACCCACTCACCATTTACCCACTCACCAATTAACCACTCACCACTCACCATTCACCCACTCGCCCCGAGCATCGAGCATCAAGCCTTGTCCGCCGTAGGTAGAATCCAGCACCGAGCAACTACCTACCACCCACACCACCCAAAACCGCAAGCATCAAAACAATACTTAAGTATATACGCAATTACTTAAGTAACCACCACCATTTAACCAATTCACCACTCACCATTCACCCACTCACCAATCTGTGTAATCTGTGGCTAAATTTTTCTCTGCGATCTCGCCTGTCCCCGCGGAAGCTGGGAGCGTTCTCTGTGGCTAATTTTTGTCGTGAAATCTGTCTCTAATATTCTTTGTGACTTGGTGTCTCCGTGGCGGAAAAATTAGTGCGCATTTTTTCGCATTTTTTTGCATTTTCTTGCATTTTCTTGCAATTTTTACCCACTTTTTTTCATTTTTTTGCAATTTTCTGCAAATTTTCACCCAAACTTGCGCATTTGATTGATTTTTCTTCCACACAAACAGCCGAGTTTGACGTCCTCAAAAGTTTTCAAAATCCCCCACATTCACACTCGGCTTTCCAATCAGTTTGATTATCGAACCCAAAAAAAAAATTGCCATTTCGGATAGATACCTCACAATGAAGGTTTCAATTTACCTCTAAGTTATTTATAATACTATTGTTATCCGCAATTTTTTAAGAGCTCAAATTATGAATTCTGCTTTGGACAAAAAGACTGATGCCGAACTTCTCGCCCACTACGCTGCCGGCGAGGAGGCCGCATTCCGTGCAATCGTAGCTCGTTATAAAAACGGTCTTTACGCATTCTTAAAGCACTTTTTGAACCGTCGGGACCTCATCGAAGACGTCTTTCAGGAAACCTTTATACAGCTATTTACCAGCCGGAATGACTTTGACACCAGTCGTCCTTTGCGTCCCTGGCTGTTCACCATAGCCGCAAATAAAGCAAAGGATGCGCTTCGCAAACGGCGAAGAACAGCCGCTATTTCCATAGGCACCATAGCGGATGCGCAGGAAATGTCATTCGATGATGTGTTAAACACCCTAACTTCTGACCTCACGATGCCTTATGAAAAATTGGAAGAGAGTGAAACCGCCTCGCGGGTCAGGCAAATCATAACGGATATGCCGGAAAATCTGAGGGAAATATTAGTTTTAGCCTATTTTAATAAATTTTCTTACAAACAAATTGCCCAGATTTTGAGTATACCTATCGGCACAGTTAAAAGTAGGCTGCACGCCGCTGTTGGCCGTTTTGCCAAAGACTGGAAAGCATCTATCGGGAGCAAGAAAATTAAATGACTCCGTTAAGCAACCAGCAAAAACAGCTTTTATTTGATTACTGTATAGGTTTAGCCTCTGAAAAAGAAACTGCCGAAGCCGAACAGTTAATATCCTCCCACAAAGAAGCCGCCGAAATTCACTCGAAGCTCAAAGCCGCTTTTGCCCCGCTTGACAGTTTAGAGCCGCAGCCCTGTCCGGATGAGTTAGCGGAGGGCACGATTTGGCGACTCAATAATCTTGCACGTTCAAGCCAGCTTCGGCTCCAGCAATTGCTTGCCGGCGAACAATCCGGAAGAGTTGCCGCTAAGAGTAGGTTCTGGCGTAACTTAGGCGAAATGGTAGCTACAGCAGCGATGATTGTGTTTGTCGCAGGGGTTTTGCTTGCCCCGCTGAAACGCGCCCGTCAAAACTACTGGCAGCAGCTCTGCCAGATGCAACTGTCCCGTATCGGGCGTGGTATAAGCCACTACATCTCTGACCATGATGGCAGGCTGCCGGCTGTCGCAACTACAACGGGCGCACCCTGGTGGAAAGTGGGCTATCAGGGCAAAGAAAACCACTCCAATACCCGCCATATGTGGCTTCTGGTAAAAGGCGATTACGTCAGTCCTTCCGATTTTGTCTGTGCCGGCAGAAGGCAGGGCCGAGCAATCCAATTCGACGCCGCACAGGCGAAAAACTACAACGATTTTCCCGCCAGGAGGTATGTAACTTACAGCTTCCGAATAATGGGCGATAAATCCCAAAAAGGATGCAGGCCCGCCCAAAAAGTGTTAATATCAGATTTGAATCCGCTATTTGAAAGACTGCCCCAGAGTTACTCCCGCCCACTTAAGCTCAAGCTAAACAAAAGCTTATTAACTTTTAACAGTATCAATCACAGCCGTCGCGGCCAAAACATCCTGTTATGCGACGGCAGCGTCAGATTTGTGAAAAGGCGTCGCATCGGCATCTCAGAGGATGATATATTTACACTGCAGGACACTCAAATTTACGAGGGCTGTGAAGTGCCCTCCCGCGAAACCGACGCTTTTCTCGCCCCATAAATCTCGTATATCACATCTCGTATTCCGTATATCGCATCTCGTATTTCGTATCCCGTATTTCGTACCTATGGCAGAGCTATCTCGCCAGAGGAATTTATTAGAAGCGGATTAACAAAATTGGGACTAAAATTATCGTGATTTAGCGGGAAATCGGATTTTTCGGGATATTTTTTCGGGTAGGTTAGGGTTTCGGTGGTAAACCCGCCATAGGCGGGTAAAAACGGGGATTGGCGGGTTAGAATGTGGGGTTTGGGTGAAGTAGGTAAGAAGAAAAGTGCAAAAAAGTGTGAAAAAATGCAAGAAAGTGCGCGCCGGAGGCCCGTGACTCGTGACCCGTGGGCAGAAGACAGAAGGCAGAGGACGGAAGACGGATGCTCGTAAAATGGTGAGTGGTGAATTGGTTAAATGGTGGTGGTTACTTAAGTAATTGCGTATATACTTAAGTATTGTTTTGATGCTTGCGGTT
>JAUWIG010000057.1 GCA_030605475.1 Planctomycetota bacterium | reverse complement strand
ATAGTGTTGTTGCAATTGTCAACCTGATACCACCGCCAAACGGTAGTATATTAGTATGTACGCATATACTAATATAATGTTGTTGCAATTGTCAAACCGAAAACAAAAAACCTGTATTTGTCTAAAGCCCTCTCTGTGGCTGATTTTTTTGCCGTTTTTTCTTGACTTTTGTTTGAAACTATGTTAAAATCCCCGCATGTTTTGCTTGCCCCTAAGGGGCCTGCCCCTAAGGGGGCCATAGTTCTTTCAACTAAATACTATTCACTAAATACTAACGACTAACCACGATAACCCGCCCCGTAGGGCAAGGTCTTAGGTCCCGCCGGCCCAGTCAATAACCAGTTAACCAGTTAACCAATCAACCAATTATGACCTTTTATGCAAAACAAACCCAATTTGCCGGCTCCTCAAATGAACATAAGTTCCGTTTTAACAAATCATTATGAAAATGAACGACCTTGCAGACTCCGGGAAAACAAACCCAATCAAACCCAACCCGTCCTGAGCGCAGTCGAGGGATCTCATCCTTCTACGAGGCACACTTGCGCGGGGTGGGGGCTAAACATTTTGGAGATTACCACGGGAACTCCGGCCGGAGGGAAACTCCTAAATTTTCCGGAAGAGCGCAAAAAAAGCAGGATGGATATTGTTCATCCATCCTGCTTCGTTGTTGTGATTCTTCCTGCAATTATTCAGCGTTGTCAAAACTCCAAGTTACTTAGTGTCTATGTTGGTTACAGAAATCGCTTTAAGTACGGGTATTTCGACGAGCTGCCTGGAAGGAATATCCATTTCAACCGCGTTGAACCCTATACTGTCATTTTTAAGCATGGCAAGTTTGTCAGACCAGTTTACCATAGAAGCAGTATGAAGCTCGGCCTGTCTTTTCTGCAGTGCAGCCAGTTTCCGATTAGAATCTTCACGTGCGGCCGTCGCTTGCGCCAGTGCACTGGCTAAATCGGTTCGTTTTATGGCCATCACATTTTGCTGACCGGCCATATCGATTACACGTTCGGACTTGACTTGCTGTACTCGTGCGTTGAACCTGGCCTTTATAGCATCAAGATAGGCCTGTGCGGCCTCACGTTTTGCAGAGTTGTCAACCAGAATAATATCCATGTCAGCTTGCGCGGTCACATGTTTGGCATCAATGTTGGCATTTTCGCACACTTTGCTTGCATTTGCGTTTGCTATCATACGGTCACAGGCAGCTTCTCCGCGGAGGGTCTGGCTTAATGCCAGTCTTCTGTCTCGTTCTATCTGTGCCTTCGATATCGCGTATTCCATTGTAAATTGTGCGTTAGTGCGGTTGATTTCCGCATCTATTTTTTGTCGCATCACGTTCGCTTGCGTCAATTCCTGCTGATAATCGGCTTGTGCAATTCTTCCCGCCGATTGTATTGAATTTCCAATTTTGGCCAGTTCTGCGTCAAGACATCTGCTGGCAGAATCGATCTGCGCATCAATCTGTAGTGCAAGAGCTTCTTGTGAATCCGAGACACTTTGTGCTTCTGTCATGAGTTTTGAATACTGTGCTTCTCCTCGCTGTTTTACGGCCCAAAGCACAACTTTTAATTCTTTACCCTCATTTTGGCCGCACTTAGTAACGGTTTCTGCTTCAGCAAGAAGCTGTTTTGCGCGAGCGTTTGTAATCTGCTCCAGAGCGTTCGCTTGACTCTGATAATCCAAGACCTCGGCTTCTTTTTCTTTACGGAAGGATTCCGCCTGCACAATGTGCTGGCGGTATTTTGATTCTATGACATCCATTTCTTTTTCGGTCTTGGTTTCAATTTCGGAGAACCGTGAACGAGCCTGTGCTTCAAGAGCATCCGCGATGGCTAACTGTTCTGATGCAATGGCATCTTCCTGTGTTTTTACGACCAGGAGATTTGTTTTGGCTTCTGCGAAGGTGGCTTCTGCGACCAATTCGTGCGCGTCAGCTTGTGCCCTGGTTCTCATAACCTCGGCAAAGCTTGTGCGATAGTCTGCGATGTGCTCCGGCTCTATCTTAGCCGCGACAGGCTGAACTTGCGGAACATCCGGTACCTCGTACTGTTCTTCTGTCGGCTGTGATGCGGGCGTGGTGTTGTTGTCGATTTCCACTTTATTGGCCGCTTTTTTAGACTCAATTTCTTCTAAGACTTCCTGTTTGATTTTTGCCGCTTCGGCTTCGGCTTCTGCGATAATCTGAAGTTTTTGTGCTTCTGCTACAGCTTCGGCATGGATTGCTGTTTGACGTACGGCCTCTGCACGAGCGGCGGCTTCTATCTTGACAAATTCGGCACGAGCGACTTGTTCGGCCCTGTCCGTACTAACTCGGAGTTTTTTGACTTCATTTAGTTCATCGTCGAGTTTGGCCTGAATTTCAGCAAGCTTCGATTCGTAGTTGGCAGCTGAGGTGTCCTGATGATGGTGAATCTCCGCCCGGAGACAGTCAATTTCAGCCATGGCCTTTTCAAAGCGTGTAGGCGCATTGGCGCATTTCTCCTGTGTTTTCGCCTGCTCTTCGGCCTTGACAGACGCGGCGCATATGAGTTTTAATTGATACTCTTCATCCGCAAGATTCGCCTGAATGGTATCGGCTTTGGTACGAAGCTCTTTTGCGTGAGCCGCCGCATCCTTAAGGATTGCTTTGCGGGAGACATTGAGTCTGTTGACTTCCGATTTTGTCTGAATAGCAGCAGATTTGATTTGCTCCTCAAGTTCATCTGCGTGAGCTAACGTTTCCAGTTCAACCGCGTGAGCTTTCGCCTCAAGTTCTAATATGGTGGCAGCGGCCCGTTCCCTGGTCGCTTTCGAGGCTTCTGTCATTTCAAGAATTTTAGCATTGCTTTCGACTTTAATTGCGTTGTGAATTTCTTTAAGCAGTTCAATACGAGCCGTTTCGCTCTCGAACTTTTCACGTGCGTCATCGACAATATCGTTACGTTTGCTGTTGCCTTCCTGGATTGATGACGCTATGATTGTGTCTTTGCGTTCGATGAGAGCATCAAGCTCTGCTTCTCTTGCCGTGATTTGTGCCATAGCCTTACTGTACTCTTGGTTGTACTTTTTGCGAAGAGCATCGGCTTCAGAGAGGTCTATATTGGCTTGCGCTTCCACTTCCTTGCGGCGGGCACCGAAATCAGCCAACTGTTTATTAAATTCTGCATGAGCCTGTAAATCAACAGCATCGGCTGTTTCCAGGGCCGCTTCGACTTTTGAAACGCCAATTTTACCTTCACTTACATACATGATCGGCAGGTCTGAACGGTTAGCCAGGTCGGAAAAGTACGAATGAGTTTTCGAAATGACACGATGATTTGTTGGCTCCAGGACGCGACCATACCTGCCAGCACATCCTGAGACGAGCAACATGAGAATCAAATATGCGCTTATCAAACGTGGAGCAATCTGCCTCTTTTTTATGTTCATTACCATTTTCTGTCTCCTACCTAAGTTATGAATTTCGATGCGCCCCATTGCCATTCAACGGGCCCGCCATCCATTGTAGTCTTTCGTCATAATGAAAGAACCGCTTAAAGAACCACTTATAAGAGGTAGAGGCAATTTTTGGGATTCTTCCGGGAAATGGATAGGTCGTGGCCCAAAAACGTGCTTTAGAGCATGGAGAACACGTCTACTTAATTCTATATAAAGCGTTCATACAAAACTTATCGGAACACAGAGCATAAAAACGTAAACCGCTCTAATGGTTGGATTTCCGATTTCAGTCCCGTAGTTTGATACAGAGGGGAGGAATTACCGTAGAGAATATCCAATATCGAATATCCAAGTGAGAAGGCAGAAGACAGAGGACAGGGCTTTGAAATGATTATTGATAAATGATAAATTGATTATTTGGGGGTGACCCGGCGCTTACGCTTGGGGCTCTGTTTTTAGTTGCGGTGACGGGTGATTTACCACCGGAGGTAGCAGGAGTAGTGGCGATAGAACAGGCCTATTGAACGCATAGCAATTATTGCAATTACCTGAACGGCAAGATTTAGTGCTAACTTACCAGCGGTTGCTGCAAAAGCTGAGCCGTCATACTGGGTAGTTCGCATTTCAAGAACACAAGCAGCAACAAGTAGCGCCACTACCACCAGATACGGCGTAAATGCTTTGAATACCGGCGTCAAAGTGTAATCCGGCCTTAACAAAGTAATGTCCTTGCCTACCGCTGTAGTTAATATCGCCATTGGAAAAAGGAATAGACCAAGAACGTACAGGATTTGCAGAAGTAAATGAAGACCGGTTTTCTCTTGCCACATATTCTCATATGTTACGCCTTTATCGGCCAGCAGTGCCAGTGCGATGATAAATGGAAGCTGCACGACAAACATAGTGAAGAAAAAAACGAAAAACGGCTTAATAATGTACCACAAGAAAGTGATACTTGTTCCAAGATAAATCTGTGGCAGCTTATCTATTTCAAAGGCCGTCTCGTAAATAATGTTCAGGTAAAACCCAAGCAGCCAGCCCTAGACAATCACAAACGAGATATAGTTCATACAGCATACTGGTATTGCGAAGAAGAATTTGAAACACACTACGGCAGCCACGAATACCAGTGTGGTTACATTTTCGTGGTCGATAAATATTTTCCAACTGTCAACAAAAACGGCACGGTAAAAACCAGACAGCGGCTCGGCCCTTTCGGGTTCGGGTTTGACCTTTTTCGGTTTTTCGTTGTCTTTGGAAGGGATTATGAAGATTTGCCCGCAGGTTAAGCATCTGGCACGTTTTCCACAGTGTTTGCCGTCGAAGGCAATTAGCGCATCGCAGTTAGGGCAGTAGAACTGGACTGTCATACTTTAATCTGCTAACTCCACTTCATAGCATCGGTGAAGGAACCAAGATTGTTGGCCCATTTATTAGCTTCGAGCAGGTCGACCTTGTCGGCTTTTACCAGTATTGCCAGATGTCTTTCCATTGTTATCATTTTCTCACCGGGCTTGTTTTTGGTCTTTGTTTGCAGCTGCGAATACATTTGCTCTATTTTGCCGGTACGTATCAGATTGGCGCAGGCGTAATTATTATTAAGTATTTCCATAGCTACAACTCTGCCGGTTTTGTCTTTTTTTGGCACAAGCTTTTGGCAGATGATGTAAGAAAGTCCGAGCGAGAGCTGATTTTGCACTTCGTTTTGTCTGGCAGGTGGAAAATAATCGAGTATGCGTGTTATCGTGCCGGTAGTGTCTCTTGTGTGCAGTGTGGAGAAAACCAAGTGTCCGGTCTCGGCGGCCATAAGTGTCATAGCTATCGTTTCCGGGTCGCGCATTTCGCCGACAAATATTATGTCCGGGTCTTCCCGCAGCATTGCCCGCAATCCGTCAGTGAAGGATTTGACGTCTCTTCCGACCTCCCGCTGTGAGATAAGAGAGTGTTTCTGCTGGTAGAGGTACTCTATAGGGTCTTCCAGGGTGATGATTCGGCAGGCATGTTTCTCGCTGATTCGGTCGATTAGTGAGGCAATCGTTGTGGATTTTCCCGCGCCAGTGATGCCTGTTACGAGGACGAGGCCCTGCTTGCGATTGATGATGTCCTCCCAGACGTTGTTTGGAAAGCCGATTTCCTCTATTTTTGGAATCGTCAGCGATAATGCTCGAAGCGCAGCACATATTCCATCGTTTTCTTGGAAGATGTTTATGCGAAATTGTAGCGAGCCGAATCTATAAGAGCAGTCCACACTGTATTGGTTCCGGAATTTACTTATGTTTTTGTCACTTAAGAGCGGATAGATAAGCTGCTTTGCTATCTGTGGTGTTAGTGTTGGGCCTTTAAGTTTTACAAGATTGCCGTCGATGCGGTATGTAGGCGGTGCGCCGACTTTAATATGCAAATCTGAGACCCGCATCGCGCCTTTTTTCTCAAAGTAGTCCAGCATGTCGAGAATGCTGAATTTTCCAAGATTTTCGGTCGGATATACTTTTTCTGAAGCAGGGTATTCTTCAGCCATATTTGTTTCCGCTCAGGAAGATTCGATTGGCTGCTCATTTTGGTTTTTTTCTGTCGGCAAGTAGTATATCAGCGCAATTGCCGGAAAGCAAAGGCCAAAATTACATTTGCTGCTGAATTACTGCTTGAAGATTCTCTCGGCCACTACTTGAAGCTTCTCGGCGTTCTGCTGCTTCCAGAAAAGGGCCTCCACCAGGCGGGCGGGTTCAGCGTATCTCCGGTCCCGAACGACCGCTTCGCGCAGGGCCTGCTCGGCCAAGGCAGGCTTCTGCAGTGCGTCATAGGTAATTGCCAGTCCCGCCCAAGGTGTTGCCTCTTTGGGGCTCAGGTTACAGGCCAGTTTGAGTGCCTGCACCGCCTTGTCAAACTCACCGTCGTCAAGCAGGGCAAAACCGAGATTGTTATATGCTCTATCGGAGTATTTATTCTTGCTGACGGTGTCCTCCCAGAGTGACCTGTTATTTTTCCAGACGAGGGTTCGCTGCACGGTCAGTGCGCTTAGGATACTACAGGCCGCGGCTGCACCGACTACCAGCAGCGCTATTGTCCGATGCTTTGAGTGAATCTTCAACCGGCAGACTATTGCTCCAATCGCCAGGCAGACGCCTAACATAGGAAAGTACAGGTATCGGTCTGCGATAGGGCAGTATATTGGGACAAGGTTTGATACAGGCAGCAGGGCCAGCCAGTAAAATGCTGCTCCGAGGCCCACGCAGGAATTTTTGCGAGCGAGCAGAATGGTTGTCGCGGCCACAATCGCCAGGACCACCAATGCAGAAGCTAAGTTTATGTGCCTGATTGTATAAACCGTCTGGTCGGCGCATAATAAGTCCGGCCAGAGGATAGAGGCTATTTGAAAGGCCCATATTCGTGGCTGGATTCTGAGCATTGCTGAGAACGAGCCGCCGATATACTCAGCCTTGTGTGTGAAGATTATTGAATGTTCCGGTTGAAGTGCAAAGCGTGCGACCAGAAAGGCGACCGTCACGGCCAAAGCGGCGGTGATTAACCCCAACCACGGGCGCCGCCGGTTGGCTCGGCGAACAAGAAGCCAATACATCAACAGAAGCGGCGGAGCAGCGATGCCACTTTCCTTGCTGGCTACTGCCGCCAGTATTGAGAGGACGCACCCACCACCCAACAGAGTGGTTGTCAGCCTTTGCTCGGTCGGGAAGCGCTCGGCCAGAAGCAGCCCAATCAGCGTGAAAAAGACGACGAGAACGTCTTCGCGGAAACTGACTACACAGACGGCCTCGCTGTTGGCCGGGTGGACTGCGAAAAGTATCGCTCCGACCAAGGCCCCCAGAAGAGGCCGAGTTGTCCGGCTTGTTGACCCAGCTATACGATGGAAAATGCCCAGCAGCAGCAGAAAGAGCAGGACAGTGCATGAGACGTGCAGCAGAATATTGGTCAGGTGGTACCCTGCAGGGTTACGTCCCCAGAGCATCGAGTCGACCATAAGCGACAGCAGCATAACAGGACGGTTGTTGTCAAGAACGTCGCGTCCCAGGACTTGAAAGCTCAGAACCTCCCCAAAATGGGCGGGCTTGTGAATATAGTCATCGATGATAATCTGGCTGATGTCATCGTAGACGAAATCAGCGACAATGGTCGGCAGATACACCGCCGCGGCTGCGGCACCGACAACCACGATTATCACAACCATCATCGGTCGTATCGTTGTTCTGATGCGCTGTTCGCTCAGTCTGTCTCGCATGCGTTTAGTTTTTCCGAATTATGGCAATTCGTTCGACTTGTCCGATTTTCTGACGGTCTTCATAATTTGCAAAGCCTGCATAACAAATCAAAAACCTCATCGACAGTGATTCGCTGCATACACACGTTATTCCTGCAGGCTGACGTGCGGTTATTATATGCGTTGACGCATGGGCTGCATGGTATGCCTTTCCAGATGATATGTGCTCGTGGGCTGTTGGCCCCGAACAGCTCCGGGGTCTCCGGGCCGAACAGCGTGATTACCTGGATTGGCGTCAACGTGGCAAAATGAGCGGGCCCACTGTCGTTGGTCACCAGCGCATCGGCCAGGCAATACAGCACCATCAGCTGGCGCAATGTGGTCTTGCCCGTTAGGGAAAAACATCGGTCTGACCCTACATCCTCGACGAGTTTCTCGGCATGCTTGGCCTCGTCGGCTGCGCCGGTAAAGGCCACGTGGACCTCTGGCGAGCGTTCTATCAGCCGTCGGGCCAGCTCGACGTAGCGCCCAGCCGGCCAACGTCGAACAGGCAGCAGGTCCGAGGCGTTGGCATTGAGCAGTACCAGCGGAGAATAATCGCTCGTATGTGCCTGGCTTTCCACGACGGTCTTGAATTCTTCCACCTCCTGAGTTGTGGGGATGAAGGCCTGCTCGAGGCTCGGCGCCGGCGGGGTGTCTATACTCAGAGCGGGCAGCTCCTTTGCGGGGGTCTTGAGGGCTTCCACCATCACCTGGAACATTTGACTGATATGAATGTGCGGGTTGTAACTGAGCCGATGGGTCATCAGGTCGCCTCGGTAAGCAGCCTCGCCGGCGAAGGAATGCAGACCCACTCGCACCTTGGCACCGCTGAGGTACGTCAAGACGGCGGAACTTCGAGCAAAGAATTCAAAGTCGATGGCTGCGTCAATATGCAGTTTCCGCAGTCGCCGCAAAGCCAAAATCGTCCCACTCAGCAGCGAGCGGAAATTGTCAGCAGGAATGGGTATAACGTTTTGCTCTGGGATGAGCCCCATCAGGTCTAAAATGAAACGGTTTTCCTCGAAAACAAGGAAGTAGACGTTCTGTTGTCCGACCATCTGGACGGCCCTTGTGATGGCTCTGTGAGCCAGGACTGTGGCACCCTGTTCGGCTAGTTTGACAAATAGTATCCTCTGGACCTTTGTCGGCTGTGTTTTTCGCAGCTGGTGCCAAAGAACACCGCATTTTCGAAAGGCCGTCAGTACAAGGCAGGCCGGCCCACCCACCCAACGGTCGAATTGTCGCATTGTGGATACCTTCATCGAATCCTCAGTTGCATCTATTATACCCGCAGCTTCAAAGGCCAACCCAAGCATTTCTGCTTTTGGGGGCATCCGTATCGACATATGCTCGTTTGCTGCTAAGGCAGAAGGGTGGTTTTTTATTTTTTCTTTTTGTTAGCGAGCCAGTCCTGCAGGTTTTTGGCTAATATCTCCGCGCTTCTCTTTTCCATAATGTGCTCGATGATTGCCGGAGGAAGCTTTAGCTTTAGCATTGTCCTCTGTGCCCTTTGCCAGAGCTGATTTTGCCTGGCTGGCGTGTCGGCTAAATACAGTTCGGTTACCAGCTCGCCCAGTTTCTGGAGCATTATCGTATCGAGATGGTCGTAATACCGCGAGATTACGCCGGTTTGATATTTCGAACGCTCACTTTTAGCCATATCCAAAGTTCCTGTATCTCATATCTCGCTACTTGCCAATGCTTTTTTACAGGATTATTACAGATAAATCAAGTTACCAGTATTATCTCGAACGGTTTTTGCTGGCTTTGCTGAGGCAATTGGCTATAATTTTCGGCAAGTTCCGGCTGGATACCGGATTTCGCACAATAATGGAGTGTGAGTATGCGAAAGAAACAGCTATTTATTTTGGCTATTTTGTCTGTATGGGTTTTGCTCTCGGCGGCGGTTTTGTCGGCTATTGACCCCGTTGGAAGTAAGTCGTCGACTTCTAAGGGGGTTGAGAGTAGTGTCTCCGGTCAAAAGGCCCGGGCCTTTATTGGTCAGGATTTGCGCCTGCAAGGACCCCATCTCATAAGCTATCAACTAAGTGCCAGCGAGCACGTGCTTGTTTTCCGGGATGGAGTTTCGATGTCAATCTCAGCTAATCAGTTTTTTAGCGATAGTGCGGTTATATGGTTGAGAATCGAGAGAACTGAATTTCGTGGTCGCGTTCGTATCGATTATAAAGCAAAGGTGTACCTGCAGGGCAATGTATCGGCTGAAAAAGGCAAAGGCGCGCAAACTGTCGATTTGAGCCAGACGGTAGTTGAAGAGGGCCAGGCTGTGGTTGTTCTGTTTGATGTGAGCGGTGAAGTTTTCGTAACAGCGGACAAAAGAGAGATTGCCGACCCTCGCGGATTAGAGCTTTACAAAAAGTCCCAGGCCGTGGTTGTGCCTGTTGGGCCGGAATTTGTTGTTAAAGCCGAGGCACTGGTTCCTGAATGGCCTGTGGAGGAAAAGCTGCCAGAAAGACTACCGCCCGAAAAACCGCCTAAAGAAGTGGTTATAGAAAAGGTGGTTCCTGAAAAAGAGAAAGTTATTGCAAAGCCCCCTAAGCCTGGATTGGTTGAAAAGGTATTTGTGCCTGAGAAGCCGGTTAAACCGGCCAAAGTGGTCGCCAGGCCGGAAGTGAAGAAGCCCCGCTTTATATATCCGGTCAATATAGCGCCTGTGGGTGAGGTTGCGCCGAAGATAGAGTCCACCAGTGCACCGGACGGGACAGATATTGCAACGGTGATAGGCAGGTTCTATCTGTGGCAAAAGCAGGATGAAAGGGGCGGTTTGCTGGAATTGCAGGCTGATAACGCGGTCATATTTTATTCCGGCCAGGAGCTTCGGGTTGGCGAAGAACAAACCGAAGCGGAGGATATTTTGGCCAGTGGCGCAGTGAAGGCGATTTATATGTCCGGTGACGTTGTGATGACCGAAGGGCAGAGGACGGTTCGGGCCGATGAGATGTACTACGATTTCCAAAGAAAAAAGGCCATCGCGGTAAACGCGGTGATGAGGAGTTTCGACGTGGCCCGTGAGATTCCGATTTATGTTCGGGCCGAGAAACTGCGGCAGATTGCAGAAAATAGATTTTCCGCTGAAAATATTACTTTGACAACCAGTGAATTTTATCTGCCTCAGATTTCGCTTAACGCCTCGAGTGTAATTATCACTGATACCACTGCTATCGATGCGCAGGAGGGTAAGGTTTCTGATAGTAGTTATGATGCTCAGATGAGTGATGTGCGTTTGAAGTTGGAAGATAAGACGATTTTCTACTGGCCGTTTGTGCGTAGCAACCTGCAAAGGCCTGATGTTCCGCTCAAAAGCATACATGTCGGTCATGACAGTATTTGGGGGACGTCGGTTGAGACGCGATGGTACTTAGCCCGGCTGCTGGGTCTGCGGGAGCCCGAAGGGACAGACAGCACTCTTGCGCTGGATTATTTCGGCAAACGCGGCGTCGGCACCGGAGTAGAGATTAATTATATGAGGGAGGATTATTTCGGCAGGCTTTTAGGTTATATGATTAAAGATTCCGGCAGAGACAGGCTTGGCAGGCACTATACCCGCAGACACCTTGAGCCGGAACGTAAGCTTCGTGGACGGTTTAGCTGGCAGCACAGGCATTTTCTCCCTTATAACTGGCAGCTTACGACCGGAATCGGTTACGCCTCCGATGAGCGCTTTATAGAGGGGTATTATCGCGGAGAATTTAACGTGGGTGTGGAGGAAACGTATGTTCATCTTAAGCGCATAGAGGACAACTGGGCCATCTCCTTTTTGGGTAAGGGACGCATAAACGATTTTGCCGATGAGCTGGAAGAATTGCCTGCTGCTGAGTTTCACTTAACAGGTCAGTCGCTTTTTGACGACAGATTCACTTTGTACAGCGATACTCAGATTAGCCGTTTGCGCCAGAGGATAGGCGATAGGCATTCGACGTTAATCGACGAGCAGGTATTTTCGTTTGTGTCGCACAGAACCGAGCTTGATATGCCGGTCCGCACCGATACTTTTAAGGTAGTGCCGTTTGTGGCCGGGACTTTCGGTTATGATGACCGCAGCGGTTTTAGGAGGACCCTTGTGGATGGAAGTTATTCGGGCATGTTTGGCGAGGATAAGGTTTGGCTTGGCGAAGCTGGCGTTCGTGTTGGCACGCAGTATTGGAAAGTTTATCCTAATGTCAGGTCACGGCTTTGGGATTTGAACCAATTGCGGCATATCATAGAGCCGGAGTTGACGGCGGTCTTTTATGCTGAGAGTGACAAAGTTGTTGAGCAGCGTGATACGTTGAACATAGGGATTTCTCAGCGTTTGCAAACCAAGCGAGGCCCTTCCGATAGGCAGCGGACAGTTGACTGGATGCGGCTGGATACAGACGTTACGTGGGTGAATGACTCAGCCGGGCCTTCTACTGTCGGTCCGGATGAATTTATTTGGAGTCGGCCAATTGTACCGCTGCGTGTGCTTTCGGCACCTCAGATATTCAGTGGCGACCTTGTCCACAACCTTCACAGATTTGAGATGTTTGGGCCGAGACGCAATTACTTCGGCGCCGACTATATCTGGCGCTTGAGCGATACCGCCTCGCTGTTGAGTGATATAAATTTTGATATGCAAAGCGGGGTAGTGCAGCAATTTAATATTGGTTTTTCGCGCTTGTGTTGGCCTAATTTGAGTTATTATATCGGCAGCAGATATTTAAGGCGGATGGAGATTTTGGGTGAGAAAGGCTCGAATGCGTTTACTTTTGCGGCTACTTATGTGCTTGACCCGCGATATACGCTTGTTTTTTCGCAGCAGTTTGATTTTGACTACGGTGCAAATATACGAAGTGACATAACGCTGATAAGGCGGTATCACAGGATATATTGCGGCTTTACATACAGCGCCGACGAGTCGCTGGACAGACAGGCAATTGTTTTTAGTATATGGCCCCAGGGTGTTCCGGAGCTGGCGATTGGGCCGAGAAGGTACATGGAGCTGGGTGGTGCACCGGGTTATTGATAACGGCCGCCAAACGCCTTTTTTCGCGTTTGTGGGCCACGATAGCGTGAACCCCTTAGAAATCCTATAAGGCAGTATTTTTAACGGGGTGAATCGTGAATTCAGGTACGGAATATGAAATAATTTAAGGAGAATACTATGGCGTTAGTTGATAGCAAAAAAATGTTCAAGATGGCTTATGAAAACGGCTATGCAATTGGTGCGTTCAATGTGAACAATATGGAAATCACGCAGGGCATTATAAGTGCTGTAGCTGAAGAAAAAGCCCCGCTTATCCTTCAGGTATCCAGAGGCGCAAGGAAATATGCCAGTATGAGCTATTTGAGGGCGATTATCGATGTGGCGGTTGCAGAAAATCCCGATATTCCTATCGTAATGCACCTGGACCACGGCGATACGTTTGAGACCTGTAAGCAGTGTGTTGATGATGGCTTTACTTCGGTAATGATAGATGCTTCGAAACAGCCGTTCGAGGGAAACGTTGCGGTCACTTCGAAGGTAGTTGAATATTCCCATGCTCACGGCGTTGTGGTTGAGGCCGAATTAGGCCAGTTGGGTGGTATCGAGGAAGATGTGGTCGGTGCTGACGTTGACGATGTTGAAAAATTTCTTGCTGACCCGAATCAGGTTGTGGAGTTTGTTGAGCGGACCGGCTGTGATTCTCTGGCGGTCGCGATAGGTACCAGCCACGGCGCTTACAAGTTCAAGAAGGAGCCAAAGCTCGCATTTGACCGTCTCGAGGAGATTGGTAAGAGGCTTGCCGGCTTCCCATTGGTTATGCACGGTTCCAGCAGCGTTTTGGCCGAATTCAAAGACCTTATTAATAAGTACGGAGGTGATATGCCCGGCGCGATGGGCGTGCCCGAAGAGGCAATCAGCAAGGCAGTGAAAATGGCGGTCTGCAAGGTCAATATCGATACGGATTTGCGAATGGCTATAACCGCTAAAATCAGGCAGGTTTTTGTCGAATTCCCCCGCGAATTTGACCCTCGTAAATACCTTGGCCCGGGCAGAGAAGCTATTAAGAATATGGTTAAACATAAGCTGCACGTCTTAGGTTGCGCCGGAAAAGCAGCCGAGTGTATGTAAAACAAAATTGGTTAAGTGGTAATTGGTTAAATGATTACCGGTTACTAATTACCGGTTACCAATTGAGGCGAACTATGAAACTCGAAATTCGATATTTTCTTTGTGCCCTTCTGCTCTTTTGCTCTTGTGTACTGTATCAGCCCGGTCCGGCGACAACCCCGACAACAGAGGCGACGGGCCAGCTCGAAGTTCCAAAGGTCAAATTAACTGAACCCAGTCCCGATTTCATCGGGATTAAAACAGCTTGTGGGTTACTTTACCAGGGCAAATTCGACACCGCCGCTGAGCGGATAGAAGCGTATCTCGACCAGGATACGAGATACCATAGAGAGCTTAATCAGTTAGCCCCATTAGAAGTGGAACTTCTGACGGGGTTAGCGGAGATTACCGCCGAATACAAGGGTATAAGTCAGCAGCGCGTGGAAGCTCGAGAAGCTGCGTATGCAGAGAGGTTAGCTGAGTTGGAGAAATTTCGAGTGGCAGCGGAGACCGGTGATGTAGGCGATGTGAATGATGGAAATGATATTTCAACGGTGCTTTCGGTTATTGCCAGGGCGTGCGAGTTTGCGGACGAGCAACAGAGAGATGAGTTTTTGTTTGATTCATTTGTGAAGCAAACTATTCAGGAAGTTAAGGCCGAGGCCGCCGAATTTGAGTCAAAAGGCAAATGGCTTGACGCATATATAACTTGCTATGGCTGGCTGCAGGCCATTGAGCCGGACAACGAGGAGTATTCGGACCATGCCGAGCTGCTTATAGAGAAGTCAAATATTCTGGCCTATTTTCAGGACAGCCCTTGTGAGACCAGCAAGGAGCGTTATGAAAACGTGGAGAAACGGATGTTTATCCGGGCGGTTGGCGCCCTGAATTTCAATTACGTCAGCAGTATCGATTATCGCCAGATGGCAATCAAAGCTATCAGACGATGCAAATTATTGGCGGAGGTGATTGACTTGTCATTTGCACAAAATTCGGAAAGTGGGGATGCGGTTTCCCTGGACGAAGGTTCGGAGCAATCTTTTTCTCCGCCTGATAGTAAGAAGCTTGCAACCTGGTCGGCAGCTCTGACAGTGCTCCTGGACGAAGTAAACCAGTTACCAACTGTAAGTAAGGATAAATTTATAGATGTTTTTGAAAAGGTCCTTGCGTTGAACAAAACAACTGCTGAATTGCCTGAAGGTGTTCTGATTGCACAGTTTGCAGAGGCGGCCTTGAAGGCACTTGATATTCATACGGTTATGATTTGGCCCAGGCAGGTGCGGGAGTTTGAAAAGACAATGACAAATGAGTTTACGGGCATTGGCATAGAGATTTCAAAACCAAAAGGACTATTAACCGTAACAAGCTTATTGCCTGATACACCGGCGTACTACTCCGGTCTTGATGCAGAGGATGTGATAGAAGCGGTCGATGGTGTCGAAACGAAAGATATGACTCTTATCTGTGCCGTTCACAGAATTACCGGTCCTAAGGGCACAGAAGTGACGTTAACTGTAAGACGCCCCGGCCAGGAGCAGACCCGCGATATTACCATAACCAGAGCCAGGATAGTCGTTTCGACAATTCGCGGCTGGCAAAGGACCGAGCGAGGTCGCTGGCTGTATATGGTTGATGACGTAAGCAGAATCGGTTATGTCCGCATTACCAATTTTTCCGAGAAAACCACTGCTGATTTCGAAAGGGTACTTGGTCAGCTTGAGGCGGAAGGGTTGAAAGGGTTGGTTTTGGATTTGCGGTCCAATACCGGCGGACTTTTAAGCAGTGCCATTGAAGTAACCGACAAATTCATCAGAGAAGGATTGATAGTCAGCACACGTCCCCGGTTCGGGATATGGACTTATGCCTCGGCACACAGGGAGAAAACCCATCCGGATTACCCGCTCGTTGTATTGATAAATTCCAGCTCGGCCAGTGCTTCCGAGATTGTGGCTGGGGCACTGGCAGACCAAAAGCATAACCGGGCAATTCTGGTGGGTGAAAGAACTCACGGAAAAGGTAGCGTCCAGGGAATAACGCATCATCCAAGGGGTGGTGCACAGCTTAAATATACGATGGCCTATTATCATTTACCCTCAGGCCAAAGGGTTGAGAGCCGGGACGCAATGAAAAAACGTGGCAGGAAGGATTGGGGCATCAAGCCAAACATCGAAGTTAAATTAAGAAGCGATGAACGTAAAAAAAAGTTCGACATGCAGAGGGTTAATGACGTGCTGGTTAGAGCCGACCACGACGATTTCGATGTTTCGGGACTGAAAAAACATACTGCCGAAGAAATCCTTGCGGCTGACTCGCAGTTGGCGGTCGGCGTTTTGGTCATTAAAAGCAAATTGATAGAAAATAGCGTGAAGCGTGATTCATGACTTGTGAATCGAATCACGAACTATAAAACGTGAGATACGAGATGCAAGATACGAAATTTGAACGGCAAAGGCAGGAAAAACTCTCCCGCATTAAGGAATTAGGTATCGACCCTTATGGTGGCAAATATGACGGGACCGAGCTGGCTGAAGACATTAAGCGCAGGTTTAAAGAAGACGATGAAAGTCAACGGGCCAAGTGTGCCGGCAGAATTGTGCTGCTGAGGCACATGGGTGCGCTGATTTTTATGACACTGCGAGATTGGAGCGGGACTATCCAGGTCGGATTGAGCAAAAAACTGCTTGGCGAGCGGTGGCCGCTTGCAAAATTGCTTGAGCTTGGTGATATAATCGGTGCCGCCGGACAGTTGGGTAAGACCAAAACTGGTGAGATTACTATATGGGTTGATAGCTTGGCACTGTTGAGCAAATCGCTGTGCCAGCCGCCGGAGAAGTTCCACGGCCTGGCGGATATTGACCTGCGCTACCGGCACAGGTTTGTGGATTTGTGGGCCAATCCTGAAGTGATGGAGTTGTTCAAGAAGCGAAGTGCCATTATCTCAACGATTCGCCAGTTCCTCAATGTCCGCGGCTTTTTGGAAGTTGAAACACCGATGATGCAACGGATAGCCGGTGGAGCTGCGGCAAAGCCGTTCACAACCCATCATAACAGTTTGGATATGGACCTGTTTTTGCGGATTGCACCGGAACTGTTTTTGAAAAGACTCCTGGTCGGAGGGATGGAAAAGGTCTTTGAGATAAATCGAAACTTCCGCAACGAGGGTCTCAGCAGGCAGCACAATCCGGAATTTACAATGCTCGAATTGTATCAGGCCTATGCCGATTACAACGTAATGATGGACTTGACCGAGCAGGTTATTCGTCTACTGGTGGAGGAATACTGCCAGGGCAACCAGGTTAAATTCGGTGATATGACTGTTGATTTCGGGCGGCCGTGGCGGCGGGCTCAATATGCCGAACTGCTGAAAGAATACGCCGGCTGCGATATTGATGATATTAAGTCTGTCAGGCAAAAGGCAGGGAAACTTGGGATAGATGAAGCGGATATGGATGATGCGGTGGTTATCAATAAGGTATTCGAGGCTGTCGTCCAGGACAATCTCGTTGACCCCACGTTTGTAATTGATTATCCGGTGGCACTGTGCCCGTTAACCAAGCGCAAAAAGGACGACCCGAAATATGCCGAGCGGTTTGAATTGCTTATGGCCAGGATGGAACTGGCTAACGCTTATACGGAGTTGAACGACCCCGCTGTTCAGGAGGAAAATTTCAGGATACAGCTTCGTGGACAGGAAGAGTCAATGGCAACGATGGACAGGGATTTTATAACGGCCTTGAAGTACGGTATGCCGCCGGCGGGGGGGCTGGGCATTGGAATCGACAGACTGGTAATGGTCTTGACGGGAGCCACAAGTATTCGGGACGTGGTGTTGTTTCCACTTCTAAAGCCAGTGCCAAATTGAACCAATTGGGCTTGTCAGAAAGATGCTGAAATTATTTCTGTGGCTGCGATACCTGCGTAAGAAAAAAATTGTATTCTTGAGTATTGCTGCAGTTGCTCTGTCTGTCGCATTGCTGATAGTTGTTGCCAGTTTATTCAACAGTTTTATCAATGCGTTCGAGCAAAGCGCGGTTGAGACTATGGGTGATATTGTTCTTGCCCCGCCGATTAAATTTGCAAAGTACCGACTGCTTATCGAACGCCTGGAGCAAACCGTGGCGGTTGAGACGGCAACAGCTACGCTATCAACTCCCAGCCTGTTACATTTGGGTAAGGGTAACGTGCGTGCGGTGTTGATTTGGGGCATTGAGCCTGGACCAAGAGAGAAAGTAACCGGTTTTAAGCGTTTTTTGTGTAAGCAAAAGAGTTCGTCCCGGCAACCATCTTTTGAAATCCCCGGCTTTCCGGAAAAGCTTGGGGGATTTGTGGGGGTCGGCGTGGTGGCGGAGCCTGATGAAAAGACAGATGAGTATGATTTTGACGCAATTGAAAAAATAATTGGTCAGCAGGTAGTTCTTACTACAGGGGCAGCATCAAGAGCACAAGAGCATAGGGGTACAAGAACACAAGTTAAGAGAAGGGCGTTAAAGTTTACAATTGCAGATATCTTTTTCACAGGAAGCTATTATGTCGACAAAACATTTATTTATTTGCCAATAGAGGAGTTGCAAAAAGCTTTATACCCGAACGAAGCAGAGCCGATTGCCGACCAAATTCAAATTAAACTCGAAGCTGACGCACAGGCGGATGTTGCAATGGCACAGATTCGAGGGATATGGCGATGGTTTGCTGCTGAGCAGCTTGGTTGGGACCTGTATCTTATAAAACAGACAACCGTCACCACAGCTAAACAGATGCAAAGCCAGTATGTTGCTGAACTGCGAAAGCAAATGGGGGTTTTATTGGTGATATTTGGTATTGTAAGTTTCAGTGCGGTTCTGCTGATTTTCTGCATATTTTATATGATTGTGATAACCCGGCAGAGAGATATTGCAATAATAAAAAGTTGCGGGACAACAAGCATTGCGGTGGCGTTGGTCTTTGTCGGTTTTGGTGCTTGTGTTGGGATAATCGGCTCAGGGATAGGTGCAATACTAGGCTATGTTGTAACAAAGAACATAAATACTATTGAGGAATGGATTAGGATAGTTTTTGGGTTGAAGCTTTGGAAAAGCAGCGTGTATATGTTTAGCAGGATACCCAATGAGGTTGATTGGGCTTCGGCTTTGCCTATCATATTGTCGGTGGTTATAGCTGCGGCTGTCGGAGCGTTGATACCAGCGGTTATTGCCGCAGGGACAAGACCGGTTAATGTTTTAAGATATGAATAAATAGTTTTAAAAATGTATAAAATTATTTTGTCATTTCGTTATTTGTTCAGGAAACGCATAAGTTATCTGGCGTTTTTGGCCGTTGCACTTTGCGTCTTTATAGTTGTTGTGGTGATGACAGTAATGACGGGTCTGGTGACTGATTTCAAGCGGAAAAATCGTAACTTTGTAGGCGACTGTGTTGTCGGCACCGAATCGCTGGTTGGTTTTGCGTATTATGGGGATTTTGTAGAGATACTGGAGCAGGCCGACTTTATTGAAGGCGTCTCGCCTGTGATAAAAAGCTACGCGTTGATAAGTCCGGTTGGTACAGAGCGAAGCATCGGAGTTGAGATTATGGGTATTAAGCCGGTCGAGCATAATATGGCTACCGGTTTTAGCGGGACGCTTTATCACCGCAAGGGCGATGTGTCGAAGGCATTCGAGCCGGCCTATGACCCGAATCTTACCGGTTGTGTGGTAGGGATTGACCTCTGGCTGGTACGCGATGCTAAAGGCAGGTATTCTTATGAAGCCAGCCCTGCCGAAACAGCTCTTGCTGTAAGCTGTTTTCCTCTGACCGCAAAAGGTGCTCTGGCAAAAGCCGGGGTTGGGATGATTAACACGAAAACGTTCTACTACAGCGACAATTCGCAAAGTGGTTTGGCTCGTGTGGACAGTTCATTGATTTACCTGCCGTTTGAACAGGCGCAATTGCTCTGCGGTATGGCCGGGCCTGTAAAAAGAGCTAACGCCATCCATATAAAGTTCAAGCCGAATGTGAAGGTCGAGGATGGGTGTGAAAAAGTCACTCTACTGTGGCAGGGGTTTGCAGAGGAAAAAAGCGGCGAAAAGTCGGCACACTTGTTAGAGAAAGTGACTGTGCAGAGCTGGAAAGATTACAGACGTGCGTTCATCGCAGCAATGGAAAAGGAGCAAACGATGATGACCGTAATGTTTGCTCTTGTGGGGATTACGACTGTTTTTATTGTGTTTGTCGTTTTTTATATGATTATCAGCCATAAGAGTAAAGACATAGGTATCTTAAAGAGCATCGGTGTTTCGAACGCAAATATTATCAAATTATTTTTTGGTTTTGCTTTTTTAGTGGGCCTTTTAGGTTCTGGCGTTGGTTTGTTTGCCGGTTGGTTGTTTTTGCTCAGAATGAACCGGCTCGAAAATTGGCTTTTTGAGCATTTTAAATTTCAGCTATGGGATAGGACAATTTATGCTATAGGTGACATTCCAAACCAGATGGATTTTAGGGTTTTGGCGGTAATTGTCCTCTCGGCAATAGTTGCGTGTTTGGCTGGTGCGTTTTTGCCGAGCAGGCGGGCGGCGAGCTTGAAGCCGGTAGAGACTTTGCAGGTGAGTCAGTTATGAGAGACGGTTTTATATTAAGTGCCGAAAAGATTTATAAATCTTTTCGGATGGGTGCGGCGGAGGTCAGTGTCCTCAAGGGCGTCGATTTGGCCGTGAAAAAGGGTGAATTTGTGGCAGTAGTCGGGGCCTCTGGCAGCGGCAAAAGCACGCTGTTGCACATATTGGGAACGTTGGATACTCCGGATAGAGGCGTTGTGAGGTTTGAGGGCCGGGACTTGAGCCGACTTAGTGCAGGCCAACTGAGTAGATTCCGCAATAAAATGGTGGGATTTGTTTTTCAGTTTTATCATTTATTAGACGAATTAAGTGTATTGGAAAATGTTTTCCTGCCGACGATGGCGGGCAAGGGCATAATCGGTTGGTTTGCGTGCCGAGGATGGGCGAAAAAGCGAGCCAGAGAGTTGCTCTGCCAGCTTGGTTTGGGCGAAAGGGCTAATCATAAGCCATATCAGTTGTCCGGTGGGGAGAGACAAAGGACAGCTATCGCCAGGGCTCTGATGAATGAGCCGAGATTGCTTCTGGTCGATGAGCCGACAGGGAATCTTGACTCTGCGACAGGAAATGGTATCCTAAATGTCTTTGAGAAGTTGAATAGAGCCGGCCAAACGATTGTGATGGTAACCCACGATGAAAGAATCGCACAAAGGGCTGGGCGGATAATAACATTGGCTGATGGTAGAATAGCGAATAAATGATAGCGGATAGCGTATACGCTAAACGCTACACGCTAATAGGAGACTTTATGGCATTAAAGATTTGGCTTGATGACAAACTTGTTGACGAGGCGGAGGCAAAAATATCTGTTTTTGACCACGGTGTGCTTTATGGCGATGGGGTCTTTGAGGGTATTCGTGTTTATGGCGGCAGGGTATTTGAGTTGCAAGCCCACCTCAGACGGCTTTATGAGTCGGCCAAGGTGATTCGCCTTGATGTCCCGATGGGCAAAGATGAACTTCTAAGTGCAGTTGAAAAGACTGTTGAGGCTAACGGCGTTATTGACGGCTATATTCGGCTGGTCGTTACCCGCGGAGTGGGAACTTTGGGTCTGAATCCCTTCATCTGCGAAGATGGCAGATTATTTATCATAGCCGACAACATTCAGCTTTATCCTGAAGAGCTTTACGAAAAAGGGTTGAAAGTAATCAGTGCCACAACGGTCCGCAATCATCCTCTTGCTGTTCCGCCACAAATCAAGAGTATGAATTATCTAAATAACATCCTGGCCAAAATTGAAGCGCTGGACAGTGATGTGCCTGAAGCGATTATGTATAACCACGAGGGATACGTTGCTGAAGCGACCGGCGACAACGTTTTTATTGTAAGAGATGGAATAGTTTATACACCTCCGGCTGAAGCTGGTTCGCTGGAAGGGATAACGCAAAATGTAGTTATCAAATTGGCTAAGCAAGAAAAACTTGAGGTGGTTGAAAAGAATCTGACGAGATTTGATTTATACGTTTGCGATGAATTTTTCCTCACCGGAACGGCTGCAGAGGTCATTGGTATTGTCGAGATTGACAGCAGGGTTATCGGCGACGGCAGACCAGGGCCTATTACAAAACTCTTAAAAAACAAATTCTTCGAGTATGCCCACGGAAAGAAAAAGCGTGATAAGTGAAGCGTTATATGCAATACGCAGTACAATATGCAATTACCAGCACATACCGAAATATCCAGCGGTCTCTCGCAGAGCAGGGTCCCCGCCTTTAAGCTTATCGATGACGAATTAGGCCGGGTAAAACAGATGGTCAATGAGCAATTGGCCGGTTCCAGTGAAACTATTAGCCGATTGCTCGGATATGTAAGTATCCACGGCGGCAAAATGCTTCGGCCTGGGCTGGTTTTACTTGCCGGTGCCGGTTGCGGTAATATCACTGACAAACACATCCGTATTGCAGCGATTGTTGAGGTGATTCACAATGCCACGCTGTTGCACGATGATGTAATAGACGAAGGGCAAAAACGACGGGGGGCACCTACGATAAATAGCTTACGGGGCAACGAATCCGCTATATTGCTGGGCGATTTTTTATTGAGCAACGTCTTCAGGATGTGTGCCGGTTTGGAACCGCAAATCGTTGAGATAATTGCCGCTGCCGCTGCTCGGACCTGTGAAGGTGAATTGAGACAGATAGCTCAAAGGCAGAATTGGCGGTTGAGCGAATCGGAATATATCGACATAATCACTGAAAAAAGTGCTGCTCTTTTTAGTAGCTGCTGCGAACTTGGTGCCCTTTTAGCCGGGGCAGGTGAAACCCAGGTGCAGTCGCTTGCCCGTTTTGGTTTGAATCTCGGCATTGCGTTTCAAATTACCGATGATTTGCTCGATATAATCGGCGATGAGAACAAAACGGGCAAAACAGTTGGCAGTGATGTTGATAGGAACAAGCTGACCCTGCCTGTAATACATTTGCTAAGAGCGGTGGACGAAAGTGAAAAAAGTATAGTCAAGAGTAGGTTAAACACCGCGGGGGAAAGTAAAGATGCCCTTGCAGAAATGCTAAGGTCCTATGGCAGTTTGGAGTATGCGCATAGCCAAGCCCAGGAGTTCATCGCAAAGGCGATTGCATCATTGGCCGACTTGAAAGAAAACGAAGCTAAAAACGCTTTGATTGAGACAGCCGAGTTTGTAGCTGGCAGAGTGAGGATTCGTCCTGCGTAACGCAACACTATGTGCGATACACGCAATATGAAATAATGAGCTAAAATAAAAAGGCCGGTCTTAAGACCGGCCTTTTTTGCTAACCTAAAAATTACCTGTCGTTTTAGAATTTATACTTCATACTCAGGCTGACCCAGGTTTCGTCCTCATCGGGATTTACCGAATCATCCATTGTTATTTGATGATAAATTCCAGGAGTGAAGGTAAGGTTGTTTCCGAGGTCGAAGTTTGTTGAGATTCCAAGTACGGCATTTGACCAATCCTGGTCCACATTTTGGCCGCCAGGACCGACACCATCGTTATAGACGAATTCTGTGTGTAGGTTCAGTACCTGCTCAGGGATGCCTGGCAGTAATCCTTCCGTTTGTACGGTCAAGGCATAGTCAAGCATGAAGATGTGTGCAAAACCGGAAGCTGTTCCAGTCGTGCCGGACCTGCTTCCAACTCGGGAACCACTGCAGGACGGCCACAGTTTAACGATGACGTAGCTGGGAACTAAGCCTTTTATCGGTAAGATGTTCGGCCAGGAAAAAAACGCATTCATTTCCTGCAGGTCGAAAGACCGTTTGTCGTTGTCCGGAAAGTTATAATAGACCCAACTAAGTCTGTAGTTCGTGGCGTAAGTTTCGCTTTCAAAGAGGCTGTTATAGTAATACAAAGTGTAGTCCCAGCGTTCGCCATTTTCGTATTTGTCTGAATTGGCCCTGTGGCCCATGAGGTTGATTCCAAAACCTGTACCATACAAATCCAGGTCAATAGATGGTTGGATTGCGCTCTTGTCTCCGTAAACATCGAAGCCGCGCCAGATATACTTACTTAGATATGTTATATCGATAGTTCCACTTAGCTTACCTTCCTCGGCCTGGGCGAGGCCCACCGTGCTCAACAAAATTACGGCAGCTAACAAAATTCCTTTCTTCTTCATATTCATCTCCTTAAAAAATCTTTACCTGACCTTTTTGAACGCTCCACGTAAGCTTTTATCTAACACAAAACCAGCGTAATCCTAATAAATGTCTGTAGAAGTTTATCGGCATATAAGTGCAAAGCAAATAAAAAAAGTTTTTTTTTAGTGATTTTTTTAGGGACTGGTTGTGCAGAAAAAGCTCCAAAAACAGCTAAAACGGCGTTAAAAGCGCTTACAAACCGGCTTACAAAGAAAACCTTTTCTTTGTCTCCTTACTTTATTCAGGGGATACTTTGGGCAGCTCAGCCAGTGCCTCCTTTATCTTCTCCTTAGGATATTCGTAATCCTTAAGTTTATCACTAAAGTATGCGTCATAAGCTGCCATATCAACATGTCCATGTCCACTGTGGGCTATGAGTATCGTTTTTGCTTCGCCGGATTCTTTGCACTTAATGGCTTCATCAATGGCCACCTTAATACAATGGTTTGTCTCGGGGGCGCTGATAATGCCCTCGGTGCGGGCAAAGGTTACCCCCGCCTTGAAGGTAGCAATCTGATGCTCAGCTATGGCTTCGACAAGTCCTAATTTATGCAGATGGCATATGATGGGTGCCATCCCATGATAACGCAGCCCGCCGGCATGGACCGGTGGTGGAATAAAGCCATGCCCCAGGGTATACATCTTAATCAATGGAGTAAGCCCGGCTTCGTCGCCAAAGTCATAGGCATATGGCCCCCTGGTCACGGTAGGACAGCTTGCCGGCTCTACATTGATGATGCGCAGTTCCGGCTTTGTCCCGTCAATTTTATCCTTGACGAAGGGCAAAAACAGCCCGGCGAAGTTTGAGCCGCCGCCAATACAGCCCACTATAATGTCGGGGTAGGAATCTATCTTCTCCATTAGCTTTTTTGCCTCCAGCCCATTGACGGTTTGATGCAACAGGACATGGTTAAGCACACTGCCTAAGGAATAATGGGTATCATCACGAGAGACGGCATCCTCTACTGCCTCACTGATAGCAAGGCCCAGGCTGCCGGGACAATCAGGGTCTTTTGCCAGCATGGCCTGTCCTGCCTTGGTATCGGTACTGGGGCTGGGTACGCACTTGGCTCCCCAGGTCTCCATCATTACGCGACGATAGGGTTTTTGGTGATAGCTGATGGCGACCATATAGACCTTAATCTCAAGGTCAAAGCAAGCGCCGCCGAATGACAGGGCACTTCCCCACTGTCCGGCTCCGGTCTCAGTAGTGATGCGATTGATGCCCTCCATTTTATTATAATAGGCCTGAGCTACAGCAGTATTAGGCTTGTGGCTTCCTGGAGGGCTTGTCCCCTCATACTTGTAGAAAATCTTAGCCGGCGTATCCAGGGCTTTCTCCAATCTATGCGCCCGGAATAGGGTGGTTGGCCTCCATAATCGGTAAATGTCTCGAACCTCCTCGGGGATTTCAATCCAGCGCTCGGTGCTCATCTCCTGTTTGATTAATTCCATAGGAAATAGGGGGGCTAAATCATCTGGACCTATCGGTTTTCCCGTGCCCGGGTGCAGAACCGGTGGCAGTGGCTCTGGCAAATCTGCCAGAATATTGTACCAGTGAGTGGGTATTTCATTTTCATCAAGGGTAAATTTTGTTCTCTTATCCATTTTGTTCTCCTTAAATTTTTACAAAGATTTATATGCAAAATCGCCTTTATAAGGCAGTAACGCGGATATGTCAAGCGGATTTAGCTGATGTTTCCGGATAACCTCTATTTACCCAGCTTTATTTGTGAAATCCGGGTTGAAAATGAATTTTCGACAGTTTTGTGTATCTCGCGTATAATATACTCGATGTGCCAGGACAAGGGTGACAAAACGCTGTTTAGCCGCTTTGAAAGGGCCAATCTACGGTCGGCGGGCGCCGCTGGCGGTTCGAATGGAGACAATGCCAGTGCGGACGAACCGCACAAGCTAACCACGGCAAGCATAACACCTAACAATAGTATCTTCTTCATAACAGCCCCTTTCAGAAAGCACTTGATTTCATAAAATCCTCAACACCAAGGCCTCGATTTAGTATGGTTTGCCCTACACCATTTACATTCGGGCCTCTCTTGACGAATAAGTGAACCCCATCTAACATTTTTTCATAGTGTGAATATACGATACGGCGACTATGAATCAGGAAAAAAAGTTTTCCTGAGATTTTCTGAGCGTCTTTGCTGAAAAAAACACCTTAAAAGACAGGTCGATTCAACGACCCAAATACAAAGGCCGGTTTTTGAGAAACCGGCCTTTTTGCTGACATAGAAATTGCTTGGCAGTCTTAGAAAGTGAACTTCGTACTAAAGGTGAACCAAAGTTCGTCTGAGGTATTGACCGAGTCATCCATAGACTTCTGGAAGTGGACTCCCGGAGTGAAGGTAAGCCCCTTGTAGAGAAAGTCTGTTGAGAGGCCAAAGACAGCGTGTGACCAGTCGTGGTCTGCCTTATCTCTACGAGAGTCAGGAGTGGGACCAGCAGCATCGTTGTAGACCATCTCGAAGCTCGTACGGATAGTCTGCTCCGAGGTGTCCGGCAAGAACCCAGATACCTTCCAGTCTTTGTAGAGCCCGAAGGTATGGAACCAGCCACCAAATGTTCTCCAATAGGATTTTGGAGCCCCACTCCGGCGTCTGCCGCCATCATCCGGCTTTATCCGAGCACACTCGTAATAGGGGACAATGGCATCGTCGCAGGCACCCGGCCAGGAAAAACGTCCAAAGAATTCCTGGAAGTCTGAGTCACGGGGGTGGCAAAAATGGTCGGCCATAGGACCGTCTGGACCGTTATAATATCTCCAACCAAATTTGTAGTCCGTTTGGTAACGTTCGCCTTGCCAAAGACTGTTGCGGTAATATGGACTGTAGACCAGCCATTGCTTATTCTCGAATCCACCGCCATTAGCCCTTGACCATAAGATATTCGCACCAAAGCCCGTACCCCAGAAGTCAATGTCTATACTGGGTTGGATCGCGCTGTGATTTTTTGCGTACCAATCGAAACCGCGCCACATATTCCTGCTCTTATAGGTTGCACCCAGAGTAACCTTCAGGTCGCCGTTCGCGGCGGCGGGTTCATCTTTGATAAGGCGTTGTCTCCATGGAGGGTCATCTTCGATAAGGTCTCTTCTGGTGTCGCTTACATGTGTCATTCCGCAGCCACCCAATGTGATCAACAAAACCACAGCAACTAACAAAATTCCCTTCTTCTTCATACTCGTCTTCTTAAAAAACCTTTACTCAAACTTCCCCCGGTATACAAGAACTTCTACCTGATATAACGCTAAATCACCCCTCAATTATCTGAAAAGTTTATCGGCATACGGGTGCAAATCAAATAAAAAAAGTTTTTTTGGATTTTTTTTGCACCTGATGTATGGGAAAAACGGAGCGGAAAGCTGTATTAAACCGCCTCAGAAATAAATTTTCGACAGTTTTGCATATCTCGCGTATAATATACCCAATGCGTGAGGGCAAGGGTAATAGGACACTGTTTAGCCGCTCTGAAAGGGCCAATCTACAGTCGGCGGCGCCGCTGGCGGTTCGAATGAGGCCGAGAAATCTCGATGAAACCCTCGGACAAAGACACTTCCTTGGGCCGGACAAACTCCTGACAAGGATGCTCGAGGCTGATAAGCTCAGCAGTCTGATATTTTACGGCCCACCGGGCACGGGCAAAACGTCGCTGGCGATGGTAATTGCAAATTACACAAAAGCCCAATTCCACTATCTCAGTGCTCCAACGGCCAGCGTCAAGGATATTCGCGAGATAATCGCCGACGCCACCGACAGGCTCGCAGCCAGCGGCAAAAGAACCGTGCTTTTTATCGATGAAATCCACCGCTTCAATCGTGCTCAGCAGGATGTGCTATTGGATGATGTCGAAGCAGGCGTTTTAATCCTTATAGGCGCTACTACGGAAAATCCGTTTTTTTCAATCAATTCTCCGTTGATTTCTCGCAGCACCGTATTTCGTTTTGACCCGCTTGACGAAGAAGACATTTTACAATTGCTGGGGACCGCAATTGTCGATGCCGAACGGGGGCTGGGCAAATTCGATATCGAGGCAGACGAGGCGGCACTGAAGTTTTTGGCGGTGATGAGCGATGGTGATGTCAGAAAGGCCCTGACCGCTCTGGAAGTTGGTGTGTTATCGCAGGCCACCCGTCAGCGGAAAACGAAAATCAAATTTGACCTGAAAGTCGCGAAGGACTCGATACAGCAAAAGACGTTTGACTACGATGGCGCAGGCGATACACATTACGATTTGGCAAGCGCTTTACAGAAGAGCATGCGTGGCAGCGACCCTGATGCTACCGTTTATTGGCTTGCCAGGATGATAGCAGGGGGAGAAGACCCGCGTTTTATTGCCAGGCGGATTGCGGTTTGTGCGGCCGAGGACGTCGGCAATGCCGACCCAATGGCGACTGTTTTGGCCGCAGCTGCCGTCCAGATATCCGAATTTGTCGGCCTGCCCGAAGCACAACTGCCGTTGGCGCAGGCGGCTTTATACGTCGCTTGTGCACCAAAATCAAATGCCGCGGCTTCGGCAATATGGAAAGCGGTTGACGACGTAAAATCGCAGCCGACAATACCAGTGCCAAAACATCTAAAAGACAGCCATTATCCGGCTGCAAAAAAGGCTGGTTTTGGTACTGATTACAAGTATCCGCACAATTTTGAGGATGGTTTTATCCCGCAGGAGTACCTGCCGGCACGGACGAAGAAAAAATATTACGAACCAAAAGAAATAGGCTGCGAAAAAAATATTAAGCGTTATTTACAAAAGCTGCAAACCTTGATACAAAATAGCAAAAGCGTCGAGCGCCAGGCGTGAAAAGAAATACGAGATACGAAATACGAGGCACGAGATATGGATAAGGGACAGTTTCGCCTGATGTTGCAGAAGAGCTTGCTTGCTATACCACCGGAGCAAAGGACTGAGAAAAGTAAGAAGGTATGCCGGAATTTAATTTCGACATTGCAGTTTCAAAGTGCATCGACGATTATGACGTATTTGTCCCTTCCGCACGAGCCCGATACCTCCGAAGCAATACTTCACGCCTGGCAGCTCGGCAAAATAGTCGCTGTGCCGAAGATTTCCTGGCAGCAAAGGCATATGATACCGGTGCGGATAAGCTCCCTGGAGACCAGCTTTTCGACCGAAGTTGCCAGCCTGCGAAATCCAATAACCGGCGTGCCGATGCCTCTGCAGGAAATTGATTTAGTGGTTACCCCTGCATTAGGATTTGACAGGAAGGGCAATCGTCTTGGCCGAGGCGGCTCCTATTACGACAGATTTTTTGCCAATGAAGAGCTTAAGGCACCGAAGTGCGGATTTGCCTTCGCAGAGCAGTTGATTGACTCGGTACCGGTGACTTCGACGGATGTACCGGTGGATTTTTTGGTTACCGATGAGGAAATAATGTATTTTTAGTGTCGTATGGCTGTAGCTTTAAGTTTTGGGTGTTGAGTTTTGAGGCGCCCCCATTTTGCAGCGGTTCCCAAACGCAAAAAGGCGCGTTTGGGGTCCCTGTGGCGTATTGCAAAATGGGAACCCGGTTAACTAAAAATTCAAAGTACAAAACTAAATACGCTATCCACTGATTTTTAAGGAGAATAAAATGGCTCGTTATCCTTCCAGCTCGTATCGCAGACGAAAAGCACAAAGCCGAAGACGGATATACATCATTTCGGCGTTAGTGGTTATCGCTGCGGTGGTTATTTTTATTTATGGTCCTAATCCTTTCGGCAGGGACAAAGACAAAGCTGTTGAAATCCCGGTCTATACCAGTGACGAAGCGACCCCGCCCACGCCGGAACCCGAGTCGGAACCAATGTCTGGTTTAGTCGGGGACGTGGCCGAGCCTGTTTCTGAGCCTAACCCCAAGGCCGCTGAGCTTATTGCTGAAGCTATGGCGTGCGTTAGCGCAAAGCCTGCCAGGATTATAGAAGCACGTGACAGACTAAACGAGGTGTTACCAATGCCTATGAGCCGTCAGCAGCGTGCGTTTGCGAAAGAGCAGCTCTCTGAGCTTGCTGATAAGTGGCTGTTTAGCAGGACTATTTTTCCACAGGACGGTCTTTGTGGCAGTTTACAGGTCAAGCCTGGTGACCAACTTAGGACAATCGGCAAACAATTCAAGGTCCCATACGAGGTTCTAATGCAGATTAACAATATCGACCGCCCGCAAGCCTTGCAAGCAGGAGAAATAGTAAAGGTCATTAACGGGCCGTTCCATGTCAGGATATATCGTTCGACTTTTACGATGGATTTGTATCTTCAGAACACTTTTGTTCGAAGTTTTCCTGTGGGTTTGGGTCGGCCGGGGATGGAAACGCCGATGGGACTTTGGCAAGTCAAGTCGGATGGCAAACTGATATCGCCTACCTGGACCGACCCAACTACCGGAAAAACCTATGAAGCTGAAGACCCTGATTATCCTCTGGGCTCGAGATGGATAGGACTGGAAGGTATCAGTGGAGCCGCCAAAGACAGGGTCGGCTTTGCCATCCACGGCACGAGGAAGCCGGAGGAAATTGGCACCGCAGGTTCACAAGGATGTATTCGCCTGCACAACGGCGATGCGATACTGTTATATAACCTATTGATGCCGGGTTTCTCACAGGTTGAAATAGTGGAATAAAAAACAACGGAGTATTTTTTGATTGTACTGATGAACCAAAGGATGGTTTTGTCCAAGCGTCGGGGAAGCGTGACATTCTGGGCCTGGACGACCTCGATTGCTGTGCATCTGATAGTGCTGGCAGCATTTGGGCTTGTTAAATTCTCACGCCCCAAAGCTCAAGACAAACAACACCCTGCACCAGTAGCTAAAGTAAGCCGGATAAAAAAGCTTACACAAGCTGCCCCCATAACTCCTAAGCCGAAGATAAAAAAGCCACTGTCGGCAACAAGCAGGGACCGATTTGTGAGAAAAGCGGACAGGAAATTGCCGACGGGTCGAATTTTTGATTCTGCAAAGCCGCGGCTGCAGGATTTAGGTGATTTGACAAAATCAGTGTCGTCGCAAGGAGTCTTTTCGTTGGTGAGCAGTGCCGATTTGCCGCACAGGGTTGAGTTTTTCGGCAGTTGGACAGACCAGCGCAAAATCTGCTATCTTGTAGATTGTTCGGGGAGTATGCAGGGAATATTAGGGCAGGTTCGCAGGAAGCTTAAGGAATCGATTCAAAGTCTGCAGCCGGACCAGTATTTTTACATTATCTTTTTCGGCGGCGACAGACTCCTTGAATTTGGCAATGGCCGACCGGTTCGAGCAACAGAGAAAGCAAAGTCTGCTGCGTATGATTTTATTGATTCGGTCCATCCGGCCGGCCAAACTAATGCGATGGCAGCGATGGAAAGGGCGGTGCAAATTCGTGACAGCAGGGCTCAGAGTCCTTCGGTTGTTTATTTTCTCACTGATGGCTTCGAACTGACAACTGAAGATGTGCAGAAGTTTTCTCAGAAAATAGCGGACCTGCTGAAGCGATTTGCGCCGACAACGAGAATCAATACCATAGGATTTTGGCCGGCCAGCGACGACCGCAAAATGCTGGAAACAATAGCGAGACAGAGCGGCGGTGAATTTGTTTTCGTCAGAGATTAATGACACTTGAAAAGCAGACAGCGCGAGGCATATCTTGTGAATCGAGATATGAGGTACAACGATGCGTAAGAGTTTTTTATTAAAAACGTTTTTTTTGATAATTGCACTGGTTATTGTACTGGTGGTAATAGTTGTTACGATGCGTGCCAGCTTCAGCGATTCTGCAACCACAGCGGTGAGGACACAGACGTTCTTTGAGCAATTTGTTATAGCCGGCGGACCTATTGTCTGGTTTGTCCTTTTGCCGATGTCGCTTGTTATGGTTTATTTGGTAGCCGAGCACAGTCTTACCATTCGTCGAAAAAAGCTTCTCCCCGATGGTATAGGCCGGACGATTGTCGAGTTGATACAGCAGCTCGGGCCAGGACAATCAGCAGCCAGAATTTCCGACAGGGATGATTTTGTCAGTGTCGCGGTTGTCAAGGCACTTACCCAGGGCAGGGGCGATTGGTTTCGGATGCGAAACGCCCTTGCTGAGTCGCTGCAGGAGCAGGCCTGGGGGCTTTTGCGCAAGGTTGAATGGGTTAATCTAATTGGTAATGTTTCCCCGATGGTAGGCCTATTCGGCACGGTCTACGGGATGATAAAACTGTTCAACGCCATTGTTATAGCTGGTGGACAGCCGCAGCCGGCCCAATTGGCTGATGGAATCTCCGTTGCTCTGGTGACAACCTTTTGGGGCCTGTTTATTGCCATACCGGCCTTGGCTATATATGGCGTGCTTAGAAACCGCATTGAAACGCTGGCCAGCGATGCAGTAGTAGAAGCCGAGATGATTATGCCGGAAATAAGGCGCAGTTTGAGCTCCGTTAGAAATAATTCCGGCAAGTCAGGGTCCGCACCGAAGGCTGGGGCTTCTAACGGGGTGAAAAAGCAACAGCAGCAAATCGACCAGCTGAAACAGAAACAGCCGATTCAAGAGATTGCCGGCAGGTCAACAGGGACGGTTCGCCGGTCGTCTCTACCCTCGCGGTGATAGGAGGGAAGGAAAGGGTCTATGCCTTTGAGAATAGCCGGTCAGTTTCACAGTCCCGACAGGTCGGGGTCGTTTAATATGACCCCTATTATCGATATTGTGTTTTTGCTTATCATATTTTTTCTGGTGGTTTGTCAATTTATCGAGGCTGAGAATTTCCCGGTGACCGTCCCGGACGGCTGTGAGTTTGCCCAGAATGACGATGACCCCGGCTCCCGGTTAGCCACTGTTACTGTTATGAAGACCGCTGAAGAAAAAATCGGCTTTGCGGTCGGTTCAGAAAAAATCACCATATCAAACCGTGCCGACATAGTTGAGAAACTCGCTGAATTGATAGATGTTCGTTTGAAAGATTTGCCTCCCGACCGTAGGGTTGTTACTTTGCGTATTGACAGGGATGTCTGTTTCAGCGACGCCCAGTATGCCCTGGCCGGCGCTGCCGCAAGCACCGCAACAGACATCCAGTTAGCAGCCTTAAAGAACAGGCGACCCGACTCGCCCCGTTAGAATTCTGCAACGGGACTCATTAGGGACCCGGTGGAGAAAGTCTCTAATGGGCTGGGTAATAGGATACAGAAGGGCAGGATTTCTAACAGAGCTCGCGATAGTTTTGTATCCGCTCAATCATCGCGCAATTAAAGCATTCATCTTTTTCTTTCTGTGGTTTTGCTTTTGTATGTTGAGTGTGTTTCTTTCCCAGAATACGCCGTCATAATATCCTTGAATAGTTGTATCGAGCTCAGCCAAATGCAGGCGTTTGGCGGCGAGTAGGCAATATTCTTTTTCTATTTCAACTCCGAGAAATCGGCGGTTTAGCTTTTTGGCCGCCACTAAACTGGAGCCTACGCCCACAAAGGGGTCAAAAACAAGGCCGTTTTTGTTTGTGCTTGCCAGGATTAATTTCGCTAATAGTTTTTCCGGCTTTTGTGTTGGGTGGTCCGTGTTCTCCGGCATTGACCAGAAGGGAACTGTAATATCGTTCCACAGATTTGACGGATGTGTCAAACGAAATTGCCCGTTGGATGAATTTTGCCAATCTTTTGGTGCACCGTTGACGTCGGTGTATGGTGCTAAAACCCTGCGCTTTAACTTCACATCGCCCACGTTGAATACATAGTCGTCTGAAACGGTGGCGAACCAGATGTCTTCCGAAGCGTTTTTCCAATTCCTTTTTGCGCCTCTGCCTTTTTCCCTCTCCCAGGTAATGCGGCTTCGCACCTTCAGATATTTTTCCAGAACAAAATGAGCTGCCGTTGAGGAATACCACTCGCAGCAGACGTAAACAGTGGCGTTGTTCTTTAATGTCGGCAATAACCCAACCAGCCAGCTTTCAAACCATTCGGCGTATTTGCTGATGCTTTTTTTCTTAAAGCTGGTTGAATTGAAGGTTTTGGTAAGGTTGTAGGGTGGGTCCAATATCAGCAAATCGACAAAGTGTGTTGGCAGGAAATCGAGGACTTCAAAAATATCCTGGTTCACTATTTTGTTCTCGATACTATTTATCCCCACAGGTTTGGAAATGCGAACCAAGTCCTTGCTATAATGTTTTCTTTCTGCTTCACTAAGTGTTATCGTTCGATTTCTCTCTGCCCGGACTCTATCCAACGTGCAGCTCCTGTAATTTTAATAAGTTATGGTTTTATGCAGATTCTTTTTTTGCTTTTTGTTTTGCCGTGAACAATTCGGCTTTGCCTTCGACTATATCCCGCGTAATTACGTATTTTGCCGGTTTTAGCTCTTCCGGCAGTTGATACATCAAGTCAACCATCAGCTCCTCGGCAATCGAGCGTAGTGCCCTGGCGCCGGTGTCACGTTCGAGTGCTTTTTGTGCCAGTGCGTGTAAGCCGTCTGTCGTAAATTCGAGCTCAGCGTTTTCCATCTCAAAGAATTTTTGGTACTGCTTGATAAGCGCATTTTTCGGCTTGGTTAGTATATCTATAAGCGCGTTTTCATCGAGAGCTGACAGGGTGGTAATTACCGGTAGTCTGCCAACCATTTCGGGAATCATCCCATATTCGATGATATCTTCTGGTATGACCTGGTTGATTATCTCGCTGTACTCGGTTTTTTCATCTGTTTTGCCGCCCAGTTCTGAATCGAAGCCTATCATTTTTCTGCCGAGTCGTTTCTTGATAATGTTTTCCAGGCCCACGAATGTCCCGCCGCATATAAAAAGTATTTGCGTGGTGTCGATTTGTATATAGGATTGTTCCGGATGTTTTCTTCCGCCTTGTGGAGGGATATTAGCGGTGGTTCCTTCGAGCATTTTCAGCAGCGCCTGCTGAACACCTTCGCCGGAGACGTCCCGGGTGATTGAGACGTTCTGGTAGGTTTTGCCGATTTTGTCGATTTCGTCTATATAGACAATGCCTCGTTGCGCAGCTTCTATATCGTAGTCTGCGGACTGCAGCAGTCGCAGCAGAAAGTTTTCAACGTCTTCGCCGACGTATCCGGCCTCGGTAACAGTGGTTGCATCGCATATCGCGAATGGCACTTTCAAAAAGTGGGCAAGCGTGCGGGCAAGCAGCGTCTTGCCGGAACCGGTCGGCCCAATTAAGAGAACATTGGATTTGTCGATTTCAATGTCGCTATCGTCACTATCGGTGTGTAGCAGCCGTTTGTAGTGGTTGTGAACCGCTACGGAGAGGTACTTTTTGGCATGTTCCTGGCCGATTACATACTGGTCGAGATATTCTTTTATTTCTTTTGGTCTGGGCATTTCTTTGAGACTGATGCCTGCCCTGCTGATTCGTTTGCGGTTTTGCTGGATAATATCGTGGCACAGGTCGACGCATTCCGGGCAAATAAAGACATTGTTTGGACCCTCTACGAATGTATCGACCTGACTTGCCGACCGGCCGCAGAAGCTGCAGATTGCCTTAGGTTTCTTACTATTTGATTGCTTGGCCATTGTTATTCCCCTATTTTTACGTTAGCTCTGTTTTTTTCATTGCCTATTGTAGTTAATCGTGGCCATTTAGGCAAGTTATTTACCGACCTCCACTGCCCTTATGCTCTTGTGCGCCTGTACTTTTATTTTTGTGTGTTAGTTGTCTCTTCTTAAGCGACAGCGTATGGATGACCTCGTTATCAATATTGATAATCTGGTAAGAAACTTGCGGGTCCGGTATGGTAGTATCGAATGTGAGCAGGCCGAAGGAGCATTTCTCGTTATAGCCAAATAAGGCGCTGGGCATCAGGTCGTGCGTGTGGACGTTGGTCAGCTTTGAGCTTTCGAACTCATACAATGCATATCCGTTCGGCCGTTCAATCTTCCGTGCGTCGGAGCGGTGCCGGTCGGCTGAGATAAGAATCACTCCGTCAATCTTATTTTCTTCAAGGAACGAAAATATCTCCTCACGTTCGGCCTTAAATCCTTCCCATGTGTCGAGACTGCCCGCAACCTTTCCACGCCTGGTAATTTGAATACCGCCTTTGGCACCGTATGACCAGGGAACGGGGCTGGCAAGAACTTTGAAGGTCGCTTTCGATGCCTTCAATTTTTCAAGCAGCCACTTTTTTTGCACGGGTCCCAGCATGGTCGGGTTGTCTTTCTGCGGGTCGGTGCGGTAGTAGCGTCCATCAAGCATAAAGAAGTCCACGTCACCGATGGAAAAGTCAAACCAGCAGCCCGGCTGGCTCGTCTCTCCACCGTAGTTTGGATTGTTCCAGTTGTCGCGGAATATGCGCCACACCGACTTTTTCCAATCTGGCTTATCGATATCCGCTCCGCCAATACAGTCGTTTGTGCCGAAGTCGTGGTCGTCCCAGATGGCATAAATAGCTCTGCTGGCGGCGAAGTCCCGGAACTCAGGACGACTCCGACGTCGATAATAGCAATATTGTTGAACCGGCGGTTGTTTCGGGTGGTCGATATACACGTTATCGCCGAGGAAGAGAAATGCCGGCAGATTGTGCGACGCAATCGTATTCCACATTCTTTCGTGCTGTGGCGTATAGCCGGCCCCGCCACCAAAGCCGACCTGCAGCTTGCCTTTTGCACCGCAGGCCCTAAACGTGCGGAACGACCGCCGCTTCGGCTCCTTTTTGCCGTTTACCAGCAGTTCGTAGTAATACTGCGTGTCCGGCTTTAGACCCTGCACTGCAATCACGGTCGTGAAGTCTCTATCTTTGTTTGTTTTGACAATCTCTGATTTAATGGCTGAACCGGTTTTTTCTGATTCCCGGATAAGAACCTGGACAGGAACTTCACTGGCTGTTCGAAGCCAAAATTTTACGCTGGTATCGGTAACACAACCGAGCATTGGGCCATGCACCAGCTCCACAGCATGCTTTTTCGCCAGCTCCTTAAACTCAGCACTGTCGGTCAGTGGCGCGAGCAAACTTCTCGGACCGGCAAGGAAACGGCCAAAAGACAGCCCCGCATCAACGGCCTGCTTCACGTACTTTATGGCTTTGTTAGTATCTTGCTTTTGAGTATAGGCGACCGCCAGGCCATACAGAGACTCCAGGTCGTTGGGATGTCCCTCAAGATAATATTCAAAGCGTTTTACAGCGCTATCGTACTCGCCATCTACGATTTGGGAAATTGCATTTCTGTGGTATGCCTTGTATTGAGCCGGTCTGTTTTTGCGCTGACCCTGTTTGTCCTCCGCGGCGCCCGCGACAGAGAAGGATAACGTCATACACACAAATAGTAATACACCATATCCTTTCATCCGATTCATATTGTTTTTCTCCTTAATTTTAGATTTGAAAAAATTATTTTATCGCAAACATTGTTATTTCAGCAAGTTCATTTTTTCAGCCCATAAAGGGGGGATATCGGGGAAACTATTTTCGAGAATCTCGATAGTATGTAGGATGTCTTCTTTTTTTGTCTGCGGACATTTAGCCCAGTAGTTAAGCTCATAAAACTTGGCCCGCCACCATTTCCAGCTTCGCTTATTTGCCAAGAGCGCCTCGTTTTTTCGCATTTTGCAAATCTGTGCCCACAATTCAGCCGCCTCACTGAATTTATCCTGCTCGGCCGATAGTCTTGCCCTGCATCGAACCAAATCAACATCATCGGCGTTACCGCTTTTGGCCAGATTGTTGAGCAGTTTATCGACTTCCAGTAATTTCCCCTTTTCTTTCTCTGCTGCAAAAACAGATATCTCCGCCAGAAACAAACCTGATTGCCGGTTGTTGAGAGATACATAGCAAAATTCGGCCAGCTTTTTACAGTCCTGCATCATCTTGTTGAAGTCATCTGTCTGTATCTGTAACTGGTCGATTGTATCAACAACTTCAGACAATAGTTCCACAACTACCCCGGCAAGTGAGCCGCTGTCCGGCTCAATAGCTAAAAGCATGTAGCCAGCTGACTCGTCCAATCTTCCCAACTGCTGGAGTGCCTGTGATTTGAATAAATAAAGGTTTATACCTGTGGCAGAGCTGCCACGGGTGGTTTCAGCATTATCTAAAATTTCTAATACCTTTTGCGCTGATAATTTGTCGTTGCGTTCAAGAAGTGTCTGGCAATATATGCTTATTGCTTCCATACGCAGCCTGTTACTGTTTTTATCTTGACCGCGGCAGCTTAAGATAAAATCACTTAATTGTTCGAGCAGCTCATTTTGTCGGCTTTGGTTTTCATCCTGAGTTTGCTGTATCTCTTGCACTATGAGGTCTAATTTCGCTCTGTTGCGCCAAACCCCCGTCGGTCTGTCTGCGATTTTCTGCAGCAGTTTTCTCGCCTTTTCATCCTCGCCGCAGTCATTCAGAACCATACTGTAAAGGTATCCCAGTTCCTCATCGACTTTTTTCTTTGCCATTGTGCTGTAATTATCAAAAGCTTCGATAGCAAGTGGGCACCCCTGCTTGTTGCTGGCAGGGGCTGATATGAACAAATTATACGCAAGCTGTGCCGCTTGTTTGGCGATTTCGTAGGCCGCCACGTCCAGCTTGTCGCTTTTTTTAATCTTCTGAAGTTTACTTGCCTTTACCAAAAGATTAATCGCTTTAGTTGGAGAAGAATCCACGAATTTGACTGCTGAAACGTAAAGTATTAAAGGTGTTTGAAATTTCTCTGCACTTGAGAGGTGGTCCAGCAGCGTTTTATAGTCTTCCGTTTCATTCTTCCAGGCAGCGAGGGCAGTGAGCTCTGCTTCAAATACACTAATTTGCTCTAAATTTTGTTTCGTTAGTTGTCCCTGTGTGATTCGATGGGATAAATCCGACAATACAGATGAGCCGAGAAAATCTTCTGTTTGTGGCCAGGCTTTTATTGTTCTTTCAAAGAGTTCAGGAGCGTATCGTCGTTGCAGAAACGCCAGAGACAGGACCAGTTCAAGGTCATCGGCGCAACCGCTTTGTGAAAGTTCCTTCGTCAGTTTCTCTAACTGGCCCGGTTCGGTTAGGCCGACCAATTTAATTCTTTCTATGGCTGTCCCAAAAACAGTCGAATGACTCATATCAGACCGAACCATAAGCATATTGAATTGATTTATTGCCGATTGTTTATAAGCAGGGTCGCTCCGGCCAAGCAAAGCGAGCGTTTTTGCCTTTAAAAGTTGGCAATTAGCTGGCAGGCGGGTTAAGTTCAGCGAGTCTATTTCGGCCAATATTTTGTGTAATACGTTATCTCTTTTTTGTTGGCTGGCTGTTAATGCCAGGTAAAAATCAATTTCGCATTTGTTTAACTTGCTTTTGTACAAATCCGCGGACAGCTTTCTCCAGAGCCCTGTTAAACCGTATCTTTCGTCCCAATCGTCGCCTTCGTAATCTTCGATTTGCCGTTTCAGCTCTCGTTGCTCATCTGCAATTGCTTGAAGCTTGTTGCTGGCTCTTTTTGCAAGTTTGTGCAGATTGTCTCTATCGTTTGGATTTAGAAATTGCCCGCTGTATTCATATTTCATCCGCAGTTCGAAGCTTTCCTGCATAAATGTATCGCCGGTCAGCCTCACCTTTTCGGCCAGGTTGTTAATATCCTCAGCGGTCGCAAGTGCGTTAGCTGAGCTTGCGGCTACAGATAAAAAGAAAGATACAACGCACAAAACGGTTGCTATTTTAGAGGCATATTTATTTGAGGCAGCCACGCGTCTCACTCTGTCATTTGGAATGTGATATCGGTCAGGCCTGCTCCGAAAAACATATTGTATATTTTTGCCAGATGTTCCCATTTTACTTGCGGGCCGCACACGATTTCTATCGGGTCGGTGGCGAATCTTTTTTGGGTAAGCAGGCACTGCTCTATTTTTGTCATCAGCATAGCCAGATTTGTCTCGATGTTGTCGTTCTTTATTTGTACGGCGGCGAATTGGCCTATCTGCACCTGGCAGCCGGCCTCCGTTGCAAAAATATATATTGTTAGAGGCTCAGGTCTTCCGAGTTGACGGTCCTGCGCCTGTGCGGCGGGTAATTGGAACGGCAGAAAATTTTCCTCCGGCCTCCACTTCGCTGCTACAAGAAAAAATATCAGCAGCAGAAATATAATGTCTATCATCGGTGCCATACGCAAAGTAAACAGGCGCCGCCGATGGCTGTTCAGCCGCCCAAAAACATCTCTTTGCAGACTTTCGTTTTGCATAGCTACAGGCTATTTCTTATACGCTATTTTTTAGCGAATTGCCCACCCCGGCGTAAAGCTTCGGTATTGACCGGTAGTGTCTTATGGTACCGCTTGGCAAGAACGTCCGGTAGACTCTCTGCCGCCGCATCGGGGCTGAAGATTTGGCGCTTTTGCAAATACGCGCCCAGTGCCACCATATTAGCGGCTTTTGGATTACCTAATTCAGCGGCGATATCGTCAGCCGGCACCGCTAATACCTCAATCGTATTAGCTAATTCCGGCTTATTGTCAATCAGGGAGCTGTTCATCACTAACAATCCGCCGCTTTTGATACGGCCAGCAAATTTATTCAGCGAGGCCTTGTTCATTACAATCACCGAGTTAGGTTGGCTGACCAAAGGCGATGCGATTGGTTCATCTGCGATAACAACCATACAATTGGATGTACCGCCGCGAACCTCAGCACCGTATGAGGGCATATGAGTTACCTCTTTACCCGCTTTCATTGCCGTCTGAGCCAGCGCTTTGCCGGCCAATATAATCCCCTGCCCGCCGAAGCCGGCAATGATAACCTCTTCATAAAAATCGTTTGATGTCATTTCGTTAACTCAAAACTTTTTAAGCAGCCCAGCGGAAAAGTCTTTGTCATTTCTTTTTCTATCCATTCCATTGCCTTGGCTGGTGTCATTCGCCAATATGTCGGGCAGGGTGAAAGTACCTCAACCAGTGACAGACCTTCGGCCCCGTTGACCTGCAGCTCAAAGGCATGTTTGATAGCCTTTTTGGTCTTGCGGACTTGCGCCGGATTATACACCGAGCACCTCTCAATATAGATTGCGCCCGGCAGCACTGCCAATAATTCACATATTTGCAGCGGGTAGCCCTCGCCGATGGCTTCCCGGCCTTTTTGCGTTGTGGCTGTCACCTGGCCAAGAACGGTCGTCGGTGCCATCTGCCCCCCCGTCATCCCGAATACCGCGTTATTAATAAAGACAACCGTTAGTTGTTCAGCTCTGTGCGCAGCGTGGATAATCTCCGCTGTTCCGATTGCCGCCAGGTCACCGTCGCCCTGGTAGGAGAAGATTATTTTGTCCGGGTTGGTCCTTTTCATCCCCGTTGCTACCGCCGGTGCTCTGCCGTGTGCCACCTCAATCATATCTACATCAAGGTAATCGTATGCCAACACCGCGCATCCTACAGGCGCTATGCCGATAGTTCGTCCTCGTATGCCCAGCTCATCGATTGCCTCAGCTATCAATCGGTGAGCAATCCCGTGTCCGCATCCGGGACAATAATGCGTCGGGCAATCTTTGAGCGTAGCTGTTCGTGTAAATACTGTTTTCATTTTTTGCTTTTCACTTTTTGCTTATTTGCAGGTATTGTCAATTGTCTGATTCTTTCCAGAACCTCGTCAACGCTCGGTACGCTGCCGCCGGCTCGGCCATAAAATAATACCGGTGCCTTGCCGGCTACGGCCAGTTTCACGTCTTCAACCATTTGCCCACAGCTCATTTCCACTGTCAGAAAAATCCGCAGTTCTTCGGCGGCCCTGTTGATTTGCTTTGTTGGAAAGGGCCACAGGGTGATAGGCCGTATCCACCCGGCCTTAATTCCTTCTTCTCTTGCCTTGTTCACTGCAGAGCGCACGATTCTTGCTGCAATGCCGTATGCAACCACTACGATTTCGGCATCGTCAACCTCGTATTCTTCGCAGATGACTTCATTTTTTTGCACCTGCTCATATTTGGCCTGCAGCTTATAGTTGAGCTCTTCCAGCACTCCCTCACCCAGCCATAAAGACCGGACGATGTTTTGCTCTCTGCCTTCGGCGCCGGTCAGGGCCCAGTCTTTGGGCGGCAGTTTTCGCCGCGGCTTTTTATCTAACACTACCGGCTCCATCATCTGGCCCAGAAAACCGTCAGCCAGTACCACAACAGTCATTCGGTATTGGTCTGCAAGGTCAAATGCCAGTGACATACAGTCAGCCAGTTCCTGCACACTGGATGGCCCCAGCGTGATGGTTCGGTAATCGCCGTGTCCGCCGCCGCGGGTGGCCTGGAAGTAGTCGCCCTGTGAAGGGGCAATATTGCCCAGGCCGGGCCCGCCTCGCATTACATTAACAACCACCGCCGGCAGTTCGGCGCCTGACAGATAGCTTATCCCCTCCTGCATCAGACTGATACCCGGACTGGAGGAGGTTGTCATTGTCCTTTTGCCTGTGGCCGAGGCACCAAATACCATATTGATAGCTGCAAGTTCGCTTTCACTTTGCACAAAGACTCGGCCCTCCTCGGGCATCCGTTTCGACATATAGGCGGTGATTTCGTTTTGCGGCGTAATCGGGTAGCCAAAATATGCGTCAACCCCGGCAATGATAGCCGCTTCTGCAAGGGCCTCATTGCCGCACATTAAAATCCTTTCGTTCACGCTTTTTCCTCGATTAAACTTGGTCTGTCTTTCTTGGCTGACTCGACAGCTGCTATATTATTGTCGCGATGTACCTCGATTATCGCCTCCGGGCAGATAATGGCACACATAGCGCAGCCTGTACAATTGATATTGTTCACCTGGGCGGGGAAGTAACCGTTTTTGTTGGAGTGCCTGGAGATGACGATGCTGTTCTTAGGACATACTATTACACACAAGCCGCAGCCTTTGCACCGTTCGGTATCAATAATGATTTTGCCAGCCATTTCCCTGTTTCGCATTTATTGTATAATCCAGGCTGATGGATTCTATCACCGCTAAACACTCTTGTAAAGTGAAAAGGCAATTAGCATTTGTGATATATACTGCTGCAAAGGCTAAAAATAGCGCATACGGCTGAAAAAAGAAACCCACATGCTATATGCTGTTTACATCGGCTCGATTTTGGTATATAAAAGTTTCTATGTTGTTGCGGGTAAAGGTCTTAATTTTTTGTGTGGTTGTTTTGGCCGGCCTGGTGGCCCCTGCCGGTTGCAGAAAGCAGCGACAGAGCAGGACTATTGTCTGCCTTGGCGACAGTTTAACCACCTGCGGGGAGCTAAACGGCAGGTATTCAGATTGGCTTGCAGAATGGCTTCCGAACGAAATTATTGTAAATAAAGGAGTTAACCACGATACCCTCGCCGATGGAAGGGCCAGGTTCGAACGCGATGTATTGGACCTTAAACCGGATGTGGTCATTATCGAGCTTGGGGGCAGTGACTTCTGGCAGATGAAAAGGGATATATCACAATTGAAGGCGGACCTTGAGGATATGGCGGCCCGCGCAAAGCAGGCCGCAATAGAGGTGGTTATTGCAAGTTGTTTCGGCCAAAGGGATTATTTGCTTGAGGAAAAAGTGGAGTTTGGACCCCAGCGCTACGGCTTTGCCGAGAGCATTTGGCATATGGAGGAAGAAATTTGCAAAAAGTATGGCTGTTTTTATGTGCCCAATATGCAGATAGATATAAAGCCTAACGGCACAGGGCCTTACTGGGCCGATAGAATTCATCCAAACAAACAGGGCAACAGGTTCGTCGCGAAAGGAATTCTCAAAGAGCTTAAAAAAGCACTCAGGGCCTCAGCGAAAAAGTGACAATTTTGCAGGCCCAGATTGTATCCGGCGCGAAAATAAATTAGCCGCATTTTACTGGCTTAACGAAAAGAGGTTGAGTTTTATTTTTCAGATGAAAGGAAAAGGATATGTGGAAAGGTAATCAAATGAAAAAGATTTTGTATTGTGGGCTGATGCTCCAGATGTTTTTGCTCCCATCGGTGGTGTGGGCGGAGACCCGTTTCGAAAAAAGCGCTCGCGAAAAGCAGCAGATAGCCGAACAGATTGTTTGGCCTAATCACGAACCCCTCATATTTTATTTGCGCCGCGGCCGGCGCATGGAAAACTGGCCAGAAATCTACGAAAAGCAGCATACACCTGAAAATGTCAAATTGATGCACAATGTGGGCAGCAGGATAGAAAGACTTCACTTTTACAAGGGATTGGGCCTGGATATGGAGATGTCTGAAATTCGTAAGACCATACAGATGGCTGATTTGATGCATGGCTATGGAATGAAGGTCAGTCTCTATGTGGCAGGCACAATATTTGTGGAAACATTCTATCGTGAGGTGCCGGAAGCTGAGAACTGGGAGCAGCGTGACCAGCTTGGCAGGGCAGTGCCGTATTTCGACACGCAGACATTTCGGCATTTTCCCTGCCCGCACGAGCCCGCATACAGGGATTACATAAAGAAGGTGCTCGATATAGGTATTGAGAAGGTAAAGACCAACCAGATTTTCTTCGACAATATTCAACTTCAGCCGGAGCCAAAATCCTGCCGATGTCCGCGTTGTCAACGAGCTTTCAAGGAGTTTTTGAGAAAGAAATATCCGACCAAAGAAGCGGTATCCCGTCGTTTTGGCTACCCTGATGTCGATTTACTTCAGGTCAACCAATGGTATCACTACAACAGACCCGAAGATTTAAGTGTCATTGACGACCCTGTCTTGCAGGAGTGGATAAGGTTTCGCTGCGAGTCGCTGGCCAACTATTGCGGCGATTATTATCAGCACATCAAATCCATAGACCCGTCAATCTCAGTTGGCTTTAATCTGAAAGGCATTTACGGCATAAATCGAATATGGCGAAAGGCCATTTATCATCCGCTTTTTGTGGGCAGGTGCGATTTTATGCCCTTTGATATAGACGGGATGGAGGCCCGGATAGACGGCGAAACAGGAGCACTTGTTTCAGAGATTCGCTCATATAAGATGAGCAGGGGATTGGGTATGACCTGCCAACACAGAGGCCCGGACCTCGAGTATGCGATTGACATGGCGTTTAACTATCAAAAGTATCTTGAGGGCTTTGGTTATCACGGCGGGCCTTTCAGCAGAGGAGCAGGAAGAATTTTTACTCCGTTGACAGAGTTTTTCCGCTATTACAACGATAGATTTTTCACTGATACCGAAATGGTGGCCGATGTGGCGGTGCTACATAGCTGGCCTTCGATGGCCTATAGCATCTCTGCTACCCGTGTGCCCACCATCCTGACTGAGCAGGTGTTAATACAGCACAGGGTACCTTTTGACATTATATTTGATGAGCAGATAGATAGTATCAGCCGCTACCAGGCGATAATCCTACCAGGACAGGAATGTCTGTCGAAGGAAAATATTGATAAACTCGCTGCATACGTACGCGCCGGCGGCACGTTGGTCTTTACCGATAATGCCGCAGAATTTAACGATTGGCGTGAGAGGCGGCCGAGCAATCCTCTTCTTGAATTGATTGGCATTGAGCCACCTTCGACGGCTGTGATACCTACGAGCGTGCCGAAAGGGGCAATAGCAGGGACGGCAGCTTTGGTGGTTGTGACACGGCGATTAGGTAAGGGCAAAATGGTATATATTCCCAGAGTAGAGCCATCGATTCCACCAGGCCCGGCCAATAAGCCTTTTCCACCTTCACGTTGGGTTTTGCCCAAAAACCATAACTCAATCTACCACGCCGTTGTGGACAACCTTGCCCAGGGCCTTTCAATTACTGCCGAAGCGCCGCTGACAACGGTTATGGAGATTCTTAATCGCAGCAGAACTAACGAGACTATCGTTCATTTCATAAATTTTGAAGAGTACAAAAAGTTAAATCCGTTCCAGGTGCGGTTAAGAAAACAATACAAAGAAAAGATAAAATCAGTCTCTTTTTATTCGCCCGAATTTGATGAGCCTAAGCCGCTTGAATTTACCGAAAAGGATGGTGACATAACCTTTACTGTCCCTTCTATGAAGCTCTACTCGATGATTGTCGTATCGCACCGTTAATGAGGTTTTGGCATTTCGGATTTTACAGCCAGTAATTTCTACCGGCTGTATAAATCTGCAGAATTCATGCGATACATGGTTAAGGAGGCTTTGTCAGGCATCTGGCTTTTTTAGTTCTTCGATTTTTGGCAGGTCTTTGAGCGTATTTAGGCCGAAGACTTCCAGAAACTTCCTTGTCGTCCCGTACAGCATAGGCCTGCCTAAAACCTCCGCTCTGCCCACAATCTTAACCAGTCCCTTATACATCAGGCCGCGAACTATCTCACCGACCGCGACGCCCCTTATGGCCTCAATATCAGCCCGGATAACCGGCTGTTTGTATGCAATTATCGCAAGCGTCTCCAGGGCCGCCGGGCTTAGTTTGCTTTCGCTGCGGATGCGAAGCAATTTTTTCAGCCAATGATTGTAAGGACCCAAGGTCAGCATTTGATATCCGCCGGCAATTTGCTCTATCCTAAAGGCGTTATTGTTGGCCTTGTATTTTTCATTGAGATTTTTAACGTGCTTGCGGATTTGTTTTATCCCTGTCCCGACAATATTGCCTAATCGCTCCGCCGACAGCGGCTCATCGCTGGCGAACAAAACCGCCTCCACCACCGACTCAACTGATAAATCAGTCTGCTCTTCATTCGACATTCGACATTCGATATTCTGCTGTTCCTTTGGTTCTTCTGTCATAGCTTTTTCCACTTAAAGGGGTCCGCGTCTTTTCTGCTTATTTTAATTGTTACTTGTTTTATTTGTTTTTGCAATTGTTTGGCCAATTTCCTTAGTATGAACCGTTCCGAGATGGTATGGCTCAAACAGATACAGGTCAGTCCTGCTTCTTGTGCGGCCAGAGCCTCGTGATGTTTCAATTCACCGGTCAGGTACAAATCACATTTTGCGGCGATGACAGAATTGATAATTTTCCCGCACGACCCTGCGCAAACCGCCGCCGTTTTTACCAATCGCTTTTCGTCTCCGACAATGCCGAAAGTTTTTGCGCCGGTATATTTTTTTATTCTTTCAACGATTTTATCTATTCGCATTGGTTTTTCTAATTTGCCGATTCTACCTAAGCCGAATTTATTCTCACTTCCATAGAGTTTGAAGATATCGAAGGCCGGCATCTCATAAGGATGTGCCTTTTTCATTGCTGCTATTACGTTGTCCAGTTTCCCCGCCGGCACAATCGTCTCAAATCTTATCTCGGGCACCGTCTCTATTCTCCCTTTTTTACCTATGGCCGGCTTCGCACCTTTCAATGGCAGAAAGCTTCCCGCACCTTCGGCCTTAAAACCGCAGTGGCTGTAGCTTCCCATTGTCCCTGCACCGGCGGCAAAGACCGCATCTGATACTTTAGCTGCTGATTTGATAGGGACAAAGACGATGAGTTTGTAGTTGTCACCGCTCCGATGTTCAACATAATCGCCGATTGGCTTTCCATCACGAATACCGACAATCTCCGCAAGGCCGTCATTTACCCCGCCTATAGCCGAATCCAGAGCGGTATGTATCGAGAATACCGCAATCCCGGAGTGAATCAGGTCATAGACAACGCCGGTCGGGCCGTCAGCAGGGATTTTCTTCAAACCCTCCCAGATAACAGGATGATAACTTACAATCAAATCGGTTTTTAATCTTTTTGCCTCAGCGACAACATCGCCGGTTACATCGATGGTCAGCAGAACGCTTTTTACATTTCGTTGTGGGTTGCCGATGAGCAGTCCCACATTGTCCCAGTCCTGCGCCAATTTAAGCGGGACTATTTTCTCAATTTGCTCTGCAATATCTTTTACCTTCATTTGCCTTGCCTGCATTCGCTCTTAATAAGTTCATCAAAGCACTTTTGCAGCTTTTTGACCGTCGGCCCGACCTTGCCGTTGCCTACCGTGTGCTTTTCTACCCCACTTACCGGCATAATCTGCATAATCACATTTGTCAGAAAAATCTCATCGGCGCCCAGCAAATCGTCTATGGAGAGGTCTTTTTCGACCAGTTCGATGGAATTTTTTATGGCCAGTTGGCAGACGGTCTTTCTCGCTACACCCGCAAGGACCGGCGTCTTTATGGGCGGAGTATAGAGGGCTGAATCTTTGACCAGAAACACATTGCTTATGCACCCCTCAGCCAAGCGATTGTCTATAGTAAACCACAGCGCCTCAGCCGCTCGCCTCTCGTGTGCAAATTGAAGCCCGAGCATACGCGAGAAGTAATTTATCGTTTTGTGTTTGTAAATCGGCTCGTGGGGATTTTGCCTGAATGGACACAGCACCACAAGAACACCGTTTTTATAATATTCCGGCGGATAAGGCCGGATTTTCGTGGCGGTAATAAGCAGCGTAGCCTGCCGTTTTTCCTCTGGTTCGCTCATTGGGCCGCCGGTCAGTGTCAGCCGAAGGCGCGCATCGGTCAATTTATTCGCTTTCAACAGTTTGTAGATAGCCTCGGTGATGAATTTCCTCTCGTATGTGTTGTTTATTGACAACTTTTTAGCGCTAAAGAATAACCTGTCCAGATGGTCTTTCAGTGAAAAGACTACGCCGTTGTAGCTTCGCATCGTCTCAAATATACCCGCCCCATACAAAAACCCGCTGTCGGTAACGGCTATACACGCCTTACCAATATCGACCAACTTGTCATTTAGAAAAACCTTTTCCACCATCTCGTCTCGTATCTCGTCCCACACCGATTGAGCTTAGGCTCACGTCTAATTGGTGCGGGACGCTTCACGCTGTACGCTATTTATTCCTGCCAAAAGTGCCCTTGCCTTTGTAATTGTCTCGTCCCATTCGGCCTGGGGGTCCGAATCTGCGACTATACCGCCGCCGGTTTGTGCAAAGGCCTTATTGTTTTTGATAATAATTGTTCGTATAGCGATATTCAAGCACGCATTGCCGTCGATATCGATAAAGCCTATACTGCCGGTGTAAACGCTTCTTGCTGTCGGCTCGGTCTCATCGATAATTTCCATCGAGCGGATTTTCGGAGCGCCGGTGATAGAGCCGCCCGGGAACATCGCCTTGATAACATCGCAGAATGTAATTTCCTCCCGAAGCTGTCCCTCGACCGTTGCCACAGCATGAAAGACCGTCGGATAGCTCTCAATCGTCCTCGGCTGGACAACCTTCCTGGTCCCGTATTCGCAGATTTTAACCAGGTCGTTGCGCTCCAAATCGGTTATCATATTCAGTTCCGCCTGCTCTTTTTCACTGCGGACCAGCTCATCGAAATTTTTTGCATTGACTTGTTTTGCCTGCGAGCTTCTCTGACCCGTTTCGTTTATCCTCGGCCGGGTGCCTTTAATCGGCTTGGTGCTGATAACCCCGTCGACAATTGTTATAAACATTTCAGGTGAAGCACTGACGATGTGAAAACTGCCGCCATCGATATATGCCGCGTAGGGACTTGGGTTGTAGAGGTTTTGCCAGTGATAAAGCTCTATTGGTTTTGTCTCGTAATCACATTCAAATCGCTGTGAGAAGTTTATCTGATAAACATCGCCATCGTAAATATAGCGCTTTATTTTTCCAATTGTCCTGAGGTAGTAATCTTTGTTGATATTGCAACGGATTTGTGAAAAATCAATATTGTCAAGGTCGGCAGGATGGGGCCGGTCGACAGAAATCTCATGGGATTTGGCCAGCAGCTTCTCCAGACCGGCTAATTTCTCTGCTGGCTCCTCAGTATCGTTCGGCAACTCCAGGGCGATTAGCCAGCAGGTTTTTTCAATATGGTCGTAACATATAAGTCTGTCATAGAAGCACAGTCGAATCAGCGGCATACCGAGGTCATCTATTGTTGTCTCCGGTAGCCGCTCGATGTATCGGCCGAGCTCGTAGCTGAAGTACCCGACCCATCCACCGCAGAAAATCCCCTTTGGCAAATCGCTCCCGCTCTCTTTGCCGTTCCCACTCCCCTTGTCATTCTGAGCGCAGCGAAGAATCTCTTCTTTACTTTTGTCATTCCCGCGCAAGCGGGAATCCACTGTGTTGTCATTCTGGGCGCAGCGAAGAATCTCGGAATATTTTCCTTCTGACTCTTGACTCTTCACTTCATTATTCGGTATTCGACATTCGATATTCGATATTCCCTTCGCATCTTTTTCGAGCTTATATTTATTCAATGCCTTTTGCAGTTTTTCAAATGGCTCTTTTTGCCCAGTTTGGAATTCGAATACATCTTTGGGTTCAGCAGCCCAGTAACTAAACCTATCTGCATCTGCCTTGGATGTATTACCGCCGATAATGGAGGGCGACCTTAGGCCGGCAAATATTTCACTTAGAGTTGGTAAGTTTATCGGTGCACGAATTTTTTTATAGTGCAGTTTGCAGAGAACACATTTATCTGTTTCAGCGACTGTCCCTGTCGTCATTGTAGTTGCCCCGCTCTAAATTGGTTTATAATCTCTACCCCCGAGGACGTGCCTATTCTGTTTGCTCCTGCCTTGAGCATTTCAAGCGCCTGCTTTGCGGTCTTGATTCCGCCGGCCGCCTTTATCTTGCAGTTCGCAGCAGTTTCTTTGATTAGCTTTACATCTTCTATTGTTGCTCCACCAGCCTGGTGTAATCCGGTGCTTGTCTTTATAAAATCAACCCCGCACTTCTCTGCCGTTTGGCAGGCGAATAGTTTTTGTTCCCAGCTAAGAGCCGCTGATTCGATTATCACTTTTAGCACAACCGCCGGCCTCATCGCCCGGCAAATCTTCAGCACCGCCTGCAACTGACCGAGCAGATATTTTGAATCACCCTCGATTATCGCCGCCAGGTCAGCCACCATATCAAGCTCATCGGCGCCGGCGAATATGGCCTCTTTTGCCTGGACAGCTTTGATTTTGGTCGAATCAGCACCGAGCGGAAAACTGATTACGCTGCACACCTTTACGTTTGAGCCGTGTAACTTATCCGCAGCCAGAGTAATCCATCTGGTATTTACACATACAGAATAAAATCCGTAGTTTATCGCCTCCTCGCATAGTTGTTCGATTTGCTCTTCTGTCGCTGTAGCACTGAGCAGCGTGTGCTCAATACACCCTGCCAATTGTTTTTCATCCGTGACTGTCACTTTTTCATGTATCCTTTCTTTTTGAAAAATTCCACCGCGCCGTCCAGGTCGCCGAAGACTTTTGTTGCCGTTTGTGTAACGAACACCGAAGGGGTCTGCTTTGCTGTCCAGATTACATATACCTCTTTGGCCGCTTCGTGAGCATGCTGGAGTTCTCTTTCGACCCCGCTGGATATTGCGGCTCGCCCATCGGCTAACGTCGGAATAAAGCTGATTATCATATCCGACTGGTCAATCAGCAGAAAATCGCGGGCGTATATTTGGCTGTTAATATCGTGTTCGATTTGCCGAACCTGGTTCAAATCCAGTCGGGTTGTTTGTCCCAGTGCCGTCACCTTGACAAAATCCGACCCTTTTTGGCTTGCTTGCCGGGCGTAGTGTGGCAAATATGATTCTTCCAAATCGCCCGGGTCAAAGCACGTAAAATACTGTTTCATTAGTTGACGGAATTCGTCGATTTCTTTCCTGACATCCTCCATATTGCCGACTGCGGTCATTGGGAAACTCAGATACGTCCTTTTACTTGAGTTATCGAAGAGGAGTTTATAGAACGTTTCGGTAGTTTCCTCTTCGGCTCCGCGGGCAAGGCAGTAAAAGGGAATCTTTTCACTTATACCTTTGCACAGCATTTCCGTACCGATAATTTCTTCTTCACGCCACACAATCAAATCTTTCAGGCAGTGTCTGGTAGAATGTTCAGCGAGAAGCCGCGTATGCAGGGCGATGACGCCATCAATCAGACAGATGTACATATCGGCACCGAGCTGGCGCATTTGGTCGAAGTCCACTGCCGGAAACAGACCGTGCTGCCAGCGGAAAGTTGCGTGAGTATTGACGATTAGATTGGGGGCCTTTTGGGCTTTTGTGATGATATCTTTGAAAACGCTGCGGCGAAGTGAGCTCAAGCGTTTCATTGGTATGTCCAGAATTTTGCCGGGTGGAATATCGGGCGCTTCAGCGTACATCTGGTCGCCGACATTACATAAAAGCACCTCTTTGTCTCTCTGGCCGGCAAATTGGCATACTTTTTGAAGATAGCTTTTCTTGTCGACCCCGACCATTCCAGTAACAACGACTATCATCAGAAGCTCCGAAGTTTGTGGTCCCTGAATTGTGAAACGATGAACCGTCTAACCGTTAAAGATTTTTTAACCTTTGCTGTCTGTCATAATCTTTCAATGCCGCAGTTACTTCGCCCATATCACCGGCCATTATCTTATCCAGACTGTAAAGCGACAAGTTAATTCTATGGTCGGTCAGACGATTTTTCGGATAATTATACGTCCTGATTTTTTGACTTCTGTCGCCTGAGCCAATCATAGCCTTGCGTTCCGAAGCCCGCTCGGCCCTTTTTTGACCCTCGTAGTGTTCGTAAACCCTGCTTCTTAATATCCGCCAGGCCTTTGCGCGATTTTTATGCTGGCTTTTTTCATCCTGCATACTGACGGTAATTCCCGTTGGGGTATGCTCAAGCTTAACGGCACTGCTGAGCTTATTAACGCTTTGTCCGCCGGGGCCGCTTGACCTGCTGACATGCTCGAGAACATCTTCGTTGGCTATCTGAATATCGAGTTCTTCCGGCTCAGGCAGTACTGCTACCGTTGCAGCTGAGGTATGAATTCTGCCCTGCGATTCGGTCTCTGGCACCCGCTGAACACGGTGGCCACCGGCTTCGTAGCCTAATTCAGACCACACGCCATCGCCCTTGACGCTGAATATAACTTCGCGAAACCCTCCCATTTCCGTCGCGCTAAAATCAAATTGCTCAACCTTCCATCTGCGACCCTCAGCGTATTTCGTATACATATTGTACAAATCGCGAGCGAACAAAGCCGCCTCTTCACCGCCGGTGCCTGCTCGTATTTCCATTATGACCGAATCGACACCCATCTCGTCGGCCATTACCAGCGTATTTTGGATTTCCTCGAGCAGAGCCTTCTTTTTACTTTCAAGCTGTTCGATTTCTTTTCTCGCCAGTGCCCTGAAATCTTCTTCTGCTGTCTGGTCTTCCATAATCTCTTCGGCATCTTTAATGTCAGCTGTTATTTTTTTGTATTCGCGGTATTTTGTAACGATTGTTTTCAGCTTGCTTTGCTCTTTCGATAGTGCTATCAGTCTGGCTGGATCGCGGGCGATTGCCGGGTCGCCAATTGCCTTTTCGATTTGGCAGAAACGCCCCTCAAGTTCATCCAGCTTTGCTAAAAGTGAATCTTTTTTTTCAGACATAAATACAATTCTCTAAAAGTGAAAAATAGCGGATAGCAGATTATAAGTGCATGAGTCACAAGTACCCTTATGCTCTTGTGTACTTGTGCTCTTTTGTACTTTGTACGCTATACGCTATTGCTTCTATTGGTCTTTTTTGGCTTTTTTGAGGTAATCTGAGCCGTATTTCTTTTGGAATCGTTCGATTCGGCCTGCGGTATCGACAAATTTTTGTTTGCCCGTATAGAACGGATGGCACGCAGAGCAGATTTCTGCGTGTATCTCTTTTGCCGTACTGCGGGTCTCGAACGTACTGCCACAGCCGCAGTGGACCACCACCTTTTGATATTTTGGATGTGTATCTTTTTTCATAACTACAGTGCTCCCACAACCTAAACTAACATATTTTAACAATATTAACAGATATTTCAACATAAATTTTTCGCAATTAACCGCTTTCAATTGCTTTGCTGGCGTAAGTTTATATTTATTATTGGACCAGCACAAAATACAGAGGACCCCCTTTTTTGTTAAAGCCAGCTTGTCAGCCCCAAAATACTCCATTTTTCAAGAAACTTTGAAGCTGCCTTTGTTTTCAATCGATAATGTAGTGATGGAAGGACGCGCTTTATGAGCCAGTTACGGAGGTGGCATAATGCAGATTAGGTACGTTGTTTCCACGATGGTATTTTGGTGGCGGGAGAACCACCTTTCTTTCGAGCAGGAATGTCAATTTCTAATGTCCCAGGGCTTCGGCGTGGAGTTATGGCCAAATATGAAAGGCCACAGCGAGTGTCGTTATGAAAGGCGTAATTGGCCCAGAATCACCGCCGCTACTGAGTGTATGTTGGTCTCGATGCGCTCTCGCAATGATAGACCAACGTTAGAGCAGTGGAATGAGCAAATCGAGTGTGCCAGGTTGCTTGATGCGGATATTGTCGCTGATTTACAGAGTTTGGGTATTCCAGACGGCTCGGAAGTTACCGGCTGGGATTTTGCCGCTGAGGTAATCAAATCGGCCGAGGAAAATAAAGTAAAGTTGTGTGTCGAAACCGGCAGTTTGACGACTATTAAACAGGTCGGTGAAAAATTTGATTCCATTTGGTATTGTCTCGATACCGGCTATGCCAATCTGGACCCCATATTTACTTTCAGGCAGTATGTGGATGATTTGGCTGACAGGGTGGCTCATTTGCATCTGGCCGACAATTATGGACAAGCCGACGACCACGAGCCGCCCGGATTGCGGGGGGGTATACCACGAGAGAATTGGGACTATTTGTTGAGCACTTTAGACAGATACGACAATGACATAATTGCTTCGTTTGAGATGTGCCCATGTATGCCGGCTGTGATGATACGACAGGCAGCTGAGTTTGTGTTTGACGAATTGAAATGGCCTAATCGGCCACAAAAACAGCCCGGCAGCCCAGGCGTTATCTATAATCCTATCTGACACAACCGCAGACTACACAAGCTGTTGCGGCAACAGATTTAACGTTGTTTATGTGTACATGCCACAAATAGAAAAGGCAAGGAAAGAAGGTAGACATTCCCCGCCGTTTTTTATTATCTGCTTTGACATTGCCCGCTGTCCTGCACCGGCGAAAGCCGGGCATCGGCCTTGTAGCTGTTCGGCCGCCCGGCTGTTAAAAGCCGTATATCGGCCTTAGCTCCTCTCCGGTTGGAAGGTGGTCGTAATACTCACCTCGTGGGCCGACGTAACCGACACCTTGCTTTGTCAGCCTCACCTGGCTGATGGAGCCGTTGCTGTTGGTAATGTTGACGGTAACAATGTTCATTTCCTGGCGCAGTTGTTCCCTTTCAGCAGCCGCTTTTTTCTTGTCCTGCTCGCTGCCTATCATATAGCCGGCACCGCCGCCTACCGCCGCTCCGATTAATGTTGATTCCGTATCACCGCCTGCCAGCTGGCCAATACCAGCACCGGCCAGTGCGCCGATACCGGCGCCGGTTTGCGCATCGCTCTCACAGCCGACAACAAATGCTATACCAACGCTCACAGCAGCCACTATCAAAATTGTCACCAAACCTCTAATCATTTTATACCTCCATTATCTTTTCTCTATCTAAAGTATGAAATGCGAATTTCCTTTCTGTCAACTTTCTACTTTATTTTACTATCGGTTAAACGAAATAATCAAGCAAATAATCCTTTAACCTTGTAAAAATGCATTTGCGCGGTTATATTTTCATCGGCTTTTTTGTAAAAATAACTTAAAGGAGCGAAAAATGAAACCTAAACTTATAGTTTCCGGCGCCGCCGGTCGAATGGGCAGACGCATTCTCTCGTTAAGTATAGACGCTGACGAGTTTGATATTATTGCGGCAATCGAAAGAAAAGACCATCCCGATATCGGCAAGGACGCAGGCCTGTTGGCCGCAGCAGCGCCGATTAACGTTAAGCTTGATAGCGTTTATCAAGCCGGTGCCGATGTGGTAATCGACTTCTCGACACCTGCCGCAGCCGATAATACTATTGACTACTGCCTCAAAAATAGCGATGCTCTGGTTCTGGGCACTACCGGTCTGGCCGCCGAGCAGCGCGAAAAAATAAAAGCTGCTGCAGAGAAAATCCCCGTTATATATGGAACTAATATGAGCGTGGGGATGAACGTTTTATTTGCTCTGGTCGGCAAACTCGCTCTGATGCTCGGCGACGAATATGATATAGAGATAGTCGAGCAGCACCATCGCTTCAAAAAGGACGCCCCAAGTGGCTCGGCTCTTACGCTGGCAGAGAATATTTGCTTTGCAACCGGCAAAAAATTCCCCGATTGTATTACCTGTGGCAGACACGGCAAAGATGCGCTGAGGCAAAAAGGCAATATTGGCATACACGCCGTCCGTGCGGGAGATATCACCGGCAAACACGAGATTATCTTTAGTACGCTTGGCGAGACGGTAGCCCTGAATCATACCGCACACAGCAGAGACGGTTTCGCCAGGGGGGCACTGCGGGCTGCCCAGTGGCTTATCGGAAAAGAACCAGGCCCATATTCAATGGCCAACGTCCTCGGAATTAAATAATTCAGCCAGCAGAAGGACAGATTATTATCCTGAACGCAGCCGGGTCGAAAGGCCTGGCTGTCAAAGTAAAAACCAACCTGCTGCGATACGCAATACGATATACGCACAACGCAATACGAAATTCTATCTGCTATCCGCTATGTGCTATATAAAGCCGCTGTTATGCTAAGTGCGTTAAAAAGTGAGTGGTTTGAGCTGGTGTAGCGGCGTATCAGGGCTTAATAAAGATACGGCCTGTTATCTTTCCATCCGACCTTCTTTTTGGAAAGGTACCAGCTCTTGCCCATATCGTTGTTGCCCTGAAAGAACAGGTACATCTGCCCATCATTGTCCACAAATACGCCGGGGTGTCCGGATTCACTGGAATTCCACTCGCCCGGCTTTCCGTTTGGAAGTAAAGGTTCGTGGAATAAACGCTTCCAGTTGATGCCATCGTCGCTTACAGCGCAGCCAATTTGCTGAGGCCTATTGTTATAGGCACCAGCATAGAACATAAATAAACGCCCATTGTGTTTACAAACCGTTGGTGCCTCTATGCACGTTTGCTCCCATGGCAGTTGGGGCTTGAGGAGCGGCCCACTGCCAATCTGGGTCCAACCGTCGCGTCCGAAGTCCGAGCCGACAGGTGTGTTAGCACCGGTGAGCATCTGAATTTTATAAGAAGGGTCGCGAGTAGCGCAATAAAGGAACCACTTGCCGTTGTGTTCGATTATGTCCGAGTCAATTGCTCTGCTGCAATTCCAATCACCTGTTGGATTAAAAATCGGGTTCGATGGGTTGCGGGTGAAATTAATGCCGTCATCGGAAAGGGCATGACAGATTTTGTCGTTTCTCCGATTGCCGTAGGTTGAGTAGAACAGGTGGACTTTATTGTCTATTATGATTGCAGCTCCTGCAACAAGGCCGTTTTTCTCGTATTCGTGTTTTGGAGGGATTTCACCGACTTTGACCCAGTTCGTGAGGTCGTTACTTTCGGCGATTCCTAAAGCAAGCCCGTCTCCCGGCCGACCGTCTCCAAACTTGCACATTGTATAATACATATAGTATTTGCCCTTGAAATTAACCACGTCCGGGTCTTTGGCAAAAGGTCGTCCTCTTGAAGAATCAGTATACATCATTATGTTTTGCTTCTTTGTTTGGCTGCAACCCACAATCGCCACCAGAATTGCCAGAACTACCATTGTCCTTAAAATAACCTTCCTTAAATTCTTCATTTGTCTATTCCTTACCGTATGCTATTGATTTAATGCTGCTGTTATGCTAAGTGCGTTAAAAAGTGAGTGGATAAAAATGGGCCGAAACAAAGAGCCGCTCTTCTCATACGAATAACCCAGACATAATGATAGCACAAACAGCGCCGGCCAATGTCCCATGTCTGGATGGACTATCGTGAATAAACCGGAGCTTATTGCGATTGACAGCCACGCCCCGTTAGAAGTCCGGGCCGAAGTTGGCTCGGCCGGACTTCGCGACCCCGCACCAAATAGGCGTGAGCCTAAGCTCACTTGGTGCGGGGCAAAAAATGAGCGGAGCATCGTTTGAAACAGCCCGCGAAAAAGCATCTCTTCAAACGCAGGAACTATCGCCGCAGCAGTAACAATAATCAACACTCTAACCGGCAGTTGCGGATATGCTCTTATCAGTTCGAGCTCTTGATGTTGTTGCATCTCAAATTCCTGTCCCCAGATAAGTTTGCCGAACAGTGTCGTCAGTATTATCATCAGCAACACGAGCGGCAGTACGGAGAGCAGATTCACCACCCCCACGAAAAAATCTTTGTGAATTGTTCTTACATTCAGCCCGAATCCCTTTAATCGCCGCACAAAACTTATCTCTGCTAAAAAAATAATTATCCCCATCCCCGCTATCGCACCGATGCAGAGTATAAGGTTGTCGAGGAAAACGCCTTGCCAATCCGGCAAATCGGGCAAAAGCTCTCTTGTGATTGCTATTGCGACCGAAACAGCTCCGAACCAGATAAACAGCGGGATAAAGGGCAAATAAACTGGCATATTATTTCGGCGGGGCACTGAATTGGCTAAAGCCTTTCTACCCAGCGATGTTTTTAGCAGCCAGCCGCCGAACAGTATCGCCCCCGCCAGGCAAATAATAATGTCTGCTACCGTTATGTAACCGCCGAACCGCTTGATAATCTCAGAAATATTCATCGATATATATCTTTCCGCAGCCTTGAAACCAAAGCTGTCTTGTATTACATTAGTTACCTCTTTTCAAGGAAATATAGACTATGGACATATTTCGCATTGAAGGGCCGGTTCAATTTTCCGGCAGTGTCAGTATAAACGGCTCAAAGAACGCTTCTCTACCGATAATGGCCGCTGCTATCTTAGCTGCCGGCAAATCGGTTATAAAAGCGGTGCCTCATCTTTCCGATATTTCCGTCTTTAGCCGATTGCTTGGCCGTTTAGGCTGCAAGGTAACCAGGAGCCGCAATGGTGATTTGTGCATAGATTCGACGGTAGTTGATAATCCTATCGGCGAGTATGAAATTGTCCGCAGGATGCGGGCCAGCATTTGCATACTCGGCCCGTTGCTTGCGCGTTGCGGCAGGGCGGAAGTGTCGATGCCCGGTGGATGTGCAATCGGCGATAGGCCCGTCGACATCCATCTACGGGGCCTACGCGAGCTTGGCGCAAAAATCCATCTTAAAAACGGCTATATCGTCGCCGAAGCACCACACGGTTTGACAGGCAAAGATATTTTTATGGGCGGGCCGTTTGGCTCGACCGTACTCGGAACCGCAAATGTGTTAATGGCCGCTACACTCGCAAAGGGCAAAACTATTATTGAATCCGCCGCCTGCGAGCCGGAAGTAGCCGACCTGGCAAACTGTCTTAACAAAATGGGAGCAAAGATAACAGGTATTGGCTCACCTCGACTGACTATCGAAGGAGTCAGGCAGTTACAGCCGGCCGAGCATCAGGTAATTCCGGACAGAATCGAGGCCGGGACTTTTATGGCCGCCGCTGCTATAACCGCAAGTGAGTTGCGAATACAGAACTGTCGCTTCGATGATATGATGGCTGTTGTTGATAGGTTAAGAAATATCGGCGTAACTGTCGATGCCGCGAATAATGGCTGTGTTGTTACTCGCAGCGGTTCAATTAAACCGGCTGACATTACCACTCAGCCCTATCCCGGCTTCCCTACCGATTTGCAGGCTCAGTTTATGACCCTTTTATCGCTCGCCGAGGGCAATAGTGTCGTAATCGAAAAGGTCTTTCCAGACAGATTTATGCACGTCGCCGAATTAAATCGAATGGCAGCTAATTTACGCAAGGAGGGCCCTACGGTTATTGTAGCCGGCGTAAAGAAGTTAATTGCCGCGCCGGTTATGGCTTCTGACCTGAGGGCCTCGGCAGCATTGGTGCTGGCAGGATTGGCCGCTGAAGGAACCACAACTATTCAGAGGGTCTATCACATCGACCGCGGCTATGAAAAAATTGAAGAAAGATTAAATCCCCTCGGTGCAAAAATAACCAGGCAGAGTATTTAGGAACCATCTCGAAAGTCCCGTCCACCGTGTATGGTGGGCTTTTGCCTCACCCCACCACGAATCTTATTGACACCCTATCTAATTTTTTGGTACAATACAGTGCTAAAATTCGATTTATAAGATGCTTCCCCTGCACCCGTTTTATGCGGCTATAAACGTTCCCGAAGAAGCTGGGAACAGACAGCGGGGACAGTCAAATTATTTCTCCTCTTTTGGAAGGATGAGTGATGAAAAAGAA